>DATHQM010000091.1:0-24272 GCA_035482695.1 Steroidobacteraceae bacterium | reverse complement strand
CGGCCGCGCGGCGCACGGTGCGCGAGTGCTGCGAGCGTGAGTCCGACCTGCGGGTCGTGGGCGAATACGGCGATGCGCGCAGCGCGCTCGCCGCCATCCGCACGCTCGCCCCGCAGGTGCTGTTCCTCGACATCCAGATGGACTCCATGACCGGCATGGAGCTGGCGCGCTCGCTCGACCCGCAGCACCTGCCGCTGATCGTGTTCGTGACCGCCTACGATCACTACGCGCTCGAGGCCTTCGAGGTAAGCGCGGTCGACTACCTGCTCAAGCCCTTCGATGAGGCGCGCTTTCGCGCCACCGTGGCGCGCGTGCGGCGCCGCGCCGAGGACGCCGGTGGCTTCGACCGCCAGGGCGCGCTCGCGGCGCTGCTCGAACAGCTCGAACGCGGCGCGCGGGTGCGCGCCGAGGCGCAGCCGCGCGTGCTCGCCGAGGCGGGCAGCCGCATGCACATGCTGGACGTGTCGCAGGTGGAGGTGGTGGAAGCCGACCGCAACTACGTGCGGCTCACCATCGGCCGCGAGTCGTTCCACGCCCGCAGCACCCTGCAGCAGGCGGAGAAGTCCTTCCAGTCGCAGCCGATGCTGCGCATCAGCCGCTCCTGTCTCGTCAACATGCGCCACGTGCGCGAGGTGAGCCGCACGCCGCGCGGGGATTTCATCCTGGTGGTCGCCGGCGGCACCACGGTCACCAGCAGCGAGGGTTTCCGCGAGCCGGTGCGCCAGTATCTGGAGCGGCTGAAACTCGCTCCCGCCTGAGGCGGCTTCAGGTACAGTTCACGCCGGTAGTCGCAAGGCGGGATCTCTCAAGTGGGCGACGACGCAGCGGCGGGCCGCACGGCCATTCGGGCCTTGAGCGTCCTCACCGCGATCAACCTGCTCAATTACCTCGACCGCTACGTGGTGCCGCCCATCGTGCCGCAACTGCAGGGGGCGATGGGCCTCAGCGACACGCAGATCGGCTGGCTGGTCCCGGCGTTCATGCTGGTGTACATGGTGGCCGCGCCGCTGTTCGGTGCGTGGGGCGATCGCGGCGCGCGCACCCGGCCGATCGCGATCGGCGTGTTTCTGTGGAGCCTCGCCACGGCGCTCTCGGGACTCGCGCACGACTACCCGCAGCTGCTCGCCGGACGCGCGCTGGTCGGCATCGGCGAAGCGGCCTGCGTGGCGATTGCGCCCGCGCTGCTGGCGGACTGCTTCGCGGTCGCGCGGCGCGGACGCGTGATGGCGATCTTCAACATGGCGATCCCGGTGGGCTCGGCGCTCGGCTACGTGCTCGGCGGACTCATCGGTCATCACCTCGGCTGGCGCGCCGCGTTCTTCGTTGCCGGCGCACCGGGCATGCTGCTCGCGTTCGCCGTGCTCGGGCTTGCTGATCCGCCGCGCGGCGCGCAGGAGCCGGCGGCCGCCGCCGCGCGGCCGGCCGCGCTGAGCCCCGTCGCGGTGTACCTGGGCCTGTTGCGCCGCCCCCCCTACATGCTCGTGGTGCTCGGCTACGCCGCCTACACCTTCGCCCTCGGGGGTCTTGCGCTGTGGATGCCGACCTTTCTCGAGCGGGTGCGCGGGGTGTCGCCCGACGCGGCGACCACCGGGCTCGGCGCCATCCTGCTGGTGACCGGTTTCGTCGGCACGTTCGCCGGCGGCTGGCTCGGGGACTACCTGCTGCGCTTCACGCGGCAGGCGTACCTGTGGTTCATCGGCGTGGTCACGCTGGCCGCGGCGCCGCTGGCTCTGCTGGCACTCACCGCGCCGACACCCGGCGTCTATTATCCGGCGATCGTCGCCGCCGAGCTGCTGCTGTTCATGTCGACCGGCCCCGTCAACGCACTGATCGTCAACATCGTCTCGCCCTGGGAGCGCGCTTCGGCGGTGGCGCTCAGCATGTTCTGCATCCATCTGCTGGGCGACGTGCCCTCGCCGGTGCTCATCGGCTACCTGTCTGATCACGGCTCACTCGCCGGCGCGGTGATGGTGGTGCCGGCCGCGATCGCCGTCGGTGCGCTCGTGTGGCTCGCGGCGGCGCGCGCCGGTGTCGGCGCGCTGCGCCCGGGCGCGTGAGCGGCCGCGTCCGCGGCGGGCTGTTCGATGAGTCGCTGCCGCCGGCGGCGCGTCCGCTCGCCTGCCTGCCCAAGGAGCACGTCGAGGCGCAGCTGCGCGCCGCGCTGGCGAACGCGGCGGGCGCTGCGGGGGCGCACTGCATACACGAGTTGTGGATGCGCGGCGAGATGCCCGCGCGCATCGAGGCGGCGCTCGCGGCGCTGTGGCGGCGCGCCGCGGCCGCGATTCCCGAGTGGCTGCCCATGCGCTACGTCGATTGCCTGCCGACGGTGTACGAGGTGGCGCTCACCTTCCGCGCCACCCGCCGCGGCCGCTGCAACGTCTACCTGGTGCTGCTGGATTTCGCCGAGCGCCGCCGCGGTCCATACGGGGTGTACGTCGGCATGAGCCGCTATGCGCCGGCGCAGCGCTTCGACCAGCACAAGGCGGGCATCCACGCTGCCGGCAGCGTGCTGAAGCGCGGCCTGGAAGTGCTCACCGGTCCGACGCTGCACCTGCAGCGCATCGCGCGCGCGGAGGCGCAGCGCGTCGAGGCGCAGCTGGCTTCAGCGCTGCGCGATGCGGGGCTGTTGGTGGAGGGCGGGCACTAGCGGCCTCAGACCCGGCCGATGAGCACCAGCACCAGCAGCACCAGCACGACCAGTCCCAGCCCGCTGCTGGGGTAGTAACCCCAGCCGGCGCTGTACGGCCAGGTCGGCAGGGCGCCAATCAGGGCAAGCACCAGGATGATCAACAGGATGGTCCACATGGCCTTCTCCCACATCGCACGAGTTGGCGCACTGTACCGACCGCGGTGCTGAGGGCGTTGTAGGCGCGTATGCCGCTCGCGCGTCGGCCGCGGGAGGTTCGCTGGAGCCGCGTCGGCCTACGGGCGACCGCAGGGGTCAGCGGCGTCAGACGATACCGACACGCCGCTGCTGCAACGGCCTCTAGCGCCCCTGGCGAGCGCCGCGGCACAGTCAGCGTCCGATGAGCGCGGTGCCTGCAGATTCGCGGCCAGAGTCGCGGCGAGACGGGGAGGTGGCGGTGATCGAGCCCGCCGCACGCACCCGCCAGCCGTGGTCGTTGCCGCTGTGGATCATCGCGCTGTGCGCCGCGGTGGCGTTGCTGCGTTTCTGCCGCGACGCGCTGATTCCCATCGCACTGGCGCTGCTGGCGGCGTGCATTCTCTCCGGCACCGTCGAGGCGCTGCGCCGCCGCCACGTGCCGCGGGCCGTGAGCGCCGCAGTGCTGCTGGTGCTGATCGCCATCGCCATCGGTGCGACGGTCGATTGGATTGCCACCCCGGCGCAGGCGTGGATGCAGAGCGCGCCGCGCCTGTTGCGCACCATCGAGCACAAGGTGCGTCCGGCGCAGACCCTGGTGCGTCGGCTCGACTACATTGCGCGGCGCGCGAGCGCCATCGCCGGCACCGATCCTGACGCGCCTGCCGCCGCCACGGCGGCGCCGCCACCGCTGGTACCGACCGCGATGGAGATCTTCGCCGCCACGGGCTGGGCGGCATTCACGACCGTGACGGTCATGGCATTCGCGTTCCTGCTGCTGGCGGCCGGCCCCTCGGCGCTCGCGCGCCTCACCTGCCTGTTCGCGGCCGGGACGCCGGCACTGCACGGGCTGCGGACCATCGAGGCCATCCGCCGGGAAGTCGGCCGCTATTACGCAACGCTGCTGCTGATCAACGTGTGTTTCGGCGCGGTGCTGGCGACCACGCTGTGGCTGCTCGGCATGCCGAGCGCGCCGCTGTGGGGCGTGCTCGGCGCTATCCTGAACTTCGTCCCGTATGTGGGACCGGCCGTCGGCGTCACCATCGTCACGCTCGTCGCGCTGGTGACCTTTCCCGGCACCGCGCAGGCGCTACTGGTCGCGGCGTGCTACGTGGCGCTCGCGACCGTGGAAGGTCACATCGTGGAGCCGGTGTTTCTCGCCCGGCGTCTCAAGCTCAACTCCGTCGTGGTGCTGTTCGCGCTGTGGATCGGCGGCTGGCTGTGGGGCGTTGCCGGGGTGCTGCTGGCGATGCCGGTGCTGCTGGCGATCAAGGTGGCCGGCCACGCCGGGAGCGATCGCGCCGTGTCGCTGCGCACTGCGCACGCGCCCGAGGGCGTCGTCGCTACGGGCGTCGTCGGTGCAGGCGTAGGCGGCGCGGGTGTCGTCGCCGAGCGCGGCATCAGCCGGCGTGGCTGATCGCCCAGGCACACACGATCACCCCGACCAGCCCGAGCACGAAGTACAGCCCGGCGAACAGCTTCTCGCGCCGTTCGAGCTGACCTGAGCTCAGCGGCGCGATGAGGAACGGCTCACCGTTGCTCGGGGCGGAGATGACGCTCACGCGGGCGATGGACGACTGCAGTGTCTGCGTCTGCGACTCCCTGGCGGCGGCCTGGCGCGCAGCTTCCCATTCGGCCGCGTTGAGCTGGCCGTCGTGGTCGAGGTCGAAGCGCTTGAGCAGCGCTCCCTGGTCCTGCTTCCACTCGTGCAGTTTCGCGGCCACGGCGGCGCTCGGATCCCCGCCGACCTCCGAATGCGAGCGCAGCTCGCCCATGACGCACAGCTGCGCGCCGACACCGAGCAGCCGCTCGGTGTAGCGCCAGGTGCCCTGGTGCAGGAGCGGGGCCGGTTCGGGGGGCGGCCCGGAGGGGCGCGGCCCATAGCCGTACCAGACGTTGCGCACGGTGGGGGTGACTTCGGCCGACACCGGACCGACCAGGCAGCGCACACCGTCCGCATCGACCAGGTTGAACAGCTCGACGCTCGATGCGCGCTCGACCGTATTCCAGTGCGTGTTGCCCTTGGAGTCGCGCTCCTCCTGCGCGATCTGGTAGTCCCACCAGACGCACGGGCGCAAGCTCAGTGGCGCGCCGGCGGGGGCGGGGCCGGCCGGCTCGGCGCGCCCGTTAACCTTCACGTACCCCTGGGCGGCGGAGCGCAGCCGCATCGCCGGCGTGTCCGCCACCAGGCGGTCGCGGCGCAGCCGCACGAAGAAGCGGAACAAGGCGAGCAGCGCCAGCGCTCCCGCCACGAGCGCGATCACAGGATAAGGCGGGGGCTGCGGTGCGCTCACCGGATCATCTCACGGGCCGGAGGGTGCGCGGCTCGTCAGGCGGAGAAGGCCGCCTTGAGATCGACGTCCGCCTTCTGATCGGTCTCGAAGTGCAGCAGCTGCGCGGGCGGAAAATCGCCCATGGCGGCGATCAGGAGATCGGGGAAGGTGGCGATGCGCACGTTGTTGGTGTTGGCCGCGTCGTTGTACAGCTCGCGCCGGTCGGCGATGGCGGTCTCGAGGCCGCTGATGCGCTCCTGCAGGTGCTGGAACGGCTCGCTGGCTTTCAGTTGCGGGTAATTCTCGGCCACTGCGTACAGCCCGGTGAGCCCGCTGCGCAGCTCGCGCTCGGCCGTGCCGAGCGAGCTCATGCTGCCGGAGCTGCGGGCGGCATCCACGCCGGCGCGCGCGCGCATCACCCGCTCGAGCGTGCCGCCCTCGTATTGCATGTACTGCTTGCAGACCTCGACGAGCTTCGGCAGCTCGTCGTGGCGCTGCGCGAGCAGCACGTCGATGTCGGACCAGGCGAGCTTCACGGCGGCACGCACCCGCACCAGGCCGTTGTAGACGCCGATCAGGTAGCCGCCGAGCGCCAGCGCCAGGAACAGCAGGATGAGGAACGGCAACATGTTATGACTCCCGCTCAGGACGACCGAGTTCGCGGCCGAAGCATACGCGCTGGCGGGGCTCGCGGCTGCCCCCGGCGGCGCATTCGGAGACCCAGGTCACGCGGGCGCCGGGCTTGCCCGGGCGGGAATGCGACCCACTGCGCAACTAGCGGGCCGTCAGGCGCAGCTGCAGATCGATACCGGCGATTTCGTAACCCCTCCTGAAGTCGCGGATGTGGCGCGCCATCCAGTCGTGCGCGCCATCGGCGTCGCGCGCCTCGAGCGCCTCCAGCAGGCGGCGGTGAGCGGTGGCGATGCGCGAGCGGGCCTGCGGCACCTTGTCGATCATGACGCGCAGCGACGGCTCGAGCAGCTGCAGCAGCGGCTCCTGCGCCAGGCCCAGCACCGGGTTGTGGGTGGCATGCCCGAGGCAGCGGAACACCTGCGCGGTGCTCGCCACCGCCTGCTCGGTGTCCACGCGCGCGGCGGCGAAGGCCTGCGCCGCGGCCGCGATGCACTCGAGGTCTGCCGCGCTGCGCGCGCGCGCCGCCGCCTGCGCGAGCGGCGGCTCGAGAATGCTCAGCGCCTCCCACAGGTCGCGCACCGTGACGTCGTGCAGCAGCAGCGCCTGGCTCACTCCCTCGGCCACGGCGTGCTGGCGCGGGCGGCTCACCGACATCAGCTTCGAGCCGGGCCGGCGCTCGACCAGGCCGCGGCTCTCGAGCTCGCGCAGCGCCTCGCGCACCGTCGAGCGGTGCACGCCGAACTGCCGCGCCAGCTCAATCTCGGACGGCAGCCGCTCGCCCTCGCGCAGCGCGCGTGACAGCACCCGGGCGCCGATCGCGGCGGCGACCTTGCGGTAGGCGGGCTCGATCTGCACCTTGTCGAACTCGACGCTCAAGCGGCCGCCTCGAACAGCTCGCGGCCGATCAGCATGCGGCGGATCTCCTGGGTGCCGGCGCCGATCTCATAGAGCTTGGCGTCGCGTAGCAGCCTTCCGGCCGGGTAGTCGTTGATGTAGCCATTGCCGCCGAGCGCCTGGATCGCCTCCAGCGCGGCGTGGGTGGCGCGCTCGGCCGCGAACAGGATGCAGCTCGCCGCATCGCGCCGCCGCGCGGTGTGCGCGTCGCAGGCGCGCGCCACCGCGTAGACGTAGGCGCGCGCGGCGTTGAGCGCGGCGTACATGTCGGCGACTTTGCCCTGCATCAGCTCGAAGGTACCGACCGGCTGGCCGAACTGGCGGCGCTCGCGCACGTAGGGCAGCACCACGTCGAGTGCCGCGGCCATGAGCCCGAGCGAGCCGCCGGCGAGCACCACCCGCTCGAAATCCAGCCCGCTCATGAGGACGCGCACGCCGCGGTGCTCCTCGCCGAGCAGGTTGGCGGCAGGCACGCGGCACTCATCGAACAGCAGCTCGCAGGTGCCCGAGCCGCGCATACCGAGCTTGTCGAGCTTCTGCGCGCTGGCGAAGCCGGGCGTGCCGCGCTCGACGATGAAGACGCTGATGCCGCGCGGCCCGGCGCTTGGGTCGGTCTTGGCGTACACCACGAACACGTCGGCATCCGGTCCGTTGGTGATCCACATCTTGCGGCCGTTGAGCAGATAATCGGCGCCGTGCCGCACGGCCCGCAGCTGCATCGAGACCACGTCCGAGCCCGCTCCGGGCTCGGACATGGCGAGCGCGCCGACGTGCTCGCCGCTCAGCAGCTTCGGCAGGTAGTGCGCGAGCTGCGCCTCGCTGCCGTTCAGGCGCAGCTGGTTGACGCACAGGTTCGAGTGCGCCCCGTAGGACAGGCCGACCGCACCGGAGGCGCGCGAGATCTCCTCCATGGCGATGACGTGCGCGAGGTAGCCGAGCCCCGCGCCGCCGTGGCGCTCGGGCACGGTGATGCCGAGCAGGCCCTGCTCGCCGAGTTTCGGCCACAGGTCGCGCGGGAACTCGTTGCTGTGATCGATGTGGGCGGCGCGCGGGGCGATCTCCTGCGCGGCGAAGCGGCGCACCTGGCGGCGGATCTCCTCGATTTCGGCCGGCAGGCCGAAGTCGCAGTCGGTGCAGTCGAGCGTGGTCATGGGCTTGCCTTCGCGTCCGCCGTGATCGTATGATTGTCGGACAAACCGGCAACCGTGGCAAGTCCTGATGCCCTTCCTCCGCACGCGCGTCGATCTGCACTCCCCGGAATACCGCGCCAACGCCAGCGCCATGCTGACGCTCACGCAGCAGCTCAGGAGCGAGGTGCAGCGCGCGGCCGCTGGCGGCTCGCGCGCCGCCAGCGCCAAGCACCAGGGGGCGGGCAAGCTGCTGCCGCGCGAGCGCATCCGCGTGCTGCTCGACACCGGCAGCCCGTTCCTCGAGCTCTCGCAGCTCGCCGCGCACGGCCTGTACGGCGGGGACATCGCCTGCGCGGGCATCCTCACGGGCATCGGCCGCATCGCCGGCCGCGAGTGCGTGGTGGTCGCGAACGACCCGACGGTCAAGGGCGGCACCTACTACCCGATCACCGTGAAGAAGCACCTGCGGGCGCAGGAAATCGCGCGCGACAACCGCCTGCCGTGCGTCTACCTGGTGGAGAGCGGCGGGGCGTTCCTGCCGGCGCAGGACGAGGTGTTTCCCGACCGCGACAACTTCGGGCGCATCTTCTACAACCAGGCGACGCTCTCCGCGCTCGGCGTCGCGCAGATCTCGGTGGTGCACGGCTCGTGCACCGCCGGCGGCGCCTACGTGCCGGCGATGTCCGATGAGAACGTGATCGTGCGCAACGCCGGCAGGGTGTTTCTCGGCGGGCCGCCGCTGGTGAAGGCCGCCACCGGCGAAGACATCGACGCCGAGTCGCTCGGCGGCGCCGACGTGCACTGCCGCGAGTCGGGGGTGTGCGACCACTACGCCGAGAACGACACCCACGCGCTCGCCATCGCACGGCGCATCGTGGCTCACCTGCGCCCGCCCGCGTCGACCGCGCCGCCGCAGGCGCCGCGCGCGCCGCGCTACCCGGCGGAGGAGCTGTACGGGGTGGTGCCGGCGAACCTGCGCAAGCCCTACGACGTGCGCGAGGTCATCGCGCGGCTCACCGACGCCTCCGAATTCGAGGAGTTCAAAGAGCTCTACGGCACGACGCTGGTGTGCGGCTTCGCGCACCTCGGCGGCTACCCGCTCGGCATCCTCGCCAACAACGGCGTGCTGTTCTCCGAGAGCGCGCTCAAGGGCACGCACTTCATCGAGCTGTGCGCGCGCGAGCAGATCCCGCTGCTGTTCCTGCAGAACATCACCGGCTTCATGGTCGGGCGGCGCGCCGAAGCGGGCGGCATCGCCAAGGACGGCGCCAAGCTGGTCACCGCGGTCGCCTGTGCGGCGGTACCCAAGCTCACCGTCATCATCGGCGGCAGTTACGGTGCGGGCAATTACGCCATGTGCGGGCGCGCCTATTCGCCGCGGCTGCTGTTTCAGTGGCCGAACGCGCGCATCTCGGTCATGGGCGGGGAGCAGGCCGCGAGCGTGCTCGCCACCGTCAAGCGCGAGCAGCACAAGGGCAGCGCGCGAGACTGGACGGCGGCGGAGGAGGAGGCTTTCAAGCAGCCGATCCGCGAGCAGTACGAGCGCCAGGGGCATCCCTACTACTCCTCGGCGCGGCTGTGGGACGACGGCGTCATCGACCCGCAGGACACCCGCCGGGTGCTCGAGCTGTCGCTCGCGGCGGTGCGTCACGCGCCGCAGGAGCCGACGAGCTTCGGCCTGTTCCGCATGTAGGCGCACTCAGGGAGGCGCGCTTGATCAGAACTCTGCTGGTCGCCAACCGCGGCGAGATCGCCTGCCGCATCTTCCGTACTGCGCGGCGGCTCGGTATGCGTACGGTGGCGGTCTATTCCGACGCCGACACGAACGCGCGCCACACGCGCGAGGCGGACACGGCGCTGCACATCGGCGCGGCGAATGCGCGCGAGAGCTATCTCGACGCCGCGCGCATCATCGCTGCCGCGCGCGCCAGCGGCGCGGACGCGATCCACCCCGGCTACGGCTTCCTCTCCGAAAACGCGCCGTTCGCGCAGGCGTGCGCGGACGCCGGGCTGATCTTCGTCGGACCGCCGGCATCCGCCATTCACGCCATGGCCTCGAAGATCCTCGCCAAGACGCGCATGCAGGCGGCCGGGGTGCCGGTGCTGCCCGGCTATGCCGGCGAGCAGCAGGAACTTGCGCACCTCGCCCGCGCGGCGCACGCCGCCGGGCTGCCGCTCATCATCAAGCCCGCCGCGGGCGGGGGCGGCAAGGGCATGCAGATCGTGCGCACGACAGATGAGCTCGCGCCGGCGCTCGCCGCCGCGCGGCGCCTCGCCGAGAGCGCGTTCGGCGACGGTACGCTGCTGCTCGAGCGCTATCTGCCCGCACCGCGCCACCTCGAGGTGCAGGTGTTCGCCGATACGCACGGCAACTTCCTGCACCTCGGCGACCGCGACTGCTCGACGCAGCGCCGCCACCAGAAGCTCATCGAGGAAGCACCCGCGCCGGCGGTGCCGGAGCAGGTGCGCGCGCGGCTGCGCGCGGCGGCGCTGGTGGTGGCGCGCGCCATCGGTTACGTGAGCGCCGGCACGGTCGAGTTCCTGTTCGACGGGCGCGAGTTCTACTTCATGGAGATGAACACTCGGCTGCAGGTCGAGCACACCGTCACCGAGGCGGTGACCGGGCTCGACCTGGTCGAGTGGCAATTGCGGGTCGCGGCCGGCGAGCCGCTGCCGCTCGCGCAGCAACAGGTGTCATGGCGCGGCCATGCGATCGAGGCGCGCGTCTGTGCGGAGGATCCCGAACGCGGTTTCCTGCCGAGCGCCGGACGGCTGCAGCTGCTCGAGTGGCCGGCGCGCGAACACGTACGCGTCGATGCGGGGTTCGCCAGCGGCGACAGCGTCCCGGACTGCTACGACTCGCTCCTCGGCAAGGTGATCGCCTGGGGCGAGGACCGCGAGCAGGCGGCGGCGCGGCTCGCCGCCGCGCTCGGCGAGACCTGCTGCGCGGGCGTGCATACCAACGAGCGCTGGCTGGCGCGCATCCTGCGCTCCGCGCGCTTCCTTGGCGTGCGCCACGACATCTCGCTGCTCGACCAGGGGGCGGCGGAGTTTGCCGGTGCGAGCGCGCTGCCCGACGAAGTCGCGATCCTGGCGGCGCTCGCCGCGCACGGCGCGGGCGCGAGCGACGAGGCGCACGGCGGGATCGTGAGTCCCTGGGAACTGAAGGACGCCTTCACGCCGAACCTCGCGACCTCGATTCACTACACGTTCTCCTGGCGTGGCGTGGCATACGCGCTGTCCCTCGAGTACGCGCGCGGCGGGCCGGCCGCGGCTCGGATCGGCGGCGCTGCGCCCAGGGCGCTCGGGGCGGTCAGCCGCAGCGCCGCGGTGATCGCGGCGAGCATCGACGGGCAGCGCCAGCAGGCGCGCTACCTCGTCACCGACTCCGCCGTGCACCTGTGGACGGCGAGCGAGCACTACGAGCTGCTGCCGGATGATCCGCGGACCCACGAGTTTGCCGCGAGCGCCGCCAGCGGCGGGTTGACCACGCCGCTTCCGGGCGTGGTGGTCGCTGTGCCGGTGAGCGTCGGTCAGCAGGTCGCCGCGGGCGAGGTGCTCATGGTGATCGAGGCCATGAAGATGGAGCACACGATCACCGCACCGCGTGCGGGCACGGTCGCGAGCGTGCATTTTGCCCGCGGCGATCGCGTTCCCGAGGGCGCCGAGCTGCTCACTCTCGCCCCCGAGCACCAGGGCGGCGCCGCACCCAAGCTAGCGCCTTGAGCGCGCTGCCCCTTTAAGGGTGCTTGACGGCTTTCACGGCGGCCCGCTCGGCGCGCACCTTGGCGATGAGCTGATCGACGTTGGCGAGGATCTCGGCGTAGGTGTTGCCGAGCGCGACGTACCTGCCGTCCACAGCGAGCGTCGGCACGGCGTCCACCCCGTAGCTTTCCGCCAGCCGGTCGGCCTGCACTGTCAGGTTGTTCACGTTGAAGGATACGTAGGCGGAGGCGAACTTCTCGGCGCTGCCACCGTTACTGCCCACCCATGTGGCGAGACTCTGCTCGTCGAAGAGCTGCTGGTGCTTTTCGTGGATCGCCTGGAACAACGCGCCGTCGAGCCGCGGCAGATCGCCGTTCGTCTGCAGCACGTAGTAGGCACGCTGCAGGTTGACCCACGCCGGGCGATCGAAGCCGACGGGTACGCGCTGCAGCACCACGTCCTTGCCCTGTTTCGCCTGCCATTGCTGCAGCAGCGGGTAGAAGTCGTTGCAGTGCGGGCAGGCATAGGAGAAGAACTCGATGACCGCGATCTTGCCGGGAGTGTCAGTCGGCCGCGGCGGGACCACCGGACGGTAGGTGGTGCCCTCCTGAGCGCGGGCGGCGGGAGCCGCGAACAGCAGCGCGGCGAGCGCGCACAGCGTCGGCACGAGAGCGGTCCGGGACGGCGGCATCGGTGTTCCTTTCCTTCTTCAGCGCACGGGGCTAAGCGTGCAGTTTAGGCAAATAACGCCCGCGCGGCACGGCAGTGGACACGAACGGCGAATCGCGGTCGAAGAAGCGCCACGGGCGCAGCGCCCACTCGCCGGCATAAGCGACGCCCACCCGCGTGGCACGGCCGATCCGCGCGGCCGGGGTGCAGGGCGGCGGCGGCTCGAGCCACAACACCTGCCCGCGCAGATCCGCGCCGTTGAGGTCGCGGTCGATCCGTAACGCGCGGCACAACAGGCCCGGACCGCAGGTGCGCTCGCGCAGGCCGCCGAGCGGCTCGAGCGCCCGCACCAGCACGGCGTGCGGCACGCCACGAGCACCGGTCACCACGTTCAGGCAGTTCCAGAAGCCGTAGATGAAATAGACGTACGCGTGACCGGGCGGCCCGAACATCACTTCGGTGCGCGGCGTACGGCCGCGCGCGGAGTGCGCCGCGAGGTCGCGCGGTCCGAGATACGCTTCGGTCTCGACGATGCGGCCGCGGCGCACCGCGCCCGCGTGCCGGTGCACCAGCTGCATGCCGATGAGCCCGCGGGCGACACTCAGCGTGGGACGCTCGAAGAAGGCGCGGGGGAGTCTGCGGCTGCCGGTCACCGCGCGCGATGTTAGCGGAATGCTCTAGAATGCACCGCTCAAGGAACGCCGCGAAGCCCGGCATGAGCTGCGGCGGCGCTATGGCAGGACATGCGTGAAGGAATCAGCTTCGCAAGCGGCAGGGGAGCCGTGCTGGCGAGTATCACTGCGCTGTCACTCGGCGGCGCACCCGCCGCGGCCAGCGTCTACCCGCTGCCCGAGGACGGCTCCGCGGTAGTCGGCACGGACCAGACCATCAGCACGGTGTACGAGGACACGCTCCCGGACATCGCGCATCGCTACAGCCTCGGCTACTACGAGATCATCCGCGCCAACCCCGGGGTGGACGTGTGGCTGCCCGGCGCCGACAAGGAGCTGACGCTGCCCGGCAGGCGCATCCTGCCCCCCGGTCCGCGCGAGGGCATCGTGGTCAACCTGCCCGAGCACCGGCTCTACTACTACCCCAAGCCCCACGGACGCGAAAAGCCGGTCGTCATCACCTACCCGGTGAGCATCGGCAAGATGGACTGGCGCACCCCGCTCGGCGACACCTCGGTCATCGCCAAGATCCGCCACCCCTCGTGGTACCCCCCCGAGTCGATCCGCAAGGAGCACGCCGCGAACGGCGACCCGCTGCCGAAGGTGATCGGCCCCGGTCCGGACAATCCGCTCGGCGACTTTGCGTTGCGCCTCGCCGCCGGCCACGGCGAGTACATGCTTCACGGCACCAACAATCCGACCGCCGTCGGCATGTCGGTGACCCACGGCTGTATCCGCATGTACCCGGAGGACGTGGCGGCGCTTTTTGCGCTCATCCCGGTGGGCACCAAGGTGCGCCTCGTCAACCAGCCGGTGAAGGTTGCCTGGGTGGACGGGCAGCTGTTCCTCGAGGCCCACCCGCCCGTTGATGCCGAAGGCCAGTCGGTCGAGCCGGATCTGCAGGTGCTGTCGCAACTGCTCGACCAGGCCCTCGGCAGCGACAGCGCCGCGATCCACTGGGACCTGGCGCGCGCCACGCTGCAGGCAGCCAGCGGCATACCGACGGTCGTGGGGCTGGCGGCCGACAATCCCAATGCGCCTGCGGCCGCAGCCGCAGGGCCGCCTGGCGCGGCCGCGCCCGCCACGGCTCCGGCGCCCGCCGCGCGCTAGCGGGACTTACGCAGCGCGCCGAGCAGACTCAGCACCTGGGTCGCGCGCGAGACCAGGGCGAGCGCCGAGCGCGCCCACACCAGCAGCGTCAGCACCTCGCGCGTGCGCCCGAGCAGCATCAGGCCCCCGACGGCGGCGATCCACGCGAGCGGGTGCCGCCCGGCAGCGAGCGTCGCGGCGCCTGCCGCGCCCGCGGTGCGCGCGCGCAGCCAGTGCCGCGGAAACTGCCGCACCTGCTCGACGCGCCACTCGAGCTCGACGCGCTGCGCGTCGCAACGCGCCAGCAGTGCGCGGCGCCGTTGCTCCAGCTCCGCCACGCGGCTCACGGCGCACCTCCGGCGCGGCGCACGTCCTCGCGCAGCTGCTCGAGCGAGCCGGCGAGCACCTCGGGCCGATCGCTGAGCGTGCGCGCCCCGAGCCAGCCGAAGGTCACCGCGAGGGCGATGAACAGCACGCTGCCGCCGAGCAGCGCCAGCATGCGATGCGTGTCCCACAGCGAGACGATGAGCGCGACCAGGGCGAACGCCAGCCCAAGCAGCGCGCAGGCCAGCGCGCCCAGCGCCCACACCAACATGCGTGCCAGCGACAGCACGTGCATCTCGAATTCGACCCCGGCGAGCTCGACGCGGGTGCGCAGCGAATCGAGGCTCGCGGCCAGCAGCGCGCGCAGCACATGCGGCGGATCTGCGGCCGCCTCGCTGTCGGGCGGCGGCGCGGGCGCGTCCATCATCTGCGGCCCATGATCAGCCCGAGCAGCAGCGCGACGCCGCCGGCGATGGCGACCGCCTGCCACGGGTTGTCGTGCACGTAGCTGTCGACGTCGCGCGCGCGCGCGCGCACCTGGTCCTCGACCGCGCTCAGGCGCGCGCGCAGGTCGTGCAGTGTCGCCTGGGCGCGTTCCTGTACCTCGGCGCTGCCGGCATTGGCGGTGGCGCGCAGCAGCTGCTCGGCGTCGTCCACCAGCGCGCGCAGATCCTCAGCCAGCTTCCTTCCTTCAGAGCTCTCGGCCATGCTGCCTCTCCTTAAGCCATTGCTTCGGGGGCTGATTTACGCATATTCGCACCGAAACCGCGAGACTCGCGCGGCCGGCTGCGCTACTCTCGGGAGGCCGGAATTTCGCCATGAGCGCGCCAAGTCCCAACCCATTGCTCGAGCTGCGTAAGCTCGGCGAGAGCGTGTGGCTCGACGACATCAGCCGCGGCATGCTCGAGGATGGCAGCCTCGCACGGCTGGTGCACGAGGACGGCGTCGCCGGCCTCACCTCCAACCCGGCGATCTTTGCTCACTCCATGATGAGCGATCCGAAGTACGCGCAGCCCCTGGCGCAGCTCCTGCCCACGGTGCCCTCGGCGATGGCGCTGTACGAGGAGCTCGCGCTCGAGGATCTGCACGCTGCCGCGCGGCTGCTGCAGCCGCTGTACGCAGCGAGCGAGGCGCGCGACGGCTACATCAGCATGGAGGTCTCACCGCACCTCGCCTACGACGGCCCGGGGACGCTGCGCGAAGCGCGGCGGCTGTGGCAGCGCCTCGAGCTGCCGAACGCGCTCATCAAGGTGCCCGGCACCGAGGCCGGCATACCCGTCATCCGCGATCTCATTGCCGGCGGTATCAACGTGAACGTGACGCTGCTGTTCTCCCCGGAGCGCTACCGGGCGGTGGCGCAGGCTTACATGGCGGGGCTCGAGCAGCGCGCAGCGGCGGGGCTGCCGCTCGCGCGGCTCGCCTCGGTGGCGAGCTTCTTCCTCAGCCGCATCGACAGCGCCGTCGATCAGGTGCTCGACGGGCTCGCGGCGCACGGCCAGCCGGCGGCGCGCTCGCTGCGGGGCAAGGCGGCCATCGCCAGCGCGTGTCGCGCCTACGAGATTTACGAGGAGCTGCTCGCGACGCCCGCGTGGCAGCAGCTCGCCGCCCGCGGCGCGCGGCCGCAGCGGCTGCTGTGGGCCTCGACCTCGACCAAGGATCCGAGCTACAGCCCGATCAAGTACGTCGAGGAGCTGGTGGTGCCGGACACTGTCAACACCATGCCGCTCGAGACACTCAACACCTACCGGCGCCTCGGGCGTCCCGAGCTGCGGCTCGAACGGCACATCGCGGAAGGCAGCGATGCGCGCGAGGGACTCGAGCGGCTCGATGTCGATCTGGAGCAGATCGCGCAGCAGCTCGAGCGCGAAGGCGTGACGAAATTCATCGACCCTTTCGACAAGCTGCAGCAGTGGCTCGAAGGCCAGCGGCGTGGATCGCGACCGGGGAACTGACGTGGACATCAATGCGGCACGGGAGCGACTGCTAAGGCGCCGGGATGAACTGCGCCAGCGCGCGAGCGAGGCGAGCGCGGACCTGCGCCACGAGGCGGATCCGCTGTCGGCGGACTTTGCCGAGCAGGTGACGCAGCGCGAGAACGACGACGTGCTCGGGGCAATCTCCCATTCGGCGCGCGCCGAGCTGCAGCAGGTCGAGTCGGCGCTGCGCCGCCTCGACGCCGGGCGCTACAGCAGCTGCGCGGTGTGCGGCGAGGACATCGAGCCGGAGCGCCTCGCCGCGGTGCCGTACACCGATCGCTGCCGCGCCTGCGCCGAGGGCGGGCGCGCGGCGCCGGGCCGCGATGCCCGCGGCTAGCGCAGCACAACCCTCCGGGGTGATCACGATCACGACCGACTTCGGCCACCAGGGCCCGTTCGTCGGCGTGATGAAAGGCTGCATCCTCAGCCGCTTTCCGGCGGCGCGCATTGTCGACCTCACGCACGAGATCGTGGTGCACTGGCCGGCCGAGGCCGGCTTCTGGCTGGCACGCTCGTTCGGGTATTTTCCCGCCGGCACGGTGCACCTAGCGGTCGTCGACCCAGGCGTGGGCACCGCGCGCAACATGCTGGTGGTGAGCGCGGCGGGTCACTGCTTCGTCGCCCCCGACAACGGCCTGCTCGCCGGCGTCGTCAGCCGTGATCCGCGCGCGCTCATCGTGCGTCTCGGCACGGCCGAGCTGGCCCAGCGCGGCATCCACCGGCCGAGCGCCACCTTCCACGGTCGCGACATCATGGCGCCCGTGGCGGCGGAGCTCGCCGCCGGGCGCTGCACGCCTGCGGACCTGGGGGAGAAGGTGAGTACGCTGGTGCCGGCGTGGGTCGACGACCCCGCCGTCGAGACGCGCAGCGTCACGGGTGTCGTCATCACCATCGATCACTTCGGCAACCTCATCACCAACATCGACGGCACGCTCATCGAGCGCTTCCGCCTGCCGCTGGTGCACGCCGGCAATCACGCGTTCCCGCTGCTGCGCACCTACGGCGACACGCGTCCCGGTGAATATCTCGCGCTGGTCAACTCCTTCGGGGTGGTCGAGATCGCCCGTGCCGAGAACAGTGCCGCCGAGGGGCTCGGCCTGAGCCACGGTGCCCCGGTCGTCGTCCGCGACCGCACCGATCAACCCTGAAGGTGCGCCCCTGGGAGACCCTGCGAGACCTAAGCTCGGTGGCTCGCGTTCGCTCCTGCGGGCACCGATAGGTCACCGCGGCGGTCAAAAGTTGATCGGCGGCACGAATCGGCTATAGTTCGCAGCCTTGCAGGTGCCCCTGTTGGCACGTTAGCTATTGAATTAATTCAGGATTTGCGCTGCCAGATGTCGGAACGGGACAACGAAAGCTTCGATCTCGATGATGAGTTCCTGAGCGGTCCCACCGAGGATGGCACCGATTATGACCGGCTGCTCGACCGCGTCGACAAGCGGGTGCGCAACCAGGGCAAGCGGGGCAAAGCGGCCTGGAGCCGGCTCGAGGAAGTGCTGGCGGACCGCAAGCTCGAGAAGGATCTCAAGGACTTCGACGACGAGCTGTAGGGCTTAGCGCTCGCCGCCCGTTCGCGCCCGACGCTTGCGCGGGGCGCGCATCGCCCGAGGACGATCTGTCAGTGACCCCCCCGCCCTGGATCGTCCTGAAGTTCGGCGGCACGAGCGTCTCGAGCCTGCCGAACTGGACCAACATCGCGAAAGTGGCCGCCGAGCGCCTGGCTGACGGTGCGCGCGTCCTCATCGTGCACTCGGCCGTAGCGGGCGTCACCGACCGGCTGGAACGGTTGCTGGACGCGGCCAAGGGCAAGGCGCAGGAGGAGGAGCTGCGGGCCATCGAGGAGCGCCACCGGCGCCTCGCCACCGAGCTCGGCGTGACTCCCGGGGAGGAGCTGGAGCGCTATTTCGCGGAGCTGCGCGAGATCGCCGCCGGGGTGTCGCTGGTGGGCGAGGTGAGCGATCGCACGCGGGCGCGCGTGCTGGCGAGCGGTGAGCTGATGGCCACCGCGCTCGGGGCGCGCTTCCTGGCCGCGCGTCGCCTGCCGGTGCAGTGGGTCGACGCACGCACCATGCTGCGCGCGGAAAGTCGCGGCGCCTCGCCCAAGGCGAGCGTGCTGTCGGCGCTGTGCGGCTTCGCGCCGGACGCCGCGCTGCAGGCGCGCCTCGCGGCCGGCCCGGCGCTCGCCATCACCCAGGGTTTCATCGCCAGCGACGAGGAGGGCAACACGGTGCTCCTGGGCCGCGGCGGTTCGGACACCTCCGCGGCGTATCTCGCCGCCAAGTTGGCGGCCGCGCGGCTGGAGATCTGGACGGATGTGCCCGGCATGTTCAGCGCCAACCCGCGCGCCACGCCCACCGCACGGCTGCTGCGCACGCTGCAGTACGACGAGGCCCTGGAGATCGCCACCAGCGGCGCGAAGGTGCTGCACCCGCGCTGCATCCTGCCGGTGCGGCAGTACGGCATTCCGCTGCACGTGTATGCCACGCAGGCGCCGCACCTGCCGGGCACGGTGCTCAGCGCCGCCGGCGGCGACGGCGGCGCGCAGCTGAAGGCGGTCTGCACCAAGAAGGGCATCACCCTGATTGCGCTCGAGAGCCCGGGCATGTGGCACCAGGTCGGCTTCCTCGCCGATGCCTTCCAGGTGTTCAAGCAGCACGGCATGTCGGTGGATCTGGTGTCGACCTCCGAGACCAACGTCACCGTGTCGCTCGATCCTGCGGCCAACACGCTCGACAACAGCCAGGTGACCGACCTGGTCGCGGATCTGTCGCGGCTGTGCCGTGTGCAGGTGATCGGTCCCTGCGCCTCGGTGAGTCTCGTCGGGCGCAACATCCGCGCCATCCTGCACCAGCTCGGCGGCGCCTTCGAATTCTTCGAGGAGCAGAAGATCTACCTGGTCAGTCAGGCGGCCAACGACCTCAACTTCACCTTCGTAGTGGATGAGAACCAGGGCGACCGCCTGGTCGAGCAGCTGCACGAGCTGCTGATCCGCCCGGTGCCGGGCGACAAGGTGCTCGGCCCCACCTGGCAACAGCTGTTCTCACAGCCGCAGGACGCGAGCGCGCGGCGCGAGCCGTGGTGGCGCCGCCGGGGCGCGGCGCTGCTCGGGGCGCTCGGTGCCCGCGACGCCGCCTTCGTCTACGAGCTGGAGGTGGTGCGCGCTGCGGCGCGTGCGCTGCGGGCCTTGAGCTCGCTGGCGCGGGTGCATTACTCGGTGAAGGCCAATCCGCATCCCGACGTGCTGCGCGCCCTGCGCGCGCAGGGCGTGGAGTTCGAGTGCGTGTCGCAGGGCGAAGTCGAGCGGGTGCTCGCGCTGTTCGCCGACCTCGCCCCGCAGCAGGTGCTGTTCACGCCGAATTTCGCGCCGCGCGCGGAATACGCCTGGGCGCTCGCGCGCGGGGTGCGCGTGACCGTCGACAATAGCTTCGTGCTGGACGCCTGGGGCGAGCTGTTCCGCGACCACGAGATTTTCGTGCGCGTGGACACCGGCGTCGGCCGCGGCCATCACACCCACGTGCGCACCGCCGGCAGCCGTTCGAAGTTCGGCGTGCCGCTCGCCGAGCTGCCGGCGCTGGCGCAGCAGGCGCGCACCCTCGGGGTACGCATCGGCGGGCTGCAGGCGCACGTCGGCAGCGGCATATTCGACGTCACCAGCTGGCAGCACACCGCGCGGCTGCTCGCCCAGGCGGCCGGTGCGATTGGCGGGGTGCAGGTCATCGACGTGGGCGGCGGGCTGGGGGTGCCCGAGCATCCCGACCAGGCGCCGCTCGACCTCGGCAAGCTCGATACGCTCCTCACGGCGGTGCGCGCCGAGCATCCGCAGCTCGAGGTGTGGCTCGAGCCCGGGCGCTTCCTGGTGGCCGCGGCCGGCGTGCTGCTGGCGCGCGTCACGCAGCTCAAGTCCAAAGCGGGGGTGCGCTTCGTCGGTGTCGCGACCGGAATGAACTCGCTGATTCGTCCGGCGCTCTATGGGTCCTATCATGAGATCGTCAATCTCACGCGCGCCGATGAGCCGGCGAACGAGCTGGTGAGCGTCGTCGGGCCGATCTGCGAGAGCGCCGACGTGCTCGGGCACGATCGCCTGCTGCCGGCGACGCGCGAGGGTGACGTGCTGCTCATCGCCAATGCCGGCGCTTACGGGCACGCCATGAGCTCACAATACAACCTGCGCCCGCCGGCCGAGGAGCTGTTCCTCTGAAGCGCCTGGTGCTCGCCGCCGCCGCCCTCGCGGTGCTGTGCGCGGCGCTCTACGTGCTGTACCTCGACATCGTCGTGGTGCGCCAGTTCGAGGGCCGGCGCTGGACGCTGCCGGCGCAGGTGTACGCAGCGCCGCTCGAGCTGTACGCGGGCCTCGAGCTGACACTTCCCGAGCTCGAGGGCGAGCTGCAACGCCTGCGCTACCGCCGCGCCGCGCAGCTCGACCACCCCGGCACCTACCGCCTGCAGGGCGAGCACATCGAAGTCGCGCTGCGGCCGGTGCGCTTCGCCGACGAGACGCGCGCGGCGCAGCTCCTCACCATCAACGGCGGGGCGGGGCGGATCCTCGGTCTGCGCGATGCCGCGGGCCGCGAGGTGCCGGTGCTGCGCCTCGAGCCGCTGCTGATCGGCAGCATTTTCCCGATTCACGGCGAGGACCGCATCGTGGTGACGCCCGCGGAAGTGCCGGCGCTGCTGCCGGCGGCGCTGAAGGCGGTCGAGGACCGCAAGTTCGACACGCACCACGGCGTCGACCCGCTCGCCGTGCTGCGCGCCGCCTGGGTGGACGTGCGCGCGCGCCAGATCGAGCAGGGCGGCAGCACGCTCACGCAGCAACTGGTGCGCAGCTACTTCCTCACTTCCCGCCAGACGCTGTCGCGCAAGCTGCGCGAGGCGGTCATGGCGATGGCGCTCGATGCGCACTTCTCCAAGGCGGATCTCATGAATGCCTACATCAATGAGATCTTCCTCGGCCAGGACGGCGACCGCGCGATCCACGGCTTCGGGCTCGCCAGCCAGTTCTATTTCGGCAAGCCGCTCGCCGAGCTCGACCTGGCGGAGGTGGCGCTGCTGGTGGCGGTGGTGCGCGGTCCTTCCTATTACGATCCGCGCCGCCATCCCGAGCGCGCGCTGCAGCGGCGCAACCTGGTGCTGAAGATCATGTCGGAGCAGGGCGTGGTCGCGTCCGCGGACGCCGCCGCGGCCACGCGCCTCCCGCTCGGGGTCGCGAGCCGCCCGGCCGGTGCCTACTACCCCGCTTACCTCGACTTCGTGC
Organism: Steroidobacteraceae bacterium; assembly: GCA_035482695.1. Taxonomy (GTDB): domain Bacteria; phylum Pseudomonadota; class Gammaproteobacteria; order Steroidobacterales; family Steroidobacteraceae; genus 13-2-20CM-66-19. Next base: position 2,836 of record DATHQM010000091.1, on the reverse strand, counting down.
GCCGCACACTGCGGCGCGACTATCACGAGGAGGACCTGACCAAGGCGGGGCTGCGCATCTACACCAGTCTCGATCCGCGCGCGCAGCAGCAGGCCGAGAGCGCCCTCGAGCAGACCCTTGATCGTCTCGACCGGGCGCACCCACACCCGCCGGCACCGCTCGAGGGCGCGGTGGTGGTGACCGCGCCCTCGAGCGGCGATGTCATCGCCATCGTCGGCGGACGCGACGTCGGCTATGACGGCTTCGACCGCGCGCTCGATGCGCACCGCCCCATGGGCTCGCTCGTCAAGCCCTTCATCTATCTCACGGCGCTCGAGAGCGGCCGCTACAACGCCGCGACCGTGGTGCAGGATGCGCCGGTGGATGTGAAGCTCGCCTCGGGCCAGCACTGGCAACCGGAGAACTTCACGCACCAGGTGTACGGCGCAGTACCGCTGGTGCGGGCGCTCGCCGAATCGCTCAACCTCGCCACCGTGGGCGTTGGCCTCGACATCGGCCTGCCGAAGATCGCAGCGACGCTGCAGCGCTTCGGCCTGCCGCAGCCGCCCGCGCAGGTGCCGGCGATGCTGCTCGGGGCGGTTGATGTCTCGCCGCTCGAGACCGCGCAGCTCTTCAACGGCCTCGCGAACGGCGGCTTCCGCACGCCGCTGCGGGCGGTGCGCGCCGTGATCAGCGCGCAGGGCAAGCCGCTCAAGGCGTTTCCGCTCGAGGTCACGCAGGTGGCCGCGCCCGAGACGATCTACCAGCTCGACCGCATGCTGGTGCTCGTCATGGACCACGGCACCGGACGCGCCGCACGCGCGATGCTGCCGCCGCAGCTGCTCGTGGCGGGCAAGTCGGGCACCTCCTCGGACCTGCGCGACAGCTGGTTTGCCGGCTTCTCCGGCAGCCACCTCGTGGTGGTGTGGGTAGGCTACGACAACGACGATCCCACCGGACTCACCGGATCCACCGGTGCGCTGCCGGTATGGGCCCACCTCATGGCCGAGCTCAACGCCACGTCCTGGACTGCGCCGATGCCCGAGTCGCTCGCTGAGGTGCACATCGAGTTTCCGACGGGATTGCGCGTCGTGCCCGGCTGCGCCCAGGACATCGTGGCGGTCGTGGTGCCCGGTGGCGCGCAGCTGCCGGCGCGGCCCGGCTGCGGGTTCCCGGATACCCCGCCCGGCGCTCCCGCCTCCGGTTCGCTGCTGCAGCGCGCGCAGCAGTGGCTGCACGGGGCGGTGCACTGATGCGCCGGCTCGTGCCCGCCGCCTGCCTCGGCGCGCTGCTGTGCGCCTGCGGCCCGCTGCCGCCGCGCGCCCCGGAAGGACTCCAGGGCCAGGGCCCCGGAAGTGCTCAGCCGGCGCCCGGCGCGCCCGCGGCCCCGAGCGCGCCTGCCCCACGGCAGTTTCACCTGGGGAGCGCCGCCAGCGCGCTCGTCACGCAGGCGCACCACCAGGCCGCCGGCGGCGATTACGGCCAGGCGGCCGCCACGCTCGAGCGGGCCCTGCGCATCGAGCCCGACAATCCGCTGGTATGGATCGAGCTGGGGCGCGTGCGCCTGGCGGAAAACAATGGCCTGCAGGCGGATGCCATGGGCCACAAGGCACTGGCGCTGGCCACGGGCGACCCCACCGCACAGAGCGCCGCCTGGCGGCTGATCGCCGACTCGCTGCGACTGCAGGGCCGCAATGCCGAGGCAGCGGAAGCAGATCGGCACGCCGCGGGGCTCACGACCCACTGACCGGCGCTGCAACGGCGCTGCGAGCAGCCGTGACTCCAGGTGCGCCCGGTGAGACGCTGAGGCGTGTTACTTTGCGCCGCACGCGTGAAGGGGAGCCACATGCGAATACTGATTGCGGCGGCCGCCGTACTGGCATCAACGCTGGCGCTGGCCGACACGACGACCCGCTACAGCATTGTGTTCATGGGGCATCCGGCCGGCGCGCAGGTCACCACCGTGCACGCCGATGGACAGGTCGACGTGGACTTCAGCTACCGGGAAAACGGTCGCGGGCCCGACATCAAGGAGCATGCGACCTATTCGAGTGATGGCACGCTGACCTCGCTGAAGGACACCGGCAAGTCCACCTTCGGCGCGCCGATCGATGAGTATTTCGCCGTCAAGGGGGGCCGGGCGCAGTGGCGCTCGCTCGCGGATCACGGCAGTGCCACCCTGTCGGCACCGGCGGCCTATGTACCGAACGACAGCAGCCTCGAGCCCGTCGCTGCCTTCGTGCGCGCAGCGCTGCGCCAGCCGCAGGGCAGGATCGCAGCTCTCCCGGGAGGCGAGCTCACGGTCAGCAAGGTGCTCGACAGTACCGTCAAGGATGGCGAGCGGTCCGAAGTGGTCAGCCTGTACGCCATCATCGGTGTCGACACGCACCCGGATTTCATCTGGCTGACGGCCGAGGCGAACCCGAAGTTCTTCGCTCTCATCGTTCCCGGCTTCGTGCGGGTCATCGAAGAGGGTCGCGAGGGGCAGGGCGCAGAGCTCGAACGCCTGCAGATCGAGGCCGAGCGAGCGCGGCTGCACGAAATAGCCACGCGAGTGGCGCACCACCTGCCCGGACCGATCCAGATCCGCAACGTGCGGGTGTTCGATGCCGAGCATGCGAACCTTCTGCCGCTGCAGGACGTGTACGTCTACCGCGACCGCATCGCCGCGCTCTATCCGGCCGGCTCGCTACCCCGCGAGGCGGGCACGGTGATCGAGGGCGGCGGGCGCGTGCTCATGCCGGCGCTCTTCGACATGCACGCCCACGAGGACGCCTGGAATCTCGTGCTGCAGATCGGTGGCGGGGTGACCACCAGCCGCGACATGGGCAACAACAACGCGCGGCTGCAGCAGATC
>DATHQM010000090.1:0-39248 GCA_035482695.1 Steroidobacteraceae bacterium | reverse complement strand
TGGGCAGATTCCGAAGCATTACTCACCCGTTCGCCGCTCGTCAGCATGTATTGCTACACCTGTTACCGCTCGACTTGCATGTGTTAGGCACGCCGCCAGCGTTCAATCTGAGCCAGGATCAAACTCTTCACTTGAAGATTTCGAGAATCATCAAACAAGAGTGGATCCAAAATGGCCCCAACTTACTGCTGGACATTTTGGTCACTCGGTCAATTTCGCCAAAGGCTCATCGACGCGAGTCCCCACACAAATTACCTGCCAAACTTTTAAAGAGCACCCGCGAGCGCTGAGGCTGCGGGAAAAGGGCCGGCAGTACAGCCATCGGCTATACCCCATCGCCCACAACCCAACGACCCAGGCCACTTGCGCGGCCTTAGGCTGCAGGGGGCGCGCAGTATAGCCCCGATTAAGGGCTTGTCAACGCATTGTCACAGGAGCCAAAAGCGCGCGTTTCGACCGACGCGCCCGGCTATCTGCGAGGCTCTTGAGGAAGGCCCGCTAACCCTCTTATATGAGGGGTGAAATCGGCCGCACCAAGGGCCAGGCCTAAGCTGCGGACGGCCGGTGGCGCGTGGTGGCGCCGGCCCCGGCCACTCTCAGGCTGAAGCTTGGCTCCCTGCGCTCCCGAATCACCCCTCCCGGCGGGCAGCTGGTCTAGTGCTTCGACTCGAGCCTGAGGCGGGCGAAGCGCTTGGCGCCCACCTGGAACACGTGCTCGGCCCCGGATTTCAGCGTGAGCGCTCGGTCGGTGACCTTGTTCCCGTCGATGCGCACCGCGCCCTCCTCGATCTTGCGGTTCGCTTCCGAGGTGCTCGCCGCGAGCCCCGCCTCCTTCAGAAGGTTCGCGACGCGCAGCCCGGCCGCTTCCACCCGGATGACGCGCAGCGGCAGGTCGTCGGGCACCGCCTTGTGGCTCACGCGCGCGGAGAAATTGCGCTGCGCGCGCTCGGCGGCCGCCGGGTCGTGGAAGCGCGCGACGATCTCGCACGCCAGCTCGAACTTGATGTCGCGCGGATTGCGACCGCCCTGCGCTTCGCGCCGCAGTGCGGCGACCCCGCTGAGCGGACGGAAGGACAGCAGCTCGAAATAGCGCCACATGAGCTCGTCGGAGATCGACATCAGCTTGCCGAACATGCTGTCCGGGTCCTCGGTGATGCCGATGTAGTTGCCGAGCGACTTCGACATCTTGTTCACCCCGTCGGTGCCCTCGAGCAGCGGCGTCGTCAGCACTACCTGCGGCTCCTGGCCGTAGGCTTCCTGCAGCGTGCGTCCGACCAGCAGGTTGAACTTCTGGTCGGTGCCGCCGAGCTCCACGTCCGCGCGCATCGCGACCGAGTCGTAGCCCTGGGCGAGCGGATAGAGGAACTCGTGGATCGAGATCGGCTGCCCGGCCCGGTAGCGCTTGGAGAAATCATCGCGCTCGAGCATGCGCGCCACGGTGTAGTGGGCCGCGAGCCTGACGATCTCCGCGGCGGTGAGCTTGCCGAGCCAGCGCGAGTTGAAGTCGATGCGAGTGTGCTCGGCATCAAGAATCCTGAAGACCTGCGACTTGTACGTATTGGCGTTCGCCTGGATCTCTTCGGGGGTGAGCGGCGGGCGGGTGGCGTTGCGGCCGGTCGGATCGCCGATGAGGCCGGTAAAGTCGCCGATGAGGAAGGTCACCTCGTGACCGAGTTGTTGGAACTGGCGCATTTTGTTCAGCAGCACCGTGTGCCCGAGGTGCAGATCCGGCGCGGTCGGGTCGAAGCCGGCCTTGACGCGCAGCGGCACGCCGCGAGCGAGCTTGCGGCGCAGGTCCGCGGCGGTGAGCACTTCGTGCGCACCACGTTCGAGCTCTGCGATTTGGTCCTCGAAATCCATCCTCATTCCCGTGATGCGCGTTGCGGCTCGCCCGGCGCGCGCGGCGTAAGTTAACAACTCAACGGCGCTCGCGGCAGTTAACATACATTGACCGAAGGACGCGAGCCCGGTAGGTTCGCCCTTTTAATTCATTCTCATAAGAATTGTCGATGGCTCCCAACCTCAACTCCGGCCCGGACAGCGCCTCTTCTCGGTGGCGCGAGCGCCTGCCCTCGGCGGCCTTCTGGCTTCAGTTGGCCGCCTGCGCCGTGGTTGGCTGGACGCTCTGGCACGGCGGACTCAGCGCCCCGGCCGCAGATGCCAGCGACGGCGCCGCCACCCCGCCGACGCAGGCAGCGAACCCGGCCGCCGCCGCGGACGACACTTCGGTGGCGGCGAGCGCCAGCGCCCCGGTGGCTGCCGCCGGCACCGCCCCCACTGTGCAGCTGGCCGCCGCACCCTCCCTGGAGAGCGCGAAGTTTGCCCTGTCGACCATCGACGTGGTCGTCACGCGCAACGACACCCTGGACCGGATCTTCCGCCGGCTGAAGCTCAATCTCGCGGATCTCGCCTCGCTGCGCAGCCTCCCGGGCATCCGCGCCGCCCTCGACAGCCTGCGCCCCGGCGAATCGCTGCACCTGACCCACAAGGACGGCGCGCTGTTCGGATTCGAGCGGCGTCTGAACGACAGCCAGACCCTCAAGGTCTCGCGCGACGGGAATGCGCTCAAGGCCGACGTGCTGCAGAACGCGCTCGAAACGCGCCGGCGCACGGTGCGCGGCATGATCGACAGCTCGCTGTTCGAGGCGGTAGAGGCCGCCGGCGGCCACGATCCGACGGCGGTGGCGCTCGCCGACATCTTCGGCTGGGACGTCGATTTCGTGCTCAACGTGCGACCCGGCGACACCTTCGTCGCGACCTACGACGAGATCTGGCGCGATGGCGCGTACGTGAAGGACGGCCCGATCGAGGCGGCGGAGTTCGTGAACCAGGGACACGCGTTTCGCGCGGTGCGCTACGCCGATCCGGAGGGCGGCGCACATTACTACACGCCCGACGGACGCAGCCTCCACAAGGAATTCCTGCGCGCCCCGGTGGAGTTCACCCGCATCAGCTCGCGCTTCAACTCCGCGCGCATGCACCCGATCCTGAACCGCATCCGCGCCCACAAGGGCATCGACTATGCCGCGCCCATCGGCACCCCGGTGCACGCCGCAGGCGACGGTCGCATCCGCTTCGCCGGCTGGATGGGGGGCTACGGCAACCTGGTGGAGATCGAGCACTCGAGCAGCATCGTCACCGTCTACGGACACCTCTCGCGCTTTGCCAGTGACACACGCGTCGGCGCGCACGTGACGCAGGGCACCGTGATCGCCTACGTCGGCATGACCGGGCTGGCGACCGGGCCGCACCTGCACTACGAGTACCGCGTCAACGGGGTGTTCAAGGACCCCCAGACCGTGACCCTGCCGGGCGCCCCGCCGATCGATGCGCGCTGGCGGGCCGACTTCCTCAGCCACGCGGCAGCGCTCGTGGCGAGCCTCGATCCGCCCATGAGCGAGCTGCTGGTCTCGCGCTGACGCGCTGACGTGCGCGGCGAGCCAAAGCCGGCGCTTACCGTCCGCCGCCGCCCGCGCCCCCTTTAACCCTTCTTCACGGCAGCGTCGCGCGGCGCTGGTATCCTTGGCGGCCTTGTGAGTTGCCGCAGTGCGGCGAGACGAGTAGGCAAACCGATGGACGCGCCGGACCTCAAGGCATCGCAGCACTACATCAACCGCGAGCTGTCGTTCCTCGAGTTCAACCAGCGGGTGCTTGACCAGGCCTTCGACGAATCGGTGCCGCTGCTCGAGCGGCTGCGGTTCCTGTGTATCTCCTGCAGCAACCTCGATGAGTTCTTCGAGATCCGCGTCGCCGGCCTCAAGCAGCTGCAGGAGCTCGGCGGCGGCCAGATCGCCGCCGACGGCATGTCGATACCCGAGCAGCTCGCCGCCATCCACGAGCGCACCACGCAGCTGGTCGCCGACCAGTACCGCTGCCTGAACGAGCTGCTGCTGCCGGCGCTCGCCGCCGAAGGGGTACCGCTGCTCGGGCGCTCGGAGTGGAGCCCGCAGTCGACCGAATGGCTCGAGCAGTATTTCGAGCGCGAGATCGAGCCGGTGCTCTCCCCGCTGGGTCTCGACCCGGCGCGCCCCTTCCCGCGCATCCAGAACAAGAGCCTGAACTTCATCGTGCGCCTGTCAGGCAAGGACGCCTTCAACCGCGACAGCGAGCTGGCCATCGTGCAGGCGCCGCGCTCGCTGCCTCGGGTGGTGCCGCTGCCGGGGGCGGGCGCCAGCCGCGGCTGCGTGCTGCTCTCGACCATCGTGCAGACCTTCGTGCCGAAGCTGTTCACCGGGATCCGTGTGATGGGCTGCTACCAGTTCCGCGTCACGCGCAACAGCGACCTGTTCGTCGACGACGAGGAAATCGACGACCTGCGGCGCGCGCTCGAGGGCGAGCTCGCGCACCGCCGCTACGGCGCGGCGGTGCGGCTCGAGACCTCGAACGACTGCCCCGAGGACATGGTGAGATTCCTGCAGGCGCAGTTCGCCTCTAACGGCCTGGACACCTATGCCGTCGCGGGACCGGTGAACCTCAACCGCCTGTCGGCCGTGTACGACATCGTGCAGCGGCCGGACCTCAAGTACCCGATCTTCACCCCCGGTACGCCGAAGCGCCTCGTCGGCACCACGGATCTGTTCGCCTGCATCCGCCAGAAGGACGTGCTGCTGCACCATCCTTACCAGAGCTTCGCCCCGGTGATGGATTTCCTGCGCCAGGCGGCCGCCGACCCGCAGGTGCTGGCGATCAAGATGACGCTGTACCGCGCCGGGCACGACTCCCCGCTGGTGGATGCGCTGGTGGCCGCGGCCAACGCCGGCAAGGACGTGACCGTCATCGTCGAGCTGCGCGCGCGCTTCGACGAGGAAGCGAACATCGAGCTGTCGAACCGCCTGCAGGAAGCCGGCGCGCACGTCATGTACGGCGTGGTGGGCTACAAGACGCACGCGAAGCTCACGCTCATCGTGCGGCGCGAGGCCGGCGGCATCCGCCGCTACTGCCACCTCGGCACCGGCAACTACCATCCGCGCACTGCGCGCCAGTACACCGACTACGGGCTGTTCACTTGCGACGACGACGTCGGGCACGACGTGCACGAGCTGTTCCTGCAGCTCACCAGCCTCACGCAGACCCCGCAGCTCAACCGCCTGGTGCAGTCGCCGTTCGGTATGCACGAGATGGTCCTCAGCAAGATCGCGCGCGAGGCCGAGCATGCGCGCGCCGGGCGCCCGGCGCGCATCATCGCCAAGATGAACGCGCTGGTCGACCCGCAGGCCATCGAGGCGCTGTACCGCGCCTCGTGCGCCGGGGTGAGGATCGAGCTCATCGTCCGCGGGGTATGCGCGCTGCGGCCCGGTGTGCCGGGCGTGTCGGAGAACATCGCCGTGCGCTCGATCGTCGGGCGTTTCCTCGAGCACTCGCGGGTGTTCTACTTCGAGAACGGCGGCAGCCCCGATATGCTGTGCGCCAGCGCCGACTGGATGGAGCGCAATTTCTTCCGCCGCGTCGAGGTCGCCTTCCCCGTCCGCCGGCCCGATCACCTCGAGCGCATCCTGCGCGACCTGGAGTTGTGCCTGAAGGACAACTGTCAGGCCTGGGAGCTCAAGCCGGGGGGCACCTACCAGCGCTTCGCACGCGGCAAGGCGCGGCCGTGCAACGCACAGGCGGAGCTGCTCGCCAAGTACGCCGCAGGCCCCACCGCCGCGGTGTAACGACTCAGCGGCCGCTGCTGAACACGCGCAGCCGGAACCCGCCGCTCACGCGCAGGTAATCCACTTCCAGCTGCAGGTCGGCAGAGGTGAGCGGATGATCCTTGAGCCAGCGCGCCGGGAAGCGCACCTCGAGCGAGCGCGGCGTCGCCGCCAGATCGATCTGCGGCAGTGCGGTGGCACTGCGGCCGCGGTGCAGCAGCACCGCCAGCCGCAGCAGCACGATCAGGTAAAGCGCGCTGCGGTCCCAGGGCGGCACGAGCTCTTCCAGCCCGTCGACGGTCAGCTTGCGGCGGTGCGCGCCGACCACGCGCGCGAGCAGACGCTGCTCCTCGCGCGGGAAGCCGGGCATGTCGGCGTTCTCCAGCAGGTAGGCGCCGTGGCGGTGATAGCCGCTGTGCGAGACGTCGAGCCCGATCTCGTGCAGCCGCGCGGCCCACTTCAGCGCCAGGTGCGCGAGCGGCTCCTCGAGCTTCCAGGTCTCGCGCGTCTGCTCGAGGAAGTTGCGCGCGGTCGCCTCGACGCGCTCGGCCTGCTCCACGTCAACGTGGTAGCGCTGCTGCATGGCGCGCACGGTGCGCTCGCGCGCATCCTCGCGGTGGAAGCGCCCGAGCATGTCGTACAGCAGCCCCTCGCGCATCGCTCCTTCCGCGATGCGCATCTCCCTGACCTCGAGCACGGCGAAGATTTCCGCGAGGATCGCCAGGCCCCCGGGGAACACCGGGCGACGGTCCTCGGTGATCGGCTCGAGACTGAGCTCACGCGTGTGACCGGCGTCGATGCAGTACTCGATGGCGCGGTTGATGCCCTCGGGCGTGATGTTGGGGACGGCGGGGTCGAGCGCGCGGATGGCCTCGCCGATCGCGCGCACCGTGCCGGAGCTGCCGGCGCTGGTATCCCAGCCGCGGCGGCGGAAGGCCGCCTGCACCGGCTCGAGCTCCATGCGCGCGGCGAGGCGGGCGCGCTCAAAGCGCTTGGCGGAGATCTTGCCGTCGCGGAAGAAGCGCTCGCTGGAGGACACGCAGCCCATCTGCAGACTCTCGAGCTCGAGAGGGTTCAGCCCCTCGCCGATGATCAGCTCGGTGCTGCCGCCGCCGATGTCGACCACCAGGCGCTTGCCCGGCTCGTTCGGCATGTTGTGCGCAACCCCGGCATAGATGAGGCGCGCCTCTTCCATGCCGGCGATGATTTCGATCGGATGACCGAGCGCCTCGCGGGCACGCTCGAGGAACGCCTGCTTCTTGTGCGCCAGCCGCAGCGCATTGGTGCCCACCACGCGCACGCTGTCGGCGTGCATGTCGCGCAGGCGCTGGCCGAAGCGCTGCAGGCAGGCGAGCGCACGTGCCGCCACGTCCTTGTCGATGCGGCCGTTCTCGGCGACGCCGGCGGCAAGGCGCACCATCTCGCGCAGCCGGTCGATGATGACCAGCTGGCCGTGCGAATAGCGCGCGACCACCATGTGGAAGCTGTTGGACCCCAAGTCCACCGCCGCCAGCACCTGCGGCACGGGACGCGGGGCATTACGGGGAGAGGAACGGGTTTCTGCGGGTCGGAGGCTGGCAGCCGTAGCCACGCGCGTTGCCGCGGCTTCAGGCAGCCGTGAACGAGGAACCGCAGCCACAGGTGGTGGCGGCGTTCGGATTGCGGATCACGAACTGCGCGCCGTCGAGACCCTCGCGATAGTCGATCTCCGCGCCGGTGAGGTACTGCACGCTCATCGGATCGACGAGCAGCTTGACGCCGAGGTTCTCAACGCAGGTGTCGCCGTCCTGCAGCTGCTCATCGAACTCGAAGCCGTACTGTAGCCCCGAGCAGCCCCCGCCCTGCACGAACACGCGCAGCATGAGCTTGGGGTTGCCCTCGCCATGGATGAGGTCGCCGACCTTGCGGGCGGCAGCGTCGGTGAACTTGAGCGCAGGGGCATCCTGCAGCGCTTCGGTCATAGTCATGTTTCCCTACCTATAGGGCAGTCTAGAAGGCACTGCCGGCCAGGTCAAAGCGCCCGTTCACATCCTGCCCGCATCCTGGCAGCGGGACACCCCGTTTCAGCGTGTCGCGGCGCTAAGCGGGCGCCTCGGGCGCAAGCCGCACCAGCTTCCCCATGATCTGGGCGCCGACGGTCATTTCAATGACCCCGTAATGCACGTCCCCCTGCACGCGCGCGCTGGCTCCGATCACGACGCGGCCGGTGGCGTGGATATCGCCTTTGACCGTGCCTTCGAGCATCACGTTCGGCACCTGCACCGTGCCCTCGATCGACCCGCCGGCGCTCACCGACAGGGACGATTCCTTCTGCCCGAGCGCGCGCACCGAGCCGACGATATGACCGTCGACGTGCAGGCCGCCCTCGAAGGCGAGATCCCCCTCGATGCGAGCGGACTTGCCGATCAGCGTGTCGATGGCGGTCTGCCGGGAATCGCGTGTGAACATGCCTTGGGACTCCGGGAGTTGCGGATGCGTGGATTCAGAGCGAGGGCTCTACCGTCCACAGGAAAGTCTGCGAGAGCGGCGCGATGTCGCGGCGGCTCGACTGCAGCTCGACGTCGAGCTGCTCGGGCCGGAAGGCCGCTGGCACGGTGAGCTCCTGGTCGAGGCTCTCGAGGTAGCGCAAGTCGTAACGCAGCTCGTGCTGGCGGCCGGCGGTGAGGGCTGCGAGGTCCAACGATCTCGCACCCGCGGCGCTGCTGCCGAGGAGAGTGAAGTGCACGATGCCGGAGGTCAGCGCGTCCGGGCGTCCCGCGCGTACCAGCGACAGGTGCACGCGGAAGGTGCCGGGCTTCGCCCCGGCGGTGATGTGCAGCTGCTCGATCTTCACGCCGATGCTCGCGGCGGTTTGCGCCACGACGCCGCGATAGAAGGCGAGCTCCTGCGTCTGCCGCGCCACCTGCGCCTGCAGGTCGCCGATGGCGCGCGCCTGTTCCGCCTGCTCGTGCGCGCGCCCGGCGGTGATCGTATCCGCTTCCGCAACCCTGGTGCGCAGCTCGCGATTGGCCTTCTCCAGGTGCTCGATCTGCACCTGAAGCTCGGTGCGCTGCTGGACGACCGCCTGGCGGTCGTAGCCGGCGTTGTAGCGGCCGAGCTCGTACACGACGTACAAGGCAAACACTCCGATCAGTAGCGCGGCGGCGCGCACCGTCCTGCGCACCAGCGGCGCGCGCGGGCGCACCACCTGCGGCGCGGCGTCGCGGCGGGCCAGGATGGCTGTGAGGAAGCGCAAGAGTCTTCTAGTCCGCGCGCGCGGCGGGTTCGCGGCGCTGGCGCGCGGTGAGCCGATCCCACCACTCGGGCAACGGCGGCTGCTTGCCTCGCGGAAAGGCCAGTCCGGCGAGCTCGGTGAGCGCCCGGGCATAGACGGCGCGCTTGAAGTAGATCACTTCCTTCACCGGCTCCCAGTATGGCGACCAGCGCCACTGATCGAACTCGGGCGCGCTGGTGCGCCGGAAATCGAAGATCACATCGTCCTTCTGCAGCCGCAGCAGGAACCAGCGCTGCTTCTGGCCGATGCACACCGGCTGCTGGTTGCGTCGCACGTAACGCGCCGGCAGGCGGTAGCGCAGCCAGCGCTCGGTCTGCCCGACGAGCGTGACGCCGGCCTGGTCGACGCCGATCTCCTCCGCCAGTTCGCGGTACAGCGCCTGCTCGAGTGCCTCGCCGATGCGCACGCCGCCCTGCGGGAACTGCCAGCCGCGCCCGCCCCGGCGCCGGCCGAGGAACACCTGCTCGTGGTGCATCAGCAAGATGCCCACGTTGGCCCGGAAACCTTCCGCGTCGATCAGGTCGCTCACGCGGGTTGAAAGTCTGCCACAAGGCAGCCGGCCCCGCCGTGAGCCATGCACGCGGGGGGCCTGGGATGGCGTTTTCCAACAAATTCGATGAGGCTTGCGCCACCATGACCGGGTCGATAGTTGCATCGGGCGCCTCGCTGCGGGGCCTGGCGATACTGCTGCTGCTGGCGGGGGCGGTGTTCGCGGCAGCGCTGCTCATCGGCAGCTCAGGTATAGGCCTGTCGCAGGCGCTCGCGGCGCTCGCCGGCGGGGGCGACGAGGCTGCACGCAACGTGTTGGTCGCGGTGCGGCTGCCGCGTGTGCTGGCCGCCTTCGGTGTCGGCAGTCTCCTCGCGCTCGCCGGCGTGCTGCTGCAGGCGCTGTTCCGCAACCCGCTCGCCGACCCCTACGTGCTCGGCGTGTCGGGGGGCGCAGCCGTCGGGGCGCTGCTGGCCATGATCGCGGGTGCCGCCGCGCTCATCGTGCAGTCGGCGGCAGTGGCAGGCGCCCTCGTCGCGGTGGCGCTCGTGTACCTCCTCGCCCGCGGCGGCGGCACGCCACGGCTGCTGCTGACCGGGGTGGTGCTGGCGAGCGCCTGCGGCGCGCTGGTGAGCGTGCTGCTGGCGCTGGCGGACACCTCGCGCGTGCGCGGCATGGTGTTCTGGCTCGCCGGCGATCTTGAATGGGCGGTGAATCCCTGGATCAGTGCCGGCGCGGCGCTGCTCGCGGTCGCCGTCGCCGTGGCGGTGGCCCGCCCGCTCAACGTGCTGGCGGCCGGGGAGCTGCGCGCCCGCAGCGTGGGGCTGGCGCTCGATGCCTGGCGGACGGTGCTGTTCATCGCCTGCGCCACGCTCACCGCGCTCGCAGTGGTGAGCGCCGGCACCGTCGGCTTCGTCGGCCTCATCACCCCGCACGCGGTGCGCCTGTCGTTCCGCACCAGCGACCACCGGATCGTCGCGCCCGCCGCGGCGCTCGCCGGCGGCATGCTGCTCACCGGCGCGGATCTCGTGGCGCGCACGATCGCCGCGCCGCGGCAGCTGCCGGTGGGGGCGATCATGGCGCTGGTCGGTGCGCCGTTGTTCGTGATGCTGCTGCGCGGTCGCAGCCGCTAGGGGCGCAGGTGGCACAGGTTGCTTGCGGCCTGCAGCCGTCCAGCGCCGCGCGGCGAGCGTATCAGGTGAGTGGCGCGATCAGCCTGCCGTGCAGCCAGAAGAGCCAGACATAGATGGCAACGGCGATCAGCGGTCGCAGCCAGCCGATTTCCTCGAGCGCGGGCCCGAGCTGGTTCCTCCGCGCGGCGATGGCAGCGAACGGCACGTTCGAGGTGGCCTGTGCAAAGGTGCGCCACTGCTCGCCGAACAGGCGGCGGCGTTTGGCGTCGATCGACGCGCCGCCGAGCAGCGCCAGCAACGCCAGCGTCCCGAAGAGGATGCCGGAGGCGAGATCGCCGTTCACGACGAAGTGCGCGAGCGCCCACAATGCCACACCCCACAGGAATGGATGGCGGGTGATGCGCGTGATGCCGTGCACCGCCGCCGCCCCTTGCGCGAGCTTGCCTTCCATGCCGACGCTCGTCGGGCTGGGCGATGCCAGCCCGATCACCGCCAACAGCACGCCGACGAACGTCACCACTAAGACCAGCGGACGCAGCCACAGAAGCTGACCCCAGGTCTCAATCGTCGGGGCGCGCTCATAGGCACGAACCATCCACGCGATACCGGCGATGGAGGCGAGCGAGAACAGGCCGCGATAGGGCCCTGCGCCCAGCCGCGCCACCAGCGCATCGCGCAGGCGCGTTCCGGAGACGCCGAAGTGGATGAGGAGAAAGAACGCGCTCGCGGCGATCATTGACCCCATGACGCGCAGCTCCCTTGGGGGTTAGGTGCGCGAACTGTACGGCGCACGCCGACAAAACAACAGCCGCTGGCTCACCCGCGCGACAGCTAGGCGACCACGTTTGGCGAGGTGGCCATGCGGTTGCGGCCGGCGCTCTTGGCGCGATAGAGCGCGGCATCGGCTTCCGCGATCAGCCGCTCGGCGAGCACCTTGTAATCACGCTGGCCGGGACCGGGGCTCGCGGCGGCCACCCCGATCGACAGCGTCACGGTCTCGCTGACGCCCGGCTTGACGGGGATCGGCCGGTTGCGCACCGCCTGCAGCACGCGTGCGCCGACCTTCTCGCCGTCCTCGATCGCGGCGTGCGCCAGCACCATGGCGAACTCGTCGCCCCCGAAGCGTGCGCTGGTATCGCTGATGCGCATCTCGGCGTCGATGCGCTGCGCCACTTCGCGCAGCACCGCATCGCCGGCGAGGTGGCCGTACTGGTCGTTGATGCGCTTGAAGTAATCGACGTCGATCATCAGACAGGCGATCGATTGCCGTGAGCGCTGGGCATAGGCGAGCTCCTCGCGCAGTCGGGCGTGCAGGTAGCGGCGGTTGTGAAAGCCGGTGAGGAAGTCGGTGAGGCCGCTGCGCAGCAGCCGCGCGCGATTCACCGCGTTCTCGACGCAGATCGCCGCGACCAGCCCCAGATGCGCCAGGAAATCGCTCGCCAGCTCGGGGGTGAAGCGGAACGGGTCGCTGCTGGAGAATACCAACACGCCGTCGAGCTGCTCGCGGCGGCGCATTGGCACGAGCGCGAGACTTCCGGTCGGTGCGAGTCCCGGCACCAGCAGCTCGTGGTCTGCTTTGCGGTAGGGTCCGAGCCACGGACGCTCGAGATTGACGAGCTGCGGCGCGACCGTCATCAGGGCATCCACGAAGCACACCCCGGGCGGCTCGTTGAGCGTGCCGCCCGTTCCGGCGTCGCCGGAGAGCAGGTGGCGGATCTCGTGGTGCGGGTCGTTGACGATCAGCGCCACTTCGTCGAGCTGGTAGGAGCTGCGCAGTCCCTGGATGAGCAGCTCGAACAGCTGGCTGAGAGAGCCGGCGCGCAGCAGCTCGAGCTCGCGCTCCTGGGTCTTGCGCAGCAGCGAGTCGTTGCGGCCGACTTCGACCGTGAGCGCGGCAAGGCGCGCCTTGAGCAGGCTGTTCTCCTGCTCGAGCTCGATCGCCCGCGAAAATACTGCGTCATTCTCCGGCGACCCGCTCTCCGGCTGCCGCATATGGCGCTCCTCCTGGTCCCTCAGGCGCGGCGCTCCGTGACGGTGCGCCGGTCCTCGAGATAATCGCGCCCGCGGCGCATCAAAGCAACGAAGGCCTCATGGTCCTGGGACAGGACCGCCGCGCGCAGCCGTTCGACGGCCTGGGAGAGGGCTTCCAGCGATTCGGCGCCGTAGTCGTTGAGGCTCTGTATTTCATAATACAGCTCGGGACTCTCCTGGGCGACGCGGCTGGCGACATCGAGCTGCGCATCGAAGGTGGTGCTCGACATGCGCGCCAGCTTCGGCGCCGCCTCGCCGCTGTCGGCGAGTGCGGTGAAGAACGCGATGTTGAGCGCGTGCGAAAGACCGAGCACGTAGGCGATCAGCCGGTCGTGATCATCGAGGCTCATGACGACCTGCTCGGCCATGGTGGGTGCGAACAGCTCGCGCACCGCGGCGAGCGCCGCGGCGTTGCCGAGATCCACGAACACCACGTGCCGCCCGGAGAGCAGCTCGGTGTCCGGACCGAACATCGGGTGCACCGACGTCACCTTGCAACCGTGCGACTTGAGCGCCAGGAGTCCGGCGCGCAGCGGCGACTTGAGCGAGCCGACATCGAAGATCACCCCCGCGGGCCGGCGCAGCGCCAGGTCGCGCAGGATCGCATCGGTGGTGCCGAGCGGCGTCGCCAGCACGATGAAGTCGTGCGTGAGATCGATGCTGCGCCAGTCAGCGACGCGCGCGACGGCGGCGGGAGCCGGCGCGGGATCGGCCACCTCGACGGCGAAGCCCTGCGAGGCGAGGAAGCTCACGAACCAGCCGCCCATCTTGCCGGCGCCGCCGATGACGAGCGCACGGCGCCCGGTGCCGGCACCGCGCGCGACCACGCTCGCCTGCTCCTGAGTGGTGAGCGACGAGCGGATGAGGAGCCGCAGCAGCTGCTCGGCGAGCTCCCCCGACACACCGCGCTCGGCCGCCATGGCACGCACCCCCATGATGACCTCGCGCTCGCGCTCGTAATCGCGCGTCGGCTTGCCCGTGGCGCGCTTGACGCGCGCGACCTCCTCGCTCACGGCCTTGCGCTCGGCGACCAGCGCAATCAGCTGGCGGTCGAGGTCGTTCACGCGCTGGCGCAGATCCTCCAGCGTCGGGTTGTCGCTCATGGGCAGATGCCTTTCGAAATCTCCGCTCCTTTCTATCGGGGTGCGGCTGGGGGTGCAAGGGGAACGGCGTACCGCCTGCGGGCGACACGCAGCCGTCAAACCCTCTAACATCGTCGCATGGCCGCGCACACCGAGGTCCTGCCCGAGCCCCTGCCGACCGATCCGCTCGCCGTCGTGAGCCGGTGGCTGCAGGAGGCATGGGCCGCGCACGGCCAGCCGAACGCGAACGCCATGGTGCTCGCCACCAGCAGCCGCGCCGGCCGCCCGAGCGCCCGCGTGGTGCTGTGCAAGGACATCGTCTCGCCGCCCGGCTTCGTCTTGTTCTACACGAACTATCTGTCCGCCAAGGGGCGGCAGCTGAAGGCCAATCCGCGCGCCGCGGCGGTCATGCATTGGGACGCGCTGCGGCGCCAGGTGCGCATAGCGGGCCCGGTGACGCGGGCGCCTGCCGCCGACAGCGATCGCTACTTCGCCGAGCGCGCCTGGCAGAGCCGTATCGGCGCGTGGGCGAGCGCCCAGAGCGCACCAATCGCCTCGCGCGCGCAGCTGCTCGCCGCGGTGAACAAGGCGGCGCGCCGCTTCGGCGCCCCGCCGCCGGGCTCCCCGCGGGCGGATGACTCGCTGACCATCACCATCCCGCGCCCGCCACATTGGGGCGGGTACCGCTTGTGGGCCGAGAGCGTCGAGTTGTGGGTGGAGGGCGCGGCGCGCGTTCACGATCGCGCGCTCTGGAGGCGCAGGCTGAAGAAGGGCGCCGGCGGTACGTTCGTGCCGGGTCCGTGGTCGGCGACTCGCCTGCAGCCATAAGTGACGTCGCAGCGCCGCATGGCCGGCTCCCGTCCCGCCGCGCAAAAGTCGCACCTGTGGCGCAACGTGCGCATCCTGCTGCTGCTGCTGGTGCTGTTCGCCGTGGCGCTGCGCACCTGGCTGGACAGGATCGAGACCCAGGGCTGGCAGACGACGCTGTGGGTCGGCATCTATCCGTACAACGGCGACGGCAGCGCCCAGACGCAGCGCTACGTCGAGGCCTTGAGCGTGCAGGACTTCACCGACATCGAGGAGTTCTTCTCGCGCGAGGGACAGCGCTACGGGCTCTCGCTCGAGCAGCCGGTGCACGTCGGGCTCTACCCGCAGGGTGCGAAGCTGCCGCCGTTGCTCGAGCCGCGCGCAGGTCCCCTGGGCGTCGCCTGGTGGAGCCTGAAGCTGCGCTGGTTTGCGGCAACCGCCACCGCCGTTGCGGGGCGCGCGCCGCCGCGCATCCGCATGTTCGTCCTGTTTCATGATCCGGCGACTCTGCAGACGGCGCCCGATTCGCACGGACTGCAAAAGGGCCTGGTCGGCATCGTGCATGCGTTTGCGGATCGCAGCATGAACGGCCGCAACAACATCGTGATCGCGCACGAGCTGCTGCACACGGTGGGCGCGAGCGACAAGTACGACTTCGCGACCGGCGCGCCGCTCTTCCCCAGCGGCTATGGCGATCGCGAGCAGCGGCCGCTATTCCCGCAGCAGCGCGCCGAGATCATGGCAGGGCGGCGTGCGCTCGCGCTGCACGAATGGGAGATGCCGCGCAGCCTCACGAGCGTCGTGGTCGGGCCCGAGACCGCAGCGGAGATCCGGTGGAAACGCTAGATCCGGTGGAGACGCTGCAGGGCAGCGGCAACGGCGCCGCCGCGCAGGGACTCGCGGCTTGCGCCCTGAGCGTGCACGCCGGCTCGCGCGAGCTGCTGCGCGAGTTGTCGGTACAGTTCGCACCCGGCGAGGTCGTGGCGGTCCTCGGACGCAACGGCTCGGGCAAGACCCTCACGCTGCACACGCTCGCGGGACTGCGCGCGCCGGCTTGCGGCACGGTGTCGCTCGACGGTACGCCGCTCGGCGCGCTCAGGCGCCGCGCGCTGGCGCTGCGACTCGGACTGCTGCCGCAGGATCTCGAGGAGGGTTTCGTGACCAGCGCGCTCGAGACGGTGCTGATCGGGCGCCACCCACACCTGGCCCTGTGGCAATGGGAAAGCGCCGCGGACGAGCGCCTGGCGCGCGACGCGCTCGAGCGCGTGGGCCTCGGCGAGTTCGCCGCGCGCCGCACCGACACGCTCTCGGGCGGCGAGCAGCGCCGCGTGGCCGTGGCGGCCCTGCTGGTGCAGCAGCCGGCGATCTTCCTGCTCGATGAGCCGACCAATCACCTCGATCCCCATCACCAGCTCGCGGTGCTCGGCATCTTCCGCGAGCTCGCCGACGCGGGCGGCACCGTCGTCACCACGCTGCACGATCCGACGCTCGCGGCGCGTTTCGCCGATCGTGCGCTGCTGCTGTTCGGCGATGGCCGCTGGACGCTGGGTGAGGTCGGCACGACGCTCACCGCCGCATCCTTGAGCGAGCTGTACCTGGCGCCGATGATCGAGCTCGGCCAGGACGGGCGGCGCGTGTTCGTCAGCGCCTGAGGCACACGCTCCCTAACGGGGGCACACGCTCCCTAACAGGGGCACATGCTCCCTAACAGGGGCACATGCTCCCCAAGAGGGGCCCACGCTCCCTGCGGTGAACCAATCGGGGCTGCCCCGGTCGAATCCTATTTTTTGCGACCCAGACACCACCGGAGAGGCACAGTCGTGGATACCAATGCGTTCGACACCCAGCAACTGGTGCAGCTGCTGCAGCACCTGTCCCCCGCAGACCAGTCGGTTCTGGTGGCGACCCTCGAGACGCCCGACAGCCAGATCGCCACCGTCAAGGACACGCCCAACGACGTCCTGTGGTCGAAGCTGGTCGAGCTGGGCCTCGCGCAAGAAATGACGCTCGAGCTCGATCTGCCGGCCGCGTTGCGCCACGTCCAGCCGCGGGCCTTCGCACTGACGCCGCTCGGTCGCACCAGGCTGCCGGAGCTGCTGCCAGGCAAGCGCCCTTGCTAGCCGCTGCCGCGCCGGCGGCCGACTTTGGCTAGGATATGGCCATGGGTAACCGGCTGAGCAGGATCTACACGCGCACCGGCGATGACGGCACCACGGGCCTGGGTGACGGCAGCCGCGTGGCGAAGGACAGCGCGCGCGTGGAGGCTTACGGCACGGTGGACGAGCTCAACAGCGCCATCGGCGTGCTGCTGGCGGTTCCGGCGCTACCCGAGAGCGTGGCCACCTGCCTCACCCGGATCCAGCACGAGCTGTTCGATCTGGGCGGCGAGCTGTGCATCCCGGGGCACCAGGTGATCGCCACCGCGCAGGTGAGCTGGCTGGAGAACACGCTCGATGACTTCAACGAGCCGCTGCCGGCGCTGAAGGAATTCATTCTTCCC
This sequence comes from Steroidobacteraceae bacterium, assembly GCA_035482695.1. Lineage (GTDB taxonomy): Bacteria > Pseudomonadota > Gammaproteobacteria > Steroidobacterales > Steroidobacteraceae > 13-2-20CM-66-19. The sequence continues at coordinate 22,304 of DATHQM010000090.1, read as the reverse complement.
GGCGGCGGCCCGGCGGCGGCGGCGTGCCATCTCGCCCGCACCATCGCGCGACGCGCGGAGCGGCGCGCCTGGACGCTCGCCAAAGTCGAGAGCGTGAATGCCGAGGTGCCAAAGTACCTCAATCGCCTCTCGGACCTGTTGTTCGTGCTGGCGCGCGTGCTGGCACGCCACGAGCGCGGCGCCGAGGTGCTGTGGCGTCACGACCGCGGCAAATCGTAGCTGGCGCGTAGCTAGCGCGCCTGCGCCTCGATGCGCGCCGCGAGCAGCGCGCGCAGACGTCCCCACTCGAAGGCAGGTCCCGGATCGGTCTTGCGGCCGGGCGCGACATCGCTGTGGCCGACGATCGCCGCGGCCGACATCGACGGGTAGGTTGCGAGCAGCGCCGCCGCGAGCGCGACGAGGGCTGCGTACTGCGCATCGGTGTACGGCACTTCGTCGGCGCCCTCGAGCTCTACGCCGATCGAGAAATCGTTGCACGCCGGGCGACCGCGGTACTGCGACACGCCCGCGTGCCAGGCGCGCGCCGCGAACGGCACGTACTGCACGATCGACCCATCGCGCCGGATGAGTGCGTGCGCCGAGACCTTGAGGCCGACGCGCTCCGGGAAGGACGGATGCGCGTCCGCCGGCAGCGTGCCGGTGAACAGCCGATCGATCCACGGACCGCCGAACTCCCCCGGCGGCAGGCTGATGGCGTGCACCACCAGCAGCTCGGGCAGCGCGCCGGCGGGGCGCTCGTCGTAGTGCGGTGACAGCACCTGGCGGGCGGCCGCCAACAGGCCGGTGGCGGCATCGATCCGCACTGCCTGCGGAGCGCGCTGGGGAACCTCACTGCTCACGGGCTTCAGCGCGCGGCGTCGCCACCCCACGCTGGTACTCCTGTGCGATGCGCAGGCCGCTGAGCAGAATGACCAGGATCACGATGCCGACCAGCATTGTCATGGGAGTGTCCGCGCGGCGCGACCGCACGCGCACTTCATCACTGCGCGTGCATTGCGTCAAATGACGGGGCATGCGTGTCATTACGCTGCCATGCCACAATCCCGCCATGAACGCCGCAACCTCCGCCAACTCCGCTTACGTCGCACGCGACCTCGCCCACGTGTGGCATCCGTGCACGCAGATGAAGGACCACGAGCAGCTGCCGATGGTGCCGGTATGGCGCGGCAGCGGCGCGTGGCTCGAGGACTACGACGGCAAGCGTTACCTGGATGCCATCAGCTCCTGGTGGGTGAACCTGTTCGGCCACGCCAACCCGCGCATCAATGCCGCGGTCGCCGCGCAGCTCGAGCGGCTCGAGCAGGTGATCCTCGCCGGCTTCACGCACGAGCCGGTGATCGCGCTCTCCGAGGCCCTCACCACGCTCGCCCCCGCGGGGCTGACGCGCTGCTTCTATGCCGACAACGGCTCCGCCGCGGTCGAAGTTGCGCTGAAAATGAGTTTCCACTACTGGCGCAACAGCGGCCGCAGCGCCAAGCACCGCTTCATCACGCTCGCCAACAGCTACCACGGTGAAACGCTCGGCGCGCTCGCCGTGGGCAACGTCGAGCTCTACAAGGAGATCTACCGCCCGCTGCTCATGGACGTCATCACCGTGCCCTCGCCGGACTGCTACCAGCGGGTCGCGGGCGAGAGCTGCGAGCAGTATTCGCGGCGCCGCTTCGCCGACATGGAGGCGGCGCTCGCGGCGCACGCCCACGAAACCTGCGCGGTGATCGTCGAGCCGCTGGTGCAGTGCGCGGCCGGCATGCGCATGTACGACCCAGTGTACCTGGCGCTGCTGCGCGCGGCCTGTGACCGCCACGAGGTGCACCTGATCGCGGACGAGATCGCGGTGGGCTTCGGGCGCACCGGTACGCTGTTCGCCTGCGAGCAGGCGGGCATCCGTCCGGACTTCATGTGCCTGTCCAAGGGACTGACCGGCGGCTACCTGCCGCTGTCGGCGGTGCTGACGACCGACACCGTGTACCAGGCGTTCTACGACGAGTACGTGAAGCTCAACGCGTTCCTGCATTCGCACAGCTTCACCGGCAACCCGCTGGCCTGCGCGGCGGCGCTCGCGAGCCTCGCCATTTTCCGCGAGGACCGCACCCTCGAGCGCAACCTGGCGCTGGCCGCGCACCTGGGCAATCGCGCCCGCGAGCTCGCGGATCACCCGCACGTCGCGGAAGTGCGCCAGCGCGGCATGATCCTCGCCATCGAGCTCGCTGCCGACAAGGCGACGCGCGCCCCCTATCCCTGGCAGGAGCGCCGCGGGCTCACCATCTACCGCCACGCGCTCGAGCGCGGCGTGCTGCTGCGGCCGATCGGCACCGTCGTCTACTTCATGCCGCCCTACGTGGTCACCACCGAGGAGATCGACCTGATGGTGGACGTGGCCCGCGAGGGTATCGAGCGCGCCACGTGCGACTGACGCGCGTGCATGTCGACACGCCGCTCGCGAGCGGTGCGCGCATCACGCTCAGCGGCAGCGCCGCGAGCCACATCACGCGTGTGCTGCGGCTGCGCAGCGGCGAGCCGCTCACGCTCTTCGATGGTCGCGGCGGGGAATACGCCGCGCGCATCGAGCAGGGCGGCGCCGCGGTCGCCGTCGCCGTCGGCGAGCACCACCCCATCGAGCGCGAATCGCCACTCGCCGTCACGCTCGCCCAGGGCATCTCGCGCGGCGAGCGCATGGATCTGGTGGTGCAAAAGGCGACCGAGCTCGGCGTCGCGCGCCTGCAGCCGCTGCTCACCGAGCGCAGCGTGGTGCGGCTCGATGCGCAGCAGGCAGAGCGCAAGCACCGTCACTGGCGCGCCATCGCCATCGGCGCCTGCGAGCAGTGCGGGCGCAATCGCCTGCCGGAGCTCTCCCCTGCCCTGACGCTCGCCGCGTTCCTGGAGGCGCAGCGCACCAGCCCCCCAGCGGGGCACGCGCGCGTGTTGCTCAGCCCCGACGGGCAGCGCGCGCTCGAGGGCTGCAGCGCTGTTACCAGCGTCAGCGTGCTGATCGGGCCCGAGGGGGGGCTCACCGAGGAGGAGCGGCAGGCCGCCCTCGCGGCGGGCTTCTGCGCGCTGCGCGTCGGGCCGCGGATCCTGCGCACCGAGACCGCAGCGCTCGCAGCGCTTAGCCTGCTGCAGCGGCAGTTCGGCGACCTGTGAGCGCATCCTGCGCGAGTTGACTTAACGCGGCGGCCGCCGGCGTGGCAGGCGGCGTGCGCGCGCTTCATACTCGCTGCCGTGACGCGTTTCGCGCGAGGCGGAGGCCGCGGAGGACGCATGCCAGGCTCATCGGTTCGCTACGGGGCGCTCGCCGGGTTGCTCATCGCCGCCGCGGCCCACGCCCAGACGGTCCGGCCGGCTTACGGCATCACGCTCATTCCCGCGCCGTCCGGCTCCGCCGGCATCACCCCCGCGGCGATCAGCTCGGGCGACCAGGAGACCGGCTCGATCGCCTTCTTCGCCGGCCAGGCCGCGCATGCCTTCCTCTATACGAGTGGCACCGTCATCGACCTCGGGACCCTGCCCTACCCGGGCTCGACCAACTTCGGCTCGGCGAGCGGCCAGTCCATCAGCGACGGCGGCGTGATCGTCGGCAACATCACCGACACCGCTATCCCGCCGATGTGGCAGTTCGGATTCATGTACACCGCGAACGGCGTGCTCGCGCCGCTCAACATGCTGGCCGGCTTCCCGTTATGCACGGCGAATGCCGTCAACAATTCCAATCTCATCGTCGGCAGCTGCTCCAACCTCACCGCGTCGATCGCCACGATGTACGTGAACGGCACGCCGCAGCAGATCGGGCCGACGGGCGCCGCCGCGAATGCCGTCAACGACTACAGCCAGGTGGCCGCGCGCGGCACGCCCGGCTTCATCTACGACAACGGCACCGTTACCAACATACCGCTCCTCAGCGGCGGCTCCGCCAGCACGCAGTCGAGCGCCACCTCGATCAACAACGCCGGCCAGGCGGTGGGGTGGCAGCTGAACGGCACCACCTACCAGACGTTCTTGTACAGCTACGGCGCGACCACCGCGCTCACGGGTGTGCCCGGCGGCGGCGTGCAGCCCGCGGTCAGCATCAACAACGCCGGCCAGATCGTCGGCTACACCGCCGCCGGCAGCAGCGCGACCGCGGTGCCGTTCTTCTTCGCGCACGGCCTGATGAGCAACCTCAACGCGCTGGTGAGCGCCACCGATCCGAGCAAGCGCTACGTCACGCTCACCCTCGCCTACGGCATCAACGACAGCGGCCAGATCATCGCGAGCGGCACCGACAGCCGCGCCCCCGGGGTGATCAACGCCTACCTGCTCACGCCCACCAGCCCCTTCAGCCCCAGCCTGGACCTCGAAGCGAGCGCCACCACGGTCGCGGTGGGCACGGCATTCACGCTCTTCTGGACGGCGCAGAGCCTCTCCGGCTGTACCGCCTCCGGCGGCGGCGGCAGCGATGGCTGGCAGGGGCCCATGCAGGCCAACGGCGGCCAGCAGCAGGTCAAGGAGACGATGGCCGCGAGCTACGATTTCACGCTGAACTGCAGCAGTGCCGGCGGGGCGATGCAGGACTCGACGGTGACGGTGATGGTCACCGCCAAACCCACGATCCCGCCGCACAGCGGCGGCGGCGCGCTCGATCTGGTCACGCTCGGCGCGCTGCTCGCGCTGGCGCTCGCGGCGCGACGCATCGCCCGCGCGCGGCACTAGGCGCCGATACTCGTCTCTTCGGCGATCATCTCCTCGAGGCGCTCGAGGTCGGGGACGAGCGGCGTCTCATTCACCATGCGCACCTGGCAGATGACCGGCATGCGATCGGCGAATACCCGTGAGTTGTCCGGGCGTACGACGTCGGAGCTGACGCGTACCAGCTGCGGGAAGCCCTGCGAGATGAGCGCGAAGTGACCCCCCTCGACCTGTGTGCCGAGGGCGTGCAGGATTACGATGCGCGTGCGGCCGCTCGCCGGCGGGATCATCTGCCCGCAGGCGCCCTCGAAGGAGATGAGCGGCACGGCCTTGCCGTTCCAGGGCACGGTGCCGACGTACCAGGGCGGCGCCCCGGTCATCTCCGAGGGCATCTGAAAGCCGATCACCTCGGCGACGCAGGCGCGCGGGATGATGAGCCGGCCGTCGACCAGCGGCACCAGCAGGCTGTAGATCTCCGCGACGCGCTCGGCCATGAGCTTCAGCTCCCGTAGGCTTTGGTGCGCGCGCGACGCCGTTCCACCAGCGGCGCGATCGCGTCGAGCAGCTGCGCCTCCTGGTAGGGCTTGCCGAGATAATCGTCGACGCCGAGCTCGATGGCGCGCGCGCGGTGCTTCTCGCCGACGCGCGAGGTCACCATGATGATCGGCACGTCCTTCAGGCGCGCGTCATTGCGCACGTGCGCAGCGACCTCGTAGCCGTCCATGCGCGGCATCTCGATGTCGAGCAGGATCACGTCGGGGACGTTGTCCTGCAGCAGCGTCACCGCGTCCATGCCGTCGCGCGCGGTCAGCACGCGCATGCCGTTGCGCTCGAGCAGGCGCTGCGTCACGCGGCGCACGGTGATCGAGTCGTCCACCACCAGCGCAAAGATGCGGCGGTCGCCGCGCTCCTTGGGCGGCGCGGCGGGCAGTGCCCGCGCGCGCCATTCGGCGCGCACCAGCGCCCCGATGTCGAGGATGATGACGATGCGGCCGTCGCCGAGGATGGTGGCGCCGGAGATGCCGCGGATGCTCGAGATCTGCGGGCCGACCGACTTCACCACGATCTCGCGGCTGCCGACCAGCTCGTCGGTGACGAGTCCGGTGGAGTGCTCGCCGGCGCGTACCAGCACCACCGGGATGGTGACGTCCTGCGAGGGCAGCTCGGACGGGGTGAGTCCGACGAAGGTCGCGAGGTGCTGGAAGCGGTATTTCTGGCCGCCGTAGTCGAACGCCGCGGCGTCGCGGCCGAGGTGCGAGATAACTTCCGACTTCGACAGGCGCAGCACGCCCTCGACGGTCGGCAGCGGCAGTGCGTAGTACTCCTCGTCGGTGCGCACCACCAGCGCGTGGCTGATGGCCAACGTGAGCGGCAGGCGGATGGTGAATACCGTGCCCTCGCCCGCCTTGGTCTCCATGTGCAGCGCACCGCCGAGGCGCTTGATCTCGGTGGCGACGACGTCCATGCCGACGCCGCGGCCGGCCTGCTGGGTGATCGCGCCGGCGGTGGAGAATCCCGGCTCGAGGATCAGCTGCATCGCATCCTCGTCGCTCAGGGTCTGTCCGGGGGCGATGAGGCCGAGGGTGATCGCCTTGTCGCGGATCGCCTTCAGGTTCATGCCGCCGCCGTCGTCGGTGAGGCGCACCATGACCTCGGCGCCCTCGCGGTGCAGCTCGAGGAGGATGTGCCCGGTATCGGGCTTGCCGCGCTTGATGCGCTCCTCGGGCTTCTCGATGCCGTGCACGACGGCGTTGCGCAGCATGTGCTCGAACGGCGGCAGCATACGCTCGAGCACCTGGCGGTCGAGCTCGCCGGAGGCGCCCTCCACCGTGAGCTCGGCGCGCTTGCCGGTCTCGGCCGCGGCCTGGCGCACGATGCGCGCCAGGCGCTGCACGTGGCGCTGGAAGGGCACCATGCGCGTGCGCATCAGGCCGTTCTGCAGCTCGGTGATGGTACGGGCCTGCTGTTGCAGCAGGTTCTGCGTGTCGCGGGCGAGGTTCTCGAGCAGCTGCTGGATACTCGCCACATCGTTGGCGGTCTCGGCGAGCGCACGCGAGTACTGCTGGATGGAGGAATAGCGGTCGAGCTCGAGCGGGTCGAACTCGCTGCGGTGCGAGCCCTCGTCCTCGTGCTTGTGCAGAATCTGCGCTTCGGTCTCGATCTCGAGACTGCGCAGCTGCTCCTTGAGGCGCGTCACGGTGCGCGACAGCTCGCCGAGGTTGAAGTCGAACGAGCCGAGCTGCTGCTCGAGGCGCGCACGCGCGATGCTCGCTTCGCCGGAGATGTTGAGGAGCTGATCGAGCAGATCCGCGTCGACGCGCGCCATCTCCTGCCGCTCGCCGGGCGCCACCGGCTCGCGTCCCGGCGGCACCGGTTGCGGCGCGGCGAGGCCGTCCTCGGCGTGCGTCTCCGGCGCGCGCAGCCGGGCGAACGGAGACGGCGGCGCGGCGGCCGCGGCGGTGATGCCCACGCCCTCTGCCGACGGCGCAGCCGCCGCAGCGGGTGCAGCCGCGCCCGGCGCCGCAGCGCTCGGCGCATCGACGGCCGCGCCCGCGGGCGCCGCCGCCGGTTGCGAAGCGAGCTCGATCTCGCTCGCCATGCGCAGCTCGGCGTTGAGGCGGGCGAGCGCGGTGTCGACGTCAGCTTCGGGCGCACCGAAGCTCTCGAGGGTGGGCCGCGCAGCCGCGGCGGGCGCCGCCACGGGCGCCGGCGGCGGCGCGGCTGGAGGCGGCAGCGGCGGTGCCGCAGTGACGCTCGCGGGCGGTGCCGGTGCAGGCGCCACCCGGACTGGCGCGGCCGGCGGCGGCGGCGCCGCTGCAGGCGGCGCGGCGGCCGGCGGTGACGGCGCGGCGCGCGGGGTTAGCGCCGCCGCGCTCGCTGCCGCACCGCCCGGTCGAGCCAGACCCTGGAGACGCGCGATCACCGCGCGTGCGGGCACCACGCGTTGACCAGTGGCGACCTGCTCGCGCATGCGCGCGAGCTCATCGAGGCTCGCCTGGATCGCATCGAACAGCGCCTCTTCCGCGGTCAGCGTGCCGGTGTCGACCAGCAGGACGAGCGACTCGAGCTCGTGGCTCAAGTCCCCCATGGGCGTGATGCCGGCCATGCGCGCACCACCCTTGAGGGTATGCAGCGGCCGCTTGAGTGCGAGGCGATAGTCGGCGCTCCCCGGTTGCGAGCGCCAGTCGGCGAGTGCCTGCTCGGATGCGTCGATGAGCTCGGTCGCCTCGTCGGTGAAGATCGCCGCGACCTCCGGATCGAAATCGAGCGCCTCGGCCCCGTCTGCGGCGGCGCCGGCGGCCTCGGGAGCGGGCGCGGAGGGCTCCGCGTGTGCGGCAGCGGCGGCGATGCGCTGGTCGAGGCTGCGCTCCGCGCGCTCGATGCGCTCGAGCAGCTGCCAGTGATTCACGAAGAAGCCGGTGGACTCATCGAGATGCGTCGCCACGGCCTCCATCGCCACCATGCAGTCCTCGAGCAGCGTCAGCTCCTCGCTGGAAAGCCCGACGCTGCTGCCGAAAGCGCGGCGCAGCCAGTGATCGATCGGCTCGGCGAGGCGAATGCCGTGGCGCGCCTGCGCCATCTTCGAGCTGCCCGAGAGCGTATGGCAGGCGCGGTAAACCTCTTCGGGCAGGGCGTGCGGCTCGGGCAGCCGCCGTTCGCGTGCCAGATACGCCCGCACCGTGGCCACGTGGGCGGCCGTCTCGCGGGCATAGATGTCGCGCAGCGTGTCATCCGCCAGTGCCGCCCTGGGCGCGGCGGCAGCGGGCGCCGCCGTGGCGGGCGCGGCGGGCATGGGAGCGGCTGGGGCGTGCGCCGCCGGCGCCTCGGGCGCGGACGGCGCGGCTGCCGGTGCCGCCGCGCGCGGCGGTGGCGCCTGCACGCCAGTGCGCGTCGGCGAGATGACGGTGGTGCCGCCCGCCGGCGCGCCGCCGTCCTCTTCGGCGGCTTCCGCGCTGCGCGGCGCCGGCGCCGGGCGGCTGGCGGCCAGCGCATGGGCGCGCGCGGCAATGCCATGCACGTCGGCCCTCACCTCCGCACCCGTGGCGAGCTGCGCGACCAGCTCGGGGAGCGCTCTGACCGCCTCGCGCAGCGTCTCGAGGATCGCGGCCGAGCGTGTCAGGGTGTTGTCGAGCAGACGATTCAGCAGGTTCTCAATCGACCAGGCGAACTCACCGAGCTCGCGCGCGCCGACCATGCGGCCGCTGCCCTTGAGGGTGTGGAAGCAGCGGCGCAACGTGACCAGCGCATTGTGCTCGAGCGGGTTCTGGTCCCACACCGGAAAGCCGGCCTGGATCTTGGCGACCTCTTCCTGCGCTTCCTCGATGAACAGTTTCAGCAGCTCCGGGTCCGCGGGCTCGAGCGGCGGCGCCGCGCGCGACGCGGGGGAAGCCGCGAGCGTCGGCGCCGCGGCGTCGACCGCCTTCAGGTCCGGGTGCGCCGCGGCCGGGCCGGGCGCGAAGCTCGGGATCTGCACAGTGCGCGCATAGGCCTCGGGCTCGAGCGGCGGCACCGTGGGCGGCGCAGGCGTCTCCTGCTGCTCGAGCGCGGTGACGCAGGACTGGGCGTTGTCGAGCATGTACCAGGGGTCGGAGCGCCCGGCCTGCAGCGTCTCCATGTAGTACTCGAGGCTCACGATCGCATCGGCGAGGCGGTCGATGAAGCCCGGCGGCAGCACGTGCACGCCGGGCTGCATGACGCGCTTCAGCTGCGTGGTGATGCCCTCGATGATCTCCACGGCGCGCGCCTTGCCGAGCAGCAGCAGGCCGGCCTTCATGCCGCGCATCAGGTCCTGCCAGCTGTCGAGCCCGGCGGCATCGAGCGTGCCGCCGACGCTCTGCGTGACCGCTTCCTTGATGCGCGCGAGATTGACGATGCATTCGCGCAGCACCGCGGCCTGCACCTGCTGGAACTCGTTGTCGTCGGCGGGTCGCTCGAGCTGGTCGTCCTTGGGCGGCAGGATCATGCCGACCAGGCTGTCATCGAGCCGGTCCTCGACACCGATCAGCGTCGCGGCGATCTCCACCAGCGTCGCCTCGTCGGCCTTGAGCGCGCCGCTCACGATCCTGCCGAGGCGCTCGGTCTCGGCCTGCACGTGCGTGCGCAGCTCACCCAGACCCAGCACGCCTAGGGTGTCGCCGATCTTGCGCAGCATCTCGACCTGCGAGGCGAGCTCCTGCGGCTGCCCGGCGCCACGGCGCACGAAGATGTCCAGCACGTCCTTGACCTTGGAGAGATCCTCGCGGATCGCCGCGGCCACGGTCTGCATGAGCTTGACCGAGGGCGCGGAAAGATTCTCGCGCTCCTGCTCGATGCTCTCGTCCACCGGCAGCAGCTCCGCGAGGCGGAACGAGGCGCGCACCGCGCTGACGCGCGGGCCGGCGCACTCGGCGCGGCCGATGTAGTAGAGCATGTTGTTCAGCAGCTCCACCGGCGGGGTCTGCGCGTAGCGCGCCTCGCCCTGCTCGTAGAGCCTGCGCATCTCGCGGTCGCCGAGGCCGAGCAGGCGCTTCACCGACTGCCCGCTCTGCAGGCCGCTCTGCTGCAACGCCTCGATCACCGCGCCGGTCACCCACCACAGCTGGAACACCGGCTGACGCGTGGCGATCTGCTCGAGCTTGTAGGCGACGCCGGCCAGGATCTCGAGGTTGTGCTCGATGCGCTCGCCGCGGATCCAGCCGATGAGCCCGAGCTGGTAGCGGGCGCGCAGGCGCCGCGCCCATTGCTCGACGGTGAGTGGCGGCTCGCCGGCGGTGACGGCAATCGGCTGCGCCTGCTTGTCGGACTTCAGGTTCAGCAGCAACAGCGTGCCTTCCGACAGCAGCGAGTTGCCGCGCACCGCACGCAGGTCGTTCAGCAGCGGCAGCAGCACCAGCGCCAGGTCGCGACCGCCGGCGAGCACGCGCTCCAGATACGAGGGCAGCTGCACCATCGCGCGCATCAGCGCATCGAGGCTCTCCGCCTGGCTCTTGCGCTCGGTATGGGTCGCCAGCAGGTACTGCGCGACGTGCTCCATCTCCTCGGCGAGCAGCGCCGCGCCGTAGATCTCCAGCACCCGCAGCACGCCCTGCACCTGGTGCAGGTCCTGCGCACAGCGCTCGAGCAGCGCCGCGTTGTCGGGCTGCTCGAGGTAGCTCTCGAGGGCGCCGCGCGCTTCGGCGAGCGTGCTGTTGATCTCGCGGCCGACGAGGTCGAGGGTCTGGGATGCGACTTCAGGCATGCAGTGCTGGTTCCTGGGAGCTCACGAGCCGCCGAGGGCCGATATCTGCCGCACCTTGGCGGTGGTGAGCGTGGCGTCCTCGAGGCGGCGCACGCTGCCGCTGGTGCCGGCGCGCTCGCCGCTGCTGCCCGGCAGGCGGAAACCCGCGGCGGACTTGCGCAGCCCGGCGGACAGCTCGGCGAGCTTGGCGATGGCGCTGGAGGTGGCCTGGGTCGATTCGGCCGTCTGGGCGCTGATCTCCTTGAGAACCTGCATGTTGCGGGCGATGTTCTGCGCGGCGCTGGTCTGCTGGCGCGCGCTCCCGGAAATGTTCTGTACCAGGCTCGCGATCTGGTTGGATACCTGCTCGATCTCTTCCAGCGCGGCGCCGGCATTCTCGGCAAGCAGCGCACCGCCGACCACGTCCGTGGTGCTGCGCTCCATCGATACCACCGCCTCGTTGGTATCGGTCTGGATGGTTCGCACCAGCACCTCGATCTGCTTGGTGGCGTTGGCCGCGCGCTCGGCGAGGCGCTGCACCTCGTCCGCTACCACCGCGAAGCCGCGCCCGGCCTCGCCGGCCATGGAGGACTGGATCGAGGCGTTGAGCGCCAGGATGTTGGTCTGCTCGGCAATGTCGTTGATCAGCTCGACGATGTTGCCGATTTCCTGGGAGCTCTCGCCGAGGCGCTTGATGCGCTTGGAGGTCTCCTGGATGGTCTCGCGGATGGTGTTCATGCCGTCGATGGTGCGTCGCACCGCATCGCCGCCCTTGTGCGCCACTTCCACCGAGTGGCGTGCGACGTCGGAGGCACGTTCGGCGTTACCCGACACCTCTTCGACGGAGCCCGCCATGCTGGCGGCGGACTCGGTGGCGGAGGCGATCTGCTTGGATTGTGCGCCGGAGGCCTTCGCCAGGTGCTGCGACAGCGCCTGCGTCTGGCGCGTGGCGGAGTCGAGCTGGATGGCGGAGCCGTTGATGGTGGTGACGAGCCCGCGCAGCGCATCGACCGCGTAGTTGATGGAGTCGGCGATCGCGCCGGTGATGTCCTCGGTGACGGTAGCCTGCACGGTGAGATCCCCGTCGGCCAGGCTCGACAGCTCATCGAGCAGGCGCAGGATCGCCTGCTGGTTGCGGTCGCTCTCCTTGCGCTGCGCGTCGGCGGCGCGGCGCTGGCGCGCCACCCCGGCACGCATCAGCAGCGCCGTGACCAGCGCGCCCAGCAGCAGCAGCACCCCGACCGCGAGCAGCGCGAGCGGCACCCAGGCAGGCAGCGTGCTCACGGCGCTCGGGCCGCCGGAGGCGGCAGCCTGGGCCAGCGCGCGCGCGTCCGCGGCGATGGCGGTGGCGGCGCTCTGCGCCGCGGCAGCGCTCGCCGCATCGCCGGGCGTGGCGCGCGCGCGCAGCACCGTGGCGGCGTTGGCCATCAGGCGCGTGAAGCGCGCATCGCTGGCATAGGGTGCGCCGGCATCGCGCGCCGCGGCCAGCTCGAGCGCCTTCTTGCCGTGCTCGAAGCGCGCCAGCGCCGGCGCATCGCCTGCGGCGGCGGCGGGGGCATCGAGCGCCAGGTCGTAGAGGGTAGCCACGGGTGCGGGGGCGCCGGCGCGCGACAGCGCCAGCCAGAATGCGGTCCCGGTCCCGAGCAGCAGCAGCACGGCGAGTGCCAGCATTGCGGCCAGCGTCCCGGGCATGCGTGCGTAGGCGCGCTCGTTCATACCGCCGCCTCCGCGAACGCGGGGCTTTCGAGCACCGAGCGCAGCGAAAGGACTGGCCACTGCTCGTGCGCCCGGCGGAAGGAGCCGGCCAGGTAGCGCTCGCAGCGCGCCACGGTGGGCGGCGCATCGCCCGAGAACTCCGCCTCGCCGAAGCGACGAAAGCCGAGCACCTCATCCACCAGCAGCCCCGCCGGAATCTCGCGGTGGTTCACCACCACCACGCGGGTGTTGCGCGTGATCGGTGTGACGCCGCTGCCGAGGAAGTGGCGCAGGTCGATGACCGGCAGCAGCTGCCCGCGCACGTTGGCGAGTCCCCTGATCCAGGACTTGGCACCCGGCACGCGCGTGGTGGCAGCGGGCACGCCGAGCACTTCGCGCGTCTCCTCGCGTGCCACCAGGTACAGGTCCCCTGCCATGCGCAGCGCGACGCCGACCCATTCGCGTCCGTCCTGCGCCTCCTGGCTGGCCTGCGCCGAGACGGCACGACCGCGCCGCTCGAGCTCGGCGAGCAGCTCGAAGGGGCGGTCCCGCAGCGACTTGAGGGGTACTTCGACTGACTCGCTCATGTTCTCTAAGGCGCGCAGCGTGTTCGGCACGCGGCAGCGACTCTACGCCGACAGGGTCGCCTGGGCCTTGGCGACCAGTTGATCCGGGGACACCGGCTTCACCATGTAGTCGATCGCACCCTGACGCAGCCCCCAGATGCGATCGGTTTCCTGGCCCTTGGAAGTCACCATGATGATGGGAATGGTGCGCGTGCGCGGGTCGTTGGCGAGCGCGCGCGTCGCCTGGTACCCGTTCATGCCGGGCATGACGATGTCCATGAAGATCAGGTCCGGCGCCATCTCGCGTGCCAGGCGCACCCCTTCCGCGCCGTCGGCGGCCGCAGCGGTGCGAAAGCCATGCTTCTCGAGCGCCTTCTGCATGACGTGCAGCTCGGTCGGTGAGTCGTCAACGATGAGGATCAACGCCATGAACCATCACCTCGCGATATGGGTCTCGATCGCCGACAGCAGCTCGTCCTTGGTGAAGGGCTTCGTCAGGTAATGCTCGGAGCCGACGATGCGTCCGCGCGCGCGGTCGAACAGCCCGTCCTTGGAAGACAGCATGATGACCGGGATGGAGCGGAACACCTTGTTGTGTTTGATGAGCGAGCAGGTCTGGTAGCCGTCGAGGCGCGGCATCATGATATCGACGAACACGATGTCGGGCTGATGATCGGCGATCTTGGCGAGCGCATCGAAGCCGTCGATCGCCGTGAACACCTCGCAGCCCTCCTTGGCGAGCAGCGTCTCGGCAGTGCGGCGGATGGTCTTGCTGTCGTCGATGACGAGGACCTTCAGACCCTGGAGCTTAGTGTTGCCGGTCACGGTCGACAGACTCCTTCCTCGCAGGTAAGCGGCAGCGGGCCCTCCCGCCGAAGCGCCAACGGCGGGCAAAAGGACCGGCGCGAATGTCACGCGGCCCCTGCCCAATGGGCAAGCGCAGCGCGGGTTTTAACATATCGGTACACCCCCTGCTATGCCATGCACGTCACGTTTTTCGAAGCTGGTGGGGACCGCCCGCCGCGGCGCGGCGCGCGGGCAGACATATTGGCGCCGCCGACGAGCATAATCGCCTCCCGATGAGCACCCCGAGGCGACTGGGCGTGGTGATGGATGCCATCGGCGCCATCACCTACGCGAAGGACTCGACGCTGGCGATGTTGCTCGCCGCGCAGCAGCGCGGCTTCGAGCTGCTGTACCTCGAGCAGCGCGACCTGCTGCTGCGCGACGGCGTGGCCGAGGGGCACATGCGTCCGCTCACCGTGCGGGCCGACCCCGCCGACTGGTACACGCTCGGGCCCGCGGTTACCGCGCCGCTGCGCGTGCTCGACTGCCTGCTGATGCGCAAGGACCCGCCGTTCGACATCGAGTACATCTACAGCACCTATATCCTCGAGCGCGCCGAGCTCGAGGGCGTGCTGGTCGTCAACCGGCCGCAGGGCCTGCGTGACATCAACGAGAAGGCCTACACGGCCTGGTTCCCGCAGTGCTGCGCCGCGACCCTCATCACGCGCGACATGGCGGAGATGGGCGGCTTCCTGCGCGAGCACGGCAAGATCGTGGTCAAGCCGCTGGACGGCATGGGCGGGCGCTCGATCTTCGTGCTGGAGAAGGCCGACCGCAACGCGCGCGTGGTGTTCGAGACGCTCACCGACTACGGCAGCCGCTTCGCCATCGCGCAGCGCTACCTGCCGGAGATCGCCGAATCGGGCGACGCGCGGGTGCTGCTCATCGAGGGTGAGCCGGTACCCTATGCCCTGGCCCGCATGCCGTCCGCGGAAGACCACCGCGGCAACCTCGCCGCCGGCGCCCGCGGCGTCGGACGGCCGCTCAACGAGCGCGACCGCTGGCTCGCCGGCCAGATCGGGCCGGCGCTCGCGCGGCAGGGCATGCTGTTCGTCGGCCTCGACGTGATCGGCGGCTTCGTGACCGAGATCAACGTCACGAGCCCCACCGGCATCAGGGAGCTCGACAAGCAGTTCGGCATACACATCGGCGAGCTGCTGATGGACGCCATCGAGGGGCGCCTCGCGGCGCGCCCGCGCGCCTAGCGGCGGTGGTGCGCTGATGGCACGGCGGGCACTGATGCTGCGGGAAGGCCGGGCCCCGGTCTGGGACCGCCTGCTCACCATGCTGTTCCTGGCCGGACTGCTGCACGGCCTGATCATCCTCGGCCTCACCTTCAACGCCTCCGCCGGCGACAAGGGCAGCGCGCCGGGACTGGAGGTGCTGCTGGTCTCGGACGAGCTGCCCGAGTCCGACCGCAACGACAGCGCCACCTACCTGGCACAGCGCACCCAGGTGGGCTCGGGCAACACGCAGCAATCCGTGGCGCCGCGCAATCGCGCCGCCGCCGTACCGGTACCGCACCACGCCGGGACCCCCGACGGCGACTCGCTCGCGGACGCGGGGGATGCGGCCGCCAGCCCCGACGAGCGCGTGCTGACCACCACGGCCTGGAACACGCAGGTGCGCTATCTGGGGGAAGACGGCAGCAGCGCGGCGCTGCACAGCCGCCCGCTGCTCCTCGATCAGCCCCCGGTCGCACAGCCCGGACCCGAGGACGAGGCCGGACCGGCAACCCTCAAGGGACCGCAGCGCGAGGAGCTGTGGGTCACCCCGGACACGCGCGCAGCGACGCTCGCGCCGTACCTCGATGCCTGGCGCCGCAAGGTCGAGCGCATCGGCACGCTCAACTACCCGACCGTGGCGCGGATCGCGGGCGGGGCCGCGAGCCCGGTGGTGGAAGTCGGAATCGGCGCGGACGGCGCGCTGGATCGGGCCGTGATCAGCCGCTCGAGCGGCAACGCGGAGCTCGACCAGGCCGCGCTCGAGATACTCAAACTCGCAAGTCCCTTCGACCCGTTTCCGCCCGAGTTGTCCGCGCACTACCACGTGTTGCGCTTTGCCTACGAGTGGCAGTTCGTCGGCGGCCGCGTCGCCACCGGAAAGCTTTCAACCGTTCCTTGAGACTCACCGCCCCGATGCCCATACTTGTGACATGGCCGGCAAGCACAGCTCCCTGAGCGAGAGCGACGTCCCGGGCGATGAGTCCGGGCCGCCGCCCGGCGATGCCGGCAGCGGCAGCCTGACAAACCACCTGCTGATCGCCATGCCGCGGCTCGCCGACCCGAACTTCGCGCAGACCGTGGCGATCATCTGCGAGCACACCGACAAGGGGGCCCTCGGCATCGTCCTCAACAAGCCGCTGCCGATGAAGCTGTCGGACGTGCTCTCGCAGATGAAGCTCGAGCCGACCACGGCGGACATCGCCTCGCAGCCGGTGCTGCGTGGCGGACCGGTGCACACCGACCGCGGCTTCGTGCTGCATCGCCCCGGCGGGCAGTGGGACCACACCCATAAGGTCTCCGACACCATCCAGGTGACGACCTCGCGCGACGTGCTCGCCGCCATGGCGCGCGGCGAGGGTCCGTCGGACGCCTTCATCGCCCTCGGTTACGCGGGCTGGGAGTCCGGCCAGCTCGAGCGCGAGATGAAGGACAACGCCTGGGCCGCGATGCCGGTCGACCCGCGCGTGGTGTTCGAGCTGCCGTTCGAGGAGCGCTGGACGGGCGCGTGGCGCCTGCTGGGCGTGGACGTCGAGCGCTTGAGCCCCGAGGCGGGCCATGCCTGACGGCGATTCGTCCGCTAAGGCATGACGCGGGCTGAAGTTGTCCTCGCCTTCGATTTCGGACTGAAACGTATTGGCATCGCCAGCGGTGACACGCTGACGCGCAGCGCCGCCCCCCTGCCCGCCGCCGCCGTCGGCCGTGGCGGTCCCGACTGGCAGCGCATTGCACACCAGGTGCGTGCGCTCGCCCCGGCCGTGCTGGTGGTGGGCGCCCCGTATAATGTCGACGGCAGCGAGGGCGCGCTCCATGCGGCTGCGCGCGGCTTCGCGGCCGAGCTCGAACGCCGCTTCGCGCTGCCCGTTCACCTGGTCGATGAGCGCTACTCGTCCCTCGAGGCGGCCGCCGAGCTCAAGGCCCGCCGCGCGAGCGGCGCGCGGCGGCGGCGCGTACTCCGGGAGCACCTCGACAGCGCCGCCGCGGCGGTGATCCTGGGCCGCTGGTTCGACGGGGAGGCAGATTGACGCCATGACCGAGCAGCACCGGGCGGACGGATCGCTGCGTCACCTGCTGACGCTGGCCACGCTCCCGCGGGCGGAGCTCGAGGGCCTCCTCGAGCGCGCGCAGAGCTTCGTACGGCCGCTCGGGGCGGTGCCGGCCATGAGCCGCACGCTCGAGTGGGCCACGGTGGCGAACCTGTTCACCGAGCCCTCGACGCGCACGCGCGTGAGCTTCGAGCTCGCCGCCAAGCGCCTGGGAGCCCAGGTCGTCAATCTCGAAGTGCAGCTGTCCTCGCGCGCCAAGGGCGAGAGCATGCTCGACACGGTCTATACGCTGCAGTCGCTGCACGTGGACGCGTTCGTGATCCGCGATGCGGAGGCCGGCGTGCCGGCGCTGGTGGCCGGGCACGTGGCACCGCACGTGAGCGTGCTGTCGGCCGGCGAGGCGCACCTCTCGCACCCCACGCAGGGGTTGCTCGATGCGCTCACGGTGTACCAGCGCAAGCAGCGCTTCGCCGGTCTCACCGTGGCGATCGTCGGCGACATCCGTCACTCGCGCGTGGCGCGCTCGGCGTGGCATGCCTTCGGCACGCTCGGGGTCGGCGAGCTGCGCATCGCGGCCCCGGCGGCGCTGATGCCGGAAGCGCAGGAGTTCACCGGCTGCACGCGCTACACGCGCTTCGAGGACGCGCTCGCCGGCGCCGACGTCGTCATGATGCTGCGCATCCAGAAGGAGCGCATGACCGAGGTCGACCTGCCCGAGGGTCCACAGTACTTCGCCGCCTGGGGCCTGACACGCGCGCGGCTCGCGCTGGCACGCCCCGATGCCATCGTCATGCATCCACAGCCGATGAACCGCGGCATCGAGATCGCCTCCGACGTCGCCGATGGCCCGCAGTCGGTGATCCGCGACCAGGTCCGCAACGGCGTCGCCGTGCGCATGGCGGTGCTCGAGCAGGTGCTGAGCGCAGGAAGCGGCGAGCGGCGATGAGCTCCGCGACGCGCGCCACCATCTTCCTCGAGCAGGCGCGGGTGCTGTCGCACCTCGCCCATGACGCGGCGCAGTTCGTGCTGCGGCTCGCGGCGCCGAAGTGCGCGGCGCACGCCGCTCCCGGCAGCTTCGTGCACCTCACCTGCGATGCCGCCATCCCGATGCGCCGCCCGCTGTCGATCATGCGTGCCGACGCCACGGCCGGCTGGATCGAGCTGCTCTACAAGGTCGTGGGCCCGGGGCTGGCGGCGCTCGCGGCGCGGCGCAAGGGCGAGGAAATGAGCGTGCTCGGGCCGATCGGCCGGCCCTTCAGCGCACACCCCGAGCGCCCGCGCACGCTGCTGCTGGGCGGCGGGGTGGGAATCCCGCCCATGGTGTTCCTCGCCGAGCGGCTGGCCGCCTCGAAGCAAACGCACTGGAAGCCGCTGGTGCTCATGGGATCGGAAGTGCCGTTCCCGTTCCGCGAGCGTCCCTCCACGATGATCGTGCCCGGCATGCCCGCCGGCAGCATCGCCTGCATGCCGTTGCTCGAGGAATGGGGCGTGCCGAGCCGACTCGCGAGCGGTGCGGATTTCCCCGGGTGCTTCCCCGGCTTCGTCACCGAGCTGGCGGAAGTGTGGCTCGCCTCGCTGACGCAGGCGGAGCTCGGCGCGGTGGAGATATTCGGCTGCGGCCCGACGCCGATGCTCAAGGCGTGCGCCGCTCTGGCACGGCGCTTCCGCGTGCCCTGCCAGGTATCGCTCGAGGAATTCATGGCGTGCGCCGTGGGCGGCTGCGCCGGCTGCAGCGTCGAGGTGCGCACCGCGGAAGGAGCGGCGATGAAGCGCGTGTGCGTCGACGGGCCGGTGTTCGATGCGTACGCCGTGTTCTAGTGCCGCTTGTCGCTTGCGGCTACGGCAACGCGGCACGCCGCCGCAACCGGACTTGAGAACGGAGATCGAATGAGAGCTTTCTTCGCCATGACATCAGGCGCATGCACGTTGCTCGCGCTCGCGGCACTGAGCGCCTCGTGCGCCAGCATGCATGGTGCACCGCCGACGCGTCAGCAGTGCCTGGCCGAGCTGGCGAGCGACGCCGACGTGGAGGGCGTGATCAACCGTGCGCACACCGAGTCTCTCGCTGCGGCGCACCGCAGCATTGAGCGCATCAAGAGTGAGTTTGCCGAGCGGCTCGCGGCCATGAATGCGCAGCAGCGGGAAAAATTCGACGCGGCCACGGACCGCTTTGCCATTGCCTCCCGGGCGACGCCGGACGTCGCGCAGGCCACGGCGCTGTGGGCGCAGGGTCTCGCGGCGGACCTGAGCGATGAGGATCTGCGGAAGATCGTCGAGTTTTCCCGCACGCCGGCCGGCCACCAGGTAATGGCGGGCAGTCTGACTGCGGCGACGCAACTGCATACCTACCTTGAACAGACGAGCAGCGCCACGCTCGACAAGGCGACTCAGCAGTACCTCGCCGAGATCAAGGCCATCAGCGGCGGTTCGCTCGCTCATTAAAGGGGGCTCGAACCAGCGTGATCGCCCCGCGCAGATCCGCTTAAGCTCTACGCGGCCGCCCTGAAGTCGCTCAACTGCGCATCCAGTGCGCGTCTGAAAGCCGGGCGGGCGGTGCAGCGCTCGACGTAAGCCGCCAGACGTTGATCGTCAACCAGCTGCGGAAGGATGCGCAGCACCGTAGTCATCATCAGGTCGCCCGCCGTGAAGCGCTGGCCGTCAAGATAGGGCTTGTCGCCCAGCGCCGCGGCCAGGCAGTTGAGGCGATGGCGCGCAAAGTCCTCCGCCCCGGAGCGGCGCAGTTTCGCCCACTCCTGATCGGCGTAGAACAAGCCGAGCACCGCGACGTTCATGATGTGCGGCTCGATGGAGTTGAGCGCGGCGATCAGCCACTGTGTCGCGCGGGCACGCCCGGCGGAGTCCTTCGGCAGCAGCGCTTCTGAGCGTTCGCCGACGTGCAGAATGATCGCGCCGCTTTCGAACAGCACCCGGCCGTCCTCCTCGAAGATCGGCACCTGGCCGAAGGGCTGCAGCGCGCGGTAGTCAGGCTTGTCCTGATCGCCCTGCGCCAGCAACCGCGTGCGGTACGGCAGCCCCGCTTCCTCGAGCGCCCAGCGCACGCGCAGGTCGCGTACCTGGCCCTGTGCAAAGGGTGGCACCCAGCGAAAAGCGGAGATCGTGATCATGCGGCGTGCTCCTCAGCACGGCTGCCCGGGCCGCCTTGCCGCGGGCCCGTTGCGGACTTTAGCCGAAGTTGATCTTCGCCTCGAGGTTGGCGCGCGAATCGGCGTTGGCCAGCGCCTCCTCCAGCGAGATGCGCCCCTGCTTGTAGAGCTGGTGCAGCGCGACGTCGAAGCTCTGGATGCTCTTCTCGCCGCTGGCGTTGATCGCTTCCTTGATCGACATCACGTCGCCCTTCTTGATGAGCGTGCCGATGTGCGGGGTGTTGAGCATGACCTCCACCGCGGCGACGCGCCGCCCGTCCTTACCCATCACCAGGCGCTGCGCCATGATGGCGCGCAGGTACTGCGACAGGTCGAGGAAGATCTGGTTGTGCTGCTCGCGCGGGAACATGTTGATGATGCGGTCGAGCGACTCCGCGCAGTTGTTGGCATGCAGCGTCGCCAGCACCAGGTGGCCGGTGCCGGAGAGGTTGATGGCGGCCTCCATGCCATCCCGGTCGCGGATCTCGCCGATCAGGATCACGTCGGGCGCGGCGCGCACCACGCCGCGCAGCGCGCGTGCGTAGGTCTTGGTGTCGAGCCCCACCTCGCGCTGGTTGACGATCGAGCGCTTGTTGGTGTGCAGGAACTCGATCGGATCCTCGATGGTGACGATATGGTCGGAGGAGCTCTCGTTGCGGTAGTTGAGCATCGCCGCGAGCGTGGTCGACTTGCCCGAGCCGGTCGCGCCCACCATCAGCACCAGGCCGCGCTTGAGCAGCGTCAGCTCGCTCATCACCTCCGGCAGCCCGAGTGAATCGAGGCGCGGCATGTCGGCGGTGATGTAGCGCATCACCATGGCCGGATAGCTGCGCTGCATGAAGACGTTGACGCGGAAGCGCCCGAGCCCGGGCTCGGACACCGCGAAATCGAGCTCCCATTCGTTGACGAAGTGCTCGCGCTGTGCCGACGTCATCAGCGCGTACGCCGTCTGGCGCACCGTCTCCGGGGTCAGCACCTGCTTGTTCACCGGCAGGATCTGGCCTTCGATCTTGATCTTGATGGGCGCGTTGGACGTGAAGAACAGGTCGGACGCCTTGCGCTCCACCATCAGCTTGAACAACGGCTTGGTGTTGAGCGTCGGGTGGCGGCCGGCGGCCACGGCGTTCACCACTTCGGTGATCACGGGGTTCGGCCCGGTGACCTCCAGGTCCTCGCGCGGCGGCGCGTCCTTGGCCGCCTTCACAGGCTGCGGCCCTGCTCTTCCTCGACGATCTTCAGCGCGCCGCCGTCGTCGACGCTCTTCTGCTCACGCTTGCTGTCGAGCTTGATGCGCAGCCGCAGCTCGTTCTTCGAGTCGGCGTTACGCAGCGCGTCCTCGTAGGAGATCATGCCGACCTCGTACAGCTCGAACAGCGCCTGGTCGAAAGTCTTCATGCCAAGGCGCGTCGAGCGCGACATCACTTCCTTGATCTTGGCCACTTCGCCCTTGAAGATCAGGTCCTGGATCAGCGGCGAGGCGAGCATGATCTCCATGGCGGCAATACGCCCGGCGCCGGATTCGCGCGGGATGAGGCGCTGCGACACCAGCGCGCGGATGTTCAGCGACAGGTCCATGAGCAGCTGATCGCGCCGCTCGTCGGGGAAGAAGTTGATGATGCGGTCGAGCGCCTGGTTGGCGCTGTTGGCGTGCAGCGTGGCGAGCACCAGGTGGCCGGTCTCGGAGAACTGGATGCCGTACTCCATGGTGTCGCGGTCGCGGATCTCGCCGATCAGGATCACGTCGGGCGCCTGACGCAAGGTGTTTTTCAAGGCATGGTGCCAGGAGTGCGTGTCGACGCCGACTTCGCGGTGCGTGATCAGGCAGCCCTTGTTCTTGTGCACGTATTCGACAGGATCTTCGACGGTGATGATGTGGCCGTGCGAATTGCTGTTGCGGTAATCGATCATGGCCGCCAGCGTGGTCGACT
>DATHQM010000089.1:0-21322 GCA_035482695.1 Steroidobacteraceae bacterium | reverse complement strand
AGCGCGAGCATGACGTGGGCCGGCTCGAGCTGCTGGTGGTCACGGCCGAGCGCCAGCACCCGACGGTTCTTCAAGCCTTCGGGCACGTCGCCGGCGGCGAGACGCTGCGCCAAGCCCTCGACGACGGCGGTCTTGCCGACCCCCGGCTCGCCGATCAGCACCGGATTATTCTTGGTACGCCGCGCCAACACCTGGATGGTACGGCGGATTTCGTCGTCGCGGCCGATCACCGGATCGAGCTTGCCGGACGAGGCGCGCGCGGTGAGATCGATCGTGTACTTCTCGAGCGCCTGGCGGCTCTCCTCGGCGTTGGCATCGGCAACTTTCTCCCCGCCGCGCATCTCCTCGATGGCCTTCTCGACCGCCCCGCGCACCATGCCGGCTTCCTTGAAGAGCCTGGCGAGGGCGCGGTCCTCGAACGCGGCGAGCACGAACAGCTCGCTCGAGATGAACTGGTCGCCGCGCTCCTGTGCCAGCTTGTCGGTGACGTTGAGCACACGGTTGAGGTCGTTGGAGATGTGAATCTCGCCCGGCGTGCCCTCGACCTTCGGCATGCCGTCGAGGAGTGTCAGCAACCCCGCGCGCAGCTTGTTGGTGTCCGCGCCTGCCTTCATCAGCAGCGGGCGCACGGTACCGCCGGAGGCGTCCAGCAGCGCGAGCATGACGTGGGCCGGCTCGAGCTGCTGGTGGTCACGGCCGAGCGCCAGCGACTGGGCATCGGCCAGTGCCTGCTGGAAGCGGCTGGTAAGTTTATCCATGCGCATGGGGTGACCCCTGGGGGGAGTGACTGGTCGGCTTTGTGGGGACAAACTGCAGCGCCTTCAAGGGGCTGCGTTGTCTCCCGTCGCAGCCGTTGCGGCTCGCGCCTGCGGCAGAAAGTCTCAGTCCCTGAGACTGAGCAACGGACCGATGAATTCCTTGTAGTGGCGCCAGCGGGCGACTGAGTTCTTGTAGACCTTCTGGCGCACCTGCCAGAAGCTCGCGGTCGAGACCGTGCGCTCGGTGCGATGAAAGTCGAGGCACCGCTCGTCCCACTCCAGCCCTATGAAATCCACCATTTTTCGGGTCCAGGTCTCCTGATCAGCGACCAGCTCCTCATAAGGCACATCGAGGAGTACCCCGGGCGGCAGGACCTTGCGCCAGTGCGCCAGCAGGCGCTGATGCTCATGGTAATACTGGGCCAGATCCTTAAGATCCAAGGTGAAATTCATCTGACCGGAGAGCTGCGTGAAGTAGCAGGAAAGACAGGCATCGATCGGGTCGCGCCGCACATAGATCATGCGGGCCTGCGGAAAAACGCAATGTATGACACCCAGGTACTCGGAATTGAACGTCGCCTTGTCGACGACCCGCAGCGCGTCGGGCGACTGGGCCTCGAGAAGGCGCAGGTAATCCTTCGCCAGCTTGCCGGCAAGCGGCGCGCCCACCGCCACCGGTCGCAGGTCCTGCTCGTGCCGACGCATGGCGTCACTCCAGAACGGCAGCTCGCCCGCACCCTTGACGGCGGGATGCGACGCGAGGATCTGTTCGACGAGCGAGGTACCGGAGCGTGGCATCCCCACGACGAACACCGGGCGCGTGGAGTCCGACGCACCTTCGCGCGGGATGGCCAATGTCTCCCGTGTGTAGGTGCGAATCATGTCATCGACGAACCGGGTGCGCGGATCCCTGTCATAGGGCTCCACCACCATCTTGCGCAACTCGTTGGCACGCTGGTAGCTGCGAAATGCGCGTTTGAAGTCCCCGACGTCGTCGTAGTACTTGCCCATGGCGTAGCGCAGGGTGGCCTCCTCGACTGGCGCCAGTCCGCCGGCCGCTATCTGCTCTGCGCGCTCGACCCAGGCAGCATCCTCAGGCTTCATCTTGCGTAACCAGACCGTGGCCGCCCACGGGGCCGGCGCTTGCGGGTCAATCTCGGCCGCGCGCCTGAACAGTTCCTCGGCCTCGGCAAACCGACCTTCGGCCGCCGCGATCTGGCCCATGCTGACCAATGCGGCCACGTTGCTCGGAGCTACCCGGAGGACCCTCTCGAGCAAGCTCTTGGCCTCTCGCCAACGACCCTTCAATACCAGGGTCACGCTCAGGTTGATCTGGGCGTCCACATGCGCAGGTTTCAGTTTGATGGCGCGCCGCAGTGGCGGCTCTGACTCGTCAACGGCGCCTCGCCAACGCAGCACCGTTCCGAGATTGGAATACGCATCTGCGTACTTGGGATTGATCTGGATGGCCTGACGGAACTGTGCCTCGGCTTGCACATAGCGACCGAGGTTGCAGAAAGCCCCGCCCAGATTGCTACGCGCCACGGCATGGCGCGGATCGACACGCAAGAGCTCCTCGTAACAATCCACCGCATCCGTCCACGCGCCGCGAGTCATATGGTCACTTGCACGCGCCAGCAGCGTATGAATGTTTCCCGAGGCCGGCACCTTGGCGGAGGCCGGCGAACGCAGTTCCGGCGGCCGCGACGCGGCGCGGGCGGGGGTGAGTCGCAGCACCAGCGCCTGAGTGAGCTCGTCGACGATCTGGCGCTCGATGCCTTTGTCGAGCAGCCGCCACTTGAACGAGTTGGCGAGCTTGGCTCGCTTGTAGACGTTGAGCTGCAGCGGACGCGCTTCGCGATCAACCTTCTGCAGGAACCTCTGCAGGAAGCTCTGCAGTCTCTGCCGCTGCCTGTCGCCATCAGGGCTGCCGTTGACGCGCGCGTCCGCAGCCGTCTGCAGCAGCACCTCGTCGGCGAGCGCAGTTCCCACGGCCGCCGCTTCGCGACCATTCAGCCAATTGAGCATCGTCCCACCCGTCTCCGCGCAAGATCCGCCATTAGGTTAAATGGTACTCGATCGGCCGCCGCTGGAAAGGCGACCAGGCCCCATTAGTGAGCAAGCTCACAACTCTCATCAATCCGTTGCAGTGCTTTGCAGCGGCCGGCGTCAGACGCCGCTCGCAGCTTCCGCCCAGGCGATTACCGCTATCCCGGCGGCGATCAGCAGCACCTGGATGGCGCTGGTGCGCGGATCGGCGCGGCGGTGCAGCCCCGGGATCAAGCCGGCGACGGCGATGTAGAGGAAGCCCGCCGCCGCAAAGGCGAGCGCGTACGGCAGCATCCCCATCGCCCCGCGCAGGGTGAAGTAGGCGACCACGGCGCCCGCGACCGAGGCGAGGCCGGTCGCGAGGTTGAGCAGCAGCGCCCGCGGCCGCGACAGGCCGGCCTGCACCAGGATCGCGAAATCACCCACCCGATGGGGAATCTCGTGCGCCGCCACAGCGAACGTGGTGACCAACCCGAGAGAGTTACTGGTGAGGAACGCCGCGGCAATGAGCACTCCGTCGAGCGAATTGTGCAGGCTGTCGCCCACCAGCACGAGCACGCCCGAGGCGTGGCGGCGCGCGTGGTCATGGGCTTGGGCCGCAGCGTGCTCCGCGTGCGCCTGGGCGCCGAGGTCATCGGCATGCTGCGGGCAGGCGCGCGCTTCAGCGGCTCGCTCGTGCGCATGCACGTGCCACCACAGCACCAGCTTTTCGATCACGAAGAACACGCCGAGCCCTGCCACCAGTGCCAGGCCGATGCGGTGCGCCCCCCGGGGGCCGGCCGTCTGCATCGCCTCCGGCAGCAGCGCGAGCAGAGCGGCGCCGAGCAGCGCACCGGTGGCGAAACTCACGAAGTGCGGCAGCACGCGGGCGCTGTGGCTCTCGCGGACCCACAGGAACACCACCGCGAACGCAGCGCTGGCAATACCGCCCACGGCGGAAAACAGCACGATTGTGAGCAGCAGCGGCATGCTCAGCCGCCGAGCCAGATGAGCGCGGCCATGCGGCCGCAGGCGCCGTCGCGGCGATGCGAGAAGAAGCGCGCCGGATCGGCGTAGGTGCACCAGTGGCCGCCGAACACGCGCTGCACCCCGGCACGGCGCAGACGCTGTCGGGCGAGCGTCGCCAGATCGCACTGCCAGCGGCCGCGCGCATTGGCGGTGAAGGCGTCCGCCGCCGCGCCGTCGTGTGCGAGGAACGCATTGCGAACCTCCGCGCCCACCTCGAAATGCTGCGCGCCGATCGCAGGTCCCAGCCACGCGATGAGCTGCGCGGGATCCGCGCCGAGCCGCGCCACGGTCGCCTCGAGCACCCCCGCCGCCAACCCGCGCCAGCCGGCATGCGCGGCAGCGACCGCCGCGGCGGTCGCTAACAGCACCGGCAGGCAGTCCGCCACCTGCACCGCGCACACGCGCCCGGCGCGCCGCGCGAGGGCCGCATCCGCGCGGGGTGCCGCGACCGCCGGTTCATCGACGTCGGCCACGTCGCTACCGTGAACCTGCTCGAGCCACGCCGGCTCCTGCGGCAGCTGCAGCTGCTGGCGCACGCGGCGGCGGTTCTCGGCCACCGCGGCGGCGCCATCACCGACGTGCGCGCCGAGGTTGAGTGATTCGTACGGGGCCACGCTCACGCCGCCCGCGCGCAGGGTGAAGGCAGCGCGCACCGCGGCCGGCGCGGGCCACTGCGGCACGAGAACTGCAACAGCCGCGGCAACGTCGACGCTGCTCACGTTCGCGCGGCCTCGAGCGCCGCCAACAACTGCTGCATATCCTGCGGCAGCGCCGCCTCCCACTGCAGCTCGCGGCCCGTGAGTGGATGGCGCAGCGCGAGCCGCGCCGCGTGCAGCGCCTGGCGCGGAAATTCGCGCAGCGCGGAGGCGAGCGCGCTCGTGCAACCTGCCGGTATGCGGCGGCGGCCACCGTACATGCGATCGCCCACCACCGGGAAGCCGAGGTGGGCAAGATGCACGCGGATCTGGTGGGTGCGTCCGGTCTCGAGGGTCACGCGCACCAGCGTGTGCGCCCGGAAGCGCTGCGCCACGCGATAGTGGGTGATTGCGGGACGCCCGTCGGCCCGGACCGCCATGCGCGTGCGCTCGCGGCGGTGGCGGCCGAGCGGCTGCTCGATCGTGCCGCCGGCGGTCAGCGCCCCGGTGCACACCGCCAGGTACTCGCGGCGGATCGCGCGCGCCGCCAGCGCGGTCACGAGCGCGGCGTGCGCCTCGCGGGTGCGCGCCACCAGCATGAGGCCGCTGGTGTCCTTGTCGAGCCGGTGCACGATGCCGGCGCGCGGCACGTGCACGAGCTGCGGATCGAGCGCGAGCAGCGCGTTTTGCAGCGTGTGCGCGGGGTTGCCGGCCCCGGGGTGCACCACCAGGCCGGGCGGCTTGTCGATCACGAACACGGAAGCATCGCGGAACACCACGCTCAGCGGCAGCGCCTCGGCGGTGAGCGCCGTCGCCAGCGGCAGCCGCGCCGCGACGCGCACCTGCTCGCCGCCGAGCACCCGGTCCTTGCCGCGCAGCGGCCGCCCGTCGACCTGCACCTCGCCCGAGTCGATCCAGCGCGCCAGCAGCGCCCGCGAATACTGCGGCAGTGAGCGCGCCAGCGCCTGGTCGAAGCGCAGTCCGGCGGCCGCCGCGGGCAGTGTGAGGGCGTGCGAGCGGAACTCCGCTGCCAGCGGTGCGGTCGCAAGTCCAGCCGGCGGATTCGCTATACTCGGCGGATTCAGGCGGCGCGAAGCCACAGAAAGGCCCTTTTCAAGATGATGTTCCTGTCCGGTCCGGTGCGCGGCGGCCTCATCGCGCTGTGTGTGGTCCTGCTCGCTTCGTCCGGCTGCCGCTCGCACCGGGAGAAAGTCGATAAGAAGCTCACTCCCGAGGCGCTCTACAAGAAGGCCCACAAGAGCCTCGACGCCTATGACTTCAACTCCGCCATCAAGAGCTACGAGACCCTGACCGCACGCTTCCCGTTCACTGACGAGGCACGGCAGGCGCACCTCGACCTGATCTACGCATACTACCGTGCCGGCGAAGGCGAGTCCGCCACGGACGCCGCCGATACCTTCATCCGCGAGAACCCTACGCACCCACGCGTGGATTATGCCTACTACGTCAAGGGGCTCGTCGACTTCGAGCGCACGCCGAATGCCATCGAGCACCTGTTCCGCGCCGACCTCACCAAGCGCCCGCCGAGCACGGCGCGCAAGGCCTTCGGCGCGTTCAAGACCGTGGTCGAGCAGTATCCGAAGAGCGAATACGCACACGACTCGCTGCAGCGCATGGTGTACCTGCGCGACCGCCTGGCGAGCTACGAGGTGCACGTGGCGCGCTACTACTACAAGCGCGAGGCCTACATCGCCGCGGCGCAGCGCGCCAAGGCCGCCGTCGAGCAGTACGACGGCGCCCCGGCGGTGCGCGAGGCGCTCACCATCCTGATCCAGTGCTACGACAAGCTGAATCTCGAGCCGCTCGCCGCGCAGACCCGCCAGGTGTACGCGGCCAACTACTCCGGCGACGTGCGCACCGCGGAGGCGGAAGTGAAGAAGTCCTGGTGGCGGTTCTGGTAGCCGCCGCGCTTCAGCGCCGGTAGCCGCTGGTGATCGGATAGCGCCAGTCGCGCCCGAACGCGCGGCGGCTGACGCGCACCCCGGGCGGAGCCTGCCGCCGCTTGTATT
Organism: Steroidobacteraceae bacterium; assembly: GCA_035482695.1. Classification (GTDB taxonomy): domain Bacteria; phylum Pseudomonadota; class Gammaproteobacteria; order Steroidobacterales; family Steroidobacteraceae; genus 13-2-20CM-66-19. The sequence goes on along the minus strand of DATHQM010000089.1, from coordinate 14,842 downwards.
CGTTGCGCTTCACCAGGTCCAGCACGCGTCCGATGGTGGCCCGGTCGAAGCCGCGCGCCTCGATCTCGTCGACCGACAGATCCTCCTCGATGAAGGCTTCGAGGATCGGATCGAGCACCTCGTACGGCGGCAGTGAATCGGAATCCTTCTGATCGGGCCGCAGCTCCGCAGAGGGCGCCCGCGTGATCACGCGCTCGGGGATGACGGTGCCGATGGAATTGCGGTAGCGGGCCAGGCGGTAGACCAGCAGCTTGCTGCAGTCCTTGATCGGTGCGAAGCCCCCCGCCATGTCGCCGTACAGCGTGGCGTAGCCCACCGCCATCTCGCTCTTGTTGCCGGTGGTGAGCAGCATCCGCCCGGTCTTGTTCGACAGGCCCATGAGCAGCAGCATGCGGCAGCGTGACTGGATGTTCTCCTCGGCGGCATCGGGCGGGCGGTCGCCGAACTCGTCCTTGAGGGTCGCGAGCGTCGCCGCGAACATCGCTTCGATCGACAGCACGCTGTATTTCACGCCGAGGAGCCGCGCCTGCTCGCTGGCGTCGGCGAGGCTCGCCGGCGAGGTGTAGCGCGAGGGCATCATCACCGCGTGCACGCGCTCCTTGCCGAGCGCGTCCACCGCAATCGCCAAAGTCAGCGCCGAGTCGACTCCACCGGACAGGCCCATGACCACACCGGGAAAGCCGTGTTTGTCGACGTAGTCGCGCACGCCGAGGGTGAGCGCGCCGTAGACGCTCGCCTCGTCGGAGAGCTCCGCGGCGACTTCGCCGGCGACTGCCGCCAGCTTGCCGCGCGCGTCGCGCACGAACTGCGCCACCCAGGTGCCTTCCGCGAAGGGCGGTACCCGCATGACCACCTGCCCGTGCGCGTCCATGACGAAGGAGTTGCCGTCGAACACCAGCTCGTCCTGGCCGCCGACCAGGTTCACATAGGCAAGCGGCAGGCCGACGTCGCGGGCACGCGTGCTCGCCACCGCCTCGCGCTCGCGCTGCTTGTGGATCTCGTAGGGCGAGGCGTTGATCACCAGCAGCAGCTCCGCACCGGCGGCGCGCGCCAGCTGCGCCGCCTGCGCTTCCCAGATGTCCTCGCAGACCAGCAGCCCCAGGCGAAAGCCGCGCCAGTCGGCGACCGTCGGCTGCGTGCCCGCCTGGAAGTAGCGCTTCTCGTCGAACACCTTGTAGTTCGGCAGCTCCGCCTTGCGGTGGATCGCCAGCAGCTCGCCGTCGGCGATGAGCGCCGCGGAGTTGCAGATGCCGGCGCGGGTGTATTCGGGGGATCCCACCATGACCGCCACGTCGCGCACCTCGCTGCGCAGCTGCTGCAGGCCTGCCTCGATCTGGCGGCGGAAGCCGCGGTGGAACAGCAGGTCCTCCGGCGGGTAGCCCGACAGCGCCAGCTCGGGGAACAGCACCAGGTCCGCGCCGAGCTGCATGCGCGCCGTGCGCGCGCTGTCAATGATGCGCGCAGCGTTGCCGCGCACGTCCCCGACCAGCAGATCGAGTTGCGCCAGCGCGATCTTCAGCGACTGCGTCATGATGGCCGTCGCCCGCGGCGGGAACCGGTCCGCGCGGGCACGGCTATTGTTTCACGGCTCAGCGATGCCTGCCGCGCGCGCTGCGCCGCGTCCCGCGCGCACCCGCGCGGCGCCCTGCCGGCGCGGCATGGCCGCCGCCCACCGCCCGCTGGCGCGGCTTGCTGGCCACGCCGGGCTTGTCGGCCGGACGGCGCTTACCCGCCGTGCCTGGCTTGCCCACCGTGCGTCCGCTGGCCGCGTCCGGCTCGCCCGCCGCGAGCGGCGCGGGGCGCCGCTCCTGCAGCAACGCTGCCATGGCCGGGCCGAGCTCGGCGGGGGACTTCACCGTACGCACGCCCGCGGCGGCGAAGGCGGCATACTTATCAGCCGCCGTCCCGCGGCCGCCGGCGACGATCGCGCCCGCGTGCCCCATGCGCTTGCCGGGCGGCGCAGTGACACCGGCGATGTAGGCGACGACCGGCTTGCTGACGAAGCGGCGGATGTAGTGGGCAGCCGCCTCCTCGTCGCTGCCGCCGATCTCGCCCACCAGGATGATGCCGCGCGTGCCCGGATCACGCTCGAACAGCTCGAGCACGTCGATGAAATTCATGCCGCGCACCGGGTCGCCGCCGATGCCGACGCAGGTGCTCTGACCGAGTCCGACCTGGGTGGTCTGAAACACCGCCTCGTAGGTGAGCGTGCCGGAGCGCGATACGATGCCCACGACGCCCTTCTTGTGGATGAAGCCGGGCATGATCCCGATCTTGCACTCGCCGGGAGTGATCACGCCGGGACAGTTGGGTCCGATGAGACGCGTCGCGGAAGTCACGAGCGCCGCCTTGACGCGCACCATGTCGTTGACCGGTACGCCCTCGGTGATGCACACCACCAGCTCGATGCCGGCGTCGGCGGCCTCGAGGATCGAGTCGGCCGCGCCCGCCGCCGGCACGTAGATCATGCTGGCGGTGGCGCCCGTGGCACGCACCGCGTCCTTGGCCGTATCGAATACCGGCAGGCCGAGGTGCTGCTGGCCGCCGCGGCCGGGCGTGACGCCGCCGACGAGCTGCGTGCCGTAATCGAGCGCGGCCTGCGAATGGAAGGTCCCCTGCCTGCCGGTGAACCCCTGACAGATGACCCGCGTGTTGCGATTGACCAGGATGCTCATGCCTTGCCTCGGGCCAGTGCCACCACCTTGCGTGCCGCGTCGGTGAGATCGGCGGCGGCGGTGATGGTGAGACCGCTCTTTGCCAGCAGCGCGCGCGCGCGCTCCGCGTTCGTGCCCTCCAGCCGCACCACCACCGGCACCGGCACGCCGACGTTCTTCACCGCATCGATGATGCCCTCGGCGATGAGGTCACAGCGCACGATGCCGCCGAAAATGTTCACCAGCACCGCGCGCACCCGGGAGTTGGACAGGATCAGGCCGAATGCCGCGCTCACCCGCTCGGCGGTCGCGCCGCCGCCGACGTCAAGAAAATTCGCCGGCTGCCCGCCGTGCAGCTTGATCAGGTCCATGGTGGCCATCGCCAGCCCCGCACCGTTCACCATGCAGGCGATGTTGCCGTCGAGCGAGACGTAGTTGAGATCGTGCTCGGCGGCACGCCGCTCCATCGGGTCCTCCTGGCTGGCATCGCGCAGCTGCGCCAGCTCCGGGTGACGAAACAGCGCGTTGTCGTCGATGTTGATCTTGGCATCGAGCGCGAGCAGCGCCCCGCTGCGCGTGACGACCAGCGGGTTCACTTCCACCAGGCTCAGGTCCTTCGCGATGTACAGCCGGTAAAGCGCGGCGGCCAGCGACTGGAACTCCGCGAGCTGCGCGCCGGACAGTCCCAGGCCAAAGGCGAGCAGACGCGCTTCGTAGGGCTGGAAGCCGGCGGCCGGATGAATGACGACCGCGAGGATCTTCTCCGGGGACTCGTGGGCCACCGCTTCGATGTCCATGCCGCCGGCAGCGGAGGCGATGAGCGCGAGCGCGGCGCGCTCGCGGTTGAGCGTCAGCGACAGGTACAGCTCGCGCGCGATGTCCGAGCCGCTCTCGACGTACACGCGCCCGACGGGTAGTCCCTCGGGTCCGGTCTGCGCGGTCACCAGGCGCTTGCCGAGCATCTCGCCGGCGGCGGCGCGCACCGCCTCGACGTCGCGCGCGAGCTTCACCCCGCCCGCCTTGCCGCGCGCGCCGGCATGCACCTGCGCCTTGACGACCCACACCGAGCCGCCGAGCCCACGCGCCGCCTCCGCGGCCTCTTCCGCGCTCGCCGCCACCCGGCCGGGCGGCACCGGCACGCCGTAGCTGCGGAAGAGGTCCTTCGCCTGGTATTCGTGCAGGTTCATGGCGCGTACAGATTCAGCGGCGCCGGCCGCGCCGCAGGTAAAGCGCGCATTCTGATGAAAATGGCCGCCGCTGACCAGCCGCAAGGTTCACCGCCGCCTTTCGTCCGCGCGGTCGCCCGCGGCGCATCGCCGGCGCTCGCACTGCGGCCGTGCGATGCCGGTCGCGCTCTTCGGGGCGGCGAAGGTGCTAGAGTCGCCCGCCTCGACGTCCGACTCCACATCCGCCTTGCCCGCAACCTCGGCCAGCGCCGCCGCCCTCTCCGCGACCCCGAGCGACCTCGCCTGGCGCGTCATCGGGTTGCTCAATCTCTACCGGCTGCTGGTGCCGCTGGTGCTGCTGGCGATGCAATCCCTGGCCGGTGCGGACTGGGGACTGGTGACCGCACGGCCGCGGCTCTTCGTGGGGGCGTGCATCACCTATTTCACGGCGGCCGTACTGCTGGTGATCGCCCGCCGGTTGCACTGGTCGAGCCTGCGGATCGTGGCCTTGGTCAACGCGAGCGTCGATGCCCTCGCCATCGGACTCATTCTTTATGCGAGCGGCGGCAGCGGCAGCGGGCTGGGGATCCTGCTGGTGCTGCCGGTGTTCGCCCTGACGGTGCTCGCCGACCGGCGCGATGCGCTGCTGATCGCCGCGGCGGCCGCTTTGGCAGTCCTCGTGCAGCAGGTCTTCGTCGGTGTCAGTGGCGGTGCCCCGACCGCCGACTACGTGACCGCGGGAGTGTTCGGAGCGGTGCTGTTCCTGGTGGCGCTGGCGACCGGGCCGGTGGCCACCCGCCTGCGCCAGAGCGAAGCGCTGGTACGCCGCCAGGAGGTGGACCTTGCCAACATGGCGCAGCTGTCGCAGTACATCGTGCAGCACCTGCGTGAAAGCATCCTGGTGCTCGACGAGCAGGATCGCATCCGGCTCATCAACGAGTCGGCGGCGCAGATCCTCGGGGATGAGCATGCCTTTCCCGACGCGTTGATCGGTGAGGCCTGCCCGCGCCTGCTCTATCTTCTGGAGTCCTGGCGCAAGAGCGGCGTGCACGGCAGCAGTCTGGCACCGGAGGCAACGTTCGTGGCGGCCGACGGCGCGCGCATCGTTCGTGCTCATTTCGCGCCTCTGGCGAGCAACCCGGGGCCGGTACTCATCTTTCTCGAGGATACGAGTCTCATAGAAGAGAAGGTGCAGCAATCGAAGCTCGCGGCCCTCGGGCGCTTGAGCGCGAGCATCGCGCACGAGATCCGCAATCCCGTCGGCGCCATGAGCCACGCGGGGCAGCTGCTGGCCGAGTCGCCGCGCCTGGCGGAAGAGGACCGGCGTCTCACGCAGATCATCCGCAGCAACGCCGAGCGGGTGAGCGGTATCATCGAGAACGTGCAGCGCCTGTCGCGCCGCGAGCTGGCTCACCTGGAGTGGCTGTCGCTTGCGGCCTGGGGCGAGGAATTCCGCGAGGAGTTCTGCGAGACGATGCAGTGCCAGCCGCAGCGCCTCATGGTGAGCGCCATGGGTCCCGACCTCGAGGTGCGGGTCGATCCGGATCAGCTCCGCCAGATCGTGTGGAATCTGTGTGAGAATGCGCTCAGGCACGCGGTCTCTGATAACCCGGAGCAGAAGATCGAGATACGCTACGGTCGCATGGCATCGGGCGAGCGTCCATTCCTGGAAGTGGCTGATCGCGGCGCGGGCGTCGCACCGGAGCAGGCCGAGCGGATCTTCGAGCCCTTCTACAGCGGTGGGCATGGCACGGGGCTCGGGCTGTTCCTGGCCCGTGAGCTGGCGCAGGCCAACCGCGCCACGCTGCTCTATGAGCCCCGTGCTGGCGGCGGCAGCATCTTCCGCGTGGTTTTTGCCGATCCGCGCCGCTGGGAGACGTGATGAGCGACGCCATCGCGGACAACCGGCAGGCCGGCGCGGCACAGCCCGTGGTACTGGTCGTCGATGATGAGCCCGACCTCCTCGAGCTCGTCAGCCTCACGCTGAACCGCATGAATCTGCGCACCCGCACTGCGGCGGATGTCGCCAGTGCGCGCAAGCTGCTGAAGGCAGAGCGCTTCGCCCTGTGTCTCACGGACATGCGCCTGCCCGATGGCGACGGGCTCGAGCTGGTGGCCTGGATCCAGGAAAACCGCGCCACGGTTCCCGTGGCCGTCATCACTGCCCACGGTAACATCGAGTCCGCGGTGCGGGCGCTGAAACTCGGGGCCTTCGACTTCGTGTCGAAGCCGCTCGACCTCGGGGTGCTGCGCAAGCTGGTGGGAAGCGCCATCAAGCTCGGCGGCGCGCCCGACGGCGAGACAGCCGCCACGCTGCACGGCCCCAGGCTTCTCGGCAGCTCGCAGGTGATGGAGCAGCTGCGTGAGATGATCGGCCGTGTGGCCCGCAGTCAGGCCCCAGTGCACATCTGCGGCGAGTCGGGGACCGGCAAGGAGCTCGTCGCCCGCATGATCCACGAGAGCGGCGCGCGTCGCGAAGGGCCGTTCGTCGCGGTCAACTGCGGCGCGATCCCCACCGAGCTCATGGAGAGTGAGCTCTTCGGCCACAAGCGCGGCAGCTTCACGGGAGCCGTGGCCGACAAGAAGGGGCTGGTGCAGAGCGCCGAGGGCGGCACGCTGTTTCTCGACGAGGTGGCCGACCTGCCGCTGCACATGCAGGTGAAACTGCTGCGCCTGGTGCAGGAGAAGAGCGTGCGCCCGGTCGGCGAGGCCCGCGAGGAGACCGTCGACGTGCGCATCCTGTCCGCCACGCACAAGAATCTCACCGACCTGGTGGCGCAGGGGTTGTTCCGCGAGGACCTGTTTTACCGTATCAACGTCATCGAGCTGCGCGTGCCGGCGCTGCGCGAGCGCAGCGGCGACATCGCCGAGATCGCCGCGGCCGTCCTGCAGCGCCTCGCCCGCCGCGCGGGCGGCCCGGTGGTGCAGATCTCGCCGGAGGCGGTGGCGATGCTCGAGGCGTACCCCTTCCAGGGCAACGTGCGCGAGCTCGAGAACGTGCTGGAGCGCGCGCTCACGCTGTCCACGGGGGGAGTGATCGGACCCGAGCACATCCGGGTGCGCGTGACGCCGCCACCCCCTCGGGCCGCAGGAGTGCCGGACGCCGGGGCCAACGTCGCCGACGGCGGCACCGCGCTCGGCAGTCAGCTCGAGAGCATCGAGCGCGACGCCATCGTCAGGGCGCTGGAGAAGACCCGCTACAACAAGACCGCGGCCGCGAAGCTCCTGGGGATGAGCTTTCGGGCGTTGCGCTACCGCATCAAGAAACTCGGCATCGAATAGTCTCGCGCCGGCGCGCGCGGCCGCCGGATGGCAGGTGACCGTGCGGGTCACTTTGTGACGCGAAAGCAGGCTCGTGGCGTCAACCTGCGACAGGGATTAAGTCAGGAACGGTCCCATCGGTCGCGCATGTTCTATTGCAATAACAACAGATTAGCAGCTTCCAGGGTCCGTGGCACGCGCCTTGCTTAGATCAGCCAGGGGCGCCTTTTGCGCCGCTTGGTTTCTGTCCCTCAAACTTTCCAGGAGCTCTAGTAATGAAAGCTGTGCAAAAGGGTTTTACCCTCATCGAATTGATGATCGTCGTTGCGATCATCGGCATTCTTGCCGCGATCGCGATCCCCGCCTACCAGGACTACACCGTCCGCTCGAAAGTAACGGAAGGCCTGAGTCTCGCTGACGCCGCCAAGACGGGTGTCTCAGAGGCCTTCGAGTCCAACGGCCTCCAGGGCGTTAACGCTTTCTGCACGTCCTTCAACGTCGCAGGCAATGCTTCCACGACCAAGTACGTGAATGCCGTCACGTGCGCTACCGCCAACGGCCAGATCACGATCAAGTACAACAACGCGAACATCAGCCAGATGACCGCGAACAACATGACGATTCTCCTTACCCCGGAGATCAACGCGGGCGGCGCCGGCTACAAGGACCTGACGACTGCCAACATCGTTGGCAACATCGACTGGGCGTGCACGTCGGTGGGAACCACGACGGCGGGCAACCAGGTGTTTACCGGCATTGCTCTGAATGCGGGTACTGTCATCGCGAAGTACGCCCCGACACAGTGCAAGTAAACTGTTAATTGACTGATGACCTTCAGAGGCCCCTTCGCAAGAAGGGGCCTCTTCTTTTTGGGAGCGCGCTCACGTACCAGGGGGTCGGGTTGTGTGATCCTGCTCCTCAGGTATGCCATGCAAACGCGCTTTGTAAACAAGGGCTTCACGCTCATCGAGCTCATGATCGTGGTGGCGATCGTCGGTGTTCTCGCCGCCATCGCGATTCCCGCGTATCAGAACTACGTGGTGAGGTCGCGTGTATCGGAAGGACTGCAGCTCGTCGGTGCGCCGAAGATCGCCATCGAGGAGGCCTTCCAATCCAACGCCACAGCGGGGCTGGCGGCGGCAGCCGCCGCCTGGACCTTCACCCCCACCAAGTACGTGACCAATATCGCGATCAGTAACGTGGATGGCACGATTACCGTGACGTATAACCTGGCGAACATCCCCAATCTCCTCGGAGCCGGAAACACCCTGACCCTCACACCGCAAACCAACGTGGCGGGTGCGTATAGCCTCCTCACCGTGCCGGGCATCACGGGCAGCATTGACTGGGCCTGCGCCTCGACCACCAGCCAGACCGCCGCCAGCATGAACCCACCCATGCTGATTTCACCTAACGTCCCGGCTGCGACGCTCCCGAGCATCTACGTTCCGTCACAATGCAAGTGAGCGACCGGGTGGCGCCCGCGTCCAGGTCGCTTAACAGGCCGGCTGCGGGGCGCCGGGGCTTCGTCAATTGGGAGGCCAGTCACGTAGCGCGCCCGGCCGCCTATGCGAGTATGCATCTACGGATTTGACAATTGATTGAGACGGTCCCTCCGGTAGACTAGGGTCCGTCCGTCGTACGGGGCTTGTCGTAACTCCATGAACGAAAACGCTTCTGTGGCGTTAACTGGCGCGCGCACTGGGCTTGGGGGCCTGCCCCAGCGCCTGGTGCAGGACGGCCTGATCGAGGAGGCGGCCATGCTCGAGGCCGTGAACCTCGCGCGCGAGCGCAAGACCAGCGTCGTTACGCAGCTCGTGGCCAGTGGGGCGGCCAACGCGCGTGATATCGCCATAGCCGCTTCCAACGAATTCGGCGTGCCGCTCTTCGACCTGGACGCGGTGAGCGTGGATCTCGAGTCGGTGCGCCTGGTGAGCGACAAGCTGCTCGCCAAGCACCGTGTGCTGCCGCTCTTCCGGCGCGGCAAGCGGCTGTTTCTCGCGGTGGCGGATCCGACCAACCTGCACGCCATCGACGAGGTGAAGTTCCAGACCAGCCTCGGCATCGAGGCGATCGTGGTCGAGGACGACAAGCTCCAGGTAGCCATCGACAAGGCGATCGAGCAGTTCGACAACCAGATGTCGGCCCTCACGTCAGACGACGGCGACGTCGACCTCGATTCGCTCGAGGTCACCGGCGGCGAGGACGAGCTCGACGACAAGATAGGGCGCGACGATGTCGAAGACGCGCCCATCGTGCGCTTCGTGAATAAGGTCATGCTCGATGCCATCCGCCGCGGCGCCTCGGACATTCACTTCGAGCCTTTCGAGAAGATGTATCGCGTCCGGCTGCGCATGGACGGCGTGCTCAAGGAGATTGCCCAACCCCCCGTGCAGCTCGCTCCGAAGCTCGGCGCGCGATTGAAGGTAATGTCGCGCATGGATATCGCCGAGCGGCGCGTCCCGCAGGACGGCCGCATCAAGATGAAGCTGTCGAAGAATCGCGCGATCGATTTCCGCGTCAGCACCTGCCCAACGCTGTTCGGCGAAAAAATCGTGCTGCGTATACTCGACCCGGCGCAGGCGATGCTCGGCATCGACTCGCTCGGCTACGAGTCTTTCCAGAAAGACTTGTACATGAAGTACCTGGCAAAGCCCCAGGGCATGATCCTGGTGACCGGACCCACCGGCAGCGGCAAGACCGTATCGCTCTACACCGGGCTCAACATCCTCAATCGCGAGGACACCAACATCTCCACCGCCGAGGACCCGGCGGAAATCAATCTCCCCGGGGTCAACCAGGTGAACGTCAATGCCAAGGTGGGGCTGACCTTCGCCGCCGCGATGCGCGCCTTCCTGCGCCAGGATCCTGACGTCATCATGGTTGGCGAGATCCGCGATCTCGAGACCGCCGAGATCGCCATCAAGGCCGCACAGACCGGCCACCTGGTGCTCTCGACGCTGCACACCAATGATGCGCCGCAGACGCTCACCCGCATGGTCGACATGGGGGTCAAGCCCTATGCCATTGCGACCTCGGTGAGCCTCATCATTGCGCAACGCCTGGCGCGGCGGCTGTGCAACACCTGCAAGCAGCCGCGCGAGATCCCGAAAGAGGCCCTGCTCAAAGAGGGTTTCGCCGAAAGCGATGTGGCGCAGGGATTAAAGATATTCGCCCCGAAGGGGTGCGCCAACTGCACCGACGGCTACAAGGGACGCACCGGCATCTACCAGGTACTGCCGGTCACCGAGTCCATCGCGCGCATCATCCTCGCTTCGGGCAGCGCCGTGGACATCGCTCAGCAGGCGGCCAAGGAAGGGGTTTGGGACCTGCGGCGCGCGGGGCTGGAGAAAGTGAAGAACGGGCTCACGAGTCTCGAGGAAGTCAACAGCGTCACTGTCGAGTGACACGTAAGGAAGTAAGGCATGGCTCAGGCAGCAGCAGCAGCAACCGGCTCGGTCCGCGTTATCAAGCGCGACACCGCGTTCGCCTGGGAGGGTCAGGACAAGAAAGGCGCCCGGGTCAGGGGCAAGAGTCTGGCGCCCGACGAGCAGGCCCTGCGGGCGGAACTGCGCCGACAGGGTGTGGCGCCCTCGAGGATCCGCAAGCAGCGTCAGGTTGCGAAGGGCGGCAAGATCAATCCGGGCGACATTGCAATCTTCAGCCGCCAGCTCGCCACCATGCTCGCCGCCGGCATACCGATGGTGCAGGCTTTCGAGATCGTCGGCGCGGGCAACGAGAAGACCGCCATGCGCCAGCTCATCCTCGACATCAAGGCCGAAGTCGAAGGGGGCACCTCGCTGCACGAATCGCTCAGCAAGCACCCGCTGTATTTCGATGACCTGTTCGTGAATCTGGTGGAGGCTGGCGAGCAGGCCGGTGCTCTGGAGACGCTGCTCGACAAGGTTGCGACCTACAAGGAAAAGACCGAGGCGCTGAAGAAAAAGATCAAAAAGGCGCTGTTCTATCCGGCCGCCGTACTGGCGGTCGCCGTACTCGTGACCACGGTACTCCTCATATTCGTGATTCCGCAGTTCCAGTCCTTGTACAAAGGTTTCGGCGCCGATCTGCCGGCGTTCACGCTGTTCGTGATCGGGCTGTCGGAATTCGTGCAGCACAAGGGGATTTACCTCGCGATCGCGGTCGGGGCTGCCATTTTTGCCTTCGGCTATTTCAGGAAACGCTCCAGGGCCATGCGCGAGTTCCTCGATCGCGCAAGTCTGCGCCTTCCGATTGTCGGACCCATCCTGCGCAAGGCGGCCATTGCGCGCTACGCGCGCACGCTCTCGACCATGTTCTCGGCCGGCGTGCCGCTGGTCGAGGCACTCGAGTCAGTGGCCGGTGCTACCGGCAATATTGTCTACGAGAACGCCGTGCTCAGGATGCGCGATGAGGTCTCCACCGGCCAGCGCCTGCAGCGCGCCATGGAGAACACCGGGCTGTTCCCCAACATGGTGAACCAGATGATCGCCGTGGGCGAGGAGTCGGGCTCGCTCGACGAGATGTCCGCCAAGGTCGCAACGTTCTACGAGGCCGAGGTCGACAACGCCGTCGATTCCATGTCGAGTCTGCTCGAGCCGCTGATCATGGTTATTCTCGGGGTGTTGGTTGGCGGCCTGGTGATCGCGATGTACCTGCCGATCTTCAAGCTGGCGTCGGTGGTCTAAAGGCAGCAACCGGCTCGGCAGGCGCACGCGGCGCCGTTGCGCTCGACGGAAGGACACCATGTCCGTGATCGCGCTGCTGGCCGCCTCGCCCGGTTTGTTCATCGGCGCCTGCCTGGTGCTGGGTCTCGCCGTCGGCAGCTTCCTCAACGTCGTCGTCTATCGCCTGCCCATCATGCTCGAGCGGCAATGGCGCGAGCAGTGTGCGCAAGCCCTGCAGGGCGACGGGTCGCTCGACGCCGTGGTGGCGCCGGCGCCGGCACCGCCGCGCTTCAACCTCATCGTGCCGCGCTCGGCCTGTCCGTCCTGCAGGACCCCCATCGCCGCCTGGCACAACGTGCCAGTCGTCTCCTGGGTCCTCCTGCGGGGGCGCTGCGCCCATTGCGGCAAGCGCATCGCGGCTCGCTATCCGCTGGTGGAAGGCCTCACGGCAGTGCTGAGCGCGGCCGTGGCATGGCAGCTCGGCTTCGGCTGGCCGGCGCTGGCCGCGCTGCTGTTCACCTGGTTCCTGGTCGCGCTTGCGTTCATCGACCTCGACCATCAGCTGCTGCCCGACGCGCTGACGCTCCCCCTGCTGTGGGGAGGACTGGGCGTCAGCCTGATCGCTGCCCACGGCGGCGGCGGCGCGGTTGTGCCGGTGGAGCTGCGCTCGAGCCTCATCGGGGCCATGGCGGGTTACGTGAGCCTGTGGAGCGTCTATCATCTGTTCCGCCTCCTCACCGGGAAGGAAGGCATGGGCTATGGAGACTTCAAGCTGTTCGCCGCGCTCGGCGCCTGGCTCGGCTGGCAGCTGCTGCTGCCGGTCATCCTCATCGCCGCGCTGGCCGGTGCCGTGGTGGGCATCGCGCTCATCAGCCTGCGCGGACGCAGCCGCGCCACGCCGATCCCGTTCGGCCCGTTCCTGGCCGCGGCCGGCTGGCTGATGCTCATGTTCGGTCCGCAGCTCGTCGCGCGCTATCTGGGTCTGTTCGTCCCGCACCCGTGAGCAGCGCGCCCCCCAGCGCAGGTACGTTTCGTGTGGGACTGACGGGCGGCATCGCCAGCGGCAAATCGACTGTGGCCGGCTTCTTCGGCGCGCTCGGCGTGCCGATCCTCGACAGCGACCAGGTGGCCCGCGACGTCGTCGAGCCCGGACAGCCGCCGCTGGAACGGCTGGTGGAGCGCTTCGGGCGCTCCATCCTCACGCCCGACGGGCATCTCGACCGGCCGGCGCTGCGCGACATCGTGTTCTCCGATCCGCGGGCACGCGCCGACCTCGAGGCGCTGACGCACCCGGCCATCGGCGCTGCCCTCGAGGCGCGCTCGGCGACCGCCGGTGGTCCCTACCAGATCCTGGTCATTCCGCTGCTGGTGGAAAAAAATCTCGCCGCGCACGTTGATCGGGTGCTGGTCGTCGACTGCGACGAAGCGTTGCAGCTCGCGCGGCTGAGCGATCGCGACGGTTCGACCCCGGCGCAGGCGCGCGCCATCATTGCCGCGCAGGCGTCGCGGGCCGCGCGGCTCGATGCGGCCGACGACGTGCTCCACAACGACGCGGACCGCGGCGCGCTCGAGCGGCAGGTCCGGGCCCTGCACGCGCGCTACCTGCAGCTCGCCGCACGAGCTTAGCGGCTGTGCGCGCGTGCTACGCACGGCGTTTACGCTGCCGCGGGCCTCAAGCACAATAGGCGCGTGATGGAACCCGCAGCATCCGCAGCCGAAGCCCCGGCAGCTGCCGCCGACCCGGCGGTGCTCGTCTTCGAGCAGCCTCTGAACGAGAGAATGCGCACCTTCCTGCGCCTGGACTTCCTGTACAACCAGGCGCTGCATCACAACGAGATCGCAAGTCCCTGGGGGAGCCGGGCGGCGATGTCGAGCCTCATCGACATCCTCGCCATCACCACACGCGGCGACGTGCGCTCGGACGTCCTCAAGGAGCTCGAAGGTCACCTCGGCGCCCTCAGTGCCTTCCAGGCCAATCCCGGTGTCGACCCGCAGCGCCTCAAGTCCCTCACGTCGAACCTCGTGCGGCTGCGCACCGACCTCATGGGCGCCGGCTCGGCATTCCTGCAGCCGCTGCGCGACTCGGAGTTCGTCAACGCGATCAAGCATCGCAGCGCCATCCCGGGCGGCACGTGCGAGTTCGACCTGCCGGACTACTATTTCTGGCTGGCGCAGTCGGAGGAAACCCGCCTGCGCAGCTTCAGCCAGTGGCTGGGTCTGCTGCGGCCCATGTGCGACGCGATCGCGGAGCTCCTGTGGCTCACCCGCCAGAACGGCCGCAGGCGCCAGGAAATCGCCTGCGGCGGCGCGTTCAGCATCACCTTCGACCGCGACAATCCGCTGCAGCTGCTGCGCATCCTGCTGCCCGCCGCCGCCGGGCTCTATCCGGAGATCAGCGGCAGCCATCACCGTTGCAGCGTGCGCTTCCTCACCTGGCACGGCCTGACCACCCGCCCGACGCAGACCGAGGCCGACGTGCCGTTCATGCTGAGCTGCTGCCCCTGAGGTCTCGAGTCGGTCCTCGGCTGCCGTGACTTCCGTGCGCGTGAAATGCCCCACCTGCCGGCGCGAGCTGAACTGGCATGACGCGCCTTTCCGGCCCTTCTGCAGCGAGCGCTGCCGGCTGATCGACCTCGGCGCATGGCTCTCCGGGGAGCGTGCGATTGCTGCCGACGCGACACCACCGGAATCAGGTCAGGCCGACCCGGAAGCCGAGGATCCGCGCAGATGAGGTTCCGTCTGACGGCCTTCGGCCTGCACCTCATCGTCAGCGCCTGCGTACTGACGCTCATCCTCGGGGGCCTGTACCTCGGCTGGTATCGCGGGCCGGGCTGGTACTTGAGCGGCGTGGCCCGCGTGGTGGTGGTCCTGGTCCTCGTGGACGTGGCGCTCGGCCCGACGCTCACGCTCATCATCGCCAACCCGGCGAAGTCGCGGCGCGAGCTCACTCGCGACATCGGTGCGATCGTCGCGGTGCAGATCGTGGCGCTCGTCTACGGCACCTTCACAGTGTGGGAAGGACGACCGCTCTACTACACCTTCTCGGTCGACCGGCTCGAGATCGTGCAGGCCTCGGACCTCCAGGCGCCGGAGATCGCCCGGGCGCGCACCGAGA
>DATHQM010000088.1:0-19070 GCA_035482695.1 Steroidobacteraceae bacterium | reverse complement strand
GACTCCGTGACGGCGGGGCGATCGGTGGCAATGGTCGCTTCCTGGTCTGCAGGCGCGTCGGCCGCCCGGGCGAGCGCCAGCACGGCAGCTGCGCGGCAAAGCCAGCCGCCGCGGCGCATCTGCGGCGTCAGGCGCGGGCGGGTCGTCGCCCGCGCGAGCCGGCGCGTGGCGCGGCAGTCTTGGCGGCGGGCAGCCGCACCACCTTGCGCAGGTTCGGGTAAGTCTCGCTCGAGTGCGGGATGCCCATCGCCGCCACGAAGTGCGCCTGGAACTTCGGCTCGATGGCGGTCTCGATCTTCTCTACGCGGCGCACCAGCTCCTCGATGGTGTGGCGCGAGGAGTTGTCGATCAGCGCGATGCGCGCACCGGTGCCGGCGGCATTGCCCGCCGAGGACACGTTGAACAGATCGCAGTCGGGAATCATCCCCAGCACCATCGCGTACTTCACGTCGATGTGGCTGCCGAACGCGCCCGCGAGGCGGATGCGATCGACCTGATTGACGCCGAGGTGATCCATCAGCAGCCGCACGCCGGCGTACAGCGCCGCCTTGGCGAGCTGGATCGCACGCACGTCGTTCTGCGTGATCTGCAGCTCCACGGCGCCGCGGTGCACGACGTAGGCGAAGGTACGCCCGGTCGCGACGATGCGGTCGCTGCGCGCCGCGAGCTCCCCGTCGATGACGCCGTCCTGGCTGATGATGCCGGCAAGATACATCTCGGCGATCACCTCGATGATCCCCGAGCCGCAGATGCCGGTCACACCGCTCCCGGCGATCGCCGTGGCGAAGCCGGGCTGGTCGGACCACAGGTCCGAGCCGATCACCTTGAAGCGCGCTGCCAGCGTTGCCGGATCGATGCGCACCCGCTCGATGGCGCCGGGCGCGGCGCGCTGCCCGCAGCTGATCTGCGCGCCCTCGAAGGCGGGACCGGTGGGACTCGAGCAGGCGAGCAGCCGCGCGCGGTTGCCCAGCACGATCTCCGCGTTGGTGCCGACGTCGACGAGCAGCGTCAGCTTGTCGGACAGGTCGGGACGCTCGGCGAGGATCATGCCGGCGGCATCCGCACCGACATGGCCAGCGATGCACGGCAGCGTGTAGATGCGCGTGCCGGGATTGAGCTTCAAGCCGAGCTCGCTGGCGCGCAGCCCGAGCGGTGAATCGGTGGCGAGCGCGAACGGTGCGCCACCAAGCTCGACCGGATCGATGCCGAGCAGCAGGTGGTGCATGATCGGATTGCCCACCACCGTCATCTCGAGGATGTCGGTCACCTCGATGTGCGCTTCGCGGGCGACGTCGGCGGCGAGCGTGTCGAGTGCGCCGCGCACCGCCTCGGTCATCTGCTGCGCACCGCCCGGGTGCATCATCGAATACGACACGCGGCTCATCAGGTCTTCGCCGAAGCGGATCTGCGGATTCATGGCGCCGCTGGAGGCGGCCACCTCGCCGGTCTCGAGGTTGCACAGGTGCGCCGCGATGGTGGTCGAGCCCACGTCCACCGCGAGCCCGAAGACGCGGTCGTGAAAGCCGGGCCACACGGCGATGATCTGGGTGCGCGCGTGCACCGCCACCGTGATCTTCCACGCGCCCTTGCGCAGTGCGGCCTGCAGGGTCTGCAGCACTCCGAGATCGCAGCGCAACGGACCGAAGTCCCACTCGCGGTTGAGCGCCTCGAGCAGCCGCTGCAGGTCGCCCCGGGGGTCGTGCATGTCCGGCTCGCGCACCTCGACGTAGTGCAGGTGCACTACCGGATCAAGCGTGATGGGCCGGGCATCGGCCGCCTTGCGCACCACCTGGCGATGCACCTGGCTGCTGGCCGGGACGTCGACGACCAGATCGCCGCAGATCTGTGCCGAGCACGACAGGCGGTGCCCGGCGGGCAGCGGGCGCTGTTGCGCGAAGCTCTGTTCGGCGGCGGAAAGCGGCGAGAGGTGGTCGGCGTGCGAGCTCACCCCGTGCTTGGCGAAGTCACCCTCCATCACCAGCACCTGGCAGCGCCCGCACAGCGCGCGTCCGCCGCACACCGAATCGACATCGACCCCGAGGCTGCGGGCCGCCTGCAGCAGCTGCGTGCCACGCGGGAAGCGCCCGCGCTTGCCCGAAGGGGTGAAGACGACGAGTGCGTCGGTGTCGCTCATCGGCAGCTACGCTGTGCTCTGGGTGCGGCGCCGGTGGCCGCCCTCGCGCCGCCCGCGCGCCGCGCCCTCCGTGGGGGTCGCCACGCCGCCGCCGGCCTGCAGCGCCGGCGCCTCGCGAAAGCGCTTGATCCAGCGCGCGCAATCCGGATCGTGGCCCATCATGACGTCCGCGCCCATGCAGGCCTTGACGATCTCCAGGTGCAGCGGGTTCATGATCGCGGAGGTAAGCCCCGCACCGATCGCCATGCTGAGGAAAACCGCGCTGATGCCCTCGCGCGCCGGCAGCCCGAAGCTCACGTTGGAGGCGCCGCAGGTGGTGTTCACCTTAAGCTCGTTCTTCAGCCGCCCGAGCAGGCGCATGACCTGCACGCCCGCCTGGTTGATGGCGCCGATCGGCATGACGAGCGGGTCGACGACGATGTCGCTCACCGGGATGCCGTAATCGGCGGCGCGCTGCACGATTTTCTTTGCCACCTCGAAGCGCACGTCGGGATCTTCGGAGATGCCGGTCTCGTCGTTGGAGATCGCCACCACCGCCGCGCCGTACTTCTTCACCAGCGGCAGCACGGCTTCGAGGCGCTCTTCCTCGCCGGTGACTGAATTGACCAGCGGCTTGCCCTTGTACACCGCCAGTCCGGCTTCCAGCGCCGCCACGATCGAGGAATCGATCGACAGCGGCAGGTCGGTGATCGACTGTACGAGCTTCACCGTGCGGGCGAGGATCGCCGGCTCGTCGGCCAGCGGGATGCCGGCATTCACGTCGAGCATGTGCGCGCCGGCGGCGATCTGCGCCAGGGCGTCGGACTCGACGCGGCTGAAGTTCCCCGCGGCCATCTCGGCGGCGAGGATCTTGCGGCCGGTGGGGTTGATGCGCTCGCCGATCATGACGAACGGGCGCTCGAAGCCGATGACGACCTCGCGGGTCTGGGAGCTGATAACGGTGTCGGTCATGAAGCCATCCTGTTTGCGTTCGCTGGCGGGTCGCGTCCCGGGTACCACGGCACGCGGCCGTTTAACACCCCGGAGCGCTCGATGATTTCGGCGACGGTCTCTTCCTGGCGATAGGCCATGAGGTGCACCCCGTGCACGCCGCGGATGGCGCGGATCTCCTGGACGAGATCGATGCACAGCCTGCGGCCCTCGAGTGCGGGGTCGGCGGCGCCGGCGAGGCGCTTCACCACCGTGTCGGGAATGTGCACGCCGGGAACATGGGTGCGGATCCACTCCGCTGCCTTGGCCGAACGCAGCGGGCCGACGCCAACCAGGATGAACACGCGCTCGAGCAGACCGAGGTCTTCGACGCGCTGCATGAAGGACCTGAGCAGCGCCACGTCGTAGCAGAACTGCGTCTGCACGAACTGCGCGCCCGCGGCGACCTTCTTCGCCAGCCGCTCGGCGCGCCAGGCTACCGGTTGCGCGAAGGGGTTCTCCGCGGCGCCGAGCAGCACCCGCGGCGCGTAGCTGATCTTGCGGCCGGAAAGAAAACGGTGCTCATCGCGCAGCGTGCGCGCGGTCTCGAGCAGCGTCAGCGAATCCAGGTCGAACACCGGCAGCGCCTGCGGATGATCGCCCGCCTGCACGCCATCGCCGGTGAGGCACAGCAGGTTGCAGACCCCCATGGCGGCGCCGCCGAGAATATCGCCCTGGATGGCGATGCGATTGCGGTCGCGGCAGGAGATCTGCATCACCGGGGCATAGCCGACGCGCGTCAGCAGCGCACACACCGCGAGGCTCGACATGTGGCAGTTGGCGCCGCTGCCGTCGGTGGCGTTGATCGCGTCCACATGGCCGTCGAAGATGCGCGCGCGCCGGTAGACGTCCTCCGGGTCGGCCGAATCCGGCGGCGCCAGCTCGCTGGTCACCGCGAACTGCCCGGCACGCAGCACGCGCTCGAAGCGGCCGGGCGAGGTATGTCCGGGCAATATCGGCAGCGGGTAACCCGGTACCGGCTCGTCCGCAAAGATCACCACAGCTCTCCGGCACGCTGGCGCGCCACGCGCAGCCAGGACGACTTGCCCTGCAGGCGCCGGTCCATTGCGACCTGCACTTCGCCCAACGCCGCGCGGCCGCCGGGGATGCGCTCGCTGCCGGCGACCGCGGCGACCCACACACAGCGCATCTCGGGGCGCACCTCGCAGTGCCCGTTGGCACGTACGCCGCCGCAGGGACCATTGCGCAGGTTCTTCGGACAGTTCATCGGGCAGGACATGCCGGTGGAGCTCAAGATGCACTGCCCGCACATGCGGCAGTCGAACAGCAGGCCCTTCACGCCGCGCTCGACGGCCGCCACCGGCCGCTCCAGGCGCTGGTAGCCGATGCGCCTGAACAGCGGGTGCAGCCTGACGAGCAGCGTCTCGAAGCCGTGGTAGAAGGCGTTCAGCCCCCGCGCGTGTCGGACCGACCAGTGCCGCAGTGCGTACACCTAGGAAACCGCCGCGAGACCCTTGGCGCGGATCAGCCTCTCGAGGTCCTCGTCCGTGAACTGCGCTTCGATGCGCGCTGCCGCCGCGGCGGCTTCCGCCTGCAGATCCTCGCCGCACGGCCGCGGCGCGCTGCGCTTCCAATCGGCAAGATAGGCGTCCGAGGTGCCCTTACCGGCGCGCATCGCGGCGCGATCGACCGCTTCCTGGAAGCGCGCCGACAGCTGCACTTTGGCGGTCTCGCGAGCGCGCTTCACGATGACCTGCGCGGGAATGTCGCGCCAGGAGATGATGATCAGGCTGGCCATGCCGGCGCCTCCTGGCTCACAGCCAGAGCGGCGAGGCGGGTGCCGAGCTCACCGTAACCGGTATAGCGATGCTCGAACTCGAAGCCGAAGCGCGCGGCGATCTGCCGCGCCGCGTCGATCGCGCCCTCGCGCGGCGCCTGCGACAGGTAGACGAGCTTCGAGTAATTGCGGAAGTATTCGCCGGCGAGCTCGGGATGGCGGTCGAGTCCGAGGGTCCGCACCACGAGGCGCTCGAAGTGCCGCAGCAGGAAGTCTGTCAGGTAGAAGGTGCCCGGCTCGGCTTCCGACAGCTCGGCGAACAGCGCCGGTGTGGCCAGGAACTCGTAGCAGTGCGCGCCCGGCAGGCGCTCGATCCCTTCCGCAGCGAGCACCGCATCGAGCGCGCCGCGCGTGCCGCAGTCACCGTAGACGACGAACATGCGCGCGTAGCGGCCGCGGTTCTCGCGGATCGCTTCCTGCACGGCGGGCGCGATGCGCTCGGGCCGGTTGTGCAGCTGCGCCGGCAGGCAGCGCACCTCGAGCGCGCTCCAGCCGTTGGCGCGCTTGAGCGCCGCGATCTCGCGGGCCAGGGCACCGCAGGCGATGAGCAGCGTGCCCGCGCGCGTGTCCATGGGGCGCTCGTTCTCTTCAGGCCGCGCTGGCGGCGCGGCTGGCGGCGGCGCCGGCGCGGCGCGCGGCGAGCAGCGTCTTGGCCGTCTCCACGGCGATGGCGGCATCGCGGCAGTAGGCATCCGCGCCCACGGCCTTGCCGAACTCCTCGTTGAGCGGCGCACCGCCCACCAGCACGATGTAGTCGTTGCGGATGCCGTTTTCCTTCAGCTTGTCGATGACGACTTTCATGTAGGGCATGGTGGTGGTGAGCAGCGCCGACATGCCGAGGATGTCCGGCTTGTGCTCTTCGAGTGCCGCGAGGTACTTCTCGACCGGGTTGTTGATGCCGAGGTCGATCACCTCGAAGCCGGCGCCCTCGAGCATCATCGACACCAGGTTCTTGCCGATGTCGTGAATGTCGCCCTTGACGGTGCCGATGACGATCTTGCCGATCGGCGGCACGCCGGTCTCGGCGAGCAGCGGCCGCAGGATCTCCATGCCGCCCTTCATGGAGTTGGCGGCGAGCAGCACCTCGGGCACGAACAGGATACCGTCGCGAAAATCGATGCCGACGATGCGCATGCCCTCGACCAGCGCATCGTTCAGGACCTTCTCGGCGTTCCAGCCGCGCTCGAGGAAAATGTGGGTTGCCTGCTCGACCTCGGCCTTGAGCCCGTTGTAGAGGTCGTCGTGCACCTGCTCGGTGAGCTCCTGGTCGTTGAGATCGCGTAGATTGAATTCGGCGTCGGCGGACTCGGCCATTGTCGAAATCTCCATGCGCGGCCTTGGGTTAGCGGCTCGCGCGGTCGCTGGGCAACATGGTAAGGGGCGCCTGTCGCCGCTACTGATTCCTTCGCGACTGCGACATGTCCGCAAGCGACAGCGTGCGGATTAAGGCAAGCCCCTCAACCGACGGGCGTCACGTTCTGGGCAGGAGCCGGCGGTGGCTTTCCCTGGCGGCTCTGGCGCTCGGCGCTCGGCGGGCAGCCGAACTGCGCGCGGTAGCAGCGCGAGAAGTGCGGCGGCGACTGGAAGCCGCAGGCCGTCGTGATGTCGATGATCGGCATCGAGGTCTGCAGCAGCAGCTCGCGCGCGCGCCGCAGGCGCATCTGCAGGTAGTAGCGCTTGGGAACGCAGTTGAGGTGGCGCTTGAACAGCCGCTCGATCTGGCGGCGCGACAGCCCGGTCGCCGCGGCGATCTCATCGAGCGACAGCGGCCGCTCGATGTTCTCTTCCATCAGCTGCGCGACCCTGATGAGGCTCTCGTGGCTGACGCCGATCTGGGCGCGCAGCGGCACGTACTGCCGGTCACGGCCACTGCGCACGCGGTCGACGATGAACTGCTCGGAGATCAGCTGCGAGACCTGCGCGCCGAGTCGCGCCTCGACCAGGTGCAGCATCAGGTCGAGTGGCGCCACACCGCCCGAGCAGGTGAAGCGGTCGCGGTCGATGCTGAACAGCTGGTCGCTCAGGTCAATGCGCGGGAACTCCTCGCGCAGCGCCGAGAGGTTCTCCCAGTGGATCGTCGCGCGGTACTTGTCGAGCAACCCCGCCTTCGCCAGGGCGTAACCGCCGGTGCACAGAGCGCCGAGCGGGATGCGTCGCTCCGCCAGGCGGCGCAGCGCCGCCACGATGCGCGGGGAGACCGCTTCCTGCACGTTGACGCCGCCGCAGACGAACAGTATGTCCACCGTGCCGAGCTGCTCGAGCCCGACCGTGGGGGAGAGCTGCAGCCCGTTGCTCGCCGGCGTGGGCTGGCCATCGAGGCTCACGATGGTCCACTCATAGGTGGTGCCGCCGGTCACCGCGTTCGCCATGCGCAGCGGCTCGACCGCGTTCGACAACGCGATCATCGAGTAGCGCGGCAGTGTCAGGAAGGCGTACTTGATGCGGGGCAGTTGCACATGCCGGATTTTACGCCTTTCTTGCCTGAATGCGACCTGCCCGGAGGCGGGCCACCGGGAGGGCACGGGCAAGGGAGGATGGGGCTCAGGCTGGATCGTGGGGGCTAAGGTCTTTACTTACTTGCCGTTTCCTTTCCTGGGCGGTGCGCTCACGGCGGGCAGAGTGTGCCGCGGCAGGTCAATTCTGAAGACGCATCCTGAACCGGGTACGTCGCGGACGCTCAAGACTCCATTGTTTGCCTGGACGCTGTGTTGACAGATGGACAGTCCGCCGTTCGCTGCATCCGCGCCCTTCAGCGTTGAGGGCAGAAGCATGTTTTCCGCCGCGCCCGGGCGAAGGCCACCGCAGTGATCTTCAACCTCAATGAATATGCGCTCGCCGGCTGCGTAAGCCTTCAACGAAACCTCGCTCTTGTGCCGCGTAAACTTGAACGCGTTATCCAGCAGGTTGCCCACCGCCGCGAACAGCAGGGCCTGGTCGGCGTCAACCGCAAGTTTTGGATCAACAGCGGAAACGGCTAACGTGCACTCGCGGTTCTGCGCCTCGAGGGATGCGCTGATCCGGCTTTCACCGACGAAGTCGGCAACGGAGATGAGCTTGTGTTGTGTGGGCGCTGCAGTTCGCCCGCGCAGGTCGCCCAGGGAGCGATCCAACAGATTACGCAGCTCTATCAAGCTGCGGTCCAGTACCGCGCCTGTCGCCCCGGCTATCCCAACATTGCCGGTCTTGAGCGCAATAGCGGCGAGTGTCGCGGTATGAATGAGCTTACGCAGTTCGTATATGAAGAAATCCACCCGCGCAACGTTTTGTTCTGCATGGGCGAGATTGTGATGGTAGGCCCATTCCGTCACCGAATCCGCGATGGCGTTGTCCAGGCAGCGGTTGAGTGTGCGGAATTCGGCAACCTCGATCGGAGCGCTCTTTTCGAGAGCCGAGTCCGTTATCGCCTGGCACAGATCACCGTAGTCACGAATGACCTGCTCGACCGTGTATCCGTGCCGGGACAGGTCGCGCCCGTGCCGCGTCGCCGAAACGCCCATGTCCGACAATGACGATTTGCTGCTGCTGTCCGCTGCTCCGGAGATCTGTTTGCTTCGCTCCGGGTCGGCTTGCAGGGTCTCAATCAGCTGGTCGAGGAAGTCCGGTATTCCGGTTATTTGCTCCGGTTGATTTTCTCTGGGCGGGGCTCTCTTAGCGACCTTTGCTTTACACCGCTCGATCAGGTCGGCGCGCTGAGCGGTAAGGAATTGGTGCAGCATGCCAGCAGCGTGAATTGCTCCTGGGGGGGGGGCTCTGTGCGCTCTCGTACATAACCGCGGTGCGATGCCGGATGTGTGACGCGACCCACAGTTCCCGCGAAGCCGCCGCGTAGGCGGCCTCTTAAAGTTGCGCGAGAACCCCCAAAGCCGCGCGACGTCCCCCGCGTGCCGTGCGCGCCGCAGGCTGTGCCACGCGCGCACGCCGACAAGGGTCCCTCAGGCCTTGAGCTTGAGGTTCTCCGGGTCGTAGGGCGATTCGTGCACCACAGTGGCCGGCTTGCGCTCGCCCAGAATCTCGATGCCGAGCGGCGTGCCGACTTCAGCGTAGTCGGCCTTCACGTAGCCGATCGCGAGGCTCTTCTTGAGATGATGGCCGTAGTAGCCGGAAGTGGCGCGCCCGATCATGCGGCCGCCCTTGTCGAACAGCGGCTCGTTGCCGAGCGGGTCGGCATCGGTCACTCCGTGCACCTCGAGCGTGACGAAGCGGTTGGGCACGCCCGCGGCCTGCTGACGCTCGAGCGCCTGCCGGCCGATGAAGTCAGCCTTCTTCATGCGCACGAAGCGCTCAAGGCTCGCCTCGAAGGGGGTGTAGTCGGGCGTCATGTCGCTGCCCCACATGCGGTAGGACTTCTCCATGCGCAGCGACTCCATGGCGCGCATGCCGACCATACCGATGCCGTGCGCCGCACCCGCCGCGAACAGCGCATCGAACAGGCCGTGCGCGTACTCGATGGGGAAGTGCAGTTCCCAGCCGAGTGAGCCCACGAAGTTGACGCGCAGCGCGTAGACATCGACCGCGAGCGCCGCCTCGATGGTCTGCGCCGTGAGCCATGGAAAGGCGACGTTGTCGAGCGCGGTGTCGGTGAGCTGCGCGAGCACCGCGCGGGACTCAGGTCCGGCGACCACGAAGCAGCCGCGCGTGTTGGTGATGTTGCGCAGGCCCACCGAGCCGTCCGGCGGCAGCGCCTTCACGAGGTAATCGCCGTCGTAGCGCTCGGCGGCGCCGGCGCTCACCACGTAGAAGTGCTGCTCGGCGATCTTGGTGATGGTGAACTCGGAGCGGATGCCCCCCCGGGCGGTGAGCGCGTGCGAGAGCGCCAGGCGTCCAATCCTGGTGGGTACCTTGTTGGCGACCAGTTGATCGAGCCAGGCTTCCGCACCGGGACCTGTGACCTCGTGCTTGGTGAAGGGCGTCAGATCGATGACGCCGACCTGCTCGCGCATCAGGCGCACCTCGTTGCCGACGTGCGCGAAGTAGTTACTGCGCCTGAAGCTCCACTGATCGCGACGCTCGACGCCTGGAGGTGCGAACCAGTTGGCGCGCTCCCAGCCGTAGCGTTGACCCCACACCGCGCCGCGCGCGCTGAGCTTGTCGTATACCGGGCTCGTTTTGGCCGGGCGCCCGGCGGGGCGCTCCTCGTCGGGGAAGTGGATGGTGAAGACCTCGCGATAGGTCTCCTCGTTCTTCTTCACAACGTAACGCTTCGAGGTGTAGGCGCCGAAGCGGCGCGGATCCACCGCCAGCATGTCGATGCCCGGCTCACCCTCCACGATCCACTCGGCGAGCTGCCACCCCGCGCCTCCGGCCGCCGTGATGCCGAAGCTGTGACCCTCGTTGAGCCAGACGTTGCGCACGCCCCAGGCCGGCCCGATGAGCGGGCTGCCGTCGGGCGTATAGGAAATGGGGCCGTTGACGATGTCCTTGAGGCCGCAGTGCTCGAGCGCCGGCACGCGGCGCGTCGCCGCCTCGACGTGCGGCACCAGCCGATCGAGGTCGCCCGGGAAGAGGCTGCGGCCGAACCAGTCGGGGACGCCGTCGGCGAAGCGCGCCGGGGCGCCATGCTCGTAGGGTCCGAGGATCCAGCCCATGCGCTCCTCGCGCAGGTAATAGGATTTGTCCGACTCGCGCAGCACCGCCAGCTCGCGTCCACCGCCCTGGCGGTAGGCCTTAAGCTCCGGCGACTCGTCGTACACGATGTACTGGTGCTCGACCGGGACCGCGGGGACATCGAGCCCCAGCAACCGGCCGGTCTGGCGCGCGTAGTTGCCGGTGGCCAGCACCAGGTGCTGCGCGGTGATCTCACCCTGGCTGGTGTGCACGCGCCACTCACCGCCCGCGGTGCGCTCGATGGTGCGCGCCTCGGTGTGCTCGTAGATCTCCGCGCCGCCCGCGCGGGCCCCCTTGCGCAGCGCCATGGTGAGATCGGCCGGCGCGATGTGGCCGTCGTCGGGGTGGTAGAGCGCGCCGATAATCGCGGGCGTCTCGGCGCTGCCACCGACCTCGAGCAGCGGCCACAACTCCTTCACCCGCCGCGCGCCGATCACCTCGAAGGGCACGCCGATGGTGTTGGCGGTGCCGCAGTACTTCTGGTACTCGTCCATGCGCTCGCGACACGTGGCCAGACGCAGGTTACCGCTGACGTGGAAGCTCACGTCCTGGCCGGTCTCCGCCGGCAGCCGCTTGTACAGGTCGACCGAGTACTTGTGGAGCTGGCCGACCGTGTAGCTCATGTTGAACAGCGGCAGCAGACCCGCGGCGTGCCAGGTGGAGCCGGCGGTCAGCTCGGTGCGCTCGATGAGCGCCACGTCCGACCAGCCCTTCTTCGTCAGGTGGTAAAGCGTGCTGACGCCCACCACGCCGCCACCGATGACCAGCACCCGCACATGCGTCTTCACAGAGGTTGTCTCCCGGGGCGGCACCGGCTGCACCCGCCCGCGGCAGTGTAGCGGGGGGCCGTGCTAGCGGCGGACTCCAATTGCGACGGCAGCTTGCCTCAAATGATCCCGCGGGCGGTTTCGGCGAGAAACGCCGCTACGTAACCGAGGAACGAGCGCCACACTTCCAGGCGGAAGCTGTCCGCGCCGGTGCGCCACAGCACCACTTCGGCCTTGGCGAGCATGGTGCGCGTACACATCCCCGGCGGGAAGGCGCGCGCGTCGAGATCGAGCGGACAGCCGGCCGCGAGCAGCGTGACTGCGAGCGGACCGCCGACGCCGAGCGCGCCCTGGCGATGACTCACGTCGACGAGCGAGTGCGGCAGGTCGCGCAGCGCCGCCGCCAGCGCCGCCGTCGCCGCATCAGCGTCTGCGGGCGGGGCGATCAACAGCCACTCGTCCGGTCCCAGCCACAGCGCCGCGCGCTCGCCGTGCGTCGCGGCGTGGCAGGCGGTCGCCGGGATCGCGGTGCCGAACGCCTGCGCCGCGGCGGCGCGCGCCGGGTCCGCACCGCGCAGCACCCAACGCGCTGCCGGCGGCAGCACCGCCACCAGGTCGCAGGTGATCAGCTGTGGCGCGGCACGCATGGCACGCTGGTCACGCATGGAGCCGCGCTCCGTCCGGGTCGTAGAACACCGGCGATGCCACCTGCACCACCACTATGCCTGAGGCCGTCGGTACGTAGAGGCTCTCGCCGAGGCGCGCACGCCCGCCGGCGATGAGTCCCATGGCGATCGAGCGCCCGAGCACGGCGCTGTGATAGCTGGAAGTCACGTGTCCGAGCGGCCGCACCGCGGTGTCGGGGTGCGCCTGGGCGATCACCTGCGCGCCGTCTGGCAGCACGCACTGCGGGTCGGCGGTCAGCAGGCCGACGAGCTGGCGGCGCGCGGGTGAGCGCATCGCGGGCCGCGCGAGCGAGCGCTTGCCGACAAAGTCCGGCTTGTTCTTGCCGATCGCCCAGGCGAGACCGGCATCGTCGGGCGTCACCGTGCCGTCGGTGTCCTGGCCGACGATGAGGTAGCCCTTCTCGGCGCGCAGCACGTGCATCGCCTCGGTCCCGTACGCGGTGAGCCCGCAGGAAGCTCCGGCATCCCACAGCGCCTGCCAGACCGCCGCGCCGAAGTCGGCCGGCACGTTGATCTCGAAGCCGAGCTCACCGGTGAAGCTCACGCGGAACGCCCGCATCGGCACGCCGCAGATGCGGCCGGTGCGCACTGACATGTGCGGCATCGCCGCCGCACTGAGATCGATGTCGACGAGCGGCGCGAGCAGCTCGCGCGCCTTCGGTCCCTGCAGTGCGATGACCGCCCACTGTTCCGTCGTCGAGGTCAGCCACACCGACAGCGCGGACCACTCGGTCTGCAGGTAGTCCTCCATCATCGCCAGCACCCGCGGCGCACCGCCGGTGGTCGTGGTGACGTGGAAGCGCTGCTCCTGCACGCGTGCCACCACGCCGTCGTCGTAGACGAAGCCGTCGTCGCGCAGCAGTACACCGTAGCGGCAGCGGCCGACACCGAGGCCGTCCCAGGCATTGACGTACAGGCGGTTCATGAAGGTGACCGCATCGGCGCCGACCACCTCGATCTTGCCGAGCGTCGAGGCATCGAAGATCCCGCAGCCGTGGCGTACCGCGAGGCACTCGCGCGCCACCGCGGCGTGCATGTCCTCGTCGCCGCGCGGAAAGTAGCGGGCGCGCTTCCACAGCCCGACGTCTTCGAACACCGCGCCGTGCGCCTGCGCCCAGCCATGCATGGGGGTGGTGCGTATCGGGTCGAACAGCTCACCGCGGGCAGGGCCTGCGAAGGCGCCGAAGCTCACCGGGGTGTACGGCATGCGAAACGTCGTGAGCCCCACTTCCGCCACCGGCTTGCCGAGCTGCTGCGCCACGATAGCGAGCGCGTTGATGTTGGAAGTCTTGCCCTGATCGGTCGCCATGCCGGTCGTCGTATAGCGCTTGACGTGCTCGATGGAGCGGAAGCCCTCGCGCGTCGCGAGCGCCAGATCCTTAAGTGTCACGTCGTTCTGCCAGTCGACGAAAGCGCGTCCGGCGTTGCGCGCGGGGAATGGCGGCGCAGCCGCGCCTGCGGCTCCCGCTGCGCGCGTGGCGGCGGGCGTGGGTGGTGCGGCAACGGTGCGCGTGCCGGCGCCGGGGCTCACGCCGCGCCGCGCAGGATCCAGCGCTTCGTGCGCCGCCGCCGTGCCGGCAGCGGCGCCGTCGGCCAGCAGCGCCGCGAGCTCGAACACGCCGCGGCAGGCGCCGGCGCTGCGCACGCGCTCGCTCGGGACTCCGGGCAGAAAGGCCTGCAGCGCCTCGTTCCACTCGAGCTTGCCGCGCGACTGCGAGTGCAGGTGCACGCTCGGCGTGTAGCCCCCGGACATCAGCACCAGGTCGCAGGGCTGGGTTTCGCCAGCGAGCAGCGCGCCGTTCTCAAGGTGGGCGAGCCGGATCGCATTCACGCGCAGCCGACCGCTGGTGCCGAGCACCGTCGCCGCGCTCAGCACCGGGATGCGCGCCTGGCGCGCGCGCGCGGCGGCACCGCTCTCCAGCGCACGCACATCGGCGATGGCGGCGATGAAAACACCCGCCGCCTGCAGCGCCAGCGCCACTTCGTAGGCCTCATCCGTTGCCGTGACCAGCACCGCGCGACTGCCGGGGAGCACGGCGTAGCGGTGCAGCCAGGTGGCGGCAGCGCTGGCCAGCATGACTCCCGGCCGGTCGTTGCCCGGGAACACCAGCGGACGCTCGATGGCGCCGGTCGCCAGCACCACCTCGCGCGCGCGCACCTGCCATTGCCGCTCGCGCGGCAGATCCGCAGGCGCGGCGGCGAGATGATCGGTAAGGCGCTGGTTGAGCGCCACCAGGTTGTGTGGAAAGTAGCCAAACGCGGTGGTGCGCGGCAGCAGCGTCACCCGCGCGTTGGCGGCGAGCGCCCCGAGGGTGCGCTCCAGCCACTGCGCCGGCGGCCCCCCTTCAATCGGGAGCGGCGCGTGCGGATCGTGAGCGAGCAGCGAGCCCCCGGGCTCGGACTGCTCATCGCACAGCATGACCCGCGCCCCGGCGGCTGCGGCCGCGGCGGCCGCGGCCAGACCTGCCGGACCTGCGCCGACCACCAGCACGTCGCAGTGCGCGTAGCGCGCGGCGTAGCGATCCGGATCCGCCTGCGCGGGGGCCCTTCCTAAGCCCGCCGCTGCGCGGATGCGCGGCTCGTAGAGCGACCTCCATGCGCCTTTCGGCCACATGAACGTCTTGTAGTAGAAGCCCGCCGGGATGAACGGCGCGAGCAGGTCGTTGACGGCGCCGATATCGAAAGACAGTGCCGGCCAGCGGTTCTGGCTGTGCGCCTCGAGACCCTCGTAGAGCTCGACCTGCGTGGCGCGCAGGTTCGGCGTGTAGCGCGCCGCGTCGCGGCGCACCGCGACCAGCGCGTTGGGCTCCTCGGCACCGGCGGCCAGCACGCCGCGCGGCCGGTGATACTTGAACGAGCGACCCATGAGGTGCACGCCGTTGGCGAGCAGCGCCGAGGCGAGCGTATCGCCCGCGTAGCCGCCGTACGGCCGGCCGTCGAAGGTGAAGCGCAGCGTGCGCGAGCGATCGATGCGCCCGCCGTTCGCCAGCCGCAGGCCCTCGATCATGTGCGCGCCTGTGCGGCGGCGGGGGCGGGCGGTGCTTCGCCCACCTTGTAGGTGGCCAGGAACTGGTCCGTGGTGGTGTCGCGCAGCGCGTTGAAGAAGCGGCCGCAGCCGTGGGTGTGGCGCCAGCGCTCGGCATGCACCCCGCGGATGTTGGCGCGCAGGTACAGGTAGTCGGCCCACACCTCGTCGGAGACCTCGGCGGGTCGTGCCGGGCGTGTGACGTGCGCCTGCCCGCCGTGGACGAACTCGGGCTCGGGGCGCTCACCGCAGTAGGGACAGTCGATCAGCAGCATGCGCAGCTCTTTCCGTCAGTGCGCCACCGCGGCGGCCGCGGCCTCGTCGATCAGGTCGCCGTCGCGGAAGCGCTCGAGCGTGAAGGGCGCATTGAGCGCGTGCGGCGCATCGTGCGCGATGGTCCAGGCAAACACGTGCGCCGAGCCCGGCGTCGCCTTGAAGCCGCCCGTGCCCCAGCCGCAGTTCACGTACAGGCCCGGCACCGGCGTCCTGGCGATGATCGGCGAGCGGTCCGGCGTCACGTCGACGATGCCGCCCCAGGCGCGCAGCATGCGCAGCCGGCGGAACATCGGGAACAGCTCGCAGATCGCCTCGAGCGCGTGGCTGGTGATGTGCAGTCCGCCGCGTTGCGTATAGGAGGTGTAGGCGTCGGTGCCGGCGCCGATCACCAGCTCGCCCTTGTCCGACTGGCTGATGTAGGCGTGGATGGTGTTGGACATGACGACGCATGGGAACACCGGCTTTACCGGCTCGGAGACCAGCGCCTGCAGCGGGTAGCTCTCGAGCGGCAGCGCGACGCCCGCCATTTTCATGATGACGCTGGTGTGCCCCGCCGCCGCGACACCAATGCGCGCGGCGCGGATCGGCCCGCGCGTGGTGTCCACGCCCTCAACCGCACCGGCGCCATCGAGGCGGATGCCGGTCACCTCGCAGTTCTCGATGATGTCGACCCCGAGTGCGTCGGCGGCACGCGCGTAGCCCCAGGCGACCGCATCGTGGCGCGCGGTGCCGCCGCGCCGCTGCAGCGCGGCGCCGAGCACCGGGTAGCGGATGTCGCTAATCTTCAGCAGCGGGCAGAAGCGCTGCGCTTCATGCGCAGTGAGCCATTCGTTGTCGACGCCGGCGGCGCGATTGGCGTGCACGTGACGCTGGAAGACCTGGGCATCGTGCACGGTGTGCGCGAGCATCAGAACTCCGCGCGGCGAGAACATGACGTTGTAATTGAGGGCCTGCGCGAGGCTCTCCCACATCCTGAGCGCATGGTCGTAGAGCGCCGCGCTCTCCGGGAAGAGGTAGTTGGAGCGGATGATGGTGGTGTTGCGGCCGGTGTTGCCGCCGCCGATCCAGCCCTTTTCGAGCACCGCGATGCTGCCGACGCGATGCTCGCTGGCGAGGTAGTAAGCGGCTCCCAACCCGTGCCCGCCGCCACCGACGATGATGACGTCATACGCGTGCCTGGGCTCAGGATGGCGCCATTGCGCGGTCCAGCCGCGCTGGCCGGACAGCCCACGCTTCAGAAGTGATATTCCGGAAAAGGGTTGCATCGTCAGGTCCGAAAAGGCGCACGTCGGCACGCATCACCAGCGCGCATCATCATGCGCCTGGAACCTTAAGAGCGACGAGCATCCACACGCCCAGCGGCTTGAACGGGGGCGACGTGCCCGCCCGTGGGGCGCACCGGGCGCAGGCCATGACTGGTTTGGAGGAGCTGCGCCGCCGACCTGGCGGACAAGGAGCGGATGTCAGCGCGTGGCGGGCACCGTCGCGAGTGCGCCCGCTCGTCCACGCCGGAAAACCACGTAGGCGAGCAGCGCGATGAGGATGGAAATGGTGCTGGTCCAGAACTCGGCGCGGTGCGCGGGCGTCAGCGCCATGGCGACCAGCACCAGCAGCATCCCCGCGATCGCCAGATAGCTCAGCCACGGGAACGCCCACATCGGCAGTGTGGGCGGGGGTGCGCCGGCGCGCTCGCGCGCCCGTCGCGAGCGCACCTGCGACACTGCGATGGTGAGATAGATCACGGCGATGATGGCGCCGGAGGCGTTCACCAGGAAGGCAAACACGACGCTCGGCGAGAGAATGGCGGCGATCACGCCGGCGAATCCCACCGCGCTGGCGAGCAGCACGGCGCGCGCTGGCACGTGGCGACGGTTGGTCCGCACCAACCAGCGCGGCGCATCGCCGCGGCTGGCGAGGACGAACAGCACGCGCGAAGCCACGTAGAAAGACGAATTGAGGCACGACAGCACCGCCGTAAGAATCACCACCGCCATGAATTCGCTCGCGTAGGGGAAGTGGATTCCGTCCAGCGCGAGGGTGAAGGGTGACTGACCCGAGACCACGTGTCTCCAGGGCACCGTGCTCACGATCACAAAGATCGAGCCGACGTAGAACAGCAGAATGCGGGTGATGATGGTCGAGGTCATCCGCGCCACCGCCTTGGCCGGCTCCGGGGATTCCGCCGCGGCGATGGTCACCACCTCAGCGCCCATCATGGACCAGATGACCGTGGTCACGGCGGCCAGCACCGCGAAGGGTCCGCGCGGTGCAAACCCGCCATAATCGATGAGGGTGGAGAAGGTCGGCCCGGTCGCGGAGCGGTAGCCGCAGGCGTGCGCGCCGACCACGACGATAAAGGAGAGAATGGCCGCGACCTTGATCGATGAGAACCAGAACTCGAACTCGCCGTAGGCGCGCGCCGACATGAGATTCACGCACGTCATGAGCAGCATCAATGCGGCGCCAATCTGCCACATCGGCAACGGCAGCCAGCCCTGGATGATGCCGGCCCCGGCGATCGCCTCGACCGGAATCACCACCACCCAGAAGTACCAATAGAGCCAGCCGACCGAGAATCCGGCCCAGTTGCCGAGCGCCGCGCGGGTGAACTCGGTAAAGGAGCGCACCTGCGGCATGTCGACCGCCATCTCCCCGAGCATGCGCATGATCAGCAGGACCAGCAGGCCCGTGAGCGCATAGCTCACGATAATTGCCGGTCCTGCGGCGGCGATCGCCACGCTGCTGCCGACGAAGAGACCGGCACCGATGATGCCGCCGATGGTGATCATCGCCACGTGGCGCGGCCGCAGGGAGCGGCTCAGCGCGTTCTGATCCGCCGCAGCGGTCGCCGGTACCTCGATCATCGCTCCCCCACTATACCGGGTCGTGCTGCGGCTGCAGGTTGTGAGAAGCCAGCGTGCCGATGTGATGGCGGCCCTTGACGGCGTACCACCACAGACCTGCTCCGAGAATCATGGCGATGTAGACGAACGCACCCCAGGTGTTGTACCAGGGCGCGCCGTACACGGCTTCGCGCGGCCAGGCCAGGTTGATCGCCATCCCCGTGCCCCACAGCACCGCGACGATGTTGACGAACATTCCCCACCTGCCCATGGTGAAGTAGCCACCTGCTACGAGATCTGCGGGGGGCCATTGCCCTTGCAGGCGCTTCTTCAGCAGTGGGCCCGTCACCATCAGGTACGCCAGGTAGATCATGATGACGGCAATCGAGGTCAGCACCGTGAAAATCTTCGGCTGGCCGATGTTCAGGACCAGGATCAGCTCGGCAATCACCCCGATCACGACGGCAGGAACAATGGGCGTCTGAGTCCTGGAATTCACCCGCGCAAGCTTCTCCCCGAACGGCAGTGCGTTGTCGCGCGCCATTGCGAAGGTCAAGCGGATGGCCGCGGTATGCACGGCCAGCGAGCACACCGTCACCGCGACCACGATGCAGACCAGGAAGATCTTGCCCAGCGGACCCCACATGACCTGCTCGACGATGTATTGCAAGCCGCCGCTGCTGCTGCCGATCCTGGGATCACCCAGGTTGGGTGCCGCCATGACCGCGAACACCAGGATCGCACCACCGATGACGAACGAGGCCAGGATGGCCCGCAGAATGGCCCGGGGAGCGGTGCGCCGAGGCTCCAGCGTCTCCTCACCCAGTGAACTGGCGGTGTCGAAGCCGTACATGACGTATCCCGATGCCAGCGATGCCACGAGGAAGGCGCTCAGATAGCCCCAGCTGGTGCCGCCGCCGTAGCCATTGGTGGAGAAGAACACCTCGGGACCGCGGCGGACGTTGACC
>DATHQM010000087.1:0-44028 GCA_035482695.1 Steroidobacteraceae bacterium | reverse complement strand
CACCACCGAGAGTCGGCAGCTTGATCGGCTGGCCGTTGATCCACAGCAGCGCATGCCGCGCACTGTAGGCGCCCACCGCGTTGTCGCAGGCGCCGGAGATGCCGACCACTTCACCGGCGTCGTTGATCGCCGTGGCGGCCGAGGTGGTGTCCCTGCCATACGGCGGCAGCACGCGCTTCACCGCGGTCCCCGGGCCCCACTCGACCGCGAGAAACTGCAGCACCTGCGGCAGCACGCAATCGCCGTCGTGCACGGCGGTCTCCGCCCAGCCGACCGCGATGCCGGCGTTGTTGACGCCGGTCGCGAAGCCGTTGTTACCGCCGAGCAGTGCCAGCTGACTGAGCGCACCGTTCTGCCACAGGAACGGCAGGCAGGTGTGACCATTGGTCGGAATGAAGTCGACGCAGGAGAACACCTCGCCGTTCTTATCAGGCGTGGCGGATTCGGAGATGCCGACCACCAGGCCGTGATTGTTCTTGACCGGCCATTCGACCGCGCTGTTCGTGCCACCGAGCGTGCCCAGATCGATGAGGTTGCCGGGGATCGCCAGCGTCGCGTGCAGCGCGCCCGCGGCGTTGAGCGAGGCCCCGGTCACCCAGCCGAGATTGTCCACGCCCGCGCCGAAGGCGAACGTGCCGCCGAGGGTGCCGGTGTCATAAATGATGTAGGCCGGTGCCGGCGGGTCGCTGTGTGCCGGCGCCGTCGCGGCGAGGCCGAGCGCTGCCACGCCCGCCGCGGCGAGCAGCCCTCGCCCGTGGGGCAATGCGAGTCCGTGTGCGTTTTTCATGTGAGCTCCCTGCGGCCGGTGCGGCCGCTTGCTTGTGTTCAGCAATTTAGAGCGGCGCGCGCGCCAGGCCCGGACGTTTTCGGACCTCGAAGGGGAAGTTCCAGGTCCGAAAACGGCTCAACCGCCGACCGCCGCGCACGTTACGCAGCGTGCGCGGCGCGTTCCCGTCCGTCGCCATGTCCGCCCCCGACGCGGGCGGGGTGGATGCTGTGGAAGTGCTTCGCACGACGCCCTCACCGATCGGTGCGAAATGTTCGACGGTGGTGGGCCGGCCCCGCGATAAGCTTCGCAAGGCTCTGTAATTTAATCTATTGGCCCACCCCCGGTTACGCCGCTCATCCCCCCACACCGCGCGCGATCGTCGGAAATGCCTTGTGACGATACCTGGGGAAGCCTAGGGTGAAACAATAATCACCAAACTCGAGACTCGAAGGGGCCAGCCATGTCCAATCTGAAATGCGCTTCGAAGGTCGCCGCGGCCGTGACCCTGCTGCTCGGTACCGCCGTTTGCGGCGCAGCCGATATTAGCTACGCGGTCAACGACACTATCGGGGCGGGATCAGTCACAGGAACCATTGAGACCAACGGCGCGACCGGTGTCCTGACGGCGGCCGACTTCATCGCTTTCAATCTCACGCTGAACGGGGTCGGGGCGTCCGCCAACATCACGACGCCCACTTACGGCGTTACCATCGTTGGCTCCAACGCAACCGCCACAACCTCGGATATCTTCTTCAACTTCGGTGGAACGCCGGGCAGCTTGCTGCTCTTTGGCGGCGGTACCGGGTTCACCTACTTCTGCAGCGCCGTCTCGCTCGGGTCCTGCTTTCAGGGCGAAAGTGTCGTTCCGCAGTCGTACACCGACCCCTCAGTTCAGATCATTACCCCGACCGGCAACCAGATCATCGCAGCTGTTTCGGGCGGTTCGACCGGCGTTCCAGAACCAACCACGCTCACGCTGCTCGCCCTCGGCTTCGCCGGCATTGGTGTTGCGCGCCGCCGCAAGGCGAGCTGAGCCCGCTCGATCCACGAATTGACCCGGGCCAAGCGCCCGGTGCTTGATGCTCAGCCCCGCCACAGCAGCGGGAACATCGGGTGCTCGAGCGGCGCACCCGCCGGCAGCGACTCGCTGAGCCCGGGAAACTCCGGCGAGGTCGGCCAGTCGCGCGGCGCGTGACGCATGTCGTCGCCGAGCAGCCGCACCGAGAACACGCGCCGCCGGCCGCCGCCCGCGACCCCGGCGGCCGCGTGCAGGGTCAGCATGTGGAAACACACCGCATCGCCCGGAGTGAGCGGCCAGCCGAGAATCGGCCAGCGCGCCCGTTCGGCATCGATGTCCGGCAGCTCGGCGAGGCTGCCGGGCGGGAACCACTTCGCCTGGTGGTCCATGAAGGTGCGCGGCATCAGCCACGGGCCGCGGTGCGAGCCGGCGACGAACTCGAGCGTGGTGGCGCGATCCACCGGGTCGACCGGGATCCAGAAGCTGCAGTTCTGCCGCCCGCTCACGTTGTAGTAAGGCTGATCCTGGTGCCACGGCGTGCGCGCGCGTGTACCGGGCTCCTTGGTGAGCATGTGATCGTGATAAAGGCGTGCGCTGGCGCTGCGCATCAGCCCCGCGCCCACCGCGCCGAGCGCCGATTCGAATATGAAGCGCCGGTAGTGCGGGTTGTCCTGCCAGCAGCAGAAATCCTCGCAGAAGAATCCCGGATCGTCGCGACTGCTCGCCACCTTGGCGCGCACGCTCGGGTGCGCAAGATTGTGCTCGATCCCCGCGCGCAGCAGCTCCAGCTCCTGCGGCTGCAGCAGCCCTCGCAGCACGAGCGCGCCATCGGCCTGGAAAGCGGCGACCTGCGCCGGCGTCAACCCGAAGCGCGCCTGATGCAGCGGCGGTGGCAGCGCTGCAGTGCTCATGCCGCTAACCGCCACCCACGGTCCGCCGGCAGGCGTTGATGAACTGCCGCCGCTCCTGCTCGGATTCGATCTCGGTGCTCAGCTCCGCGATCAGCTCCTCGAGGCTGGCGCCGCGTGCCGCGGCGCGGTTCACCAGGTGCCGGGCGAACGGCCCGATGTAAAGCGCCAGCTGCGACTCGAGGCGGTGCAGCGTCGCGGCGTCGGGCAGCACCTTGTGACGGGCGCTGTCCGCGAGCGGCGAAGCGCTCGGCGCCCCCGCCGGTAGTGCCGCACCGGCCAGCAGCGTCTTCAGGTAGGTGCCGAGGCGTGCAAAGTGCGGTTCCATGGGTGGCGGAAACGCATCCAGCCAATGCTGGCTGCTGAGGAAGTATTCGAGGCTCTGCGAGGGCAGCACGTCCTCGATGCGTACCGGCAGCACCGCCACCTCGCGGTGCACGGCCCGCTCTACCTCGCGCCGCACCTGTGGCGAGGAATTTGCGCTCGCGGACAACACCAGCACCATGACGCGCGCCGCGGCGATCGCCGCGAGGATCTCAGCGGCCCAGTCCGCCGCCGGCGCCACGTCGCGGGGCGCCACCCAGCAGCCGATGCCCTGCGCCTCGAGGTACGACACCAAGGCGAGCGCGGTGTCGTGGTCGGCCTGCGAGTAGCTGACGAAGACGTCCTGCGGCATCGCCCCTCAGTCTCCCAGCGCCTTCATCGCCTTGTCGAGGCTCTTGCGCATACGGTTGAAGGCGCGCCCGAGCGCGGCGATCTCCGCCCCGCCGCTCACCGGAAACTCCGGCGCGTCCGTGTCTCCGACGCTCAGATGCTCCGCGATCTGCGCCATGCGCCGCACCGGGCGCACCACCAGCATATACAGCACGACGTTCACCACCAGCAGCAGTGCCACGAACACCGTCACCAGGGAGGCGAGAAAGGCCCGGAAGGCATGCCCGGCGCGCGCTTCGGCGCTGGCAACCGGCACCGACACCACCTGCGCACCGATGACATCCCCGGCCTGCCAACCGAAGCCGTTGCTGCTGCCGTAGCGGGCAATCACGGTCGCGGGCGCCGTGGTTGCCGTGCCGTGACAGCTCAGGCACTCGCCGGCCGCGCGGATGGGCCTGGCGAGGTACAGCGTGGGTCCCATGGGCGTATCGCGCTCGCCGCTCAGGTCGTGCACCTTGTCGTCCTCACGGAAGCGCTGGATGATGTCCGCCTGCCAGTCAGTCGCACGGTCGCGCAGGTTCGTCGGGTTGAGCGTCGCCTCCTGGTAGGAGTACTCGGGTCGCTCGGCGTGCAGCCGCAGGAAGTGCTCCGTGGCAGCGTAGAACGGCACGCTCTGCGGCAGAAAGCGTGACTGCATCTGCCCCTGCAGCAGCGGCGCCACTTGCTCCGCGGTGTAGTCGCGTGCCGCGCGCGCGCTGTCCATCATCAGCTGCGCTTCGGCGCGA
The DNA here is from genome assembly GCA_035482695.1 of Steroidobacteraceae bacterium. Classification (GTDB taxonomy): domain Bacteria; phylum Pseudomonadota; class Gammaproteobacteria; order Steroidobacterales; family Steroidobacteraceae; genus 13-2-20CM-66-19. The sequence goes on along the minus strand of DATHQM010000087.1, from coordinate 39,894 downwards.
ATCTCGTGCTCGGCATTGCGTTGCAGGAGCGTGCGGCACACCAGGCCGGTAAACGTTGCGCCGACCGCGAACACGACGACCAACGCAAGATTCACCCGAAACAGCAGGCTCATACGGTCCTCACGCGGTCCGATGAATTGAGCTCCCGGCGACACAACTGCCGGCGCGACGCTCACGGGCATTGTCGCCGCAGCAGCACGCCCGCACAATGCCGCCCTCGCCCGTCACTCCCGGTGATGCTTCGATGAGCTCTGCCGCCTGCGCCAATTCGCCCTTCATGGTCGGCGTGTCAGGACACCGCGACCTTGATGCGGCAGATCTGCCGCGGCTGCGCGAGGCAGTCACCGACTTCGTGCGCCAGTTGAAGACGCACCTGCCGGACACCGAGCTGCGGCTGCTGGTCGGCATGGCCGCGGGCGCCGATCTGCTGGTCGCCGAGACCGCTCTCGGACTCGGTGTCGGCGTCGAGGCGCTGCTGCCGATGCCGCTGGCACAGTACGCGACCGACTTCGATGCGCAGACGCTCGCGTTCCTGCAGCAGCTGCTGCAGCACCCACAGTTGCGCTGCGTCGAGCTGTCGCCCGATTCCGCCGCGCCAGCCGGCGCGGCAGCGGCACAATCCCCCGCGCAGCGCGACGCCATGTACGCGCACCTCACCAACACGCTGATGCGCCGCACCAGCCTGCTGCTGGCGCTGTGGGACGGACAGCCCTCGCGCATGCCCGGCGGCACCGCCGACACCGTGCTGCGCTACCTCGGCGTGCGCAACGACGCCAACCCTGACCTCGAGCGACTGCAGTTCGTCGAGGTGCGCGAGGATGCGGAAGCCGAGCGCGTGGTCTACTGGACCCCGACCGCGCGCCTGGGCACGGGCGAGGCGCCCGACCTGCGCACGCCGTGCTTTCTGTTCGGCACCGGTGACAGCGTGTTGCACATTCAGCAGAGCTTCCCGCAGCACCTGCAGGGCCAGCTCGCCGAGCTCGATAGCTACAACCGCGAGTATGCGCAACTCATCGCGGCCGGCCGCCTCGCGGCCCACAACTCGCTGATGAGCGACCTGCCCGCCCCGGTACCGGCCGGCGAGCGGCCGATGCTCGCGGATATCGATGCGCAGTACGGCAAGGCGGATGCACTGGCGATGTTCTACCAGCGCCGCTCCGACCGCCTGTTCGATCTGTTCGGCGTCATGGCTTTCACCATGGGGCTCGCGTACCTGATCTACGAGAAGCTCACCGAATCACGGGTGGTGCTGATCGCGTACGTGTTCATACTGCTCACCAGCCTGTCGGTGTACTACGTGCTGCAGGGCAAGCGCTGGTTCGGCAAGCACCTGACCTACCGCGCGCTGGCGGAGACGCTGCGTGCGCGCTTCTACCTGCGCCTTGCTGGCGCCGATCAGCAGGTCGATGCGGCGGAAGTACTGGCGCTCTCCGGGATCGACCGCTTCCGCGGCTTCGGCTGGATCACCTTCGTGCTGCGGGGCATCGAGCCGCCGGAGGTCGACGCCGGTGCCCTGCGCGAGCTGCCGGCGCGCGACCTGCGCGGCGTCGAGCAGGCGTGGATCGAGAACCAGCACGCCTACTTCACCCGCAAGGTGGCGCGTCTGGAGCGCAGCAGCCGCCGCGTCAAGCGCCTGCGGCAGGTGCTGTTCATCGCGATCCTGGTGGTGATCTCGGTGCTGTTCGTGTTCGGCGACGCGCTGCATCACATCAGCACGGGAATCGGCGTACCGGTGCGCAACGTACTGACCTTCACGCTCGGCACGCTGGCGGTGCTGCTCGGCGTGTGGGAGCTGCACCAGGACAAGATGGCCACGCGCGAGCTGCTGTGGCAGTACCGTAACCAGCTCACGCATTTCTCGCGCGCCCGGGCGCAGCTGGTACACCCCAGCTCCCCGCGCCGGCGCAACGAGGTGCTGGCCGAGCTCGGCAAGGATTCGCTGATGGAGAGCTACCTGTGGGCGATCCATCGCTACCACCGCGAGCACGAGCCACCGTCCGCCGGCGGCGGCTGAGCGCCCTCACGGGTAGAATCGCCAGCCATGAGTGAAGTCCCCGCCCCCGCGCGGCGCCGCGGCCGCACGCGCGCGCCGCGCTCCACCGGCCCCTCGCTCGCACCGCTGCCGCGGCTCGCCAACCCGTGGCCGCCGCTCGAGATCCTGTCCGCCGAGCAGGTGGAGCGCATCCTGCAGGCCGCCTTCCAGGTGCTCGAGGAGGCGGGCCTGGAGATCCGCAGCGCCGCCGCCCGCGCGGTGTACCGCGCCGCCGGCGCACTGGTGGACGATGCCACGCAGATCGTGCGCCTCGGGCGCGAACTCATCGAGGCGCAGCTCGCCCATGCACCGGCGCGTTTCGTGCTGCACGCACGCAACCCGCAGCGGCACCTGCACGTCGGCGACAACGTGGTCAACTTCGGTCCGGTGACCGGCGCCCCCAACATCCGTGACCAGGAGGGCGGACGCCGCTATGGCGACATCGAGGCATTCCGCAACATCCTCAAGCTGACCCATGCGCTCGGCGTGCTGCACTGGCAGGGCGGCATCGTGGTCGAGCCGGTGGATGTGCCGGTAGCGACGCGCCACCTGCTCACCTACCAGGCGCACATCGAGTTCGCCGATACCGTGTGGGCGGCACGCGGCATCGGCGGCGTGCAGGCGCAGGACGCGCTCGCGATGTCCGCGATCGAGCACGGCTGCAGCATCGAGGAGCTGGCCGCTCGGCCGACGCTGATGACGGTGACGAACGTGAATTCCCCGCGCCGCGTCGACGAAGAGATCCTCGACAACATCATGGTCATGGCGTGCCACGGGCAATGCGTGGTCATCACCCCCTTTACGCTCATGGGCGCGATGGCGCCGGTAACGCTGGCCGGGGCGCTGGTGCAACAGACCGCCGAGGCACTGGGCGTCGTAGCGCTGTGCCAGCTGATACGTCCCGGGACGCCGTGCGTCATGGGTGGCTTCACCTCGAACGTCGACATGCGCACCGGCTCGCCCGCCTTCGGCACGCCCGAGTACGTGCACGCGGTGCTGGCCGGCGCGCAGCTCGGACGGCGGCTCAAGCTGCCGGTGCGCACCAGCGCGGTGAACGCCTCGCCGATGGTGGACGCGCAGTCCACCTACGAGACCGCCTTCTCGCTGCAGGCCGCGGTCTTGAGCCACAGCCACCTCATCAACCACGCCGCCGGCTGGCTGGAAGGCGGCCTGTCGGCCTCGTTCGAGAAGATCGTGGTCGATGCGGAGCTGCTGCGTAACTGGGCCGAGATTTTGAAGCCGGTGAGCTTCAGCGACGATGACCTGGCGGTGCAGGCGATCAAGGACATCGCCGCCGGCGGCCATTTCTTCGGCTCCTCCCACACCCTGGCGCGCTACGAAGCCGCGTTCTACCGCCCGCTGCTCTCGGACTGGTCGAACTTCGAGAACTGGACCGACGCGGGCTCGCAGAACGCCACCGAGCGCGCCACCGGGATCTGGAAGAAGCTGCTCGCCGGCTATAGCGCGCCGCCGCTCGATCCGGCAGTGAAGGAAGCGATCGAGGCCTACGTCGCCCGGCGCACGCAGGAAATCGGCGCCGCCGCTTAGGACATCCCTTGAGCGCGCGGATCATGAACGCCCGCATGTACGCCGTCACGCCGGCGGTCGAAGCCGCATGGCGCGCGCTTCTCGAGCACGTGGCGCACGATGCGCAGGTCGAGCTCGACTACGTTGCCTACCCCGCCCCGCAGCCGCTCGAGGAGCTGTGGGCGCGCGCCGACCTCGGCGCGGTATTCATGTGCGGCTTTCCGCTGGCACTGCACCTGGCGCGTGTCGTGCCGCTCGCCGCGCCGGTCGCGCGCGCCCCCTGGGCAGGCGGCCGGCCGCTCTACCGCACCGACCTCATCGTGCGCGCCGATGCACCCTACCGCACGCTCAAGGACACCTTCGGCGGGCGCGCCGGCTGGACCGTGGAGCACTCCCACTCCGGGTTCAACGCGTGGCGCCACCACCTGCTCGCGCACCGCACCGCGCAGCGGCCGGCGCTGTATCGCGAGATGCGCGGCAACCTCGTCACCGCCCGCAACGTGCTCGATGCGGTGCGCGAGGGACGCATCGACGTCGGCCCGCTCGATGCCTACTGGCACCTGCTGATCGCCCGCCATGCGCCCGAGCTCACGGCCGGCGTGCGCACCCTCACCTCCACGGCCGCCGCGCCGATGCCGGCCCTGGTCGCCGCCGCCGGCGCTGCGCCCGAGCTGCTCGCGCGGCTGCGCGCCGCGTTTGCCGCGGCCGCGACCCGGCCCTGGTTCACAGCGCTTGCCGAGCCGCTGCTGCTCGAGGGTTTCGCGCCGGTCAACGAGGACTCGTACGCGCTGCTGCTGGAATGGGACCGCGCGGCCAGGGCCGCCGGTTACGAGCGGCCGGCCTAAAGCGGCTTCAGGCGGCGCGCGGCAGCGCGCGCGCGGGCGCCGGCGGCACCCGCCCGGCGGGATGCGGCAGCACGTCGTGGCGGCGGAACAGGAAGCGCCGTGCCACCGCGAAATACGATGTATAGACCAGGCCGCCGTTCTCGGCGATGAGCCGCGCGCGGTGCACGCGGTAGCGCGCGTTGTACTCGTACCAGGGCAGCGTCGGCAGCTCGTGGTGCAGCGCGTGCAGGTTATTGAACAGGAACAGCGGACCCAACACCCAGGAGCGTTCGACGAGCGCGATGCGCTCGCGGACACCGGGCCGGGCACGGTGCTCGGCGAAGGAGCGGATCAGCACAATGCCGTTGCCGGGGATGACCATGGCGACGACGTACAGCCACAGCGGCATGCCGCACACCAGCTTCACCCACACGATGACCGGCACGCACCACGCCAGGTGCTCGAGCCACACAGCCCGGATACCACGCTCGTTGCGCAGCAGCGCACGCGCTTCGCCGTGCAGGAACATGCCGATGCGCCAGAAGGAACCGACGACGACGCGCCCCGCGAGCGTCTGCTGCATCTGCAGCACGGCGCGGGTGAAGCGGCTCAGGTGCGCCAGGTCCTCGGGCATCCAGTAGTAGGACTCGGGGTCATCGAGCGGATCGGTGAGGCGCTCGTCGATGTGGTGCCGCTGGTGGGTCTGCCGGTAGCGGTCGTACGGCAGCCACAGGGACAGCGGCACGATGGCGAGCAGGCGGTTGAGGCCGCACCACTTGGTCGGGTGCCCATGGACCATCTCATGCTGCAGCGAGCCGTGCAGGGTGATCAGGACCGCGGTAATCGGCGCGACCAGCCACAGCGGCCAGCGCGTGTAGGCCAGGGTCGCGGCGAGCCAGGCGCCGTAGGTGGCCACGATCAGCAGCAGCGTCGGGATTTCCACCGCGACACGCCGTCGCTGCGGCATCACGCCGAGGCGTGCGTCCGGGGCGGGCATGGCGGATTCGGATGTCATTTCGCAGCCGATTTTAGCCAAAATCGCGCCGCCGCGCCGTTTCCGCTGACGCTTACGGGAGGCGCGTCTCAGTCGAACTGCACCCGGCGGCAGACCCGCCGCTCGAGCGCGGCCAGCGCGTCGTACAGCAGGATCGCCATGAGTCCGGTCACCAGCCCCCCCTGCAGGATGAATGCCGTGTTGTTCGAGAGGAGCCCGGCGATGATCACCTCGCCGAGCCCCTTGGCGGCGACCGTGGAGCCGATCGTCGCCGTGCCGACGTTGATCACCAGCGACAGTCGGATCCCTTCCAGGATCAGCGGCATCGCCAGGGGCAGCTCAACGGCTCGCAGGCGCTGGCGCGCACTCATGCCCATTCCGGCCGCCGCCTCGAGCACCTGCGGCGGACAGGTCTTCAGCCCGGTAATGGTGTTTTCGAAGATCGGCAGCAGCCCATAAGCGAACAGCGCGATGAGCGTCGGCTTCTCGCCGAATCCGACCAGCGGCACGGTGACCGCGAGCACCGCGACCGGCGGAAAGGTCTGGCCGATGTTGACCAGCGTGCGCGACAGGGGCAGGAACTGCGCGCCGCTCGGGCGTGTGACCAGGATCCCGAGCGCGACCGCCACGATGGTGCTCGCCGCCGCCGCCAGGCACACCGTCCCCAGTTGCGCGAGCGCCAGCAGCGCGAGGTTCCCCTGGTCGTAGATCGGCGGTGCGCCGTACTCGGTGAGCGGCGCGAACAGCGGTGCGAAGCGCTGTGGCGCAGCGAGGAACGCCACTAGCAACAGCGCCGCGGCGCCACGCAGCCAGGTCGCCGCCGACACGGCTACGGCCGCCCGCGCGCCAGAATGGCGGCCACGGTCAGGTGGCCGGACGGCGTGCCGTCCGCTCCGAGCACCGCGGCGGCGCGTGCGCCCGACCACACGAGCTCCGAGAGCACCTCGCGCAGCGAGACGGATGCGGCAACCTGTGGTCCCTCGCAAACCCCGGGCAGCGCCGCCTCGCCCGCCGTGGTGAGCGACAGGAGCTTCAGCGCCCGGTCCGCGACCCCCGTCAGGCGCGACACGAACGGGTCTGCCGGGCGGGTCAGCAGCACCGCCGGACGATCGTACTGCAGCAGCTTACCCGCGCTCATCACCGCCACCTGGCCGCCGAGGCGAAACGCCTCGTCCATGTCGTGGGTCACCAGCACGATGGTCGTGCCGAAGCGGCGCTGGATGTCCAGCAGATCTTCCTGCGCCTTGGCGCGGATGATGGGATCGAGCGCACCGAAGGGCTCGTCCATGAGCAGCACCGCGGGCTCCGCCGCCAGCGCCCGCGCGACGCCGACGCGCTGTTGCTGGCCACCGGAGAGCTGGTGCGGAAAGGCGTCGGCGTAAGCGCCCGGGTCGAGCTGAAACACCCGCAGCAGCTCCTCCACCCGCGCGCGGATGCGCGCCGGCTGCCACCCGAGCAGGCGCGGCACGGTGGCGATGTTCTCGGCCACCGTGCGGTGCGGGAACAGCCCATGGCCCTGGATCACGTAGCCGATGCGCCGCCGCAGCAGATGCGCCGGCTCGTTGCGCGTGTCGCTGCCGTCGAGCAGCACCCGCCCGGCTGTCGGCTCGACCAGGCGGTTGATCATGCGCAGCAGCGTCGACTTGCCCGAGCCGGAGGTGCCGACGATCGCCGTGATGGAGTTGCGGTCGACCGCCATCGAGACGTCGTCGACGACCGTGGTGGTGCCGTAGACCTTGGTAAGGCTCTCGATCGTGATCATGTCCTGGCCCGGTCCATGACCTCCACCAGCGCATCCAGCAGCACCGCCGCGGAGAACGCCAATGCCACGATCGGTATCGCCCCGAGCAGCACCAGATCGATCGCCGTCTGGCCGATGCCCTGGAACACGAACGTCCCGAGCCCTCCGCCGCCGATCAGCGCCGCGATCGTCACCATGCCGATGTTCTGCACCAGCACGACGCGGATACCCGTGAGGATGACCGGCAGCGCGAGAATCAGCTCCACGCCGCTGAGCACCTGCCAGGGCGTCATGCCCATGCCGCGCGCCGCTTCGACCGCGGCACGCGAGACGCGCTTCAGTCCCGCCACCGTGTTGGCGACGATCGGCAGCAGTGAGTAGAGGAACAACGCGACCGCCGCCGGCGCCGCGCCGATGCCACGGATGCCGAGCTCGCCCGCCCATGGCACGGCCGTTGCCAGCGCCCCGAGCGGCGCCATCAGGATGCCGAACAGGGCGATCGCCGGGATCGTCTGGATCACGTTGAGCGCCCCGAGTACCCCCGGGCGCAGCCGCGGCACACGGTGACAGAGGATGCCGAGCGGCAGCGCCACGATGACGGCTGCACCGAGGGAGCCCAGCGCGAGCCACACGTGCCGACGCGCCTCCTGCGCGAAGCGCGTCGCGTTGACCGCGTACTCGCGCATCACCGAGAGGTTGTCGAAGGTGCCGTGGGCGAGGACCAGCCCGATCACGCCGAACGACAGCGCCAGAAACAGCACGCGCAGCCCGGGACCGGGCCGCAGGCGCGTGGTGGCATCGGTCGCCATCAGGCCGAGCGCCACCAGCAGCACCCAGAAGGCCGCGCCCGGGGCGATCCGCACCACCTTGTTGCCAGGCGGGGTGAGCGCATCTCCGGCCGCCGCGACGGCGAGCGCGAGCGCCACGACGCCCAGCAGCGCGGCGGCGAGCCGCACCCGGGCATCGGCGACACCGAGCGCCACCAACGCGCAAAGCAGCAGCGCCGCCTCGCAGCCGAGCGCGCCCCACGCCGGCAGCACCTCGCCGAGCGCGCGCGGATCGCCCGGCACGATGCGGTTCGCCTTGATGAGCACGAACGGCAGGAACATGAGCGCCGCCGCGCCGGCGGCGCTGAGCAGCACGCCGAGCGGGTCGAGCTTCAACCGGCTGGCCGTCGCGGCTTGCAGGGCCGCCGTCATGGCTTGAGGAAGCCCTTCGCCCGCAGGTAATCGGCGGCTACCGCCTCGTCGGACTCACCGTTGATCTGCACGCGGGCATTGAGCTGCTGCAGCGTCGCGCCGTCGAAGCTCTGCATGAGCGGCCGGACGATCGCGGCGATCTGCGGGTTCGCCTTGAGCACCGCCTCGCGGATCAGCGGCACCGGAGCGTATACCGGCTGGTCGTGGCGGTCGTCGCTGAGCACCACGAGCTTCGCGGCGGCAATGCCGCCGTCGGTGCCGTAGACCATGGCGGTGTTGACGCCGTTGGTGGCGGCGGCCGCCGCGCCGATGGTCGCGGCGGTCTCACCCCCGGCGAGCACGATGAGCTGATCGGAGCGCAGGTTAAAGCCGTAGGTCTTCTCCAGCGAGCGCAGCGTACCGGCGTTGGCGAACTCCGCCGAGCAGGCCAGTACCACCCGGCCGCCGCCCGCCACCCAGCGGCCGAAGTCGCTCATGCTGCTGACATGGTTGGCCGTCGCGACGTCGCGGCGCACCGCCAGCGCCCAGGCGTTGCTCGCCGGCGCCGGCGTCAGCCATACGATGCGGTGCGCCGCGTAATCGAGCCGCGCGCCGAGCTGGTAGCCGCGTTGCAGATCCTTCCAGGCCGGATCGGCCGCATCGTTGAAGAACAGCCCCGCGTTGCCGGTGTATTCGACATACAGGTCGACCTCGCCCGACAGCAGCGCCTTGCGCACCACCGAGGTGGCGCCGATGCGCGAGCGATCGATGGTGGCAATGCCCGCGGCGTTGAGCATCAGGCGGATCATCTCCCCGAGCATCGCGGACTCGCTGGAGAGCTTGGAAGAGACGACCACGGCGGCGGGCAGCGTCGGCGCGGCGGTGAGCGCCAGCACCGCAACGATCCCCGCCCACCTGGTTCCTCGCGTCACGTCGTGCACCTCGCGGCGCCCATGGCTGCGCCGCTGCCCGCACGTTGTCGGTTGAGGAGCGGCGCGTCAAGCCCGCCAACGAACGCATGCGCCGCCGGGCCGCGGCGTTCTATCATGCGGCACCTGATGAGCCCGAGCGTCGATCAAGAACGCAGCACCACCGACGGCATCCCCGCCGAGCGCGGCCGGTATTCCCTGTGGCGGCTGCTGCGCGAGGGACTGCGCAGCCAGCGCGGCTGGTCGCACGCCTGGGCCAAGGCCGCACCGCGCCCGCACTACCGCGTGGTGATCGTCGGCGGCGGCGGCCATGGACTCGCGACCGCGTACTATCTCGCCCGCCATTTCGGTATTTGCGACGTGGCGGTGGTGGAGCGCGGGCCCATCGGCCTCGGCAACGTCGGCCGCAACACGACCATCATTCGCTCCAACTATATTCTTCCGGAAAATGTCCGCTTCTACGAGCTGTCGCTGCGGCTGTGGGAGGACCTCGAGCGCTCGCTCAACTTCAACGCCATGGTGAGCCAGCGTGGCGTGCTCAATCTGTTTCACACCGAGGCGCAGCGCGACCTGTACACGCGCCGCGCCAACCAGATGCGCCTGCTGGACGCCGATGCCGAGCTCGTGGGCCATGCCGAGGTGCAGCGGCTGGTGCCGCTGGCGGACCTGGACAACGGTCGCTACCCGGTGCTCGGCGGACTGCTGCAGCGGCGCGGCGGCACGGTGCGGCACGATGCGGTCGCGTGGGGCTATGCGCGCGCGGCCGGCGCGGCGGGGGTGGACATCATCGAGCATTGCGAGGTCACGGCGCTGCGCGTGGCGGGTGGGCGCGTGCGCGGCGTCGAGACTTCCCGCGGCTTCATCGGCGCCGACACGGTGTGTCTCGCGGTGGCCGGACACTCCTCGGTGCTCGCGGCGATGGCCGGCCTCACGCTGCCGATCGAGACGCACGTGCTGCAGGCGTTCGTCAGCGAGGCGGTGAAGCCGGTGCTCAACGTCGTGCTCAGCTACGGCGCGGGGCACTTCTACGTGAGTCAGTCGGACAAAGGCGGGCTGGTATTCGGCGGCGCCATCGACGGCTACAACACCTACGCGCAGCGCGGCACGCTGCCGACCGCCGAAGAGGTGGCGGCCGCGGCGGTCACGCTGCTGCCGGGGGTCGCGCGGCTGAAGGTGCTGCGTCAGTGGGGCGGCGTCATGGACATGACCATGGACGGTTCACCCATCATCTCGCCGACGCCCGTCGACGGGCTCGTCATCAACGGCGGCTGGTGCTATGGCGGCTTCAAGGCCATCCCCGCCGGCGGTCTCACCACCGCGCATCTCATCGCCCACGGCACCCCTCACCCGGCGGCGGCGAGTTTCGACCTCGGGCGTTTCGCGGCCGGACGCACGCTCGATGAGCGCGGCGCGGGCCCTTTCCCCTACCTGCACTGAACTCCTCACCACGATGCTGAGAATTGCCTGTCCCTGGTGCGGCGAGCGCGACGAGACCGAGTTTCGCTACCGCGGCGATGCCAGCCGCCCGCGCCCGTCGGCGGACGCCGGGCTGGCGGAATTCACCGCGTGGGTCTACGAGCGCGGAAACCCGCGCGGCTGGCACGTGGAGTGGTGGCTGCACGTCGGTGGCTGCCGGCGGCTGCTGAAAGTCGTGCGTCACACGCTCAGCGACGAGATCGCCTGGGTCGGAGTGCCCGCCGATCTGCCGCCCTCCCCGCCGCGCTCCGCCGTCTGATGCGCGGCCCGCACCGCATCGGCGCGGGTCTGCTGACCGACCGCCAGGCGCGCATCGGCTTTCGCTTCGATGGCGAGCCACTCAGCGGCCTGGCCGGCGACACGCTCGCCGCGGCGCTGCTCGCGAACGGTCGCCAGCTCGTGGCGCGCAGCTTCAAGTACCACCGGCCGCGCGGCATCGTCACCTGCGGTCCCGAAGAGCCGTGCGCGCTCGTTGACGTGCTGGGCACGCGCGGCCGCGAGCCGAACCGCCTCGCCACCACGCTCGCCTTGTACGAAGGCCTCGAGGCCTGCAGCCAGAACCGCTGGCCGTCGCTGCGCTTCGATGTGCTGGCGATCAACGGCCTCCTCGCCCCGTTCCTGCCCGCCGGCTTCTACTACAAGACCTTCATGGCGCCGGGCTGGGCGTGGGAGCGCCTCTACGAGCCGTTCATCCGGCGCGCCGCGGGAATCGGCCGCCTGGCGCCGATCGTGCCCGCACACGCCGACCCGGCCGAGACCGTGCACGAGCACACCGACGTGCTGGTGATCGGCGCGGGCGCCGCGGGACTTGCCGCGGCGCTCGCGCTCGGCGTGAGCGGCGTGCGCGTCATGCTCGCGGAGCAGGACAGCGTGCCCGGCGGCGGTACGCTGCTCGATGAGCGCTGGGCGCCGTGGCGACTGCGTACCTGCGCCGCGCTCGCCGCCTGCCCGTCGGTGCGCGTGCTCACCGGCACCACCGTGATCGGCGCCTATGCGCACGGCGTGTTCGCCGCGCTCGAGACGCTCACCAGCGCCGAGGCCGCCCGATTCCACGGGCTGCGCGAGCGGCTGCGGGTCATTCGCGCCCGGCGCGTGCTGGTCGCGAGCGGTGCGCTCGAGCGGCACATTGCCTTTGCCGGCAACGATCTGCCCGGAGTGATGCTCGCCGGCGCCGCGCTCGGCTATCTGCGCCGCTACGGCGTCGCCTGCGGGCGCCGCCCGGTGTTCTTCGTCAACTGCGACGAGCCCTATGCGGCCGTGGCGGCGCTCGCCGCGGCGGGATTGCCCTGCACGGTGATCGACAGCCGCCCCGCCTCGCTCGCCGCCGAGCGCGCGCGCCGCCAGGGCGTCGCGGTCCATCTCGACTCGGTGGTGCAGGCGGCACTCGGTGGCGCTGCGGTGCGCGGCGTACGCCTCGCGCGCCGCGCCGCGGGCGCTCGCGGCCGCGTGCTGCCGGCCGATTGCCTGCTGGTCTCGGGCGGGCATTCGCCGAACAGCGCGATCCCGAGCCAGATGGGGGCGCCACTGGCCTGGCAGGAATCGATCGCCGCCTTCGTCCCTGAGCTGGCCGCCGGTGTTGGCCGGGTGGCCGGTGCGGCGCGCGGCACCTGCGGGCTCGCCGCGGCGGCCGCCGAGGGCGCTGCCGCCGGCGCAGCACTCGCCGCCGAGCTCGGGCGCGAGGCGCTGCCGGTGGCGGCAGTGGCGGAATTGCCGCCCGATGAGCCGGCCACGCCGCTCATGGCGCTGTGGGAAGTAGCGGGCGCCGGCAAGGCGTTCGTCGATCTGCAGAACGACGTCACCGTCACCGACGTGCGCCTCGCCTGCCGCGAGGGCTACCTCGATCTCGAGCACATGAAGCGCTATACCACGCACGGCATGGCGACCGACCAGGGCCGCATCGGCGGACTGCTCGGCAGCGCGGTGCTCGCCGCGGCACGCGGCGTCTCCCCGGCGGCGGTGGGTCAGCTGCGGCCCAGGCCTTACACCCAGCCCGTGCCGTTCGCGGCGCTCGCCGGCGCCGAGGTGCGCGCGCATTTCAAACCCACGCGCCGTGTCGCGCTGCACGAGTGGCACGAGGCCCACGGCGCGCGCTTCGTCCCCACCGGGCTATGGCTGCGGCCGCTAGTGTACGCGCCGGCAGCCGGTTGGGAAGCGGTGCTCGAGGAAGCGCGCGCCGTGCGCCGCGGCGTCGGGGTCACGGACGTATCGACTCTCGGCAAGATCGACGTGCAGGGAGCGGATGCCGTGCGGTTCCTCGACTTCGTGTACGCCAACACGTTCGCGACGCTCGCCGTGGGGCGCGCGCGCTACGGCATCATGCTGCGCGAGGACGGCATGCTCTTCGATGATGGTACGACCTCGCGCCTCGGCCCGGAGCATTTCCTGCTGACCACCACCAGCGCCAACAGCCAGGCGGTGCTCGAGCACCTGGAGTTTCACCTGCAAAGCTCGTGCGCTGCGCTCGACGTGGCGCTGACCGACGTCGGCGATCAGTGGGCGCAGTTCGCGCTCGCAGGTCCGCGCGCGCGCGCGGTGCTCGAGCGCATCGTGGACGGCGTCGATGTGTCGAACGCCGCCTTCCCGTTCATGGCCGCGGCCGCCGCGACGCTCGCCGGCATCCCCGGGCGGCTGTTCCGCATTTCCTTTTCCGGCGAGCTGGCGTACGAGCTCGCGGTGCCCGCCGCGCACGCGCTCACCGTGTGGTCGGCCCTGCTCGAGGCGGGCGCGCCGTTCGGCATCCGCCCCTATGGCCTCGATGCCCTCAACACGCTGCGCATCGAGAAGGGCCACGTCACCGGGGCGGAGTTGAACGGCAACACCAGCGCGGACGATCTGGGCTTTGCACGCATGCTGAAGAAACACGGCGACTTCATCGGCCGCACGCTGGCGCAGCGCCCGGCACTCAACGCCCCGGGGCGCCTGCAACTGGTCGGGGTGCGGCCGCTCGAGCCTGCCCACCGGCTGCGCAACGGTCTGCATCTCATCGCCGCGGGGGTCGGGCAGGCGAGCCTCGGCTACGTCACCTCCTCCACCCCCGGCGTGGAGTCAGCGGGCTGGGTCGGCCTCGCGCTGCTCACCGACGGCCGCGCGAGAATCGGTACGCGGCTTCTCGCCTGCTCCCCGGTGCACGCCGAGCGCACCGACGTCGAGATCACCAGCCCCCACATGCTCGACCCGGAGAATGTACGTGTCCGCGCCTGAGCCGGCGCTGATCGCAGGCGGGGCGACGCTGCGCCTGTCGGAGTGCGCGGCGGACGTCGTCGAGCTCGTGGCCCTGCGTGGCCGGGCGACGCTGCTGGCGGACATCGCCCGTGGCCAGGGGTGCCCGCTCCCCGCGCGCGGCCGCATCCTGCGCGGTGCCGCGACGCTCGTCGTCGCAGCGCGGCCCGAGCGCTGGCTGGTGCTGTCGGCGCCTGCCGCCTGCGGGGAGGGTGCCGCCCTATGGCAGAGCGCGTGCACGGGGAGCGCTGCGGTCGTGGACCTCTCCTCAGCGCTGGCCGTATTGCAGCTGAGCGGCGCGGCGGCAGCGCAGCTGCTCGCGCGTGGCTGTCGGCTGGACCTCGACCCCGGAGCTTTCCCACCCGGCAGCGCGGCCGCGACCCTCATCGCCCAGGTGTCGGTGGTCCTCGCCGCGCTCGACTCCGGCTTCCTGCTGCTGACGCCGGCCACGACCGCGCGGCACGTACGCGAGTGGCTGCTGGAAAGCGGTGCGCCCTTCGGGCTGCAGCGCGGGGCCGGTGTTACTGTGGCGCAACTGTAAGGAGATCATCGAGCCATGAAGGCTTCCGCAAGGGCCGTGGTCATCGGCGGCGGCGTGGTCGGCGCGAGCGTCCTCTACCACCTGGCGAAGATCGGCTGGAGCGACGTGCTGCTCATCGAGAAGGGCGAGCTCACCTCCGGCTCGACCTGGCACGCCGCCGGCGGCATGCACACCTTCAACGGCGAGGCCAACATCTCGCGCCTGCAGAAATACACCATCGATCTGTACCGCGAGATCGAAACACTCTCGGGACAGTCCTGCGGACTGCACCCGAACGGCGGCCTGATGCTCGCGGCAAACGATGGCGAGCTCGACAGCCTGAAGCTCATCTGCTCGCGCGCGCGCTACCTCGGCATGGAGACGCGGATGATCTCGCTCGCCGAGGCGCAGCAGCTCAATCCGCTGATCGACGCCAGCTTCTTCATCGGCGCCCTGTGGCGCGCGGACGGCGGTCACTGCGACCCCTCCGGGACGACCCACGCCTACGTCAAGGCGGCCCGCCAGCTCGGCGCCTCGGTCGAGCGCTTCACGCGCGTGCTGTCGCTCACGCAGCGCCCTGACGGTTGGGAAGTCGTGACTGACAAGGGCACGGTGCAGGCCGAACACGTGGTGAACTGCGCCGGGCTGTGGGCCCGCGAGGTGGGGCACATGGTGGGCATCGAGCTGCCGGTGCTCGCCATGGAGCACCACTACCTCATCACCGAGGACATTCCGGAGCTCGCGGGCCGCGCCCAGGAGCTCGTCAACACCACCGACTACTCGGGCGAGATCTACCTGCGGCAGGAGCGGCGCGGCGTGCTCATCGGCACTTACGAGCCGCACGGCGTGGTGTGGGCGCCGCGGCGTACTCCCGAGGACTTCTCCATGCAGCTGCTGCCGGAGGATTTCGAACGGCTGGCACCCTACTTCGAAGTGGGTTTCCGGCATTTTCCGGCGCTTGGCCGCGTGGGGATCCGCAAGGCGGTCAACGGACCGTTCACCTTCGCCCCCGACGGCAATCCGCTGGTCGGCCCGGTGCGCGGACTGCGCAACTACTGGGTCGCGTGCGCCGTCATGGCCGGCTTCAGCCAGGGGGGCGGGATCGGCCTGGTGCTGTCGCGCTGGATGGCCGAGAGCGATCCGGGACAGGACATCCTTTCGATGGACGTCGCGCGCTTCGGCGCCTTCGCCACGCCGAACTACACCGCCGTCAAGGTGCCGGAGAACTATGCGCGGCGCTTTCGCCTCGCGTACCCGAACGAGGAGCTGCCGGCGGCGCGCCCGCTGCGGCGCTCGCCGATCTACGATCGCCTCATGGAAGCCGGCGCGGTCATGGGCGCGAACTTCGGCCTGGAGAACGCCCTGTGGTTCGCCCCCGCCGGGGTGGCGCCGACGGAGACGCCGACCTACCGCCGCTCGGAAGCCTTCCCGGTGGTGCGCGCCGAATGCCGCGCCGTGCGCGCCGCCGTCGGCCTCTACGAGACCAGCAACTACGGCAAGTACGAAGTGGTGGGACGCGGCGCCCGCGCCTGGCTCGACCGGTTGTTTGCCTGCCGCATTCCGCGCCCGGGCAGAGTGTGCCTGGCGCCGATGCTCAATCCCGCCGGCCGCATCGTCGGCGACCTGTCGATGGCGTGCCTCGCGGATGATCGATTCATGATCGTCGGTTCCGGCTTCGCGGAGGAATTTCACCTGCGCTGGTTCTGGGCGGCGCAGCCGCCGTCCGACGTGTGGGTGCACTCGGTGGCCGGAACGCTCTGCGGCGTGTCCGTCGCGGGCCCCAGGGCGCGCGAGCTCGTGCAGCAGCTGGTGCGCATCGACCTCGGGGCGCAGGCCTTCAGGCTGTTCCAGGTGTGCGAGACCGCGGTCGGCTTCGCGCCCGCGATCCTCACGCGCGCCGGCTTCACCGGCGAGCTCGGCTACGAGATCTGGACCACGCCCGATTACTTCAGCCGGCTGTATGAGGATCTGTGGGAGGCGGGTCGGCCGCTCGGACTGACGCACTTTGGCGGCCGCGCGCTTTCCTCGCTGCGCCTCGAGAAGGGCTACGGTTCCTTCAACAAGGATTTCCGGCCCGATTACACCCCCGGCGAGACCGGCCTCGACCGTTTCGTGGATTTCGCCAAAGCGGAGTTCACCGGCCGCGCTGCGGCGCTCGCCGAGCGCAGCGCCTCACCTGCGCGCCGCTTCGTGGTGATGGAGGTGGCCGACGCGGACACGGAAGTCGTCGGCTACGAATCGATCATGCACGACGGCGCGGCGGTCGGTTACGTGACCTCGGGCGCGTACGGGCATTGCATCGACAGGAGCCTCGCGGCGGGCTACGTGCCCGCGGCGCTGGCGCGCGACGGCGCGCGCTTCCAGATCGACATCTTAGGCGAGCTGCGCACCGCGACCGTGCGGCTCGAGCCGCTCTATGACCCGCAGGGCCTGCGCCTGCGCGGCTGAGCGGGCGGCCTCTCGCGCGTCTGCGCCGCACTGACGGCTGCCGCACGGATGGAGCCTGTGCGCCGTTCCCGCATCGCCGCCGTGATTCGCGTCGCGAGCGGCAATTTTCTCGAGATGTACGACTTCATGGTCTTCGGCTATTACGCCGCGGCGATCGGCGATGCGTTCTTTCCGGGCGGCAATCCGTTCGTGCGGCTGATGCTGGCGTTCATGACCTTCGGTGCCGGATTCCTGATGCGCCCGCTCGGTGCCATCGTGCTCGGCGCCTACGCCGACCGCCACGGGCGACGCGCCGGGCTGCTGCTGACACTGACGCTCATGGCGATCGGCATCTTCTCCATCGCCTGCACGCCCGGCTACGCGACAATCGGCCTGCTCGCACCGCTACTGGTGCTGCTGGGCAGGCTGCTGCAGGGCTTCTCGGCCGGCATGGAGCTCGGCGGGGTGTCGGTGTACCTCGCGGAGATCGCCACCCCGGGCCACAAGGGTTTCTACGTGAGCTGGCAGTCCGCCAGCCAGCAGGTCGCGGTGATGTGTGCCGCGGTCATCGGCGTCGTGCTCGCTCGCCACCTCGCACCGACGCAGCTGCAGGCCTGGGGCTGGCGCGTCCCGCTGCTGCTCGGGTGCCTGATCGTGCCGCTGCTGTTCGTGCTGCGCCGCTCGCTCCGGGAAACCGCTGACTTCAGTGCCCGCCGGCACCGACCGGACACCGCCGAGATCCTGCGCTCGCTCGCGATGAACTGGCGCATCGTACTCATCGGCATGCTGCTCGTGACCATGACGACGGTGTCCTTCTACATGATCACCGCCTATACGCCCACGTTCGGCAGCCGCGTGCTGCACCTGGCGAGCGAGGACGGCATGCTGGTGACCCTGTGCGTGGGGGCCTCCAACCTGCTGTGGCTGCCGGTCATGGGCGCACTGTCCGACCGCATCGGCCGGCGGCCGCTGCTCATTGCCTGTACGCTCCTCATGCTCCTCACCGCGTACCCCGCGATGTCCTGGCTGGTGCAGGCGCCGTCGTTCGCGCGACTGCTGGGCGTGGAGCTGTGGCTGTCCTTCTTATATGCGAGCTACAACGGCGCGATGGTGGTGTTCCTCACCGAGGTCATGCCCGCGGCGGTGCGCACCACGGGCTTTGCGCTCGCTTACAGTCTCGCGACCGCCGTGTTCGGCGGCTTCACCCCGGCGGTGAGCACCTGGCTGATCCACGCGACCGGCAACCGCGCCGTCCCCGGGATCTGGCTCGCCGGCGCGGCGCTTTGCGGGCTGGTGGCGGCGCTGCGCGCCAAGGTTCACGAGCCCGGTGGCCGCTTGCAGGGATAGGCACTCGCCAGCACCGCAGCGATGAAGCGCGACGCATCGAGCGAGCGGTCGGCAGGCGCCGCGGCGAGACGTTGCGTGAGCCGAGTCTTGACGAAGTTCTGCAGTTCCTCGGCCGACATGCCTGCGGGCACGCACGGACGCGCGCCGCCGTGCTGCGCCAGGCTGATCCCGACGCGCACTCCCTGCGTCACCCCGAGAATGTAGATACGGCAGGCGTTCTCACTGACGTGGTCGGTGCCTGCACACAATTGTTGCAGGTCATCCGCGCTCATTGCGGCATCCTCATCCGCGCGGCTCGCGCTCGTGCCCAGCAGCAGCGCCGCCGCCAGCAGCAGCCGTGCGGGGCTTCTCGTCTTCGGTAAGGCATACATCTTCGTAGTCTCCTGGAGTGCGGCGCGACCAGCGAGCGCTAAGGTGCATTATGGCGAACGCGCCGGCGCAGCAGGTCACTCCCGCCGCGATTATCGGCTATGATGACTGGCAAAAATAAGGTCTCGTCTCGTGAAGTCTTGGGGTCTCCGCAGGGGTGATCGCTTCCGCGCACGGCGCGGGCGGATCGCGCTGTGCACGCTTCTCGTCTGTGCGCCGCTCGCCTGTGCGCCGCTCGCTGCGGCGGAGCGGCCGGAAGTATTCGCGCAGCTCGGTCACTCGAACGTCATTCACACGGTGGCGTTTGCCCCGAATGGGCGCACTCTGGCCTCCGGCGGGGAGGACGGCGCAACCAAGCTGTGGGATTTGGGCACCCAGCGCGAGCTGCGCGCGCTGAAGCTCGATGCCAGCGGCATAAACAGCGTCGCCTACTCGCCCGACGGGCTAATCCTCGCCACGGGAAACCGTGCCGGCACGCTCGTGCTGTGGGAGGTGAGCTCGGGGCGGGTGCTGCATACCCTCAAGGGCCACGCGGGAGCGGTGAACGCCGTGACGTTCGCGCCCAGCGGCCACATGCTGGCCTCGGGCGGCGCCGACCACAGCGTGCGCCTGTGGGACGCGGCGAGCGGCAGCGCGCTACGCACGCTCGCCGCGCATCACGATGCCGTGACGGCGCTGGCCTTCGCCCCCGACGGT
Organism: Steroidobacteraceae bacterium; assembly: GCA_035482695.1. Lineage (GTDB taxonomy): Bacteria > Pseudomonadota > Gammaproteobacteria > Steroidobacterales > Steroidobacteraceae > 13-2-20CM-66-19. The sequence continues at coordinate 20,615 of DATHQM010000087.1, read as the reverse complement.
CACACGCTCGCCTCCGGCAGCGTCGACAAGACGATCCGGCTCTGGGACGTGGCCGCGGGCAGCGAGCTGCGCACGCTCAGCGGGCACGGCGACCGGCTGAGTGCGCTCAGCTTCTGCGGCGCCAGCGCGACGCTCGCCTCCTCCTCCTGGGACCACACGGTACGCCTGTGGGATGCGGCCTCGGGCCGGGAGCTGCGGACCTTCAGCGGGCACTCGAGCGAGGTGTGGTCGGTGGCGTGCACGGCGGACGGCCGCACGCTCGCCTCCGGCGGCTATGACCACAGCATCAGGATCTGGGATGCCGCCAGCGGCCGCGCGCTGCACGTGCTCGACGGTGACGCGCGCTGGGTGGAGGCGGTGGCCTTCGCCCCCGATGGACGCACGCTCGCCTCGGGCGGCGCCGATCACGCGGTGAAGCTGTGGGACGTTGCCAGCGGTCAGCCGCTGCACACCCTCGTCGGGCATGCCGCCTACGTCAAGTCGGTGGCCTTCTCGCACAACGGCAAGCTGCTGGTCTCAGGTGCTGCGGACCGCGCGGTGCGCCTGTGGCTGGTCGCCGATGGGCGCGAGCTGCGCACCATCCAGGCGCAGGACAGCTGGGTCGGCGCCGCCGTCTTTACGCCCGACAATCACACCGTGGCCTCCCGCGGCGGCGATGAAACGATCAGGCTCTGGGACATCGTGAGCGGACGGCCGCTGCGTGCACTGCGCGCCGGCCCCCCGGTCGGCGGCAGTGCCTCGCTGGCGATCTCCCCGGACGGACGGCTGCTCGCCGCCGGCAGCCTCAACAACACCGTCAAGCTGTGGAGCGTGACGGACGGCAGCGAGGTGCGCACCTTGAGCGGGCACGCCGCGGGCGTCGAGGCGGTGGCCTTCTCGCCCGACGGACTCACGCTGGCATCGGCCGACGAGCGCGGCGCGATCAAGCTGTGGAGCCCGTCGACGGGGCACGAGCTGCGCACGCTCAGCGGGCATTCGAGCTGGGTCGACGCCCTCGCCTTCGCGCCCGACGGCCGCACGCTCGCCTCCGGCAGCGGCGACCGCACGGTGCGGCTGTGGGAAGTCGCCAGCGGGCATGAGCTGCGCTCGCTCACAGGCCACGCAGCACCGGTGACCGCAGTCGCGTTCGCCGCGAGCGGCGCCCTGCTCGCCTCCAGCGATGAGAGCGCGGTCATCAGGCTGTGGGACGTGCCGAGTGGCCGCGAGCAGCGCACGCTCTTAGGTCACACCGACCTGGTGGAGTCGCTGGCATTCTCGCCCGACGGGCGCCTGCTGGCCTCGGCTGGCTCGGACTCGACGGTGCGGCTGTGGGATGCGGCGAGCGGCGCGGAGCGCGTGCGGCTCATCGCCTTCGACGATGGCAGCTTCCTGCAGATCACGCCGCAGGGGTATTACGACTTCCAGGGAGACGCCGCCGAGGAATACCTGAACGTACGCGTCGGCGACGAGGTGTCGGGCATCAGCGCCTACCGCGAGAAATTCTACCGCCCCGACATCGTGCGCCACGCGCTCAGCGGCGAGCCGCTGCCGGCGACGCTGCCGACGCTCGCGGCAGTGAAGCCCGCGCCCGATGTCGCGTTCATCGACGTGCCCGCCGCGGTGGAGGCCGAAGCGCTCGACGTGCACGTGAGCATCGCCGACCGCGGCGGCGGCATCGGCGAGGTGCGCACCTTCGTCAACGGCAGCGCGGTGTCGGCGAGCCCCGGGCGTGCGCTGGAAGTCGTCGCGGCGGCCGGCGTGCCGAGCCGCACGCTGCATTTGCGCTTAGTACCGGGCAGCAACGACATACAGGTGATCGCCTTCAACGCCGATGGCTCGGTGCACTCCAACCCCGCGAAAGCCAGCGTAGTCGCCCGCTACACGACGACCCACAAGCCGCAGCTGTATGCGCTCATCGTCGGCATCCAGGACTTCGACAACGCGAGCCTCGACCTGCGCTACTCGGTGGCCGACGCGACGGCCATCGCGCAGCTGCTGCAGAAGAAGGCGGCACCGCTGTTCGACAAGGTGAACGTCGAGCAGCTCACCACGCAGAAGGCGACCACCCGCAGCGCGCTCGAGAGCGCCTTCGCGCACTACCGCAGTATCGATCCGGCCGACGTGTTCCTGTTCTACGTCGCCAGCCATGGCACCGTCTACGGCCCCGACCTCACCGACCGCGAGTACTTCCTGATCCCCTCCAACGTCAGCACGGTTACCATCGAGGCGATCCGCCGCGATGCGGTGAGCGATGTGGAGCTGCGGCAGATGGTCGCGAGCATCCCGGCGACGCGCAAGCTGCTGCTGCTGGACACCTGTCACGCCGGCGCGATGGGGGATGCGATGCTCGAACAGCTCGCGGCGGTCAAGGTGCTCTCCGGCGCGGTCGGCAGCACGGTGCTGTCGGCCTCGAGCAGCGACGAGGAGGCGCTCGAAGGCCAGGACGGCCACGGGCTGTTCACCTGGGTGCTGCTGCAGGGGCTGAACGGCGATGCCGACGCCCGCAAGCACGGCTACATCAACACCTTCGACCTCGCCGCTTACGTCGACGACGAGGTGCCGCGCATCGCCGAGGAGCACTTCAAGCGCAAGCAGGTGCCGAACCTGCACAATGCCGGGCAATCCTTCCAGATCGTGAGCAGCCGCTAGAGACACAACCTTCGGAGCCAACATGCCGGTGCAATCACAACAGGCGCAACGCCGCGCCACCCGCGGCACTCGCTGCATGCTCGCCCTCGCCGCGCTGCTGCCGGCGCTGACGGCCGTCGCCCAGACTCAGCAGAACCCACCGCCCGCACCAGCGCCGGCACCACGCCCGCAGGCCGCTCCTGCGAACCCGGCGCAGGCGCACCCGCCGCTCAACCCCGTCGCGGCAGCCGCGGCTGCCGCCGCGCAGCGCCGTGCAGCGCTCGCCGCCGCCGCGGCCGCCGGCAACAACCGCAACGCTGCGCAGCCCGCAGGCAATACCCGCAACACCGCCGGCGACCTGCACGTCGCCTCGCTCGATAACGCCCACGCCACGGCGAACCTGGTGCAATCGCGCACCTTCGTCGGTAACCCGGGGCCGCCCGGCAGCAAGGAGACGCGCACTGCGAGCGGCAACATCGTGCGCACCGCGGCCGACGGCTCGGTCATCGACGTGCGCAATCCACGCAACGGCATGACCATCCATCACGGGCTCGACGGCAGCCGGCGCATACTGGTCGAGCAGCCCGACCACTCGCGCATCTTCGCGACCACGCGCGGGCTGCCGTACGTACAGCACCCGTTCGTGTTCCGCGGCCGCGTGCTCAACCATCGCACCTACCCCGTCGGCGGACAGCTCGTACACCTCTTCTATCGGCCCTATAACTTCGGCGCCACGGCGCTCGATGTCTACGCGCCGACGCGCTACTACCAGCCGCAGTTCTATCAACAGGCGAGCAGCCCCTTCCAGGCACCGATGCGCTTCAACTGGCCGTACGCCAACAACGCCACACCCTGGTACGGGTACTACAAGGGATACTTCACGCCGGACACGAGCTACGCCACCCCGACAGCGTGGCTCGCGGACTTCGTGCTCGGGGCGAGCCTCGCGATGGCATACTCCACCGCCAAGCCGACCGCACCCGCCCCGGCCGCCGGCGCCGCCCCCGCCGTCACTCCAGAGGTCAAGCAGATGGTCGCCGACGAAGTCGGGCGGCAGGTCAAGGAGGAGTCGGTCGAAGCGCAGCAGAGCGCCGCCAATCGCGACCCGCCGCCCGGTGCCGGCGGGGTGGTGCAGGAGCTCGGCGACGGGCAGACCCACGTGTTCGTCGTCGCTGCGGATCTCGACCTGGTCGATCCCGCCGGCCGGCGCTGCATGATCAGCGAGGGAGACGTCGTGCAGGTGGTGTCCGCGCCGCGCGCCGACACCAGCACCGCCGGTGCAGTGGTACTGGCGAGCAAGGGCGGTGAGGAGTGCGAGCGCGCAGCGCAGGTGCAGATCGCGGTCGCGGATCTGCAGGAGATGCAGAATCACATGCGGGAGACGATCGACTTAGGGATGGCGAGCACCGATGCCGGCAAGAAAGCCGCAACCGCGACGCCGGCATTCGCCGCCGCGGCGCCGCCGCCGGACCCCAACACCGCCCACGAGATCGAGCAGCAGCAGCAGCTCGCCGCGGCCGCGGATTCCTGAGGTCCCGCGCCAGGGCATGCCCATGCAGTCAGCTTTCCCGTCATGACCGCAAATACCACACGTGCCGGTGCAGTCGCGGCGCTGCTGGTCGTGAGCCTCGCCCAGTCGCAGACCCAGCAGACCACCCCTGCCGCGCCGCCACCGAAGCGCACGACTGCCACGCCTGCCCCGGCGACCGCGCAACCGCAACCGCAGACGTCCGCCTCGCGCTGGCACCTGCCGTTCACGCACCCCGCCGGCGGCAGCGCCACAGGTAACACCACCGCTAACAACAAGGCTGCTGCCAACAACAATGCTGCCGCCAGCAACGGCGCCGCCCACAACAACAACGCCGCCGCCAATGCCACGCCGACGCAGCGCTTGTTGAACCTTCTCCCGGGCAACCACGCGAGTACCGCTAATGCGGCGCACGGGACCAGCGCGAGCCCCACCGCCTCGCGTAATCCGTTCGGCTCGCTCTTCGGTCACAAGGAAACGGCGCCGGCACCGGCTCCGCGTCCGGGGCCGGGGCCGGGGTCGGGTCAGGCCACCGCCGGCGCCCCCGTCAAAGGCATGCGGCTCGCATCACTCGACAGCGGGCACGCCGGCTCCGGCGCGGCACAGTCGCAGACGTTCCTCGGTCACCCGGCACCGCCGGGCAGCCGCGAGATGCACACCGCCAGCGGCAGCATCGTGCGCACGGCCGCGGACGGCTCGGTGCTCGACGTGCGCAACCCGAAGTCCGGCATGACGATCCATCACGCGCTCGACGGCAGCCGCCACGTACTGGTCGAGCAGCCGGACGGCTCGCGCATCGTCGCCCCTTCCCGCGGCGTGCCCTACGTCCAGCATCCCTACATCTTTCAGGCGCGCGCGTTCGACCATCGCACCTTCTACGATCGCGGGCAGCTCACGCACCAGTTCTACCGGCCCTATAACTTCGGCGGCACCACGCTCGATGTGTATGCGCCACAGCGCTTCTACCCGGGCAGCGTCTATCAGTGGGCCACGAGCCGCTACCGCGCGCCGCTCGTACCGTCGTGGAACTACGTGAGCACTTCCGCCCCCTGGTTCACCCATTACCGCGACTACTTCACCCCGGAGACCTCCTACAGCAGTCCGCTCGGCTGGCTCACCGACTTCGTGCTCGCCACGAGTCTGATTACGGCCTACGACACGCACCGCCCCGCTGCGTCGCAGCCGGCGGCGCCCTCGACCCCTGCACCCGCGGTACCGCTGGCCGCAGGCGCCGCGGCACCCGCGCCGACCGCGGCCATCACGCCGCAGGTGAAGGACATGGTCGCCGACGAAGTCGACCGTCAGGTGAAGCAGGAGTCGGTCGAAGCGCGCGCCAGTGCGCAGGACAAGCCGTTGCCCGAGGGAGCCGGCAGCGTCGTCGAGGAACTCAACGACCGCGAGCCGCACGTGTTCGTAGTGGCCTCGGATCTCGACCTCGTCGACCCGGGCGGACGGCGCTGCATGATCAGCGAGGGCGACGTCGTACAGGTCATTTCGGCGGCCAACCGCGAAACCAGCTCAGCGCAGGCGGTGGTGCTGGCGAGCAAAGGTGGGATGGAGTGCGAGCGCGCCGCGCAAGTGCAGATCGCGTTGAGCGACCTGCAGGAGATGCAGAACCACATGCGCGAGACCATCGACCAGGGCATGGCGGGTACCAGCGCGGGCCGAGGCGCCGCCACCGTCACCCCCGCGTATGCCGCTGCTGCGCCACCGCCGGACGCCAACGCGGCCCGCGAGATCGAGCAACAGCAGCAGATCGCCGCCGCCGCGGAAGGCTAAAGCCGCCGGCGCGGACGCTGAAGCGTCCGGGCCGCGAGCCACCCGTGTACCCGCTAGGGAGTGACGCGATCGGCGAGGGACTCGAGCGCCACGGCAGTCACTTCACCGGCGCGCTTGCCGCCGCGCTTCGCGCCTCTAGCCGCTGCGCGGGCACCACGCGCCAGTACCTTACGTCCGGCAGTCGAGGCGCGCGCGGCACCGACCCGCACCAGCGATCTGGCGACCCGACCGGCACTCACCGCCAGACGTCCGGCAGCGACCTTCACCGTCGGGGTCGCGCCGCTCCTGCGTCCGGCTCTGCCAGAGCGCGAGGTCGCGGCCGCTGCGCCGCGCCTGACACGGGAGTTGCGCGCCATCGCACGCTTTGCGGTTGTCGTCCTGCCAGCGCTCCTGCGACGCGTCCGACGCTTGCTTGTGGTCATCGCTTTCTCCTCCTGGTACCAGCCGCGCTGCGAGGCTCGATCGCAGCAGCGTGCGAGGACATCCTAAGCGCTCAGCGTGTGCGAGGCAGTCGCCTGAAGGGACTTTGTGGCGTGGGACTGTGCCTACATCTGATGAGGTATGCTGCCGGCCGCGGTCCGAGAGGAAATCACGGCAACACCATGAGGCGTCCGGTCGGGCGACGGCAGTTTCTGGCCGGCAGCGGCGCCGCGCTCGTCGGCGGTGCGCTCGGTGGCTGCAGCGTCGGCTGGCTTGGGACGCCGCAGCACCCGCCGGCGGCTGCTGTGCAGCTGGCACCGCTCCACGCGACCGCCGACCGCATCACCGCGATCACCGTTTGCACCCGACCCTTCCGTGCGGAAGGGCCGCGCCTCGACGTCGAGCAGATGCTCGGCAAGACCATCGTGCACAACTACGGACACGGCGGCAGCGGCTGGTCACTGTCCTGGGGCTCGAGCGCACTCGCCGTCGAGAAGGCGCTGGCGGGCGGCGAGCGGCAGGTTGCGGTGATCGGCTGCGGCGCCCTGGGACTTACCTCCGCACTGCTGCTGCAGCGTGCCGGCGCCCGGGTGACGATCTATACGAAAGAGCTGCCACCGCTCGTGCGTTCCTCGCTCGCCACCGGACTGTGGACCCCGGACTCACGCATCTGCTTCGAAGCGAACGCCACGGCGGCCTTCAAGCGCACGTGGGAGGATATGGCACGGCGCTCGTTCGCCACCTACCAGGGCTTCCTCGGACTGCCGGGCGAACCGGTCGAGTTCATCGACGAGTACTTCGTCTCCGATGAGCCTGACCTGCCACCGCGCGGCCTGCCGCCGGGGGATACGCGGCCGAGATTCGCCGAGCTGCAGCGCGAGTTGCTCCCGGACCTGACACCGCGAGGTGAGATCCTCGCGCCCGGTACACACTCGCTCGGTCATCGCTATCTGCACAGCAGCCCGCTGATGATGTTCAATCTGACGGCCTACCAGCGGCTGTTGATGACGGACTTCCGCAGCAACGGCGGCCAGATCGAGATCGAAGAGTTTCACCAGCCTGAGGATTTCGTGCGCGTGCGCGAGAAGACCCTCATCAACGCCACGGGCTACGGCGCGCGTGCCCTGTTCAACGATCAATCGGTGATCCCGGTGCGTGGCCAGGTCGCGCGCATGATCCCGCAGCCGCAGGTCGGTTACGGCCTCATGTACCGGGGCGTCGCGTTCGTGCCGCGCCGCGACGGTCACGTGTTCCAGGTGATCGGCCCGGACGATTACTACGGTTTCAACGACACAAGCACGACGCCCGACCGGGCGGAAGCGGAGCTCGCGGTCAACACCATCGCCGCACTGTTCAGTACCTGACACCGTCCGCGCGCGGTGCGCGCGGCGGTTGAACCTTTCCCGTCGAGTTGCACTCGAAGTGCAGGACTCATCGCGTGAGGCGGGGGAGGATGGGCGCATATTCCGTGGCGCGCCGCCTGTGCGTACTCGTTCTGGTAGCCGCGGCGCACCTCACCGCCCTCCTCCTGGTCGCGACCCTGACGCGAAGCGAGCAGCTTAACCTCAGCGCGCAGGCCGATGCGCTGCTGGTCGTCCTGCTTGCGCCGGAGCAGCCCCCGGTCCCGCAACGCACTCCGCGCCAGACCTTGCGGGTGGCAAGGTCATCGCGCAATCCTCCAGTGACCGCAGTGCCGCCCACAGGCAACGCCTCCGCTACTGCCACAGCGACTAACGCGATCACCATCGACTGGGCGGCCGAGGCCACACGGGCCGCACGGGTGCAGGCAGAAACGGACGAGCTGGCGCGCCGCCGCGCGGCCGCCCTGGCAACCCCGCACGACCCTGCATTTAATCCAGCCGCTCACCCACCCAAGTTCCACTGGGACCCGGTGGGCACAAACCGGGTAGTTCAGCTCGAGGGCGGCGGAACACTCATCCGTCTCAACGACAACTGCGCAGTGGTCATCTACGTGCTGATTCCGCTGGCCGGCTGTACGCTCGGGAAGATCCCCGCGCGCGGCGATCTGTTCGAGCACATGCGTGATGCACCCGAATTCGGTGCGTGGAAAGACAGGTAGCGTCAGCGCAACGTTTCGCTGCCACCTGAGCGACCTCCCGGGCCGCGGGGCCGGGAGGGGTGAATTCAGGACATCGCCCCGGCGCTCTGGTGCGTGTCCGGGGGCAGCGGGATGAATTCCCTGTTATCGGCATCCGGCAGCTTCATGCGCCCGGCGCGCCAGTCCGCCTTGGCCTGCTCGATACGCTCCTTCGAGGACGAGACGAAGTTCCACTCGATGAAGCGCGGCCCGACCGGCTCACCGCCGAGCAGCATCAGCACGCTGTCGGCCTGTGCCTGCAGCGCCGCGGGAGCGCCCGCGTCGAACACGATCATCTGGCCTGGTGCGACGCGCTGGCCGTTCGCCGTCGCTGCTCCGGACACGAGGTAGGCCGCGCGCTCCGGGTACTCGTGAGGCAGCGCCAGCCGCGCTTCGGCCTGCAGGGCGGCGTGCGCGTAGAACAGCGGTGAGTGGATCCTGACCGCCGACCTCAGGCCGAACGCCTCGCCGGCCAGCAGCCGCAGCCACACGCGGCCATCGCGCTGCAGCGGCAGCTCCTCAGCCGCGTGGTGCGCGAAAAGCGGCGTCGTCTCCTCCGCTTCGTTCGGCAGTGCCACCCACGCCTGGATCGCGTGCATCGGTGCTGCCTGGCGCCGTGCCTGCTCGAAGCGCTCGGAGTGCGTGATCCCGCTGCCCGCGATCATCCAGTTCACCTCCCCGGGGCGGATGGCCTGTTCGATGCCGGTCGAGTCGCGATGCACGATCTCGCCCGCGAACAGGTAGGTCACCGTCGACAGCCCGATGTGGGGGTGCGGGCGGACATCCGCCTCGCGCGACAGACCCTTGGGAAGATCCACCGGGCCGAGATGATCGAAGAATATGAACGGCCCCACCATGTGCCGCTGCGGGTGCGGCAGGACGCGGCCCACCTCGAAGCTGCCGATGTTGCGGCGCCGTTGCTCGATCAGCATCGCACTCATGAGTCCACCATCCCCTCGGGGGCTCCCCGTTGCAGCACGTCTGGCAATGCCTGCCCCTGCCCGGTGAAGGACAGTGATACCGAGTTCAGGCAATGACGCTCGCCGCTCGGCGGCGGTCCATCCGGAAACACGTGACCCAGATGGCTGCCGCAGCGCGCGCACACCTCTTCCACGCGGATCATTCCATAGCTGCTGTCGCGCACGCGCCGGATATGCGCTTCATCGTAGGGCGCGAAGAAACTCGGCCAACCTGTGCCCGAGTCGAACTTGGCGCTCGAGCGAAACAGCGGCAGGCCGCAAAAGCGGCACGTGTAGATGCCCTCCTTGTGGTTGTCGAGGAACACGCCGCAGAACGCCGCTTCGGTGCCGTGCTCGAGCAGCACGCGTCGCTCGTCCGGGCTGAGACCGGCCGTGATCTGCGTACGCTGCGCGGCACTCGGCGGCCGCAGGTCAAAACGAGTCATTGCGCTTCCTCCCGCACCGGACGCCAGCTGTAGCGAGGCACCAGCGAAATTCCTGCAGAGTGCATCCTGGGCAAATCTTATGCGCACCGCGCGCAATCAGGAATATGCTTTTCCGCAGCAGGAAGGCACGCTGCGCTGGACCAGTCGTACACAATGGTGAGAAGACGCGTCTGGCGTCTGAGCCTGCTGATGCTGTGCGCCCCGCTCATGGCGCTCGCCCAGGATGAAGCCGCCAGCTGGTATGTCAGTCCCTCCCTTGGCGGTATCACGCCCGACAAGCCCTGGGGCGGCAAGGGTAGTGCCGCTGTCTATGGACTCGATATCGGCACCAGTCTCACGGGCGGCTGGAGCGCCGAGCTCGATCTGAACGATGCGCGCCTCACTGACCGGGTGGGCTCGGGCCATAGCAGTCTCAGCGCAGGCGCGCTCGAGCTGCTGCGAGTCTTCAGCGGCGGGCGAATTTTCGCGCCTTATGTGTCGCTCGGCGCTGGAGTGACACACGCCGCGCCGCCGCCGGGGATCGGGCTCGAGAACCGGACGGAGTTCATGGCGCAACCGGGGCTCGGCGCCTTCATCAAGGTGTGGCAGAGCCCCCACGGTGCAGGCAGTCTGGCGCTGCGCCCCGACATCAAGGCGCGTTGGACTCACGGCTGGGCTCATGCGCCCGGCAATCCGGTCGATGTTCTGTATACGCTCGGGTTGACCTTCTCGGTTGGACGTTAGCAACCCATCGACGCATGCGCCGTGGTGCGCCGGTGCTTGCCCGGCTCGCCTGCGCGCTATCGGCTACAAATAGGGTGAAATCAACCAGCACAGGCTGTTGCGGATGCGTGCCGGCAGGCTCGCCCGGCCGACGTCCTCAGCCGTCAGCGCTGGTGCGCGGCCCTGCAGGTCGGCCATGAACCGCGCGAGCTGTGAACACAGCGCGGCGTCGAACACTTCCACGGTGATCTCGAAGTTCAGCCGCAGGCTGCGGGTATCGACATTCACCGAGCCGATGTGCGCATATTGCCCATCGACGACAAACAGCTTGGCGTGGGAGAACGGCGGCTCCTGAAAGTGCACGCGCACCCCGTGCGCGACCAGCGCCGGCAGCCAATGCAGCGTCGCCCAGTCGATGTACTGCAGGTTGCTGCGACGCGGCAGAATCAATGAAACGGTGACGCCCCGCAACGCCGCCGCCTCGAGCGCCACGACCAGCTCCGGGGGCGGAATGAAGTACGGCGTCATGATCTGCACCTGCTGCTGCGCCGTGGACAGTGCCCCCACCAGGACCAGCAGCAGCTTGTCCACATCCTCGTCCGGTCCACCGGTGATGACACGGCACAGGCAGGATCCTGCTGGAGCCATCACCGCCGGCGCGCCAAGCCGCTCGCCGGTCACGAATTCCCAGTCAACGGCGAACGTGTCGGCGAGCTGCGCGACGATCGGACCGTGCAGGCAGAAGTGAATGTCGGACATGCGCCGGCCGGTCGCGCCACCGACCTCACGGCCGCCGAGATTCATGCCGCCGATGAATGACTCTTCGCCGTCGATCACGAGGATCTTGCGGTGATTGCGGCAGTTGAGCGAGAGACTGGGTGGAATGAGGCGCGGCGGCAGGAAGCGCGCGGCCACGACCCCCGCCCTGTGCAGCAGCGGCACGACGTGCGGCCAGTCGTACCACTCGCCAATCCCGTCGACCAACACCCGCACGCTGACACCCCTGCGGACCGCCGCGCTGAGGGCGCTCACGAATTCCCGTCCTACCGCATCGCTCTGGAAAATATAGGTCGCGAGCCAGACGGACCTGTGCGCGCCGGCGATCGCCTGCAGCATCCTCGGAAAGGCGAGCTCGCCGTTATGCAGTGGCTCAACGCTGTTGCCGGGTTCGAGCGGCCTGTGCGTCAGGGTGTCCCCGAGTCGTGCCTGTGGCGCCAGTGCCTTGAGGTCCGGCAGTAGCGCCGGCGGGGACGCGCGGTGTTCCGACGCCGCAGGGCCGCTCTGGCGCCGGCGAACGCGATTGATGCCGAACAGCCAGTACAGCAGCGGGCCACCGTACGGAAACAGCCACGCCACGCCTATCCAGCCGATCGCACTGCGCGGGTCGGCCTTGGTGAGCAGGGCGTGCAGGGCAGCCGCCGCCGAGGTAAGCGCGTAGCCGAGCGCCAAGAGCCCCCCGGGCGGCATGTCAGGGGTGACCAGGATAGCGGGTCATCGTGACCAGATTGTAGGCCAATGCGACGGCCACACGGCGCGCCGCGCAACGGTTGCATCGCTCCTGCGGGAGCGATCGGTGAAACTGATCTGCACCACGTGCAGCGAACCCATGGCCCGTGCACGGGCGAATCTCGGGTTGACCGACCGGGCACGGCGGCGCGACGATCAGGCGAGCGGCGCGTCGTAAGAAAGAGCCCGAGCCCTCCGGACGCTTAGCCGCGAACTGAAGCCGTTGCAGCATCGAATCCAGGAGACCTACATGAGTGACAACAGGGGCACTTTCATCACCGACGTGGAAACACTGCGGGAGCGCGCCAGGCAGCATCTCGGCCGTGGCGCGGTCACCTCGACCTACTCGGGCGACGTCAGCAAGACCATCGAGATCCTGCAGAACGTTCTCGCCACGGAGATCGTGTGCGTGCTGCGCTATACCATGCACTCGATTGCCGCCGCGGGCATCTCCAGCGAGGCCGTCAAGGCCGAGTTTGCGCAGCACGCCAAGGAGGAACAGGAGCACATGACCGCCGTCGCCGAGCGGATCAACCAGCTCGGTGGCAGACCCAATTTCAGTCCGGAGGGGCTGGCGACGCGCTCGGCTTCTCAATATGTCGAGGGAGAGAATCTCGTCGACATGATCAAGGAGAATCTGATCGCCGAGCGCATAGCCATCGATCACTATCGCGAGCTGGTGCGCTACTTCGGTGACAATGACCCGGGGACGCGCGTCATGCTGGAAGGCATACTGGTCGTGGAAGAAGAGCACGCGAACGACATGCACGACCTGCTCGTGAACCACGAGGGTCGTCCGATGCTCGAGCGCTGAGAGCGTACGGCGGCGACCTGGCCGCGACGCCTGGCAGCCTGGCGGGAGAGCCGCCAGGCTCACCGTTGGATCAGTTACTTCGCCGCGGTCTCCGGCTCATGCTTCTTTTCCGCCGGCGCTTGGCCATGCGGCTTGGCCACTTTGGCCTTGGGCGCCGGCTTTCCGTTGTTGGCTGACTGCCCATGCGGGGCGCCCGGCGGCGTGTGCGCGCCGTTCGGCTGACCGGCCACGAGCGGCGCATTGGCTTTGTTGGCATGCGCCGGCGGCGCACCCGGACGTGCCGGCGGCGGCTCCGCACCACGCGCGCCGACGATCCCCGGCGCGTTGAATGCGCCCGGCCGCGGTGTGGCTGCGATGGCCGGACGGCCGCCGTTAGCCTTGGCGAACAGTGCGGGATTCTGCGCGGCCTGCTGGACGTGCTGACGCTGCATCGGCGTCGGAGCTGTGTGCGGCTCCTGCGCAGCCATTCGCTCCTGAGCAGTCGGCGCGGCAACGATACCGCCGGCTCCGCCGTTAAAGCTGACCCGGTTGACCACCGTGACATTGTTAACGACGGTCTCGTTGTAGGTGTTGTGCACTACGGTCACGTTGATGTTGGCGACGGCCTGGTTGTAGGCAAAACCGCCACCGACCCAGCGTCCACCGGCGAAACCGACGCCGGTGTATCCGAACCCGTAGTTGACTCCGCCGTAGAAACCGACGTGCGGACCCCAGTAACCGGCATGGAACGCGTACACACCACCGACGAAGCCCCAATAGCCGGGAGTCCAGAGCACTCCGACGCGCGGCGGCTGCACCCAGGTGCCCGGCACCCAGTAGTAGCCGGCAGGTGCCCAGGCCCAGTAGCCCGGCGTCCACAGGTAGCCTTCCACGGGACACGGCGGCTGCGGATACTCCGGAAGCGCCGGCGGCGCCTCGGTGGCCTGCGCTTCATCGCCAGGCGCATCGTACGCGGGAGCCGGCGGAGGCGGCGGGGGCGGCGGCGGCGGCGCATAAACGCGCGGCGGCGGCGGCGCGGCGACAATGCAGCCTGCGAGCAATGCGCCCGTGGCGAATGCCAGCATGATGCCGCGAACCGGCCCAGCGGCGAATAGCGATCGTTTCAATGAAGTCGACATGTGTCCCCGCCCTGAATAGGTGTTAGTGGCGCAGCGTACGTAGCGGTACGCTGCTCATGACACACACAACGTCACACTTTGAGAACGGCCTACAAGATGAAGTGGATGTAATCAGCGCCTGGGCGTCGGCAAGGCATCGCTATCCGTCTCTGTCGCCCCGCGGCGACAATACAGCCGCCGTCGCTACCCGAGCCGCTTCGCTAGCCGAGTTTCCAGCTCCAGTCCTTGCTCGTGACGTGGCAACCGCCGCCGCCCGCGATCGGCCAGCGACAACACGTCCGCGGGGAGTGAAGTCACCTTTGCGCACGGCCTCCTGGACCGTCATCAGGTGATCTTCACGAACGTGCCTTAGTGCGGCCAAAACCGGCCAGTTAATGAATGGCCGAGTAACAGTGAGATCAGGGTGTCAGGTATCAGTGAGACTAAGTGCGTTAGGGAACCGACGCGCCAGCGCTTCGACGCGTAACTTCGATCCTCCGGTGTGACGGCTTGCAGCGTCGACCCACTTCGGACGGCGTGCGCCAGCCGACAGGCTCTAGCCGACCGCCGCTGTCGAGCGCAGACCCCGTCCACGTCGCTAAACCAACTGAGTGTCTCAATATGAACGCCCAAACATCTCGCAAGATTATCGTTGCCAGCGGTATGGCCGTGGTCCTCGCCATCGGGGTCGTGACATTCGCGCTGCGCTCCCACTCCGTTACCCCGGTTGCCCAGCCTCTCCACCCGTTTACCCCGATTGCTGAGACTCCCGCCGCCCCGGCCGCGACTGCTGAGAATCCCACCGCCCCAGCCGCAGTCGCTCAGATCCCGGATGCCCCTGCCGCGGGCGCACCGACTGATAGCGTCGGGACGAGCGTCTCGATAGCCAGCTCGACAGCCACAACGCCGAGGTGAGGACTGAATAGAAGCTGCTCGCTCCGTCAGTCCCCCAGCAGTTCCGCCATGGCGTGCAACTGCTCCACGTGCTGAGACACGACCTTACATATGACAATGATCGGAATGCTAAGCAACAGCCCCCAAACGCCCCACAGCCAACCCCAGAACAACAGCGATATGAACACGGCTGCTGAATTCATGTGGGCGATTCGTCCGGTCATCCAGGTGGTCACCAGCACGCCGACGAGCGTGGCGATCGCCAGCGAAGAGCCGGCAACCAGCAGCGCCACCGGTAAGGATTGGAACTGCATGAAAGCGACCATACCTGTTGCGACGGCTGTTACACCTGGGCCCAGGTAGGGAACGACATGCAGCAGTCCCGCCGTCGCGCCCCAAGCTCCCGCGTTCTCCAGGCCAATCCAACGAAACGCGATCCAGCTGAGCAACGCGACCACCAGGTTTGTCGCCAGCAGCATCAGCATGTATTTCTGGATAGACTCGTTGATGTCGTCGAGAATGCGCACGCCAATCTTTCTCTTCGACAGCGACGGCCCAATTGCGCCCACCAACTTGCGTTTGAATGTATCGCCACCGAGCAACAGAAAGAAAACCAGGAAAGCGATCATCGCCGCCTGCCCTATGACGCCGAGGGCGCCCATTGAATTCTTCCACAAGAAGCTATCGAGCTTGAACGCGGGCTGGTCCACGATAACGTGAGTGGCGTGCTGACTCCGAACCACCGGGCCAGTGGCCTCTTGGGTTGTCGCCCGCTCCACCGCGGCCGCTGCGTTTTGCATCGTCTGTAAATCGCCGATCGCGCTGATTCGCATTCGCGCAAGTCCAGTCGCGAATGTCGCGGCTGCTTCGGGTAACTGTGCGACGATGGCTTGCACCTGCCCGCGCAGCGAATAGGTGCCGAAGGTGAGCGCACCGATAATGCCTGCCATCACGATAATGGTGCCGCCAAGACGCGGCACCTTGATTCTTTCCAGCGAATTAACGAGCGGATTCAGCGTGTACGCAGTCACGATGCCGAGCAACAGGGGTATCAAAAAGCTCTGCGCCCACGACAAAGCGAACACCGTCGCAAGTGACGCCAGAATCCCCAGCGCCAAGCCGCGTGCATTAACCTGCATCCGCGCCGGCGGCAAGGTAACGAGCGACGCTTCGACGCCAGGAACGGGCTGCTCCACAGGAGCCGCCGAGTCAGCCGTGCTGGTCGAGGCCGAAACGGCAATGGGATTCATGGCGCGCCGACTTGCAGCCACCCCAACGGGTGCGCATTTCTGCTCGCTCGCAGCGCAGCGCAGCCGCGCACGTCAGTCTGCGAACTGTGCAGTGACGTGGACGTGATCACACCATGCCCAGCAGCCAAAGAATGAGGACAACGAGCAGGATGGTTCCAAGGATGCCGCCGCCGATATACATGCAATTCTTCCTAAACTCAGAGGTTTGTATTAAGCACTCTTAGAGATG
Organism: Steroidobacteraceae bacterium; assembly: GCA_035482695.1. GTDB lineage: Bacteria > Pseudomonadota > Gammaproteobacteria > Steroidobacterales > Steroidobacteraceae > 13-2-20CM-66-19. The sequence continues at coordinate 4,286 of DATHQM010000087.1, read as the reverse complement.
CGCGCGTCCGAGCGCTACCGTACCTAGCGCGGTAGCCCCGCTCGGCTTAAGTAATCACGCACCCTTCTCGAAGGAGTCTTTCAGGTCTTGCCTGACGTCTCCCAACTTTGCTTGAGCTTCACCGCCGATTTGCTGAACCCTGCCTTTTACTTGCAGCTTCTTATCGCCCACGACTTTTCCAGCGACTTCGTTGATCTTGCCTTCCACTTCCTTGGCGCGGCCCTCAACTTGGTCTTTATTTACGTTCATCGCGTGCTCCTGATAACCCATGCCAGCAAAACGGCCGACATGCTGTGGTGAATCGTTGCAATCTTTCGAACTCAGACTTCGGGGAACCCTCTAGATCAACAGGCAGGTCCGTCCCGTTTCTTACCGTGCTGGAAATCAGGTTTAACCGAGGCTGGCCGGCAAAGTCTGTACGGAAGAGCACGGATACATAGTCGGATCCATCCAAATGCGGGGCATTGCGATACGGCTGCCGCTGTGGAACCCGGCTTTCGCGAATGCCGGTATGTGCGGCAGCGTCCCGACCGCTTAATGCTCTGCATGCTCCAATATCGTCTCAAGACATATTGGAGACGAACATGTACATCGGCAGCGGTATCCTTGGAACCATCCTGATCGTTGCTCTCATCGTCTACGTGTTGCGTAGAGCCTGACCCATCTCGTGGCGCTCAGCGCGTGACCGAATCGCCGCAAGTGCGCGCCCCGCGGGCATGCTGAGAACCGTCTGACCTGTGTGCCGAGCTCGGATCGTCCTTCGGCAACAAGGATGTCGCTGACTGCCCAGGCCCCGCCACGTCTCTTCCCTCGACCCGCAGATCTCGGCCCGCATTATGGAAAACACTCTATGTGCTTGCCGTACAGAGTGCGCGCTCGCGGGCACTTCGGGTTGCTGCGCTCGCTTTCGGGGAGGTGTATAAGCGTCTCGAGTAACACCCGCAGCCGGCTTGAACAAAGAGCGGCGCGAATGGAGTACGAGGGTGACGATGATCCCGGGATCTGAAGGACCGACGACCGCAGGATCTGCTCACGATTCAAGCGACGACACGATTGAGCTGGAGCTAACGGGCGAGAAAGAGCTAGCGCTTTCCCGGGTGGCCGAGGCGACCCGGGCAACGGCGCATCCCTATGAATCGGGCTCCGTCTTATTCATGCCTGAGTACGAGAACTTTGCCTCCAGGCGCACGGCGCGAATCGACTTCGTTTGTAACGTGACCTTCGCTGTGGCAGGTGTGGGTATTGCAGTGGCTTTCCTGTGGCTGGCGTCGGATCGGCACCCACCTGCGCCGGCAATTACCCGCGCCGCCGCTGCGCCTGTCGCCGAGGTGGCCCCGGCCGGGCCTGCCGAGCCGCAGGGTGCGCCTGTGCGTATAAAAAACGCCTTCGATGCGACGGAGGTGTTCGAGTTTCCACACGGGACCACCCAATCCGAAGCCCGCGAAGCGGTTACCGCGCTGCTCTTAAGCCGTGCACGTGACCGACTCCCCGAGGGACTGGCGCTCGGGCGACCGGACAACCTTCAATCAGACCGCGGTGCGGCGGTCCAGCAACCTGAAGTTTTCGTGACCAGGTTGCTCGCCCGCGCGAAGGAACCTTGAACCGGACGAACTAAGGTGCCTGCCCGCGGTTGGGGAGTGGGGCGGCACCCGCCAAAAAAATAGGGCCGCTAGCGCAGATGCACGCCAGCGACCCTTCTGAATCCGGTCGCCCGGGGAGGCGAGCGACGATCTGGACTCAGGGGTTCGACGTTACCTCGAGCAGCGTGGGTCCGTCCGTGCGGTAGCGAACAGTCGCCCCGAAGTGCGCTCGACGGGCTGAGTGCCTTGATTTCGGGAACCACTGGCGGGCCAAGGCGAAAGCCGACCGGCATTGGGGCACGATGAATCACGTTTGGGCAATGATCACTGTGGCTGCTTCAAGGGTTTCGCGCTTCGGTCGCGAAGATACTTAGCCAGGCCGCCCAACTGCAGGGCCTGCACACCATCGGCCAGCGGCGCGAGCTTGCTCAAGTCCTCCGTCGCGTAACCACCGGCTCGATACCAGAGAGTAATCCGCGTGCCGCCGTCTACCGGCGTCATACGCCACTCCAGAACGCCGGAGAGGCCCATGCCCTGAAACGGACCCAGCCCGCCGATCATTCGAAGGAGCTTTTGCGGATCGGCGAACACCACTTGCATGTGCTGCGCCTGCCGATCCCCGGCTATTTCGCAAAAGCAGCCGCCCGCTCGCGCATCTATCGATAGTTTTGAGGCTCGACCCCACCAGGTATGGTCCTTCGGCCACCACGAATCAACGCTCCCGACCAAGGCCTGCCAAGCGCTCATGGCATCCACCGGAACGACGGCGGAGTTCTCCAGGGTAAACCCCGACGGCGAAGCGTCTTTGACCTCTGCCTGCACAGGCAGCGCCGCAGCGGCCGTCGAGATCGAGATGAGTGCGATGGAACCGAGCTTTATGACCACGTGTCACCTATTGAATACAACGAACACCACTTCGTTGAATTCTCTCACAGGCGAACGCGGTTGTTTCGGAGAGCGGACGGTAAGCTGCGCACGCGGCGCCTCCGAACGCGCGGCACACAAGCCCGACAAGCGGCCAGCCCGAACGCGGTCGCCAAGTGCGCGCAGGATCTCTCGCCTCAGCCGCTAATTGTCGAGTGTGACGGCACGCCCCGTCGTCCCGTCCCGACTGAAGTCGAACCGGACCTGCATCAGGCGCCGGGATGGGGTGTCCACCGGTGAAAACGTCCATTTCTTAGCCGCATCAATGGCGAGTCGCTGGAAATATCTGCTCGGACCGGTGCGATCCGCGACGGCTGCGTGCACCGAACCATCCTGGTCGACGATGACTCGCACCCACACTTTGATGTGTCCGCGGATCGTTCGACGGACGCTCCCCGCGACGTCAGGGATCACCTCTTGAAGCGCCAATCGCGACGTGGTCAGGTCGCTCTGACTCGCCTTTGTGGTGGACGCCGCAGAGTCCGGCGCCCGCGCCTCCGCTATCGCGGGTGCAGCGGCGCGCGGAGTCTGTGACAGTGATCCTCCAGCAGAAGGAGCTGGAGCGGGGGTGCCATGGGTTCTGAACACGCGCACTCCGGTCCAACCCAACGCGAGAATCGCGACCGCTCCGACCATCACGGTAAGCCAGGCTCGCGGCTTTGGGGACGGTGCCACGGACGGCGCGGGCCACGCCGCTTCGGGAGCGACCGGCGGTGCTGCAGTCCGCGGCGATGCCCGCTCGGATGTCCTCGACTCGGGCGGCACGACCACCGCAGGCTGAATGGTCGCGGCCGGCACAGGCCTCGCCGATCGTCCGCAGGTCCAGTCCACGAGCTCCGCCACGCTGGGACGATCCTGCGGGCTGGGGCTCAGGCAGCGGGTCACGATGGCGCGAAATGCCGGCGAGAAATCCACCGGCAGTACGATGGCTTCCCTGAGTTCGCCCAAGCCCGATGGCGGACGGCGAGTGAGCGCCTCGAACAGGGTGACGCCGAGCGCCCAGATGTCACCGGCGGTGGAACTGCTTCCGTGCCGGGCTTCCGGAGGGTCGTACACCGTGGGCGTGTTGGCGCTGATCGTACTTTCACTGACGCGACGGATCCTGTCGCTTGCCAGCTTCAACTGATCTCCAACCACCAGGATGTTTGCCGGCTTCAATTGGCCTTGCAGCAGCTTTCGGGCGTGCAGGAACGCCAGTGCCTCCAGGGTCGGCAGCAGCATTTCTCGCGCTTCGTCGTCGGTCAGGGTGCGATGTAGCAACAGCTGCGCAAGAGTCTGGTCGGCATACTCCATGACGGTGTACAGATAGGGCAATCCGTCCAACTGGCATCCGCCCCACTCCAACAGGCGAAGCAAGTGAGGATGAGCGAGGCCGCCAGCCCTCTTCCATCGCGGTAGTTGTGATTCCACCAGGGTTCGATCGGCGGGAACGAGCTTGACCACGGCTTCCGAAAGTCCGCGCGCCGCGGACTTCGTGAGGAAGACGCCGCTGTGATCCGAACAACCGAGATAGCGCCCTAATGGGAACACGCCGTTGATGACATGTCCCTGCCACCTCGGCCAGACCTCGCTCATCGATTCACTTGCTTCCACGCTCATATGCCCCCCCAAGCGCAGCTGAGCCGCGGGCACTGTATACCTGCCTGCGACACCGAGTGCCACGCCACGCACGACCATTCGCGAGTCACCGGCCGAGACGATACCGCGTGCTGTGCTCCCTATAATGAGCGCCAGGACTCGAAATCTGCGACGGCCTCGGGTAGGCATCCTGACGCATGGAAA
>DATHQM010000086.1:0-17244 GCA_035482695.1 Steroidobacteraceae bacterium | reverse complement strand
AGCTGCGTGCCGCAGGCACCCGCATCGGACTATTTCACCGAGAACTCGAGGGTCTGCCGCGCGGTACGCCCGACGTTGTCGGCCACCTCGATGATCAGCTTGTGATCGCCGCTCGGCAGCTGTGCGCCGCTCGCCCTGAGGCCGTCGGCCGATACCTGCACGCCCGGGGCGCCGAGGATGCGGCGGGTGATGTCGAGCTTCAGGAAGCCATACATGATCCTGAGCGTGCTGATGTTGACCGTGGCCCCCTGCGCCGGCTGAAAGCGCACGTCGATGTCGACCGGCGGCTGGATCGGGCCGTGCGCGTCGGGCTTGACCACGGTGATGGTCGGCGCGTTGAAATCAGCCGCCTTGGGGATCAGCCGCGCACCGGGCGCGGCGCGCGCGGTCAACTCCGACTGGTACTCGCGCGGCGAGAGCAGCAGGAAACCCTGCTCGGCCGCGCCGGCCAGCGACGCCGCCAGCAGCGCGGCGCACACGATGAGAGCGGGCTTGGATGACATGGAAGGCGTCCTTTCAATGCGCGGCCGGATCGACCCTGACGGTGAGCGTCCCGGCGGAAATCTGGCTCTCGCGTGCCTCGACCACCAGTGCGCGGGTGCCGCGGGCGTTCACCTCGGTGAACACCTGCTGCATCTTGCCGGCGGCATCGCGCCCCTCGGCGCCGAGCTCGAGCAGGTTGACCTTCTTGTCGGTGAGAAACGCCACCACCAGCGAGGGGCCGAGGGGCTCGGCGGCGCGCAGCACGAAGGTCATGCTGGCGGTCGGAAAGCGGAACGCGCCGGCGGGCACCTCGTTGCTGGCGTTGTACTTGTTCGGATACAGCACGGTGGCGCGGTCCTGGCTGTCCACGGTCACGACGTTGAGGTAACCGGCGCGCGGCACCGCCACCTCGAGCACGATCTGATCGCCGACGTGCATCTGCTGCCCGCTGCCGCTCACGGTAATCGGCTGCCCCTGCGCGGCCAGCGCCACCAGCGCCTGCCAGGTGGGTCCGTGCCCGTCGCGCAGCGGGATCAGCGCCAGCTCGCCCTTGATGAGACGCTCGTTGCCGTCGGTGACCGGATGGTGCCGCGACTGCTCGTCGGTGTGCGCGGCGATGAAGGTCGCCGACGCGCTGCGCAGGTCCGCGACCGTCGGGTGCTTGCTGTCGCGTGAGGCGTCCTGGATGGCGCCGACGACGCCGAGGGTGAATAGCCCGCCCTGCTCGGTGCCGACGGCGAACTCGTCGTCGCGCGCCGCGGACAGCGCCGCGTAGTTCTCCGTGCCGGTCGGCATGCGCAGCGCCCGGGTGTGCGTCTGCTCCGGCATGCCCGGATAGGAAAAGAATTTCTTCACGCCCGAGCCGACGCCGAGCGCCATGTTGCCGAGGGACAGCTCGCGCGTCGCCGAGCCGCTGTGACAGGCATCCACCAGCACCAGCACGTCGTGGCTCGGGATCTGCGCGAGCGCCGCGCCGAGCTCGTGGCCGAGCAGCACGCCCTTCAGGCTGGCCTTGCCCTGGATCTGCACCCGCGCCACATCGCGCAGCACCAGCGCATCGTCCACGCCGCTGGCGTTGCCCGGGTCGGGATCGGGCACGCGCGTGCCGTGGCCGCTGAAGTAGATGAGCACGTGATCATCGGGACCCACGCCCTCGCGCACCCAGGTGGTCAGCGCCTGGTGGACGTTGGCGTAGGTCGCCTGGTCGTTGAAGAGCACTTTGATGTCGCCGGGCTTGAAGCCCATGATCGCCGCGACCTTCTTCATGTTGTCGATATCCAGATCGATACCGGGAAGCTCGTTGTTCGGGACATTGGCCACCCCGATCAACAGCGCCCGCTGCGCCGCGTGCGCGCCGGCACAGGCGAACAGGCCCGCGGCGAGCAACCCCAGCAATCGCACCCAGGTTCTCATCGGCGGCGTGCTCCTCGTCAGGTAGCGGGTAAGGCGCTGATCTCGACGCGCCGCTGCTGAAGTGCCGCGGGCGGGAAGTCCGGCAGCGGCCGCGATGAGCCGTAGCCGGTCGCCGCGATGCGCTCGGGCGCGATCTTGAAGTGCGCGATGAGGTACGCGCGCACCGAGCGTGCCCGCGATTCCGACAGGTGCTGGTTGTGGGTCGGCGAGCCGGTGGCGCTGGTGTGGCCGGCGATCACAAAGCGCGAGCGCGCGAGCTCCGGGGAGCTGAGCGCCTGGCCGAGCTGCGCCAGCTGCGCCTGCGCGGCGGCGGTCAGCACATCGCTGTCGCTGGCGAAGCGGATATCGAGGTTGATGCGGGCGCTGCCGCCGGCCGGCTCGGCACCGGCCGGGGTCTTCGCCTCGATGACCAGGCCGCGCGTGGCCACCGTGTGCGGCGTCAGGCTGCGCACGATGCTCTGGCTGTCGACTACCGCCGGGGGCGTTTCCCCGGCCGCGAGCCAGCCGCCGGCGAGTAACAGCGGCAGCAGCCGCACCAGGCCGGGGTGTAGGGCGCTGCGCGCGCCACGGACGTTGTGCATGGCCGAACTTTCGGAAACTTTCCAAGGCAGCCGGCGCGCGTGCCCCCCGAATCGTCTCCCCCCTTGATTTATCGTAATCGCCGCGCCGGTACGCGCACCCGGCTGTACTTGATTTCGCGCTCCAGCATACGACAGCATCGAGTCATGTCAATGGGCGGTCCTAAGCACCCGCAGGCCGGAAGCGGGCGTGCTCGCCCACGTGCAGCGGCCGGGGGGCGAATCTCATGAGCGACGGCAGCGGCGACGGCGCCGACAGGCCCCCGGATACGCACTCGCGCCTGCTGCGCGGCGCGCTGCATAGCCTGCTGCTCGCCGCGGTCGCGCTGTTCTTCCTGAACTTCAACCTCGTGGGCACCGCCAGCCCGAGCCGGCGCTTCTCGCAGGATCTGGTCTACGCGTGGTTCGGCGACCAGGCGTGGCTCTACCCGCGCGAGGATACCGGACAGACGCTGCGCGCACCGACGCAACCGCGCGTCGTGGTCGTGATACTCGATGAGCGCGCGCTCGCGCTGCGTGGGGCGCGCTGGCCGGTGTCGGTGCAATTCCACGCGCAATTCCTGGCGGAGCTCGAGGTACTGCGGCCGCGCGCCGTGCTGCTCGATTTCCTGCTGATCGATCCGGCCGCGCCGGCCGATGTCTGCGACCTGCTGAGCGTGGCCGCGCGGCTGCGTGCCGATGGCATCGCCCTGTACGTCGCCGTGACCCGGACGGACGACCTGGCGCCGATGGACGCGGTGGATTGCCGCGATACAGCTGGCAGGCCGATCCGCGCCTCGCAGGTGTTCACTGCCGTTTCGGTCGAGCGCCAGGCCGACGACAGCGACTTCGTCAGCCGCCGCTACCCGTTCGAGCAGCTCAGCGGCGACGGCGCGGCCGGCCAGGGGCTGCCGAGCGCGGCCGTGCGCATGTACTGTGATACCACGCGCAGCCCGGACGGCTGCCTCGCGCGGCTCATCGGCGCGCAGGCGGCCGGTGCGGGATTCGAGCTGGCGTGGTCCGCACAAGGGGATTCGTTCAACCAGCACTGGTCGCATGCTTCGTGCGTCGAGTCGGTGTCACCGATGCGGGCGGTCCTCAACAAGCCGGCGCTGCCGCGTGAATCGGCATGTCCGCCGGTGGCCACGCTGTTTGCCACCGCGCTGTTGAGCCCGGTGGAGGATCCGACGCTCGGCACGACCAACGAGCAGCTGTTCGATCTGGCGGACGGTGCGTTCCTCATGGTCGGCGGGAATTTCCGCGGCAGCGGCGACCTGGTCACGACCCCCCTGCACACGCTGCTGCCGGGCGTTTACTATCACGCGGCGGCACTGCAGAACCTGTTCGCCTTCGATGGGCACCCCAAGGTCCGCAAGGAGTTTCGCACGCCCAGGATCGGCTTCTACCTCTACGACCTGCTGGTGCTGTGGGTGCTGGCGGCGATCTTCCTGTGGCGCCAGCGCCAGCTGCATGGCGAGCGTCCGGGAGACTACAGCTCTCCCTTCCAGCTGTTCTCCCCCGCCGCGCGCGGCTGGATTGCGCCGTTCGTCGCCCGCTGGCCGACGCCGGTGTGGATCGTGGGGGCCACGGTGCTGCTGTTGCTCATGGCGAGCTACCGCTCCCTGCAGCTGATCGCGGTGGCAGCGATCGTCGTGACCCTGGTTGCCGTCGAGCTGCGCGTCGCCGACAAGAGTGAGATTCGCCAGCGCGCGCGCGGCCTGTGGCTATACCTGGGTGCCCTGGCGCTGTCGCTCATGGTCATCATGCTGGCGGTGTGGGTCGGCTATCGCTGGCTGCGGCTGCCCCCGGGGGACTGGCTCGGTTATTTCTCGTTTGCCGCGTTCGGCTTTTTCGTCGCCCACACCGCGATCCTGGAGTTCGGCCGGCGCGTCGATGAGCTGTACGTCGCGCGCATCGCCGGCGGCGGGGCACGATGAGCAGGGCACCATGAGCAGGGACACCATGAGCAAGTCGCTGCTGATGGCGCTGATGAGCTTGGGCGTCGTGCGCGAGCTGCCGGCCGGCGATCCGCCGGCTCCGGCCGGAGCGCCAGGCATCTGTCAGCTGGCCGACAACCGCATCGTCGGACCGCGCACCCGCAACCGGCCGCTGCCGCTGCTGGCGGGCGACGCCGCGCACGGCTTTCATCCGGCGTGCACCGTGTCCTGGTCGAGCGTGAGCCCGAACAATCAGTCGTTGCCGGTGGTGGGGTGTTTCCAGAACAGCCTGCTGCAGCTCGACAACGATTCCGCCTGCGGCCGCGGCACCGGCCGGCTGTGGGTGAGCAGTCGCTGGGTGCTGACCAGCGTGGACCTGCAGCGCGAGCAAAGTCATCTCGCCGCGACCTGCCAGCGCCTCGACAACTCCGCGGTCGCAGCCACGCGCGATTTTCTGCCCGACTGCGTGCCGCAGAACGCGGAGCTGCCGCCCAAGGGCGACGCCCGGCTCGCCGTCCCGGCGGGCGCCCCGGCGTCCGCGGCCGGAGTGACGCCGGGCCAGCCAGCGGCGGCTGCGCCGGCGCCCCCTCCTCGTTGAGGGCCCTCGGTCCTCAACGCCAGTCCCTCGCATGATCGACCTGCGCATCGGTTTCATCGGTCTCGGCAACGTCGGCAGCCAGCTGGCGGGCAATCTGCGCCGTCACGCGGTGCAGCTGACGGTGCGCGACCTGGACCCCGCGCGGGTGCAGGCCCTGGTCGATGCCGGCGCCAGCGCGGCGCGCTCCGCGCGCGAGCTCGCCGAGGCGAGCGACGTGGTGATCACCTGCCTGCCCTCGCCGGCCGCAAGTGCCGAGGTGATGGAGGCGGCCGACGGGGTGCTGGGCGCGCTCGGCCCCGGCAAGATCTGGCTGGAGATGAGCACCACCGACTACGCCGAGGTGCGCCGCCTCGGCGCCCTGGTGGAAGCGCGCGGCGCGAGCGCGCTCGACTGCCCGGTGTCGGGCGGCTGTCACCGTGCCGCCACCGGCAACATCGCGATCTTCGCCGGCGGCAACCGCGCCGCGTTCGAGCGCGTCCTGCCGCTGCTGGCGATCCTGGGCCAGCGCATCCTGCACACCGGGGCGCTGGGCAGCGCCTCGCAGCTCAAGGTCCTGACCAACTACCTGTGCACCGTGCACCTCGCCGCGCTCGCCGAGGCGCTCACCGTCGCCGCCGTCGCCGGCCTGGACCTCAACACCGCCTACGAAGCGATCCGCATCTCCTCGGGCAACTCCTTCGTGCACGAGACCGAGTCGCAGGTGATCCTGAACGGCAGCCGCGACATCAACTTCACTATGGACCTGGTCATCAAGGACGTCGGGCTGTTCGACGAGCTGGCGCGCGCGCACCACGTGCCGCTCGAGCTGTCACCGCTGGTGCTGGCGATCTTCACGGACGGCGCGCGCCGCTACGGCGCACGCGAGCACTCGCCGAACATCATCCGCCGTCTCGAGGAGGCCTGCGGCGTGCGGGTGCTCGCCGAGGGCTTCCCGGCGCAGATCAGCGACAGCGAGCCGAAGGTCGCCGGCTACGAGGTGCGGCCGCGCGCGGGCTCGCATTGATAATGTTGAACTCATAATATAATAGCTCCCGCCGCTAAGGCCGCCTGCGAGTCCTTGATGGGTAACGGCCCGCTCCTCGAGAAGCGTTCGATCGACTACGTGCCGCTCGCCGAGCGGCACGGCAAGGTCTGGCACCTGTGGCCGGTGTGGTTCTCGGGCGATGCGCACCTGGCGACGCTCGCGGTCGGCGTGCTCGGCATCACCCTCGGCGGCAACCTGCTGTGGACTTCGCTCGCCGTGGTGCTCGGTTGCGCGCTCGGCACGTTCTTCATGGCATTCCATTCCACGCAGGGGCCACAGCTCGGCCTGCCACAGATGATCCAGTCGCGGCCGCAGTTCGGCTACACCGGGGCGCTGCTGGTATGGGGCGTCGCGCTCATCGCCTACATCGGCTACAACGCCTTCAACCAGCTGCTGGCCGCGCAGGCGCTGCATCAGCTCAACGCCGCCATCCCGGCAACCTCCGGTCCCGCCATGGTGCTGTTCGCACTGCTGGCGCTGGCCCTGGCCGCCGTCGGCTACGACAAGATTCACCTGGCACAGCGCGCCTTCGCCTACCTGATGATCGCGATCCTGTCGCTGTTCTCCCTCGGCGCGCTGTACCTGCTGAAGGTGCCCGCCGCGCAGTGGCAGCTCAGCGGCTTTCGCGCCGTGCCCTTCCTCGCCCAGATGTTCGCCGCCGCCTCCTACCAGCTCAGCTGGTCGATCTACGTGTCGGACTACTCGCGCTACCTGCCGCGCGATGTCGGGGTGCGCGAGTCGTTCTGGTGGACCTACCTCGGTGCGTTCATCGGCGGCGCCTGGATGATGCTGGTCGGCACCCTGGCCGCCGCCGCAGCCCCGGGGCTCGATGTCGCCGCCGCGATGGAGCACGCCGCGGATATGGTGCTGCCGGGCCTGGGCAAGGTGCTGCTGTTCAGCGCGCTGCTCGGGCTGGTCACGATCTCGGCGCTGAATTTCTACGGCGCCTCGCTCACCCTGCTGAGCGTCGCCGACACGGTGAAGCCACTGCGCTGCACCGTGGGCAAGCGGCTGGCGAGTCTTGCGGTCGCGTTCGTGGCGAGCTGCGCCATCGCGCTATCCTCCTCCGCCAACTTCATGGGCCGCTTCGAGGACTATCTCGCGGTGCTCTTATACCTGTTCACGCCCTGGACGGCCATCAACCTGGTCGACTTCTACGTGGTGCGCAAGGGCCACTACTCGATCCGCGAGATCTTCAACCCCGCCGGGATGTATGGCCGCTGGAACCGGCGCGGCCTGATCGCCTACGTCGGCGGCTTCGTCGCCATGATTCCGTTCTTCAGCACCGACCAATGGCGCGGCCCGGTCGCGCGCGCCCTCGGCGGCGCCGACATCGCCATGCTGATCGGGCTGCCGGTGTCCGCCGGCATCTATCTGCTGCTGTGCCGCTCGGTCGACCTCGAGCACGACCGGCGACGCGCGCACGCCGCGGACGTGGGCCTGGATCCCGACGACGCGAGCGCAGCGCGCGCCGCCTGAAGCACCGGAGCTTTCGCCCATGCCCAAGATCGTCGATCACGCCCAGCGCCGCAACGAGATCGCCCTGGTGGCCTGCCGCGTCGTGGCCGAGCACGGCTTCGACCAGGCGAGCATGGTGCGCATCGCGCGCGAGGCCGGCTACACCACCGGCATGCTGGCGCACTACTTCGAGAGCAAGCAGGACATCATCATCGCGGCGCTGCGGCTGATCCTGAAGCGCATCGACGAGCGGCTGGCCCGCCCGGCGGGCGCCGCGGTGCGCCCCGACCTGCTGGCGCTGCTGATGGAGGCGCTGCCGCTCGACGAGCATCGCCACACCGAGTGTGCCTTCTGGACCACCTTCTGGGGCCAGGTGAGCGCTGACCGGCGCCTCAAGCGCATCAACGCCTGGGTGCACCGCGAGTACATGCGTCTGTTCGAGCGCTGCCTGGCGCAGGGCTGGGAGGAGTGGCTGCAGTGGCCCGCGGCCACCCGCGAGCCGGTGCTGCGCTCACTGGTCACCTTCATCAACGGGCTCACCGCGAGCGCGGTGGCGAACCCCGGCGACTGGCCACCGGAGAAGCAGATCGCGCAGCTGCGCCTGCAGCTCGCGCTGTTGCACGCCTGGGCGATGCGCACCAGCGGCGCCGTGGGACGGCAGGCCGCCGGCGTCTGAGGCCCCCGTCCGCGAGGCGGCCGAGGGCTGACAGCGAGGCCGGCGGTGAGGCCGCAAGCGCCGCGCCGGCCGCCCCGGCACACCGCTTCAGCTTCAGAACGAGTGCGTGTACTGCAGCGTCGTGGTGAGCGGCTGCAGCGTCGCCACCTGCGGGATCGGACTGCCCGCCTGATTCAACTGCGCGTAGCCGATGTAGCCGATGTCGCCGAGGTTCGGCTTCGCGTTGAACAGGTTGTGGAAGTTGAGCGATAACTCGTTCGGGCCGCGGTCGACCCCGAAGCGCAGGTTCACGAGGCTGTAGCCCGGCCGGGTCGCTACCGCCCCGGCGCCGCCGACCAGCAGCGAGATGCTGTTGCCGGTGTAGCTGTAGTCGGCCGTCATGAAGCCCTGCGTCTCGGCAGTGAGCGCACGGGTGTACACCGCGCCGGCGAAGGCGGTGACGTTCGGCACGCCACTCACCCGCGATCCCGGCTGCACCCCCGGACCGTTGACCGCCACCAGCGCGAGGTTGCCCGGATCGGTGATGTCCGAGTGCTCGTAGCCGATACCGAGGCGGAACTGCAGCTCGGTGGTGACCCGGCCGTTCGCCTCGATCTCACCGCCGTAGATACGCGCCTTCTCACCGTTCACCTGCAGGTAGAAGCCGCAGGGCAGCGCCACCTGCTGCTGCAGGTTGCTCCACTCGATATCGTAGGCGGCCATCGAGATGAGCGCGTGCTGCGTCTGCATCTTGCTGCCGAGCTCGTAGGTCCAGAGCGTGTCCGACTTGATGTGCGTGACATCCTCGACCGGGATGTCGGACGAGCAGCCGGGGAAGTTGGCCTGCGCACCACCGGCACGGAAGCCCTTCGACGCCGAGGCGTACACCATGGTCGCATCGGTCGCCTGCAGCTGCAGCGCGACCTTCGGATTGAAGCCCGACTGGCTGTTGGACTCCGGAGCGCTCGGCGTGGCGCCGAAGTTCAACAGGCCGTCCGCGGTGTAATCGGTCGTCTGGCTGAGCCAGTACTCCCGTCCGCCGAGGGTCAGCGTCCATTTATCCAGGAACTTGTAGTAGAGCTCACCGAAGATCGACTTGTCCTCCTCGGTACCGGGGTTGGTCTGCGTCCAGATCAGCCCAGGCGGGCAGGCCGGCGTGCACAGGCTCTCCGCGGGCGGCCCGCCTGGACCTAAGGTGGCGCTGCCGAGCCCGGTCGCGTCGGTGTCGGGAATGGTGAAGCGCGTGTGGGTGTTCGAGTAATAGAGGCCGAACGTGCCGCTGATGTTGTGGATCGGGTCGAACGACAGCCGTGCCTCGCTCGAGGACTGGTCGTGGAATCGGTCGCCGACCCACAGGTACGGCTGGGCGGGAAGCCCGGAGACGCAGTAGAAATTCGGCGGGCATGGCGTGTTGGTCAGCACCTGGCGGGTGCCGTAGCTGGAATCCTCCACGTCCTGGGTGTGGCGGTAGAAGTAGCTGTTGGCCCATACGATCGACCAGCCCGTCCCTGAGTACTTGAAATCGAGGGTCGGCATCGTCCAGCTGTCGGTCGCGTAGGGCTGCACGTCGAAGGCGCGCGCATCGATGTAGCTCGAGATGTCGAAGTTCGGCAGCGGCGCGAACGCGGTCGGGAAGCCGTGGTACTTCGTGTCCTGCAGCATGACGCGCAGCCGGATGTCGAGGTTGTCGCTCGCGCGTATCAGCAGCGAGGCGGAGCCACCCGCCGAGCTGTTGGCACCCTGGTCGCCGGAGCTCGTGCGCGCCACCGACAGAAACGGGTCTGCGGCACCGGGGCTGCTGGCATCGGTGGGGTAAGTGCGGGTGATCCAGCCGGCGTCGTGGTTGGCGAACCCCGTCACGCGCAGCGCCACGCTTCCGGGTACCAGTACCATGTTAGCGATGAAGCTGCCGCCGCCGTCGACGCTGCCGCCGCCCGAGGTCATCCCGGCATCGACCGAGAAGCCGGCGCCCGAGTTATTGAGGTCGGGCTGGCGGGTGATGAGACGCACGTTACCGCCGAGCGAGCTCTCGCCAAACAGCGTGCCCTGCGGGCCCTTCAGCACCTCGATGCTGGCCAGATCGAGGACGCGCGGATCGACCGAGCCCGGCACGGGGGTGTCGTCGATGTAGAAGCCGGTCGCGCCCGCGGTGCCGAACAGGTTCTGCCCGGTGATGCCGCGGATGGCGATGGTGCGGGCATCGGCCCAGCCGGTCGGGCCCTGCCCATAGGTGAAGGAGAGGTCCGGGGTCTTGCTGGCGTAGTCGGCGAACGACTGGACGTTGTAGTCCTTGAGCGTCTCGGCGGTGAAGGCGGTGATGCTGGTGGGCACCTCGGCGAGGGATTCCTCGCGCTTGCGGGCGGTGACGGTGACGGTCACCTCGGGGCCGGTGCTGGTGGCGGCGGTATCGGTCTGCTGCTGTGCGAGCGCCGGAGGCGAGCCGCCGCTCAGGTCGGTGACCAGCAGCAGCAGCGCGGCGTACCGCAGGCCGGTTGAGAACACGATCGACTTCATGTTGGCAATCTCCCCGAAGTTGTTCGTCGTTGGTCGGATCGCTACGATGCGGCCGCAGCTCGCGGCGGCGCGGTGAGAAACGCATCGATGACATCGGCACAGGCCTGCGGCTGCTCCCAGAACGGGTTGTGGCCGAGACCCGGAAAGACTTTGACCTGCGCGTGCGGCAGTCCGCGGCGCAGGCTCGCCCTGCCCGCTTGCGGAATGATCGGATCGGCGGCACCCCAGATGAGCAGCGTCGGCGCCTTGAGCAGCGGCAGCGTCTGCTGCAGGTCGCCGCCGATGCGGCCCTGGTCGAGCACCGCCAGCCACACGCGCAGCGGGATCGCGGCCGCGTCGCGGCGCTGCCGGCGGATGAAATCCGCATCGACCGGGGTAGGCGAAGACCACCACTCGATCATGAAGGGCGAGTCAGGATCGATCGGCTCGTGCAGCCGGCGGATCTGGGTCTCGTAGGGTGGCGGCGGGCTGCTCGGCCAGATGCCGCCGCTCGAGGAGATCAGCACGACCCGTCGCGTGCGCTCGGGCCATACTTCCGCGAAGGTCTGCGCGACGAAGCTGCCCATCGAGTGGCCGACGATGTCGGCGCGCTGCACCTTGAGCTCATCGAGCAGCAGCTTGACGTCGTAGGCGAAATCCAGCCGCGTGTAGCAGCACTCGGGCTTGCCCGAGCGGCCGTGCCCGCGCAGGTCGACCAGGATGAGGCGCCAGCCCCGGGGCAGATACGGCACGAGCGGCACCCAGTCGCGCGCGTTGTCGGTGTAGCCGTGGATCAGCACCACCGGTGCTCCGCCGGGGTCGCCGAGCAGCACGTAGGCGAGGCTCTCGCCGTTGGGGAGCGCGGCGGTCTTTTTCAGCGCATCGAAGGCATCCAGATCGATCGGCGCCGGGGTGGGCGCCGCCGCGGCAGCACGGCACACAGAACCGAGAAGGAGCACACAGCACCAGGCCCAGTGCCAGGCCTGGCGGGGAGCCGGGACGAGGTTCGCATCGCGCCTGCGCAACACGCGTGGGATCCCTTAGATATTATGGCGTCGATAATATATAGACGGAACGCCGGCCGCAACAGCGAATTCCGCCGGCCGCAACGCGAAAGTCAGCGGCTCATGCCGGCTTGGGCTTGCGGGTGACGCCTACCGGAATGGTGTCGGCTGCGCGCATCGCCGCATCGGCGAAGTCCTGCGGCCGGGCGAGGTAGTCGAGGGCCATGTCGCTCGCGTCATGTCCCCAGAACAGCTCCTCGCCGATGACGAACGTCGGCACGCCGAACACCCCGCGCGCCGCGGCCCACTCGGTGTTCTCGCGCAGGCGTTGCTTGATCGCGGGGTCGGCGAGCGTGACTTGCGGATCGGCGACGCCGAGCTCGCGGGCGAGCGCGGCAATCACGGCCGGGTCGCTGACATCCCGGCCGTCGCGAAACACCGCATCGAGCACGGTGCCCGCGGCACGCTGCGTGCTGCCGGCGGCGATGACGAGCCGCAGCGCCGCGAGCGGATTGAAGGGATGCACCGGCGGCATGTGCATCGGCAGGCCGAGCCGGCGCGCGCGCCACAGCACGAAGCGGTAAGTGAAGCGCCGCTTGGAGGGAATCTCCGCCGGCCCCACCTGCCCGAAGCGATCGAGCAGCGCCGCCAGCAGCACCGGCACCAGCTCGAGGTGCACCCCCGCGGGCAGCTGCGCCAGGCGCGGGAATGCCAGGTAGGCAAACGGGGAGATGACGTCAAAGACCCAGGAAACCTTGCGATCGGCGCCTTGCGGGCTGGTCATGGGTAAATCGTCGTTCAGTCGTGCGCCACGCGCACGACGAGCTTGCCGAAGTTCTCGCCCCGGAGCATTCCGATGAGTCCCTGCGGCGCGTTCTCCAGACCGTCGATGAACTCCTCGCGGTACTTGATCCGCCCCGCCCGCAGCCACGCGCTCATGTCCTGGCGAAACGCCGGCAGGCGGTCGTAGTGATCGAACACGATGAAGCCCTGCACCTTGATGCGCCAGCGCAGCACCGCGGACAGCAGCTGCGGGGTGCGGTCGGGGCCGGGCGGGAGCTTGTCGAGGTTGTACCAGCCGATCAGCCCGCACAGCGGTATGCGCGCCCTCACATTGAGCAGCGGTACCACCGCGCTGAGCACCTCAGCGCCGACGCTCTCGAAGTACACGTCGATGCCACGCGGGCACGCCGCAGCGAGCCGCGCTGCGAGCTCCGGCTCGCGGTGATCGAGGCACGCATCGAAGCCGAGGCTCTCGGTAGCGTAGCGGCACTTGTCGGGCCCGCCGGCGATGCCGACGACCCGACACTCGCGGATCTTCGCGATCTGGCCGACCACCGCGCCGACCGCGCCGGTCGCAGCCCCCACCACCACGGTCTCGCCGGCTCGCGGTTGGCCGATGTCGAGCAATCCCACGTAGGCCGTCAGCCCCGGCATGCCGAGCACCCCGAGCGCCCAGGAGGGCGGCGCCAGCGCAGCATCGAGCTTCAGCAGGTCGCGCCCATCCGACAGCGCATAGTCCTGCCAGCCGGCGTTCGCCAGCACCAGCTCGCCGCGCGCGAACTCCGCCACGCCGGACGCCTCGACGACACTCACCGTCTGCCCGGTCATCGGCGCACCGAGCTCCACGGGCGGCACGTACGAGCGCCCCTCGTTCATGCGGCCGCGCATGTAGGGATCGAGCGACAGCAGCTGCGTGCGCAGCAGCACCTGCCCGGGGCCTGCCACGGGGACGGGCAGCGTCTCGAGCCGAAAGTCGGCGGCCACCGGCGCCCCCTGCGGGCGCCGTGCGAGCACGATGCGCCGGTTGACCGCGGTGGTGCTCATCGCAGGAACTCGACCTGCACCCCGGGTGGGGCCGGCACGCTGGCATCGATGAACAGGTCGCCGAGCGGGACTGTCCCCGGCTCGACGCTGTAGGGCGCAAAGTCACGCACTCCCGCCTCGTAGAGCACGCTGTCGTCGATGAAGAACTGCCCGGTGCACTCGCGCGCCGGCCGGTTGAGGATCAGGTGGGCCGCGTCCGCCACGATCTGCGGCTTGCGGCAGCGGCGCAACATCTGCGCTCCGCCGAGCGCGAACTCGACGGCGGCCGTGGCGATGGTGGTGCGCGGCCACAGCGCATTGCAGGCGATGCCGTGGCCGCCGTACTCCGCGGCGAGCCCGAGCATGCACAACGACATGCCGAACTTCGACAGCGAATACGCGAGGTGGCTCGCGAACCACTTCGGCTGCAGGTCGAGCGGCGGCGACAGCGTCAGGATGTGCGGATTTGGCGCCCGCTGCAGATGCGGCAGACAGGCGCGCGAGGTGACGAAGGTGCCGCGCGTGTTGATCTGCTGAATGAGATCGTAGCGGCGCATGTCGATCTCGGCGGTCGACGCCAGATTGATCGCCGAGGCGTTGTTGATGCAGATGTCGATGCCGCCGAAGGTTTCCGCGCAGCGGTTCACCGCGGCCGTCACGCTCGCCTCCTCGCGCACGTCCACCACCAGCGGCAGTGCCCGGCCGCCAGCCTGCTCGATCGCGCGCGCGGCGGTGTGGATGGTGCCGGCGAGCTTCGGGTGTGGCTCGGCGGTCTTGGCCGCGATCGCGACGTTGGCGCCGTCGGCCGCCGCGCGCAGCGCGATCGCCAGGCCGATCCCGCGGCTCGCGCCGGTGATGAAGAGCGTCTTACCCGATAGACTCACGGCGGTCTCCCTTTACCGCGGGGCGGTCCCGCAGTCTAGCGCCGCCTTGAGCTCGATGCGGTTGCCCTCGGGGTCCGCGACGAAGAACGAGCGGCCCTCGCCCTGCGCGCCGTAGCGCGAACCCGGGATCTGCGCGGCCACGCCGCGCGCGCCGAGCCAGGCGATCAGCTGCGCCTCCTCGAAGGGCGCGAGGGTGAGGCAGAAATGCTCGACGTTGCGGCCCGGCCCCGGCGGCTCGGGGCCGCCGAGCGGGCCGTCGATCCGCACCAGGTCGATGAGGCTGCAGCCGGCGCGCAGTTGCGTGAGGCCGAGCTCCGGCTGCTCGCGCTCGAGCGCACAGCCGAGCACGTCGCGGTAGAAGGCGAGCATCGGCGGCAGCTGCTGCACCCGCAGCACGATGTGGTCGATGCCCTGCACGCTGAACGGATGATGCGACACCGACGCGGCTCCTTGCCGATGCGAGCTAGGACTTACCGGAGTAGTTGGCGTCGAGGTAATCGAGGATCTGCTGCGCCTCCGCATCGGTGATCGGCGCACCGTAGCGCTCGCGCATCTTCTGGATCGTCTTCTGCCAGCCGACGCGATTCATGGCCGGAGCGTTGCTCGGAATGTACTCGACGCTGTGACAGATGACGCAGCGGCCGATCGTCAGGTCGCGCGCCGCCCCCTCGCGCAGCTCCGTTTCCTCGCCCGCCCCGGCCGCCGGCACCCCGCGGCACAGGGCCACCGCCACCACGGCGTTCGCCAGCAGGCGGCCGCGCCGCGCGCCCCTCATGCGACCTCCACCGACACGGCCTGGACGATGTTGTCGTGATAGCCCGATGGATTGAAGGTGAGCGCGTCCGGCTGCACGGCGCCGTTGCGGCTGCGCGCGCGCACCGCGATCGCGAGCGCTCCGGGACGCGAAGTGTCGAGCGGCAGCCGGAACTCGCGCCACGCGTAGCGCCCCAGGTCGGTTCCGAGCACCGCCGGACGCCAGCTGCGGCGGCCGTCGGTGGAAACCTCCACCGCGGCGATGCCTGCGCCGCCGTCCCAGGCCTTGCCGACGACCGCGGCAGGCCTGCCCGGGCGCAGCCGCTCGCCCTCGCGCGGCGCGATGATGAGGGAGTTCACCAGGATCTCGGTGATCGGGGTCGTCTCGGGCGTCTCCTGGCTGGCGAAGCGCGCTCCCGGAAAGGCCCCGGTTGGCACGCGGTACGCGGACTTCATCCAGAAGCCATCGAACGCCGTGGGCGTGATGCGGATCTCGGTGAGATGCTTCATCCAGTAAGTGCCGGTCCAGCCGGGGACCACCAGCCGCACCGGCGCGCCGTTCCAGTGCGGCAGCGGCTCGCCGTTCATCGCAAAGGCGAGCAGCGTGCTCGCATCGAGCGCGCGCTCGAGCGGCAGGCTCTTGACGAAATTCGGGGTCTGCGGCAACACGGCCGAATCCGCGCCGCTGAACACCACTTCCAGCGCATCGCCGGCCACGCCCACGCGCTGCAGCACGTCGCGCAGCCGCACCCCGGTCCACAGCGCATTACCCATCGCCCCGCTGCCCCACTGCACGCCCGGGACGCGCGGCGAGAACAGGCCGCGGCGATTGCCCGAGCACTGGTTCAGCGCGGCAAGCTGCACGTGCGCAAATCCGCGCTTGAGCTCCGCCAGCGACACGCTGAGCGGGCGCCGCGCGCTCGGCCCGCCGATCTGCAGCCGCCAGCTCTCAGGGTCGACGTCGGGAATGACCGCGAGGTGGTAGCGGACGAAAAATGCGTCGTTGGCCGTGAACGGCGTCGCGAGATCCGCGAGCGGCGTCTCGAAGTTCGGCGGGCGAAACGCGCGCTGGATGAGCGGCCGTTTGCCCGGCAGCGTGCCGAGAATCACGGCGTCCGCATCGCCCGCGGCGAGCGCGCGTGCACCCGCCGCCGGCAGCCATGCCCCGGCAGCGGTCAGCATGAGCGCGCGCCGCGTCAGCACGCCCGGCGCGCTCAGGAGCAGGTCTTGCCGTGATCCGGCCGCGCGCCTGCCGCCTTGGCGGCGGCCTCCGTCATGTACTGACCTTCCTTGGTCTTGCCGTACCACCGGTCGTTTGGACAGTGGTAGACCTTGCTGGCCGTATTGACCCACACCTGTCCCGGGCCGCCGCCCGGCGCCGCCTGGGCCGCAGGCTTCGCGGCCGTAGTCGAGGCCGTCATAGCGGCGGGCGCGGCGGCCGCCGCAGCACTCTTCGGAGCGGCCGGTGCGGGCGCGGCGGGCACCGCGGGCGCACTTGTCGTGGTGGCTGGCTTGGCCGACGTGGCGCCGGACGTGGCGCTGCTGCCTGCCGAGGCCGACTTGTTCACCCCGCCGTGACCGCTGCAGGCGCCGCGACCGCTGTGGGTGCTGGTCGTGCCATCGTTGCACATCACGGTCGCCGCGCCGGCGGCGGATGCCGGTGCGCCGGAAGTTGCCTTGCCGCTGCTGCTCCCCGCGGCGGCGGCCGCCGGCGCACTGCCGGAAGCGCTGCTGCCCGCGGCCGTCCCGGCCGCCGCGGTGGCGCTCTTGTCGATGCCGCCGTGACCGCTGCAGGCCCCGCGACCGCCGTGCGGGGAGGTCGTGCCGTCCTTGCAGATGACCGCGGTGGCTGCGGCGGTGGCGTCAGCCTGCGCCAGCGCCGCTGCCGGCACGCCGAGCAGCGCGCCCAGCAGCACGCCACCCATGAGACCTTTAAGACGTGCGAGTTTCATAGGCGACCTCGTCGAGGTTACGAATTGTTGCGTGCTGCGAGAATAGCGCAACCGCAAGGCGGCACGCATATGCCGTAGTACCCTTGGCTTCCATGGGCTGCAACCGCAGAGGTCGGGCATCGATGAGTCAGCATCCCGCTGGCGCGCTGTTCGCGCCGTACACGCTGTTCGCGCCGTACACGCTGTACGCGCTGTACGCGCTGCTCGCCCTCGCCGCGCTCGCATCG
>DATHQM010000085.1:0-5667 GCA_035482695.1 Steroidobacteraceae bacterium | reverse complement strand
GTGACCACGACCTCCTCGAGACCGCCGCCCGCGGCGCCAGCGCCCGCCGCGGCGCCGGCCTCCTGCGCCAACGCCGCTGGCGCCGTGGCCAGCATCACCGGAATGCTCGTGCGGATGAGAGCGCGGCGCACGGCCTCGCTCACCAGCATGCGTCGTCCGCTACGCGTCATGGGTCACCCCCTGAAGTGATTATGCTGCGCGCTTTGTATTCGTCACGGTCTGCGTCAGGCCGTGACACATTATTACAGGATCATGTCTCCTGCGGCACGTCCGGATAAGCGGCCAGTACGTTGCCGAGGGCGATCTTCAGCGGCTCGAGCCACGGCTCGTAATGTCGCCATTGTTCAAGCGCGTCCCGGAAGCGCGGGCAGCCCGCCTCGAACGGCAGACCCCAAGCGGCAAGCAGGCGGCTTCCGCTTCCGTTTCGACGACCATGCTTTGATAGTGCACGCGGTACACGCGGCCCGGCAGTACTGCATCAAAGTGGTGCATGAGTCCCACGTGGTCGCGGTGATAGCGAGCGGGATCCGCGACCTCCACGGAGCCTAACGTTTCCGATGGCTCGCTCACTGCAACTGCACTGCGGCCGCTGCGGGCACGCGCCCCGCAGCGGCCGCCGGCCATGGCAGCGGGGCGAGCCGCGGCACCATCCATACCCAGCCGACCAGGCCGAACAGGCTGACGAAGGCGGCGACCACGAACGCGGCGGTGGAGTGATGAGTCTCGCCGATCAGCCACCCGGTGAGCGCGGGGGCGATCACGCCGGCGAGGTTGCCGATGCCGTTCTGGATGCCGACCCAGCGTGCCGACGCGCTCGGGCCGGCCAGGATCTGCGACATGGCGAAGGCACCCGGTGAGGACATGCCGGTGAGGAGCTGGTAGGCGAAGATGGCACCGAGCGCCCACGGCGGCGGTGCGAGCGCGATGCACAGCATGCAGGCCACGGTGCCGGCATGTGCGGTCGCCATGACGCTCTTGTAGGCGACGTTCGCGTAGCCGGCGCGCGCCGCGCGATCGATGGCCCAGCCGGCGACGAGCGCGCTCAGCGCGTTCACCACGTAGGCGCCGCCGGTGAGCGCGGCCATGGCCGCGGTCGAGAAGCCGCGGTCGCGCATGACGATGTACGGCAGCCACGTCAACATGAAATAGAAGGCGTAGTTGGTCGAAAACAGGCCGAGGCTCGTGCCCCACAGGGATCGCTGACGCAGCAGCGCCGGCAGCGTCGGACCTGGCGTGCCGCTCGCGGTCGCCGCCGCCCGCGGCAGCCGCACGCGCGACCACGGCAGCAGCCACAGCAGCGACAGGGCGCCGAACGCCCAGAACGCCGCGCGCCAGCCGAAGTGCACCATCAGCAGGCCGCCGCAGTACGAGCCCACCGCGGGACCCAACATGTAGGCGAAGGCGACGATGCCGTTGGCGCCGCCGAGGCTGCCCACCGGCACCGCCACGGCGAGCAGTTTCGAGACGCACGGGAAGCCCGCGCTCTCGCCGATTCCCAGCAGCACCCGCAGCCCGAGCAGCATGGCGAACGAATGCGCGACGCCTACCAGCAGCGTGGCGCACGCCCAGATCGCCAGGCCGCACGCCAGCACGCGCTGCGCGCCGATGCGCTCGGCGAGCCAGCCGACCGGCAGCTGCAGCAGCGCGTACGACCAGAAGAACGCCGAGAACAGCAGCCCGAGCTGGCGCGGGGAGAAGCCCAGCTCGTCCTGGATCAGGGGTGCGGCGGTCGGCACGGCGCCGCGGTCGACGTAGTTGATGAACAGCGCCGCGGCCAGCAGCGCGACGATCGGCCAGTAGCCGCGGCCCGGCGGCGCCGGCGTCCTGGCCGCCAGACTCAACTCGCGTAGTCCGATGCGCTGCGGTCCAACATCCGCTTCAGGGCCCGGAAATGCAGCTCGGCGCGATCCTCGCCGCCGACCTTGTCGCCGCAGCCGAACTGCGCGCGCGTGGCCTGCACGATCGGCTCCGCCACGATGTGCAGCGCGCCGCCGCTGGATTGAGCCAGCAGCTGCGCACGGCAGGCGCGCTCGAGAAAGTACAGCCGCTCGAAGGCGTGCGCGACCGAGGGCCCGACGACCAGCGCGCCGTGGTTGCGCAGTATCAGCACCGTCTTGTCGCCGAGCGCGCGCGCCAGGCGCTCGCCCTCGTGGTAATCGAAGGCGAGCCCGCGGTAGTCGGCGTAGGCGATGTCGCCGTAGAACCCCAGCGCGTTCTGCGAGGCCATCTGCAGCTGCGGATCCTCGAGCATCGCGAGCGCGGTGGCGTAGGGCATGTGGGTATGCAGCACGCAGCGCGCCTGCGGCGCCAGGCGATGCACGGACAGATGAATGTAGAGAGCGGTGTCCTCGACCAGCCCGCGGCCGGCCACGACCTTGCCGCTGAAATCGAGCTCCAGCAGGTCGCTCGCCTTCACCTCCGACCACAGCAGTCCGAACGGCGCCAGGTAGAAGCGGTCGTCGCAGCCGGGCAGCAGCATCGTCAGGTGATTGTCGATGCCCTCGTTGAAGCCGAAGTGCGCCGCGAGGCGATGGCAGGCGGCAAGATCGATGCGCGCCTGGCGGCGCGCCTCGGCCTGCGACCAGGCGGCTTCCGCGGAGGCGTTCATCAGCGGCTCCGCGGCGCGGCGCCCGCCGCTCGTTTGCCGGCACCGAAATGCCGGTCGGCGATCAGGCACAGGATCTCGAACATCATGGTCGCGCCCACCAGCGCGGTGTTGCCGGTCTGATCGTAGGGAGGCGCGACCTCGACCACGTCGCCGCCAATGAAGTTCACTCCACGCAGCCCGCGCAGCAGCCGCTGCGCCTCGAGCGTCGTGATGCCGCCGACCTCCGGCGTGCCGGTGCCCGGGGCATATACCGGGTCGAGTCCGTCAACGTCGAAGGAAAGGTAGGCGGGAGCATCGCCGACTACCTCGCGGGCGAGGGCGATCACCCGCTCGACGCCGAGCTCGGCGAATTCCTCGATGAACACCACGCGCATGCCGTGTGAGCGCGAGAACTCGATGCCGTCGAGGAAGTTCTGGCCGCCGCGAATGCCGATCTGGATGGTGCGCTTCGGGTCGAGCACGCCCGCCTCGACCGCGAGGCGGAACGGTGCGCCGTGGGTGAACTTCGAGCCGAAGAACTCGCCCCAGGTGTCGGTATGCGCATCGATGTGCACCATGCCGACCGGGCGCTCGGCGGCGATCGCACGGAAGATCGGGTAGGTGATCGAGTGGTCGCCGCCGGCGCTCACCGGCAGCACGCCGGCCGCCTTCACCGCCCGATAGAACGCCTCGATGTCCTCGTTCTGCTTCTCCAGGTCGTAGCGGTGCGACAGCCGCACATCCCCCAGATCGGCGATGCGGCACAGCTCGTAGGGATTCACGCCGAGGCCGAGGTTGTAGCCGCGCATGAGGCTCGAGGCGTTGCGGATCTCGCGCGGGCCGTGGCGCGCACCGGGCCGGTTGGTCACGCCGAGGTCGGTCGGCACGCCGATCAGCCCGATGTCGACGTTCGCCAGCGAGCTCGCCAGCGGCGCACGCATGAAGGTCGCGATCTCGGTGAAGCGCGGCTCCTTCATCGGATCGTACGGGCGCTGGCCGCTGATGTCGGCCTTGAAATAAGTTTCACTGCTCACGATCGTTGCCTCGCGTCACTGCGGCGCCCCGGCAGCGCCGGGAGCATGGCGTAGAATACCCCCTCGGGCGTTGACGGGGGGCCCAGGTGTACGTTCCGGAGCATTTTCGCGAGACCCGGCCGGAGGTGCTGCAGCGATTCCTCGCGCAGCATCCGCTGGCGACGCTCGTCGCCATGACCCCGCAGGGGCTCAGCGCCCATCACCTGCCGCTGCGCGCGCAGTTGAGCGGCCCGGACAGCGGTGTGCTGCGCGGGCATATTGCCCGCGCCAACACGCTGTGGCGCGAGCTCGCCGACGGCACACCGGTGCTCGCCATCTTCACCGGGCCGGACGCCTACGTGTCGCCCGCCTGGTATCCGAGCCGCGCGCAGCACGGCAAGGTCGTGCCGACCTGGAACTATGCCGCGGTGCACGTGGATGGCGCCATCCGCTTCATCCACGAGGCGGCCTGGCTGCGACAGCTGGTCACCGAGCTCACCGATACCTACGAGGAGGGGCGCGCGGATCGCTGGCGCGTGAGCGATGCGCCTGCCGCCTACATCGAGTCGATGCTCGCGGCCATCGTCGGTTTCGAGGTCACCATCACCCGCGTCGTCGGCAAGTTCAAGGGCAGCCAGAATCGCCCGCCCGCCGACCGCGCGGCGGTGGCGGCGGCGCTGCGCGAAGAGGGGCGCGACGCGCAGGAGGTCGCGCAGCTCGCGCCTCCCCAGAGCGATGCAAGCCAACGACCTTGAAGTCCTGCTGCGCTCGCGCGTGCCGATCGTGGTCATCGAGTCACGCGACGAGGCGCAGGTCCTCAAGGGGCTGGTGCGCGCCTGCGCGCAGGTGGTTGCGCCCATGCCGCTGGCGGTGCGCACGGGCGAGGCTGCCGCACGCGGCGGCGAGTCAGGCGTGCACCCGGCGGCATCCGGTGGTGCCGGCCGCGGCCTGCCGCTGTTTCGCTGGACGGTGACCGACGGGCTCAAGCGTCTGGATGTGGACATGGGGCCGCCGCAGCGCACCATCGCCGAGCCGGTTGACATCCTCAAGCACATCCGCGCGACCAACCTCGCCGGCACCTACGCGCTCCTGGACTTCCATCCTTACCTGAAGGACCCGACGCTGGTGCGCCTCTTGAAGGACATCGCCCAGGACTACGAGCACTGCGCGCGTACCGTCGTGCTCATCAGCGATGCGCTCGAGGTGCCGCGTGAGCTCGAGCACCTGTGTGCGCGCTGCGCGCTGGCGCTGCCGGACCGCACCGAGCGGCTGGCGCTGGTGGAGGGCGTGGCACGCGAGTGGATGAGGGCCAACCCGGGCAAGGCGCCGAAGATTGACCGCCAGGCGCTCAGCCTGCTGGTCGAGAACATGAGTGGTCTTACGGCCGCCGACACCCAGCGCCTGGCACGCAATGCCATCTTCGATCACGGCGCGATCCAGGCCTCCGACGTGCCGCTGATCATGCGCGCCAAGTACGACCTGCTGAACCGCGGCGGGATCCTGCGTTACGAGCACGACACGGCCGACAGTGCCGACCTCGGGGGGCTTACTCACCTCAAGGACTGGCTGCAGAAGCGGCGCGCCGCCTTCGACGGCTCGGCTCCGCTGCTCGATGCGCCCAAGGGGGTGCTGCTGCTGGGCGTACAGGGCTGTGGCAAGAGCCTCGCCGCGCGCGCCAGCGCCGGCATCCTCAAGGTGCCGCTGCTGCGGCTCGACTGCGGCGCCTTGTTCGATAAGTACGTCGGTGAGTCCGAACGCAACCTGCGCGAGTCGCTCGGCACAGCGGACCTGCTGGAGCCGTGCGTGCTGTGGGTGGACGAGATCGAGAAGGGTTTCGCCGCGGGCGACAACGATGGTGGCGCCACCCGCCGGGTGCTCGGGGCTTTCCTCACCTGGCTGGCCGACAAGCGCACGCGCGTGTTCGTGGTTGCCACCGCCAATGACATCACCGAGCTGCCCCCGGAGCTGGTGCGCAAGGGGCGCTTCGATGAGATCTTCTTTGTCGACCTGCCCAATGCCGCAACCCGCGCGGAGATCCTGCGCATCCATACGAGCCGGCGCGCCCTG
>DATHQM010000084.1:0-8175 GCA_035482695.1 Steroidobacteraceae bacterium | reverse complement strand
GACGCTGCGTGCCGCCACCGAGAATGGGCCGTTGCTGCAGGCTTTCGGCGTCAACGTGCCGCTGCTGGTCGCGGTCACCTACGGCGGCGGCGTAGCGCTCGCAGCTCTCGCCGGCGTTCTGGCGGCGCCGGTGGTGCTGGTGAACTCCCACATGGGCAACTCGCTGGTCATCGTCGTGTTCGCGGTCGTGGTGATCGGCGGCATGGGCTCGATCCTCGGATCGATCGTCAGCGGCCTCACCCTCGGCATCGTCGAGGGATTCACCAAGGTCATCTATCCGGAAGCCTCGAGCATCGTGGTATTCATTATCATGGCGCTGGTGCTGGTGCTGCGGCCCGCCGGACTGTTCGGCAAGGAATAGCCGCATGCGTACGCCGGCAATTCTCTATGCGCTCGTCGGCCTGTTCGCGCTGTGCGTGCCGCTGCTCGGCATCTACCCGGTGTTCATGATGCAGCTGCTGTGCTTCGGAATGTTCGCGTGCGCCTACAACCTGCTGCTCGGCTTCGGCCGCATGCTGTCGTTCGGGCACGCCGCGTTCTTCGGCGCCGCCGCCTACGCGACCGCGTGGCTGGTCACCGCGCACGCCTGGGGGCCGGGGGAGGCGATCCTCGCCGGGGTGTGTGCGGCGGCGCTGCTCGGCCTGGTCGTCGGCGCCCTCGCCATCCGCCGCCAGGGAATCTATTTCGCGATGATCACGCTGGCGCTGGCGCAACTGGTGTACTTCGTGTGCCTCGAGGCGCCCTTCACCGGCGGGGAGAACGGGCTGCAGGGGGTGCCGCGCGGTGACCTGTTCGGGGTGCTGCCGCTGCATTCCGACCGGGTGCTCTACTACGTGGTGCTGACGGTGTTCGTGGCGGTGTTCGTGTTCATCCGGCGCGTGGTGCATTCGCCGTTCGGGCAGGTGCTCAAGGCGATCCGCGACAACGAGCCGCGCGCGATCTCGCTCGGCTACGAGATCAATCGCTACAAGCTGCTCGCCTTCGTGCTGTCGGCAACCCTCGCCGGGCTCGCCGGCTCGCTCAAGGCACTGGTGTTCGGCTTCGTGACCTTGAGCGACGTGCAGCAATCGACCTCGGGCGAAGTGATCCTGATGACGCTGCTCGGTGGCACGGGCACGTTCTCAGGTCCGGTGGTGGGCGCGGCGATCGTCGTGACGCTGCAGCAGTACCTGTCCGATCTGGTCGGCGGCTGGGTCACGGCCATCATCGGCGTGATATTCGTGGCGTGCGTACTGTCGTTCCGCCGCGGCATCATCGGTGAGCTCGAGGCACTGCGGCTGCGCCACACCCGCTAGCAGGTCAACGCCCGCGTACCGAAGGAAGAATAATGACCGCGCAAACAACGACGATGGCATTCGGCTGGCGCGTCTACGGCCTGGGCGTAATCGCTCTGGCCCTCGTCTGCCTGGCGTGGGCGGACTTCGACCCGGGGCAGCCGGTGCCCAAGAGCTTCCCCGACCGCACCGCGCTCGCCTATGCGGTTGCGGCGTTCATGCTGGTCGCGGGTGCGGCCGTCGAGTGGCGCCGGACCGCGGCGTGGGGCGCCGGGGCTCTCGCCGCCTACTACGCGCTCATTGTCGTCATCCTCATGGACGGCCGCGTGACGCTCGCCCACTACGCCGAGTACGTCGCCTACGAAAACATTGCCGAGCAGCTCGCGATCGCCGCGGGCGCGCTGATCATCTACGCCGCCAGCGCCAGAATCGATGCGGCGCTCGCCGCACGCCTCATGCGCCTCGGCCAGCTGGCGTTCGGGGTTTGTGCGCTGGTCTTCGGCGGCGCACACTTTGTCTATATGAACATGACCGCCCCGCTGGTCCCCAAATGGCTGCCGCCCGGCCAGGCGTTCTGGGCTTACGCGACCGGGGTTGGCCACATCGCGGCGGGCGTTGCGATCCTGACGGGCGTGCAGGCGCGCCTCGGTGCGATCCTGCTGACCGCCATGTACGCCTCCTTCACCCTGCTGGTGCACGGTCCGATGCTGCTGGCGGATCGCTCCAATCATTGGATCTGGAGCGAAAACGCCCTGAATATCGCCCTGACCGGCGTCGCCTGGGTGGTGGCGGACTCGCTGGCACGGTCGCGGCCTCTCACCCGAGCTGCCCCCTAGGGAGCCGCGGCCGCCTGCGCCAGGGTGAGCGCGGTGGCGAGCGGCGCCGCCTCGAGCGCCACGGCGCGCGCCTCCGGCAGCGAGGCCTGCAGCAGCTGCGTCAGCACCGCGCCGGGGGGCGCCTCGATGTACAGGCGGCAACCGAGCTCGTAGAGCAGCGTCACCGAATCGAGCCAGCGCACGGTGCGCGAGACGTTGAGGATGAGATCCTCCCCGATCTGCACGCTCGCCTCGCAGAGGCGCGCGCGATGATTGCTCACGTAGGGCACGGCCGGCGGATGCATCGTGACGCCGGTGAGCGCCGTGCGCAGCTGTGCCGATACGTCGTCCATCAGTGGGCAGTGCGAGGGAATGGCGACCTGCAGGCGCTGCGCTACCGCACCAGCCGCCCCGGCCTCGGCGGCCGCCAGCGCGAGTGCCGCCTCGTCCCCGGACACCACCGTCTCGGTCGGTGAGTTGACGCTGGCAAGATACAGCGGCCGGTGCCGGCTTACGCGGGCGATGAGCGTGCGTGCGCCACGCTCGCTCAAGCCGCGGATCGCCGCCATGCCGAAGCCGCGCGGCGCCGCGCGCGCCATGGCGTCGCCGCGCAGCTGCACCAGCCGCAGCGCATCGGCAAAATCGAGCGCGCCGCAGGCGACCGCCGCGGCAAACGCCCCCACCGAGAGCCCCGCGACCGCGTCCACCGGACAGCGCTGTGCCAGCAGCGCCCGCGCCATGGCGACGCCGCTGATGAGCGTCGCCAGCTGCACCGCGGTGGTCGACTCGAGCGCCGCTGCCGTGTCGAGCGTGGCGAGCTCGCCGCCGAGAACCTGCTGCGCCTCGGTGAGCGCGCTGCGCACCGGCTCGCTCGCCGCAAGACGTCCGAGAAAGCCCGGGCGTTGCGCGCCCTGACCGGGAAAGAGCAGCGCGACGCGCATCAGGCCGCCGCGACCGCACCCGCCCAGGGATCGTCCGTGAGGCAGGGCCCGCGCGGGGTCCGCAGCCGGTACGGCGGGCGGCCGCGGGAAACTTCCGCGAGCGCCACGCCGCCGCGGGGCGTTTCCAACAGCGCATCGACCCGCACCGCGAGCGCCCCGAGCTCGCGCAGCAGCCGCGCAGCTGCCGTCACGGCGAGCGGCGCCGCGAGCTCGATCACCAGGTCGAGGTCGCTGTGCGCGCTCGCTGTCGCCTGCCCGCTCGCGAGCTCAAAGGCTACGCTGCCCGCAGGGCCCCAGCGCTCCTGCAGCGCATACGCCGCCATGATGGTTGCGACCGCCTCGAGCGCGGCGAGTGCCGGCACCTCGGCCGCACGCGCATGCCCGACCCAGGCGCGCCGCTGCGCCAGCTGCGGCGCGCTCACCGCCTCGAGCACGCCCTGCGGCTGCAGCCAAGCGGCGAAGCGCTGCGCACGAGCCGCGCCGCGCACGCCGACCGGGATGAACCCGGCGCGGCGCCCGGCGCGCCGCACCACCACCCACGGTGCGGCGCGTAAGGATGCGCCGACCCACGGCGGCGCCGGTGCTGCCCCCGCCAGCAGCGCAGCGCCGGCGATGCGCAGCAGCGTGTGGGTCTGCACGTCTAACCCTCGTCCCATTGCGCCGCCAGGCGCGCGCGCACCTCGATAGAGGCCGCCCGCAGCGTGCGCGCCGCCGGGGACTGCAGCCGCTGGCGCAGATCCCGTGGCGCGGCGCGCGCATCGGCGATCGCCTCCGCGAGTGCGGCGCGCACGCGCCCGAGGTCGGCGGCGCTCGGTGCCTCGGCATTCACCCCCTCGATGAGACGCCAGATGAGCCCGAGGCGCGCGAAGGAGCGCACGTCGTAGGCCATCGGCACGATGCGTTCACCGAGCTGCGCGAGCTCGGGCAGCGTGCGGCGCGTGATGCGCGCTGCCGCTTCCTGGCTCATGGCGTGCACCTGCACCGCGGTGTCATCGAGCGCCAGGATGCGGTTCGCCTGGTAGCCATGCGCCAGCAAGCCGCCCGACATGGCCTTGCCGACCAGCAGCGCGATCAGCGGGTGGCCCGCCAGGCGCGCACTGGCGTAGGCGTCGACGGCGGCCGCGCACGCCAGATGAATGCCGAGCAGCTCTTCGCTGCGTCCGTAGGCCTGGCTGGTGACGTCGACGATCGCCAGCAGCGGCCCCGGAGCTCCGGCACTGTGCTCGGCGAGCGTGCGCCGCACCTGTTGCGCGAGCGCCCAGGCCTCGTCGATGCCGAGCTCCCCGGTGCGCGCGCGCGGGAAGCGGTTGGCCGCATCCGGAACCACGGCGAGGCAGCGCGCCAGCTCCGCGCCGATGCGCGCGTCCGCAGCCCGCACCGTGCGCAGCCCGCCGGGCAGCAGCCCCTCCTCCCCGGTGAGCGCCTGAAACCAGCGCAGTCCGCGCGATGCGGGCGCCGCGCTCATTGCGCCTCCTGCTCAGGGTCGGCCCACAGCGTTCGCAGTGCCTCGGGCGTCGGCGGGCGGGCCGGGTCGATCCGCGCGAGGCGCGCGCGGTAGCGCTCAACCTCGCTGGTGCGCAGCACGGCGGGCAGCTCGAAGGCGGCGCGTACTTCGGCAGCGATCTGCGCCACGTCGTCGGCCACGAGCACGTCGGCAAACCCCGTGGCGTGCCGTTGCGCGCCGCCCATCACGCTCCATACCGCGGGCACGTCGCTCGCGTCGAGCTCACCGATGCCGGCTTCCTGCTCGATCACCTCAGGCCCGTTCATGCCGAGGCGCGCCCGGCGAGTCACGATGAGCCGGCTGCACAGCGCCGCCGCGAGCGACATGCCGCCGAAGCAGCCCACCGGCCCGGCCACCACGCCCACGACCGCAACGTGGCGGCGCAGTGCGACGATCGCTGCGTGGATCTCGGCGATCGCGGCGAGCCCGAGGTTCGCCTCCTGCAGGCGCACCCCGCCGGTTTCGAGCAGCAGCACCGCGCGCAGCGGCCTGCCCCGCTCGCAGTCGCGCACCGCGAGCTCGAGTGCCCCGGCGATCTTGGCGCCCGACACCTCGCCGATGCTGCCGCCCTGGAAGGCGCCCTCAATCGAGGCGACGAGCGCCGGCTGGCCGGCGAGACGACCACGTGCAATGACTACGCCGTCATCGGCCTGCGCGATGAGGCCCTGCAACGGCAGCCAGGGGGACTTCAGCCGCTCGAACGGCCCGAGCAGCTCGCGGAACGAGCCGCTATCGAGCACCGCGCGGGCACGCTCGCGCGCGTTGAGCTCGATGAAGCTGTCGGGCAGCGCGATCACGACGCCAGACTCTCCACCGCCTGCTCGAGCCGCAGCATCACGACTCCGGGCGTGGCGCCGAAATCGTTGATCTCGATCGCGGCCGCGCCATCGAAGCGGCTGAAGAAGCGGTCGAGCACGTGCTTCCACACGTTGCCAAAGCCTGCGACGCTGGTCGTCACCGTGACGTGGGTCTGTGGATCAGCGGAAGGCTCGAGCAGGATCTCGAGGTCCCCCGAGCCCACCACGCCGACGTGGGCGCGGCCCGACAGGACGCGCTGCGCCGGGTAGTCGAACTTCAGTACTTCCATGGTCGCCTCACGAGGGTTGTCGGGTGCGCCTGGTCGAGGAACAGGCAGGCGGCGAGCAGGTCAGCGCCGCCGCCGGGGGAGACGCCTCGCTGCAGCAGCTGCGCATCGAGCGCGAGCAGCGCGCGCCGGCCCGCCGGGGTCGCGCTGCCGCCCGCCGCCAGCACGCCGCGCGCGCCTTCGCGGGCGGCGGTGAGCGCGCTCCAGCCGCCGCGATGCAGGAGGCAGGTGTCCTCGAGGCTCGACATGATCGCCAGCAGCGCATCAAGTCGCGCGCAGCGCTCCCCGCAGCCGCGCCGGCGGGCGCGGTGCAGGGCCGGCAGGCCCACCTGCAGCACGTGGGGAAATCCCGCCGCCGCCTCCCCGCGGGCACCGCTCACGCCGAACCGCCGGCACACCCGCGTGCCATTGCTCGGCAGGTCGGGTGCGTGGCGGTCGGGAAGTCGCGCCAGGCGCGCGGCGGCGGCACCGAGCTCCTTGAGGCTGCGCGGTGCGCGATTGCCAGCCAGCGCCGCGATCAGCAGTCCCAGTACCCAGATCGCCCCACGATGAGCATTGCTGCCGCCGGTCGCAGCCAGCGAGCGCTGCTCGCCCTCCCGGCCGAGCGCGCCGAGCCGCTCGCGCAGCTCGAGGGCCGGCGGCGCCGCGCTGGCCTGCAGCGCCATGCCGAGGAAGCTGCCGCGCAGCGCCTCGGCCGAGCGCAGCAGCCGTGTCAGGTCCAGGTCCCGATGCGCTCCCGGGCCGCGTTGATCGACCAGCGCGGGCTTGGGTGTGAGCATGGCCTCGGCGACCAGCGCGCGCACGGCGCGATCGGCCAGCTGCGCGGCGCGCGGCCGCGCATCACCGCGCAGCGGCGGCGCACACGGGCTCGCTGCCGCCGGTGGCACGACCTACCCGCCGGAAAAGCGCGCCGGAGGACGGTACAGGCCTCCGGACCAGGTGACGAGGTCGCCGATGCTGCGCGCGGCGAGCAGCGTGCGGCGCGCCTCGGTGCGGCGTACGCCGAGATCCTCCGGGTAGGCCACGATGCCGCGGGCGCGCAGCGCCGCGGTGCGCTGCGGCTCGGCGCGCCGGCCGACCGCCGTGGCCCCGCCGATGGCCGCGAGCGCCGCGCGGCGCTCCTCGGCTCCGAGTGCCTTGTAGAGGTAAGCGATCCCCTCTTCGCTCACCACGTGGCTCACGTCCTCGCCGTAGATCATGACCGGTGCGATCGGCATTGCGGCGCTGCGGCCGACCTCCACCGCGTCGAGCGACTCGACCAGCGCCGGCACCCCACCGCGGTGGAAGGTCTCCACCAGCTGCACCACGAGCTTGCGGCCGCGCACGATCGGCGTCTGCGCGGTGATCAGGCTGAGCCAGGCGGGGGTGCTGTGCCGGCGCCCCTTCGGATCGTGTCCCATGTTGGGAGCGCCGCCGAATCCGGTCAGGCGGCCGAGCGTCACCGTGGAGGAGTTGCCATCGGCGTCCATCTGCAGCGTGGAGCCGATGAACAGATCGACGCCGTACTGCCCGGCCAGCTGGCACAGCACGCGGTTCGAGCGCAGCGTGCCGTCGGCGCCGACGAAGAACACGTCCGGGCGCGCGCGGATGTAGTCCTCCATGCCCAGCTCGCCGCCGAAGCAGTGAATGCTCTCCACCCAGCCGCTCTCGATGGCCGGGATCAGCGTCGGGTGCGGATTCAGGGCCCAGTGGCGGCAGATGCGCCCCTTGAGGCCGAGCGCGGCGCCGTAGGTCGGCAGCAGCAGCTCGATCGCCGCGGTGTCGAAGCCGATGCCGTGGTTGAGCGAGGTAACGCCGTGGCGCTCGTATATACCGCGGATCACCATCATCGCCATCAGGATTTGCAGTTCGCTGATGTGGCGCGGATCGCGGGTGAAGAGCGGCTCGAGAGCGAACGGGCGGTCGGCGGGCACGATCAGGTCGACCCAGGATCCGGGGATGTCGACGCGCGGCAGCGCGTCGACGATCTCGTTGACCTGCGCCAGTACGATGCCGTGGCGGAACGCCGCGGCCTCGACGATCGTGGGCGTGTCCTCGGTGTTGGCGCCGGTATAGAGGTTGCCGGCCGCGTCCGCCTGCGCGGCGCACACCAGCGCCACCTGCGGCGTCAGGTCCACGAACATCCGTGCGTACAGCTCGACGTAGGTGTAGATCCCGCCGATCTCGAGCCGGCGATCCTCGAGCAGCTGCGCGACGCGCAGGCTCTGCGGCCCGGCGTAGGAGAACTCCACGCGCCGCGCGATGCCGCGCTCGAACAGCGTCAGGTGCTCGGGACGCGTGATCGAGGAGATCAGCATGTGCAGGTCGTGGATGCGTGCCGGGTCGACCTCGACCAGCGAGCGCGACAGGAAGTCCGCCTGCTTCTGATTGTTGCCCTCGAGCGCGACCCGATCGCCGGGGCGCAGCAAGGCCTCGAGCAGCGGGACGATATCGGCGCGCCGCGCCAGCTTCCCCTCGACGAACTGCGCGGCCCCGGCCAGCCGCGCCGCCTTGTCCTCGCGGCGCCGCGTCCAGGACAAGGGTCCCGCCTGTTCTCCGAGCGCCGTCGCCATGCGTC
>DATHQM010000083.1:0-72052 GCA_035482695.1 Steroidobacteraceae bacterium | reverse complement strand
AGCTGTGCCAACATCCGGTCCTTCTCATGCGGGGATAGGTTTCGCGATGAGGCGACCTCCCTGATGAGCCCGCTGCCAGCTTGCCGGCCCGCTGCGTCCAGCACGAGAGGAGCTGGCAGCACCTCTGGCCACTGCAGAGTCTGCCGCGCCCTGCCCTTCCAGAGCAGATACGAGCACATGACGTCGAATACCGGGCGGTTGTACTCGACGTAATAGGTACTCAGGTACAACGTCACAGGAAATCCAAACGATTCGATGACCGGGTAGGCCATGGAATAAAAATCATGAAACCCGTCATCGAACGTGATTGTGACCGCCCGCGGCGGAAGATTACGGCTCTGCAGCCGGTCGACGGCTTCGCTCAACGGCAGCACGCTGCAGCGCTCCTGCACGAGCAGCTGCATGCGTCGGCGCAGCAGCTCGGGGCTCATATAGAGCGATGCGTTCCACTCCTGCTCGTCGTATCGGGAAACGCCGTGATAGCAAAGAATCAGGAGGCGCTGCTGCCGCCAGTGGCTGTCGGCAAGCAACCGCGACATGCCCGCCGCTTCGGCGAGGCGCAAGAGGCTCAGTTTTGCCTGCCTGAGCACAGTCACTGATTCCGGGACGTGCCGTGATCCATCCGCAGCAATGTAGCGTGATTGCCTGGGTTCGCAAACGATATGTCAATTGTGGTCACGCCCTGCCAGGCGCCGGCAATAGTGCCGGAAACGACCAGCACGTCTCCCGGTACCTTCTGGTCGAATCGTTGCGAAATCCAGCCCTGGATGGGATCGACGCTTCCCCGGACCACCCGCGCGAGGAGCGTTGCGGGCCATCTCAGCTCGAGCGCCACACCATCCCGAGTAGCGCTGGCCACCTCGCCATCGAGCGTCAGGCGACATCCTTCCGCAAAGTGCCAGAAGATCTCGATGGCATGGGGCACCGCGCAATGAATCTGATCGGTGATCCTTACCAGTCGATCAGCGCGCTGGTAGAGAATTTCGCGTCGATGCATCACCGGGTCGTTGAGGCGCCGATAGCCGTCGTGCTCCGCGACGATCCGCTGCTCGTCTGTGCCTAGATCGATCGCCAGGCTGCGAGTGGCGGCGTGCCGGTTCCACAGAAACGGACCGCCGCTGACGGACTGGTCCAGATGATCGACGCACACGGTGTTGTGAGCCGAGGTGCCGCGAAAGTGATCGCGCCAAGGTCTTTCCGTGTGATACGAGTACGTACCCGGATCGATCAAGAGCGGACGTCCCGCGACCGACAAGGTGAACGACAGCGCATCGGCGTGTCCGTGGGCGGCGATTGCGAGGTAGCCCAGTGGCGCCGCGTCGACCACCAGGCGCACCTCACGGGGGGTCTCGAGCTCGCTACCCAGAATATAGTAGCCACCCGCGTCAAAGCGGCGCCGCACGTGCACGCCTGAAGAATCGGGAGCCAGCGCCGCGAATGTCGCCGCGGCGCCGTCGCCGAGCAGCCAGCGGCTCTTGTCGTCGAAGACCTGTGCCTTGTGCTTGAAGTCGCCTCGCCCGAAGAGCACCGCTCCGGTTGCGAGCAGCGAGTGATACACGTTGAAGTCAGGGTCTGGGCTGAAGCGCACGATCACCGCGTCATCCGCATCGCCGAACGCGGGTACGTGTCCACCGACGTCCATGCAGCTGGCGATGAAGTCGAGCATGGCCTCGAGGCGGCTCCAGAAGGCGCTGCTGAACTCGCCCCCATTTGCTCTTGCGGTCAAACCCGCCAGCAGCATCATGTCCGCGACCTCGTGCTGGTACCAGATCGCCTGCTCCCTGTTGACACCGTCGACACTATTCTGCAGCAGCGCCTGCTGCTCGAAGCTGTGCTGCGCCCGCCTCCGCCAGCGCTTGCTCTCCGGCCAGCATGGCCAGGACGTCGCGCCGATCAGGAGGCCGAGCAGCTCTCCGAGCAGATGATTGTTGGCGGAAGAATAGAGCGACAGGTGTCCGGCGATGAAGTGGCAATGTTGCCGCACGGCGCTCAGCCAGCGCGCCTTGAATGCCTCGCCGTCCCGATCAGCGAACACTGCTGCCTCGTCGCCGCCGAGCAGGTGCCAGGCACACGACCAGTTGATCAGGCGCAGCGCGAGCTCGAGGCTGCTGGTCCAGTTCGGACCGAGCATGTACGGACACTGGGTGATCCAGGAGTCCACCAATGTCCGGCAGGCTTGGGCGAAGCGCGCCTCGCCGGTCAGGCGCCAGGCCTGAGCGAGGGTCACGAGCTCGAGGTGCCGGTTCGGCTCCCAGAGGTACTTGACGTTGCCGACGACCGAGGCGTCGCGATAGTTCAGAAGCATGCCGAAGCCGAGCGGCGCACTCGTGCCGGTCGCCGGGTCGCGGTTCCAGGACGGCGGAAATCCGAGTGTCCACTCGCGGTCGCCGAACAGCCGGAACTTGCCGCTCAGGATGCCGTCAGCCGCTTCCCGGTACGCGTTGACGGCGAGGTTCTCTGGCCAGGCAGCGATCCATGGCCTGCCGCGTGCCGCATCGGGCGGCAGCGGCTTGGCGCGGCCGAGACCGGCGCGCTGCCACCGGGTGTGCACGGACTGCGCCCCTCGATAGCCGAGCTCGCGCAACCCCATTGCGCGCAGACGACTCAGGACCCACTGAAGCTGCATCAGCCGAATCGCTTAAGGATCGGCAGCTGAGTCGCGCGGCGCCGCCGTCGTGCGCGCGGCGACGACTCTGTCACATCGAAGGGGTCTGCGCAGAATTTCCGAATCTTCGTGACGATGCACTCGTTCTGTACATTATAGGGCTCGCCCCGGGCACGTGGCAGCTTTCGGTACCGTACAATGGCGCCGTTGCCGGCAGCTGCGCCCGCGGTGGGCGCGTCGCCGGCTTCACAGAAACCTTCCGCACGACAGGCCGTTAAACCGATGAAAATTGCGGTGTTTGGACTGGGCTACGTCGGGGTCGTCTCGGCGGCATGCCTTGCCAGAGATGGGCACAGCGTAGTCGGGGTCGATCCGAGTAACGTCAAGGTGGATTTTCTGCGTCGGGGCGAGAGCCCGATCGTGGAGCCCGGGCTCGGGGAGCTCATCGCCGCCGCGGTGGCGGGCGGACGGCTGGTCGCAGGCTCCGACTATGTCACGGCGGTCGCACACTGCGATGTGCTGATCATTTGTGTCGGTACGCCCGGACAGGCCAACGGCAGCCTGGATCTCACCTATGTCCGTCGCGTCGTGCAGCAGATCGGCGAGCAGCTCCGCGCGGGCGGCGGCTATCGCGTAGTGGTGATCCGCAGCACGTTGCTGCCCGGCTCGATGCAAGGCGTCGTCATCCCAGTACTGGAGGAATCCTCGGGCCGCAAGGCTGGAAAAGATTTCGGCGTATGCATCAACCCGGAATTCCTGCGCGAAGGTACCGCGATCTACGATTACGATCATCCGCCCAAGACCGTGATCGGCGCCTCCGACGAGCGTGCCGCCGGCATCGTACGCGAGCTGTACGCGAAGCTGGAGGCTCCCCTCATTGTCACGGAGCTGCGCACTGCCGAGATGGTCAAGTACGTCGACAACTCCTGGCACGCGCTCAAGGTTACCTTTGCCAATGAGGTCGGACGCCTGAGCAAGGCGATGGGCGTCGATGGCAGGCAGGTCATGCGGCTGTTCTGCATGGACACCAAGCTCAACGTCTCGAGCGCCTACCTGCGTCCCGGCTTCGCGTTCGGCGGCTCCTGCCTGCCCAAGGACGTGCGGGCGCTCACCTATCAGGGACGCTTGCTCGATGTGGATACGCCGGTTCTCGGATCGATCCTCGGGAGCAACCAGGTTCACATCGCTCACGCCTTATCGATGATCCGGGCGACGGGTCGGCGACGCGTGGGGCTGCTAGGCCTGAGCTTCAAGGAGGGCACCGACGACCTGCGCGAGAGTCCGATCGTCACGCTCGCTGAGCAGCTCATCGGCAAGGGTTATGAGCTTCTCGTCTATGACAGGAACGTCAGGCTGGCAAGTCTGTTGGGAGCCAATCGCGAATACATTCTCAATCACATCCCTCATATCGGGCGGCTCATGGTGGATCAGCCTGAGCAGCTCCTCGAGCACGCCGACGTACTGGTCGTCGCCTCCGCGGGCGCTGAGTTTGTCGGCCTGCTGCGCGACCTGCCGCCGGGGAAATGCGTGATCGACCTCGTCGGGGTGTGGAACGCGGCCGAGGAGAAAGGTCCCTCGCCCATGGAGAGCTATGACGGCATCGCCTGGTAAGTGGCGCGTTCTCATCATCGTCGAGAACCTTCCCTGTCCATTTGACCGACGAGTGTGGCAGGAAGCGCTGGCGCTGCGGGCGCACGGCCACGCTGTCAGCATCATTTGCCCGAAGGGGCGCGGTTATGACAGAGGACACGAGGTCCTCGAAGGCGTGCACATCTACCGCCACCCGCTGCCGGTCGAGGCCAATTCAGCGCTGGGTTACGGCCTCGAGTACGCCTTGTCGCTGCTCATGGAGTTCGCGCTGGCGATCCGCGTCGCCTTCACGCGCGGCTTTGACGTCATCCATGCCTGTAATCCGCCGGACACGATCTTCCTGCTCGGCCGCTTTTTCAAGCTATTCGGCAAGCGCTTCATATTCGACCATCACGACATCAATCCCGAGCTCTACGAGGCGAAGTTTGGCCGCCGCGACGTCTGGTACCGGCTGCTGTGCCGCCTCGAGCGCTGGACCTTTGCCGCCGCCGATGTGAGTATCGCGACCAACGAGTCCTATCAGCGGATCGCCATCGAGCGCGGCCACATGGACCCCGCGAAGGTGTTCGTGGTGCGCAGCGGCGCCGACCTCACGCGCGTGCGCGCGCTGCCACCGCGCCCCGAGCTGCGCCGCGGCAAGACGCATCTGGTCGGCTATGTGGGGGTGATCGGCAAGCAGGAGGGACTGGATCTGCTCCTCGAGGCCGTGGCGTACATGCGCCAGAGGCTGCACCGCAACGACGTGCAGTTTGTCATCGTCGGCGACGGCACGGAGCTGGCAGCCGTGCGCCAGCTCGCTCGTGAGCTGGCGGTCGAGGACTGTGTTGAGTTCACCGGCCGTATTCCGGATGCCGCATTGTGGGAGATCATGAGCACGGCGGATGTGTGTGTGAATCCCGATCGCGCTAATGAGATGAACGACAAATCCACCATGAACAAGATTCTCGAGTACATGGCGCTCGGCAAGCCGATCGTGCAGTTCGACCTGACCGAGGGACGTTTCTCCGCCGGGGAAGCCTCGTTGTACGCACGCCCGAACGACGTCGCCGATTTTGCCGTGAAGCTGTGCCAGCTGCTGGATGATCCTGAGCGACGCGCCACGATGGGCGCAATCGGGCGCCAGCGGGTCGAAGGCGGCCTCGCCTGGCATCACCAGGTTCCACGGCTTCTCGAGGCGTATCAAGCCGCCATGAAGAGCGGCCGGGCCCGCGAAGTCCCGCGACAGCCAATCTAGGTTGTCCGCACAAGTTCTACGCGAGCGAGGCGGTGATTATTCCCAGAAAATCTGCCGATCTCCCGAAGGCTCCAGGGGTAGCGACGATCGCCTTAGTTCTGTTCTGGTGCGCCGTGCTTGCGGTGATCGTCGCGACCAAACTTGGTCCGGGAATTCAGCCCATAGTAACGGATGACGGCACCCAGTACCTGAGCGTCGCGGGCAATTTCAAGCACGGGTCGGGCCTGCGTACTTCGCTTGTCCATTTTGACGCGGAGCGATCCTGGGGTGTCATTCCCGCGCCATTAACGACCTGGCCAGTAGGGTATCCGATCGCAGTGGCTACGGTCGAGGCCATGGGGCTGTCAGGGGAGCTGGCCGGCGGCCTCGTGTCTGCAGTCGCAGTCCTCGGCAGTCTCGCGCTTCTCGCAATCATGAGTCGCAAGATCGGCGTCCTCCTGTTCGGACAAGCTGTCCTGCTAGGGTTGTTCGCGCTCAATTGGTGGACGGACGTATTCTTATTCAACGTGTTGTCCGACCCATCGTTCACGTTCATCGTTCTCGCCGCGATGATGCTTCTCGTGACTACTCTCGAAGCTGCCGAGACCGGGCAGCGGTGGGTCGAGTCGGCCGCGGCGGCCGGCATCCTTCTCGGGCTCGCCTATTGGTTTCGCTATGCAGGACTATTTATCTTTATCGGCGTCTGTGCGAATGCGGGCCTCCTACTGGCGCTGAGACGGCTCCGCGACCTGCGGCCGCTTCTGCTGACGTGCTCAGTCGCTGCAGCCGCGATCGGCGCGGAGATGTTGCGCAACGTCATTCTCGTCGGCAGCTGGGAGGGCGGGAACAACAAAGTGGTCCACCGTCCGGTTACCGAAGTCACGCGCGAGATTGCGGTGTGCATCAGAGATGTGCTGGTGGGTGACGGCAAGATGTCACACCTGTTGGTCATCCGCGCCATCGTTGTGCTGTCGCTGGTGGGCGCCTGCGTCGTGGGTCTCGTCGCGCGCCGCCGTCGAAGTACCTCGACGACGCCCGACTGCGATTCGATCGGGAGCAGCGAACTCCTGCTCGGGGTCGTGGTTGTCACGTACGTGGCGTGCCTCGGTTATGCCGCGACCTGCACGATCATCGAGTTGACGGGACGATATCTGGTCCCTGTGCTGCCACTGGCATTGCTGCTACTGGCTAAGACCGCGTTCGGCACGGGCGAACAGGGTCATACGCATGCCTTCCGCTTCGCACGGGCCTCGTTCTGGATCGCGTTGCTCGGGATTTACGCTTTCGTTCACTTTGACGCTTGGATGAACGCCGAGACGTCTGTCTCCGTCGAGGCCGCGCGCCGGGCACTTGATTCCAGAGCTGCCGGCGATCGCGCCACTCGGGATATCATCGTCGCAGCGGCTGGACCAAACGGCACGATCATGGCCACGAACGGGCAGGCCATGGGTTATGTGCTCGAGCGGCCGACGATATCCCTAGTCGGACCTAGATATAGCTCTCACGAATGGGATGAGACGTTCCTTCATAGCACTGTCAAGCGCTTCTCCGTTCGGGTCGTGATCATCGATAGCACGGCCTCTGTGCCGGCGGCTTCCCCATTTGTCTCTGAGTTGGCCTCGGGGCGTGGGCCCAGCTGGTTGACCAAGCTCGTCGCGACGGATTTGGTCACCGCCTATCGACCGACCGATGTGCCGTAAGGCAAGCTTCGGTTCCGAGGACGAGCGTCACTTCGTGATGATTCGCCACGTGTGTACTGACCGCAGGCGGTGGGTCGGCCGCGATCGGCGGGTCGGGACCTACGGATTTCGGCAAATCCAGGATGATCGGCGGCGCCGCATCGTTAACTTTTGTCGCAACGTGTCAAAACATACGGCGAACATCAATCGATTGGCTGAACCGGATGAATAGCACGCGTGTACGCCAGTTTATCGGATTTATCGCCATTGGCGTCGTCGCTACGGCTTTACAGTACGCCGTTCTGGTCGCGGCGGTCGAAAAGTGGGGCACGAGCGCCGTGACTGGTTCGAGTATCGGCTACGCCCTCAGTGCAGTCGTCAATTATCTACTCAACTACCACTTCAATTTCCGAAGCAAGAACTCGCACATGATTGCCGCGAGCCGCTTTGCCATCGTCACTGCATCGGGTTTGCTGTTGAATGACGCGGTCATGGTATTAGTTGGCCATGTGCCTGGTATGCCCTACTTGATGGCGCAGGTGGCGGCTACCGCCGTGGTTTTGGGGTGGAATTTCTTAGGCAACGCAATGTGGTCTTTCTCGCACGACGGGCGTGGCTCTCGCGACCATAAAACCGGAGGACCCACGTGAAACTAAGTCTAGTAGTGCCTTGCTTCAACGAACAAGAGGCCTTGGCGCATACGGCGCCGGCGTTAGAGCGACTGATGCTCGACTTGGTAGCTCGGGGCATCATCGTTTCGGACAGCAATATCTGGCTGATCGACGATGGCAGCACGGATTCTACGTGGCCGATGATTGAAGCCCTGGCAGAGCGATCTGACTTGTTCGTTGGTGTGAAATTGTCGCGCAATTGCGGGCACCAAAATGCGCTGCTTGCCGGGTTGTTGACTGCGGACGGCGAAGCCGTGATCTCCATTGACGCTGATCTTCAGGACGATCTGGGCATTGTCGAAACGATGGTAGCCGCGTACCTGGCAGGGAATGAGATTGTATACGGAGTCCGCCGGGCAAGAGACTCCGACACGCGATTCAAGCAGTGGACTGCCGTGGGGTACTATCGGCTACTGCGCTCTTTCGGGATCGACATCGTTTATAATCACGCGGATTTTCGCTTAATGGGGCGCAAGGCGATCAAGGCACTCGAATCCTTTACCGAGGTCAATCTGTTCTTGCGAGGTATCATTCCGCAACTGGGATTTCGCTCCACCACCGTGCTGTATGACCGTCACGAGCGCGTGGCGGGGGAATCGAAGTACCCATTGCGCAAAATGCTGCAGCTGGCTCTCGATGGCATCACGTCCTTCAGTCCGGTGCCCTTACGCTTCATTTCGGGGCTGGGCGGTATCGTCTGCCTATTTAGCTTGGTGATGGTTCTCTGGATATTCGCGATACGACTGTTTACTAATCGAGCAGTACCCGGATGGGCATCCACGACCGTTCCAATCTATTTCCTTGGCGGTGTACAACTGCTGTGCATTGGCATCGTGGGCGAATATGTTGCCAAGATCTATTCGGAAACCAAAGGCCGCCCGCGCTTCCTTATCGAAAAGGTCGAGCGCCGAGGATTGCCCGAGCCCAGCAATCGTCTCTCGAAGTGTGACCCAGTGGCGGCCTCTTGACTCCCGCGTGACCGGCCTAGCTGTGTGATGCGCATAAAAGAACGTCCGACATAGACGCGCCAGGCATGCAACTCACAGGCGGTCCCAGCGTCGTGCTGCTCGGCCCGGCGCGCAGCGCGGTGAGTGGGGTCTCCACGCATCTCAATCAACTGTTCGAATCGACCTTGTCCCAGCGCTTCCGCCTGAGCCAGTTTCAGGTCGGCAGCGAAGGTCGCGCCGAGGGGCGCATGGGCACATTGTTTCGCGTCGCCACCAGTCCGTTCACGTTTGCCGCTCGCCTGATTCGCTCGCGACCTCGGATCGTGCATATCAATACCTCGCTCATGCCCAGGAGCTACTGGCGAGACCTCGTCTATCTAGTCACCGCGAAGGCGCTGGGCTGCAAGGTGGTTTATCAGGTTCACGGCGGCGCACTGCCGGGCGAGTTCTTCGCCGGGAAGCCTGCGCTCACGGCGCTGCTGCGGCGCGTCCTCACCTGGCCTGACACCGTGGTGGTGCTGGCGCAAAGCGAACTGGCGGCCTACGGTGAGTTCGCGCCTCGTGCCCGGCTGCTTCGCATCGCCAACGCTGTGTCACCTGGGGAGGCCGATCTGCGCGCCGAACGCTATGTCGCGCTTCGACCG
This sequence comes from Steroidobacteraceae bacterium, assembly GCA_035482695.1. Classification (GTDB taxonomy): domain Bacteria; phylum Pseudomonadota; class Gammaproteobacteria; order Steroidobacterales; family Steroidobacteraceae; genus 13-2-20CM-66-19. Next base: position 62,703 of record DATHQM010000083.1, on the reverse strand, counting down.
CTCAGGGTCGCCTATCTCGGGCGGCTCGCCGCCGACAAGGGAATTTTCGAGACGCTCACGGCGGCCAGGATCCTGCGCGATCGCGGCATCGCGGTCCAGGTGACGATCGCCGGCTCCGGACCGGCGCGCGATGAGATTGCCCGCGCAATCGAGACCGATCGGCTCGGCGATCGAGCGTACCTGGTCGGAGCGCTATTCGGGTCCGCGAAACAGCAGCTCTGGCGGGATGCCGACGTTCTGGCGTTACCCACCTATCGCGAGGGACTCCCCTACGCGCTGCTGGAAGCCATGGCGGGCGGTGCCGTTCCGGTGACCTCACCGGTCGGCGCCATACCTGACGTGGTGCAGGACGGGGTGCACGGACTGTTGGTGCCAGCGCGCGATCCGCAGGCGCTGGCGAATGCCCTGGAGCGACTCGCGGCCGATCGGCAGCTGTTGCACCGGCTGGCATTGGCCGCGCGTGCGCGCGTCGTGGAGCACTACTCCGTAGCGCGCATGGCGCGGGAATTCGATGCTCTATACGCAAGGCTCGCGCATTGAAATGTTGCGCCCTCTTGAAAACTTGATAACTGTGCCCCTCGGCACGCTGCGGAAATTCGTAGGAGGTCGCAATCTCGGGGATAAACCAACGGTACATCCGCGTCGATATCCGGCGAGGAAGAAGGGCGGCTACTCTTGATGGGGCCGGACACCCGATTCGTGGCCCTTTCTTCTGTCCGAGATCAGTTCGACTCAGGTCACCAAGGCCGTGAAATTCGCCACGCGGGCAAGCAGCCCGGCAACGATCGTTAGTAGAAGCAGCGCGACTCCCGCGACGCAGCGCTTGTCACGCCAGCTGAAGACCTTCCTCGCTTCGTCCAGGCAGATGAGCACTGCCAGCAAGACGGCCATGATTGTCCAGTATGCGTATCGGATATCCGTTGCGACCCCGATCGGCAACATGAACGCGAGGTAGGACAACCCGGACAGCAACAAAGCGCGGGCCGCCGCGGCGGTTTCCTGGTGCGGGATCTGCGTCGAGAGCCATAGGAACATTAGGCCGACGACGAGCCAGGTGACTGGCCACGTAATGAAGTTCTTTTTCAGGTAATCGACGCGTATGTCCCGTTGCGTTACTGGCGGAAAGGACCGGGTGCCGTCTTTTGCGTAGACGAATCCACACCCCGGTGCATACCGGCAGTGCTTGGCCGGCACGAGAAAATACAGGATCGAATTAAAAACCTTGAGACGATGCTGCAGGTAGGCAACGGGGTGCGCGGCGATCTGCACCAACCAACGGTGGCCTAGCGCATTGCGCGCCGGCGAGTCGTCCGGGCCAAGCCGGCGCCACGCGAAACCGCAGGTTCCCCAGGGAGACAAGGTGTCCCACCAGTAGGGCGTGTAGCATTGCGTCAAGTCCGCGGCGGAAAAGGCCATTTGCGCCGGCAGAACGGTCGGGTCGCTCGTGTGATAGGCAATCCCGTTCAGATCGAACAGCTGCAACGACTGAATCGCCCCGCTTGATCGAGCCCCGAGCAGGTCGTGGTTGATGAACGAGGAAAGGGAAAGCGCAAGGCCGGCAAGGACGCCTGTCAGAATGAACAGGACCTTAATACCCATCAGCCTCGCGCGGCCTGGCAACATATAGATCAACAAAGGGCCGAAGGCGAAAATCGCGTTGATCCGCACCAGGGTGCCGTAGGCCAGGAGCAGCGCCGCGACGCACAGCGCAGGTCTTGAAATGGGCTGGCCGACGATCCTGTAGCGAAACGCCAGACCGAAGGCCGTGACCAGTGCGGACGCCATACCAACGTCCTTCAGGACTATGCCGTTGTAAAAGAGAAATACGGGAAATGCACCAGAGAACAGCACCAGCCACGCGGAGCGATGCTTGCCGGCGCGCATCAGGCCGTCAGCGATTAATGCAAATCCCAGCCAGTGGAACCCCAGTTGCAGGACGAGCATTCCCGGAGTCCCGTCGACCAGCCGTCGAACCAGGGACCAGAGCCAGGCCATGATCGGCGGCTGCCAGTCCGAATAGTGCCCAGACACGGCTTCGTTATACGTAATGATGGAGTCAGGCATCCACGAACCCGGATACTGGAACGCGAGATTTGCCGAAAACAAGATGAATGCGACCGGGATCAACAACCGTCGTTGCACCTGGCCGGATTCACGGAACTTCAGCAAGTTCTCGAGCATCACGCTCATGGCGAGAAGGACATGTGCGCGGCGACCTGGCACGCTGCCGGGATTCGCCGCGAGATGCATGCCGCCTCGAGCCGCACCTCGGCTCCACCCCAGAAGGCGCTGGGCGGTGCGGGTTCCACTCGAATCGCAGCGAGCCACATCTGAGGGAGCGAATGCGCGGCAAGGCTCGTGATCATCATCGTGGTGGCTTTACTCGGGTGCCCTCTGGCAGGCGTGAAAGTTCTCTTCTCAGCTTCGGCAGGCCAACTCACGCGTCGCACTTTCGACCGGTTCGAACGATGCCGGTCAGCGGATGCCGACCTAAATACCTAGGGTATCTAATCAACAAGCTGAAATAGCCGCGAGGGATCAGTGGTACCTGCGAAATAAACGTCCTATCATACCGCTTGGACGTGCTTCATGCGGCCCACCGGAAGTCCTGCAGAGTTCGAGCGTCGGCGCCTTTGGGCGCTGGAATTGCTAACAACGGTGGAGTGCCGTACCACGTTGACCACATCGGACGGTTACTGCACGACCGGTGGATTCTGCGGACGGAGGCACGGCATGCGATCGAGAGCGATGAGGAGCAAATCCGCCGCCGGATACGCCAAGGCTGGCCGCGGCTAGAACATGATGGCCCGAAGTAGGGGCGAAGGTCGGTCTCCGATATCGTGGATTGCACGCCGGAAGTGTGCCTGATGACACCCGAAATTGCGGTTTTAATTCCGTGTTTCAACGAGCAAGAGACGATCAGCGCGGTCGTCTCCGCGTTTAGGACCCATATTCCGGACGCGACGGCGTTCGTGTACGACAATGCGTCAACAGATCTCACTATTGAGCGAGCGCGTAACGCTGGTGCAATAGTCAGGAGCGAGCCGTTAAGGGGGAAGGGGTGCGTTGTCAGGAGAATGTTCGCCGACATCGAGGCCGATATCTATGTGCTGGTAGATGGCGACGATACGTACGACGCGGCCAGCGCGCAAAAATTAATTGCCGCGTTGGTGCGCGATTCCCTTGACCTGGTCAGCGCCGTTCGAGTGGATTCGACTCGCAAAACGTATCGAACCGGACACCGATTCGGAAACTGGCTTCTGACGCGACTAGTCGCACAACTGTTCGGCAAGCGCTTTTCGGACATGCTGTCCGGGTACCGCGTGATGTCGCGTCGCTTCGTGAAGTCCTTTCCGGCGCTTTCAACGGGTTTTGAAATCGAAACAGAGCTGACCGTTCACGCGTTGCAAATGCGCATTCCGATCGCTGAGATTGGCACTCCGTATCGCGAACGTCCACCAGGGTCCTCTAGCAAGCTCCGCACGATAAGCGATGGCGCAAGAATCATGCGCACGATCGCCTACTTGCTGAAAGAAGAAAGACCGCTCGCATTTTTCGGAGCGCTAAGCGCTTCACTTGCTTTACTGTCTTTCGCGGTTGGCGTTCCAGTAATCGTGGAGTTTCTAAGGACCGGTCTCGTACCGCGTTTACCGACCGCTGTGCTCGCGACTGGATTAATGATGCTGGCATCACTCAGCCTGGTCTGCGGTCTGATCCTGCACACGGTTACCCGTGGTCGCATTGAGATGAAGCGGCTTTACTACCTTTCGATCCCGATTAGATTTCGCCGCGAACAGTGACGCACGGTTGGCGCGTGTCACACACACGACGTTCGATTCAGCTTCACACCCTGATACGATTCGGACTCACCGGCGCGCTCGGCTTCCTGGTGGACGCGGGCGTCCTCCACCTGATCGTAACTCTGTTGGGAATGAATCTTTTTCTTGCGCGAGGCTGCTCATTTATTTGCGCAGCAACGACGACCTGGGTGATCAACCGACGAGTCACATTTTCAGCAACGCCCCGATTGAGACGCGGGATCCTCACCGAGTGGGCGGCCTACTTCGTCGCGAGCTTGGGAGGTGGCTGCGTAAATTATTTGGCGTTTGCGGTCGCAGTCCGCCTTTCTCCAGTCCTTCATGAGATCCCATCTATTGCTGTCGGCATCGGTACGATAGCCGGCACAGCGTTTAATTTTGTAATGTACGTTAAATACGTTTTTCGCGTGCATGATGAAACGGGGCCGGTGAGGCCGGTGCGGGTGGCGAAGCGGCTCGAAATAGATCCCCGCAATCGGGGCTAATACGGCACGTTCCCGGAAGAATGAGTCTGACCGGAGCCAACGTCAGTTGAGTTGTCAGCTAATAATACGCGGCTGCACCGTCCCGCTCCGACGAGCAGTTCAGCACAACCCCCAGGAGGTTCATCTCCGCGATCAGCTCCTTCGCCTTCAGCAGCGAGGCGCGCTCGGTGCGCCCCTCGGCGACGACCAAGAGCACAGCATCGACCCGCGGAGCAAACGTGAGCACGTCATCCGAGGTGAGCGGTGGCATGTCGAATATCACGATGTGACGCGGCATTTCCGCTGCGATCACCCGCTGCAGTTCCAGCATGCGCGTACTGGCCAGCATTTCGGAGGAGTGGTCGAACGTGCGCGTGTTCGGAATCACGACCAGGCTGGGTGAGCCGCAGTTGTACATCACCTGCAGGGCTTCCGCCTCACCGAGGAGATAATCGCCGAGCCCGCGCTCGCAGTGCAGGCCCATCTGGGCGGCCACCTGCGGACGCTGCAGGTCGAGATCAACCAGGCACACCCGCGTGTTCGGCTCCTGCGACAGCGCCATGGCGAGGTTGATCGAGGTGAGGGTCTTGCCGTCCCCGGCCGTCGTGCTGGTCACGGCGACCGAGCGCCATTGCTTGGCGGCAAGACGCTGCAGCAACCGGGTACGCAGGATCTTGTAGGCGCGCTGCGCGGGGCGGTCAGCGACCTGCGGCAGCACGCAATTGCGCTCGAGCACCGCGGAATCCAGGGTCACCATCTGGAACTGCCGCGTCGGCTGAGGCTCCGCAGGGATGGTCTGGTTCGGATCGGGGCGCGGCACCGCAGCGTCGGCCGCTTTGCGATCCGCGCGCTTCCTCACCCTGGAGAGGGCATTTTCGATGACGCTCACTAGACCTTCCCTGCCTCAGACATGGTAGTCGCCGATCCCGGTGCGCCCATCTAAGGCGCCGCAAAGTGAATGAGAAGATACAAAAGAGGAACCGCGACGAGCGTCGTCGCGGCTAGAGCCGTCAGTCGCCGCCGGCGCCGCTGCACCGATTCGGCATTGCGGATCAGCGGCACGACGGCGATCGGCGTCAGGTCCAGAAGCGCCACGAGATCGCGACTGCCGCGCACGGAGGAGTCCAGCGCGCTGACGCCGAGCGCCGCCATCAAAGCCAGGAAGGTCGCGGCGATCACGCCGATGACGGCGATACCGATGCGCGGCGGCTTGGTCGGCGACTGGGGAACCAGAGGCGGAGCCAGCAGGGTGAACTGGTCGGCGGTGCCAATCTTGATCGCCGCCGCCCGGATGTCGGCGTCCATTCGTTTACTGTTGAGCTGGTCGTACATCTGCCGCGCGGTGACCGCGTCGCGATTGAGCGTGTCGTAGGCTCGCTCAACCTCCGGCGTAGACTGCAGGCGGCTTTGCAGATTGGCTTGCTTTTCACGCAGCTCGCCTCGCTGTCGTTCCAGCGCGGCGATCTGCGTCTCGACCCCGTTCAGCTGCGTTTCCAGCTGAACGACCGCGGGAGTGCGGCTCACATAGGTCGTTGAGTCCTTTTCACCGGAAGCGACGCGTGCCTGCAGCTCCTGGATCGAGCGCTCCAGACGCTTGACGTCCGGGTAATCTTCGCTGTAACGCTGGCGCATCTCGGCGAGGCTCGCGCGCTGCGCAGCCAGCTGCGCCTCGAGGTCCGAGCCGGTGCCGCTGGTGGCGGCGCCGCTGCGCATCGCGTCGATCTGCTGGCGCAACGCAATCATGTCCGGGTGGTTCGGGTCGTAGACCGCCGCCTTCTTCGCATACTCAGCCTCCAGCGCACGCAGTGTGTCCACGTTGCCGCCTGCGGCGCGCGCCTGCTGCAGCTGCTGGAGGATGAACGTGCGGTTCTGCTGCTGGGCGAGCAGATCACGCTCGACGCCCTGCAGATCCTGATCGGTCATGCCCTTGACGTTCAGATTCGCCTGCGTCGTGTCGGGCAGCCGGTCGAAGTTCTGCTCCTTGAACCGGGCGAGGCGTGCTTCGCTCTCCATGATCTTCGCGCGCTGTCGGTCGGCCTCGGCCGCGTAGAAGCGGCTCTCGGTGAGCACCTGCTCCGCCGCAGCGCGGCGGCCGTCCACGATGAATGCGTTCGCGAGCCAGGTGGAAACCCTTTGCGCGGTCTCCGGATCGCGGTTCACGTAAGTGACCGTGAAGCCGGTATTGATGTTGCGCTCCAGACCGGTCTGCGGGTCTAGAATCTTCTGGGTGAGCATGTCGGCGCGCACGTCGCCCTGCAGCTTCTTGAGCGCGGCGCCCGGATCGTCCTTGAGCGTCGGATAGGGCGCCAGCGAGCCGAGCGCCGCCCGCAGCTCCGGGGAGCCGAGAACGGTGCCGGTCAAGCCGGAAATATAGCGGTCGGCGTAATTATCCCCCCTGGCGTGATCGTTGAGGTCGGTCTTGAGCTGAAACGTGGCCGTGGAGCCGTACTCGCTCGGCAGGCCCACGGCGAGCAGCATCGTCAGCAGGACAATCGGCACCCAGATGGTCAGGAGCAAGCGGCGGCGGCGCCGCAGCGAGTCGACGTAATCCGAGAATTCAGCCTTATCTGCATCCATTAGCTAGTAGCCGACGGTGATGGCGGGCCCTTCGGCGGGGCGGTGAGGCTCGTAGACCAGCGACAGCTGTACCGAGTTCGCCTGGCCGGTGGGGCCGCCGTAGTGGTAGTCCGTGAAGTCATAAGCGCCGATCACCGAAAACCCCCGCTGCACGCGCCATTCGAAGCCCGCCGTCGCGTAATTGTAATGCTGTACCCGCGCTGTCGGGGCGATGGCCCCGCGCAGCGGATCCTCGTAGATGGTCCGGACTCCGAGAAAGCCGGCAAATCGCGGCGTGAAGCGCCGCGCCACGCGCAGGCGCAGCTGGTCCTCGTTGACGGCATAGCCCTGGGCGGTCGGCGCGATACTGCGGGTGGCGTCAAGGAATATCTCGGTCAGGCTGTAGGTCCATTGAGTCCCGGCGCCACCGGTCAGGCTGGTGGCAGCGGCGAGCTCAGGCGCGCCCGGACCCGCGCCCGAGTCCGAGAAATCCGTCCGCGCCGCACCGATCCGCAGGTAATACTGCTTGGTAGCGGAGAGCTTCCCATCCCACTGCGCTTCCACGCCGTAGGTGTCGCTGGTGCGATCCGTGTCGGGTCGAAAGTCCGCCCCGGTTGCCCGCAAGGTGAGCGAGCCGGTGGGGGTGGCCTTCAGCACGAGGCCGACGGCGCCGGTCGCGTTCTTGTAATCCACGTACGCACCCTGCGTTTCCTGGCTGAATGTCGCGTCGGTATAGCCCACATTCAGCGCGAGACTGCTCCGCGGTGTCATCTCGAAGGTATAGCTCGGACTGAGATAACCAAGGTTCTGGCGGATGCTGCCCGGGATGACGAGCGTCGTACCCGGCTCACTGATCCCGAGCCCGGTACCAATATTGGCCGTGGGCAGGTAGCTCGTGAGCAGCGATTGCGTCGCGCCGTACCCGTCCAGGCCCAGCGTGTACCGTTCGCCGGTGCGCTGTCCGTTCAGATAGAGAAACTCCCCGTTGGAATCGAGCTCCGTGTGGCTCGGGTACCAGGTGCCGCGCGCCTCGGGCGTGAGCTGCCATTCCCAGTTGGATTCCCGTGCCACCAGGTCGACTCGTGCGTCCGCCATGGCGTCGGAGGAGGCGATCTTGTCCGCTCCGGTCACGGCGAGATTCGCGTTGTCATCGTAGCCGCCCGCCAGCTCCACTCTGGGGTTGAACTGGTAGTCAGTTGCGACCGCCGGGGCGGCAGCCCATGACAGGCAAATTCCGCTGAGGGCGGCAGCCGCGCTCGTCCCGCGCGCTGCGCGCATTGGTCGCGACGAACTCACGGTACGACCACGACGTCCCCGGCCTGCAGCTCCACGTTCTGCTGCAGGTCCTTGCCATGTACCACGTCGTTGTAGTGGAACGGCAAGGCGACCTGTCCGGCCGGAGTACGGCGCAGGATGATGATGTTGTTCAACGATGCGAATGCGGTGGTGCCACCGGCCATGCTGAGCGCCTGCATCACGTTGACGGCGGGATTGACGATGAAGTCGCCGGGCTTGGTGACCTGGCCGATCACATATACTTTATTGCCCTTGACCTCCTGCACGGACACGGTGACCACCGGGTCGGCAATGTATTTCTTCAGCCGCTCGGTGATGAGATTCTGCAGCTCGAGGACCCCCTTGCCGCGCGCATCGACCTGGCCGACTAATGGAAAAGAGAAGGTCCCATCGGGGCGCACCAGCACGGCGTTGCTGGTGAGATCCGGCTCTTTCCAGACCGCGATCCCCAGCGTATCGCCGGCCTTGACCGTGTACTCATCGGCGTGTGCGACGCCGAGCACCGCCAGCAGCGTAAGTGACCGGAACAGATTGATGAGCATCGCCCGCATTATGCCCCCTGGGCGTCGCGGCACACGCCCGAACGGGGCAGTCCTGCCGGGTGGTTCATGGTTAGTGGGAGCCAGGGGCACAGGCTACCTTAAGTCGTGGACGTGACGCCATGCCGCCGGTCGTGAGCTGTGACCCGGGTCACTCCTCGCACATTTCCGTCCCATGCCGGTACGGCCGGCATCGGTGGTATCGTGATTTGCCCGGCGCAACGCGCGCGAGGATCCAGCATTGCGCTATCTGCTTGCCCTGCTGATCTTTTTCCTCACGACCATCGATGTGTTCGGCTGGACACTTAGCCTCGCGCCCGGTCTGAGCGTCAAGAACGCGATCCTCTATCTGATCCTGCTCACCCTGAGCGCCCGTTTCGTCGTGCGCGGCGGGCTGCGGTTGGAGTTGCCTCGGCTGCACCTGTGGTTCGCGGTCCTGATCGCGTATGCCACCCTCAGCTGGCTCATCGTCGGCGTTCTCGTCCAATACAAGTTTTACACGTTGCGCGGCAGCGGCATCGATCTGAAGGCGGAACTGCTCGATAACGCCATAGTCTTCGCGGTGTACCTATATGGAACGCGCACGGTCCCGGAGGCGAAGTTCCTGCTGAAGTGCATCCTGCTGGCAGTGACCGCCGCCAACGCGATTGCCATCGGCAACGTCGCCGGACTCTTCCAGATCGGTATCACCCCGATCGGCACCGAGGGCAACCTGACTGGCCGCGTATACGGCGCGTTCGGCCACGCGAACGAAACGGCGGCCTTAATCGTGTGTCTGCTGCCGGCCTTCGTCGCGGCGGCGCTCTCCTCCCGCGGCATGGCACGGGCGTTCTGGGCTCTGGCCGGCTCAGTCTCGGCAACTCTGATGATCATGACGGGGTCGCGCGGCGCCTTCGTGGGCCTCGCCCTGGCGACCGTCTTCGGCTCCTACCTCTGCCGTCGCATCATCTCCTGGCGGCGCGCCGCCACTCTGTTCGTGATCCTCGGGGCGGTCGCCGTCCCGGTGCTCGCGCTGGCGAGCGTCAAGTTCGGCGGCATTCTCACCGAACGTGTCACGGAATTGATCCTCAGTCCCGCCACGAGCAGCGACGAGCGCCTGTACATCTGGCGGCCGATCCTGGACAAGATGATGGCCAACCCGGTGACACTGATCACCGGCTTTGGGTGGGATGCGTACGACGTGATGGGGTTCTTCTATAACGTTCACAACCACTACCTTTCGCTGTGGTTCGAGCTCGGGATCATCGGACTGGCCAGCTATCTGATGGTGATTGTTCAGCTGCTGATCACGGCGCGCCGCGCCGCCGGGCAGGCGTCCGACGAGACAGCACGCTATCTGATCGCATTCATCTACGGCATCGTGGCGGTGTCGGGCGCGGTGTTCTTCTCACAGCTCTTCAAGCCGTGGCTGTACATCTGGATCTACAGTGGGCTGACGATGCGCATGGCGGTGATCGCCCTGCAGACAGCACCGTCGACCGCCCGTAACGAACTGCGTGGCGCAACGCAACTCGACTCGCCCGCGACCGTTGCACACCGTGGCGGACCGCGCCTGCCTGCGAGTCACCGCGGTCGCTCCAGTCGCGCGCCGTGAAAAAGCCTCCGGTCGCCTGCTGACGACAACGTCCGTGTTGGCCGCCGCGACCACGTGACGCGCATCACATACCCCCGGTGCGCACGATCGCCCGCAGCGCCAGGCGGCTGTCCGTGAACCGCGACACGGTGAATCGCTGCCGCGGACGGTGTACGTTTCAATCCACAGCTAGGCAATTCATGCCGCTCGCAGCTCGGAAACTCACGCGCTTGGGGAGGATTGAGGATGTCAAAGGCACGACGATTGTTGGTTTCCGGATTGCTGGCAGTAGCCGCAATCGCGGAAATTCACGCTGCGGCTGCGCAGTCCACTCCACCTCCGTTCCCGCGTCTCGGCGCCGTTCTCATCTCCGGCTCGGTGCAGTCGAGCTTCGGCACGCCGAGTTATCAGCAACTCGTCGCCAAAGTCGGTGTCGCGGTCGTTGGCCTGTATCCGGGTTGGTCAGGCGGTGGATTCACTGCCAATTCCGCTGCCGCGGCCGTGAAGGCCCTCAATCCGAACATCAAGCTCTTTCCCTACACGAATATCATGGAGCTGGAGCCGGGTGTCAGCTCCAGCGGGTCCGCTTATTCCCCAGTCTATTCTGCTGTCAGTGCTAGCAACTGGTTCCTGCGCACCGCGTGGCCCAACGGATCCATCACCGATGCGGATGGCAATGCTCAGCTGGGGCTCAATCCGGCGAATGGCACTTATCGTGCGTGGCGCGCGGTCTGGAGCGCAGCCAATGAGCTCACATCCAATTGGGACGGGGTCTATCTTGACAATGTTTTCTGGCAGCCCCGGGTCAGTGCGGATTACAGCCAGAGCGGTTCTGCGCAGAGCCCGAGCGCTGCCGGGCAGACCTGGCGTGACGGTTACGCCGCCTATGTGACGTTGCTCAAGACCGCGCTCCCGGGCCGCTACGTCATTGGTAATACGGCTGACTGGGCCAATGGTCCCATCCCTGGTTACAACCAGATGCTCAATGGCGGGGTCATGGAATCCATCATCGGCCAGAGCTACTCGTATGAGAGTGAGGGCTGGTCGCAGATGATGAACGCCTACAAGATCATCATGAACGCCACGGCTGCACCGGGGTATCAGATTTTCGACCAGGACGGTTCGACAACAGATTACCAGGGCATGCGCTATGGGCTCGCCTCGTGCCTGCTGGATAACGCGTACTACTACCATTCCAACGCCGGCACGACTGACACCGTCCCGCTGTATGACGAGTTCAACTTCAACTTAGGTGCCCCCGCCGCAGGTCCTGCGGGATCGGCCACTGCGACGTACTCTAACGGCGGACTCACCGTTTATCAGAACGGTGTATGGAGGCGCGACTTCGTGAACGGCATCTCACTCGTTAATCCCAAAGGCAACGGCACTCAGACCGTCACTCTGGAGACGAGCTACAAGCACCTCTCCGGAACACAGGCCCCCAGCATCAACAACGGTCAGACGGTGACCACCGTGACCCTGAACGATCGCGACGGTGTGATCCTGCAGCGCCTGACCTCGCAAGCGGTCCCCGACGCGCCGTCGCTCACCGTGCAGTGACCTAAGAAGCGATGCCTCACGGCCCACGAGGCCCCGGGGCCAGGGTCCTGAGCCGGCGCAACAGATCGCTCGCCTCCTCGAGGCGGGCGGCCTTCAACAGCACCACGAACACCGCACCGTAGAGCAGCGAACCGCACACCGCGCCGAGCAGGCTCGCCCGCGACTCGAAAGTGATCCCGAAGGCGATCACCGCGCCACCGGCGGCGCACAGGGCGACCTTCGCCACCGGGGCCCAGGGCAGCAGTCGGCGCAGGCCGCTGCCATACAGGCGGCTCACGCTGAACCCGAGGTAGACGGTCGCGACGAGGTTCGCGACGGCGAGACCGACTGCCGCTCCCACGACGCCGGTGGCCGGCAGCAGCACCACGAGCGTGAGGCCGTTGGCGAGCGCTGCCACCACACTGGCCGCTACGAATGCACGCGTCCTGTTGATGGCGCGCAGCAGCGGCGAGAAATCGACACACGCACACACAATGACCAGGGCGTACCACTGCAGCACCGGGATGGCCGGCCGATAGCTGGCGCCGAACGCCTTGACGATCAGCGGCTCTGCGTACCAGGCCACGATGGCGGCCATGGGAAACAGCAACAGGCAGTTGATGACCACGGTGCGGTGCCACAGCCGCAGCGCGTCGTCCGGCGAGCGCCCGCCCAGGCGCACCAGTTCCGGCAGCACCACCGTCGAGATGGAGTTGCGCAGCGCGAGAATTATCGGCTCGCCGTAAGTGCCGATGGTCAGCTGCGCCAGAGCGGCCACGCCGAGATACTTTGCGATGACGACGTTGCCGAGGTTTCTGCTGAGCATGGTCAGCACCGTCGCCAGACCGAACGGCACGCAGAATCGCAACTGTTGGCGGGTCATACCCTCGAGCGGCGGCTCGAAGCGCGAACGGTCCGCGACCTTCCATGCGATGAGCGAGCCGGAGAAACGCAGCGCTTCGAGGCCGACCAGCGACCAGATGATCGTCGTGACATCGTTGGTGACGACCGCGACGCACACGACCACCAGCAGGCGGGCCACGAGTCGCAAGGCAGTGTACACAAACACCGGCACCGGCCGCCGCGTAGCCAGCCAGAGGTTCTCCCAGCAATCCACGTTCACGAACAGCAGTACGTAGAGCGCTACCGGCACCAGATAGGGTCCGACGAGTCCCCCGGGCACCAGCAGGTCGACGACCACGAAGGCGCCGACGACGCACCCGCTGACCACGGCCGTCAGGATCATCGTCTGGCGCAGCACCCGCCACGGACTCGCCGGATGCAGTGGTATGAAATACAGCAGGCTTTCGCCGATGGCGAAAGCGGCGGCGGTCTGCAGCAGCGAGGCGTACAGCAGGAATTCGCGGTACCGACCGAAGTCGATCACGCTCAGGAAGCGCACCAGAATGATCGGGCTGATGATCATCAGCCCGTAGTTCGCGATCCGCGTCACGGACAGGATCGCCGCCTGATGGGCCATGCCGCGCATACGGATCGACGCTCCTGGGAAATGGCCCGCGTCAGCGGCGGACCGCTGTCCGCCCGCTTCCGTGCACAAGTCTACCGATGCGTCCGGGGTAATTCAGCTACGATTGGCCGCAGGCGAAAAACGGCCGCCAGCGACCACGTGTCATAATTAATAATGTGCGGCATCGCCGGATACTTTTCGACCAGCGCGCGCGAGGATTTGAGCCCGGCACTGCAGCGCATGACCGCGGCGATCGCGCACCGCGGCCCGGACGATGTGGGCTACTTCGAGAGCGCCACCGCCGACGGACGGGCGCGCGTGGGACTCGGTCATCGCCGGCTTTCCATCATCGATCTGTCCACCGGTCACCAGCCCCTCGGCAGCGCCGATGGCGCGCTGCAGATCGTCTACAACGGCGAGATCTACAATTTCGAGGGGCTGCGCGCTGAGCTGAGCGCCTGCGGTCACCGCTTCCACACCAGCTCCGACACGGAAGTGGTGGTGCATGCCTATGAACAGTGGGGGACCGATTGCCTGGCGCGGTTGCGCGGCATGTTTGCGTTCGCGATCTGGGACGCGCGTCGTGAACGCCTGTTTCTGGCACGCGACCGGTTCGGCAAGAAGCCGCTGTTCGTGTACTCGCACCATGGCACGCTGCTGTTCGCCTCGGAGATCAAGGCGCTGCTGCAATTTCCCGGCGTGGTGCCGCGCGTCAATCACGCGGCGCTTTGGGATTACTTCCGCTACCGCTACGTGCCCGCCCCCGCCACGCTGTTTGCCGATGTGCGCAAGCTCATGCCGGGAAGCTGGATGTTGTGTGATGCTGCCGGCACGAGCGAATCGCGATTCTATTTGCCGCCCGATGGCGCCTGCCTGGGCGAACCGCGGCAGTGTGCCGATCCGGTCGGCAGCTTTCTCGAGCTTCTCGAGGAATCGGTTCGCATCAGGATGATGTCGGATGTGCCGTTTGGGGCATTTCTCTCCGGCGGCATCGATTCCTCGGCGATCGTCGGCCTGATGGCACGGCATTCGAGCCATGCGGTCAAGACCTTCTCCGTCGGCTTTGACGAGAGCGCCTACAGCGAGCTGCGCCACGCCAGGACCATCGCCGAGCTGTTCGGCACCGAGCACCACGAGCTCGTGGTCTCGCAGGCGCATCTGCTGGAGCATCTGCCTGCGCTGACGCGCTTTCGCGACGCACCGGTCGCCGAGCCCTCGGACATTCCCATTTACCTGCTCGCCCGCGAGGCGCGCCGCACCGTCAAGATGGTACTGACCGGCGAGGGGTCTGATGAGGTGCTGGGCGGCTATCCCAAGCACGTCTACGAGCGCTATGCCGCAGCGTATCAGCGCCTGCCGCGCTGGTTGCGCGGCGACCTGATCGAGCCGGCGATCCAGGCCCTGCCCTACCGCTTCCGCCGCGCCAAGACGGCGATTGCCAACCTCGGCATCGAGTCGCGTTTTGAGCGCATGCCGCGCTGGTTTGGCGCACTCAGCGATGAGGGCTGCGCACGCCTGCTGACGTTCGCCGCGCCGCCTGCTGATGCTGCCCAAGCGGTGCAGTTCGGTGTCGCGCCCGGTGACTCGCCGCTGCGCGCCATTCTGTTCTTCGACCAGACGAGCTGGCTGCCGGACAACCTGCTCGAGCGCGGGGATCGCATGACCATGGCCGCCTCGATCGAGGCGCGCATGCCGTTCCTGGACCATGAGCTCGCGGCGTTCGTCTCCGCGTTACCGGATGCCTGGCGGGTGCGCGGCTTCACGACCAAGCGCATCCTGCGGCTGGCGATGCGTCGCTTGCTGCCGGCACGCATCCTGCAACGCCCCAAGGTCGGATTCCGTGTCCCGGTCAACGAGTGGTTCCGCACCTCGATGCGGGACTATCTGCTCGCACACCTGACGGGTAACGACTCGCGCACCCGCGATTACTACCGGCCGCAGGAACTGCGCCGCGTGCTCGAGGAGCATTTCGCCGGCCGTCACAATCACGAAAAGCTGCTGTGGTGCCTGCTCAACCTGGAGATCTGGCAGCGGGAATACAATCTGTGAGGCTGGTCCGCGCGGCTCTATGGCGCGGCGCCCGCAGCGACCCTGCCGGACTTGACCGCCACCAGGCGGACGTTGTTGAGCAGCTTGCGCACCAGGGGTTGGCGCAGCAGGGCACCCTGGCGCTGCGGCGGCTGGCGCACGAGCCAGCGCTCGAAGGCGAGCAGTGGTCCGGTCGGCACGCGAAACGTGCGGCCGCGGATGCTGTTGTAGATCCTCACCGGCCCAAATCCGCACTCGCGAAACAGGTCGATTAGCTCCGCGTTGGTGTACTCGCGCAGGTGAAAGCCGGTCGCGACCGCATCGAACCCCAGCGAGATGTCGTGCGGGCCGGTGAGGCGGTTGGGCGTCACGCACACGTACAGGCCGCCGACCCTCAGGGCGCGGCTCAGATTGACGAGCTGGGTGCGCGCATCATCCGGGTGCAGGTGCTCCATCAGCTGGTTGCTGTAGGCAACATCGATCGAGCCGGCCGGCACCGGTATCGAGGTGCCATCCGAGAGTTTCAACTCAAAGTTGCTGCGGCGCTGATCGGAGGAGGTGACCTCGGCGGAAACGTCGACGCCGATCGCCTTGCGCACCTGCCTGGCCACCTCGAGCGTGAGTGCACAATCCCCCGGACCCACTTCCAGATAGGTTGTGTCCTTGCCGATGAAGCGGCCCAAAAACTTCAATTGCCCGCCGATGGTGGCTGCGGTTTCCTCCGCCGACACCTTGCGCGTGAGTTGTGGATGGTGCGGCAGGCGCTGGTACATCTCGTCGTAGAGCTTGCCGTACAGCCGCTTGCGCTCCTCGGCCGTGCCGCCGCGCAGGCGCGCCGCAAGTGCCTTCTCGACCTCGTATTGTTCGCGGATCTGCTCGGGAGAGCGTTGCGAGTCTGCCACCACGTTCAGCACTCCTCACCCCTTAAGCGGGGGCCACGGTCACCGGCGAGCCGCTCGCGACTCGGCCGACAGTAGACAGATAAGGAGCGAGTATCTGGTCCTCGCTATAGTGCCGTGCGATGTACGCTCGGCACCGCGCGCTCGTTTGGAGCCACGCTTGCGCATCCGTCGCGAGGTGGTGAGCGGCACTTGTCATCTCTTCGAGATTTCCTGCCGCATGGCCCAGCCCTTCGCGGCGGATGACATTATCGGGATCGAAGAATGAAATCACCGGGACGCCCCGGATCCAGGCCTGCAGGAAGGTATTCGGAAAGCCTTCGGTCTCGGAAGTATTGACGAACACGCGCGCACGGTCGAAGAGATCATTGGTGGCTCGGTACGGCCGCGGGCCGTGGAACGTCAGATTGCCGACGCCCGCGGCACGTGCGCGGATCTCATCGAACAGCTCGAGGGCGCCGGGCTGGGTCCCACCGACCATGCTCGCAGCACAGGCATTCAGGCTGCGCGCCAGCTGCAGAAACATGTCCGGCCGTTTCAGTGGCTGGATGTTGCTGACCCACAGCAGCGCTATGTCGCGCTCGGTAAAGGAGAGCCAACGCTCCGGTGCATCCACCAGCGAGGCAGCCACCGTGCTGGGCACGTCGTAATTCCTCCGCAGCAGCTCCTGCTGCGTGGCGCTTTGGGCGAGGATCGCTGCGGCACGACGCAGTCCGTACTCGTACAGCTTGCGGTCGCGCCAGAAGGAGATCAGCAGCCGGTCGGGCTGACAATCGGCATCGCTCGCCACCCGGAAGATCATGCGGCGACCGTTGCGGGCTGCCCACAGGGCAACCTGTCCGACCTGGGCGCCTGCGCAGCTCACATAGTAAACATCGGCATCCGCGCGTCGCAGCGCCCCCCACAGCTTGCTCCAGCGCGGATGCACAAAGCGCAGCACCGGAATTCCCTCACGGGCACTGTACGCTTTGTAGGTCTGCACGCCGCTCCAGGTTGTCCCATCCGCCTGCCCGTAGTCCCCGACGACCATCGAGACCGGAAAGCCACGCCGGACGAGCGCCCTGGCCAGCAACGTCTGCTGCACCTGTGCGCCGCCGACTCCCCGCTGCTCGAATTCGGCGGCCAGTACGGGAAGATTTTCCAGGCCGACGAAGCAGATGCGGGCCGTCATCATTGTGTATCGTATCATCAGCCGCTGGAGATGTTGCCCATGCCCCCGTGCGTCCGGCATATGTCGTGCAGCGGCGAGCATGCGCAACGCTGCTGAGGCGAGGCGAAGGAACTTCTGATGTGCGGTATCGTCGGGTTTTACACACCGCAGCCGGCGCGCGACGCGACGGAAGTGTTGCGGCGGATGAACGATACCATCGCTCATCGTGGGCCCGACGCCCAGGGCCATTGGTTCGATGCGGCTCACGGCATCGCGCTGGCGCACCGCCGGCTCGCGATCGTCGACCTTACCGAGGAAGGGCGGCAGCCGATGCGCTCCGCCAGCGGCCGTTACATCATCGTCTTCAATGGCGAGATTTATAACTTCCTGAGAATCCGTGCCGATCTGGAGGGACTCGGGCACCGCTTTCGCGGACACAGCGACACCGAGGTCATGCTGGCTGCGTTCGAGGAGTGGGGCCTCGAACCGTCGTTGCGCCGCTTCGTCGGCATGTTTGCGTTCGCACTATGGGACTCGGCGCAGGACGAGCTGACCCTGGTACGGGACAGGCTCGGCAAGAAGCCTCTGTATTACTCGGTGGCGGACGGCAGATTGATCTTTGGCTCCGAGCTCAAGGCGCTGCGGGCCTTTCCCGGATTCGCTGCGAATATCGATCGGCAGGCGCTCACGTTGCTGCTGCGCTATTCCTACATAGCCGGACCTCGCACAATTTATGAAGGGGTGTACAAGCTCGAGCCGGCGCACTTCGTACGCTTTGCAGCGCGGCGACATTCAGTCGTGGAGCTCGAACGCCAGTGCTTCTGGAACGCTGCAGAGGTTCAGGCCGCAGCCGCGGCCGCAACCCTTGCACTCTCTCCTGACGAGGCGACCGACCAGCTGGATGCCCTGCTGCGCGATGCCGTGCAGCTGCGCATGATCGCCGACGTTCCCCTCGGGGCTTTCTTGTCCGGCGGCATCGACTCCTCGCTCATCGTCGCCCTCATGCAAGCGCTCAGTAACCGCCCGGTACGCACGTTCACGATCGGCTTCCACGAGGATGCGTATAACGAGGCTCGCTATGCCAAGGCGGTTGCCCGGCATCTCGGTACTGACCATACGGAAATGTATCTGACGCCCAAGGAGACCCTGGCAGTCATTCCACGCTTGCCGCTGCTGTACGACGAGCCTTTTGCCGACGCGTCACAAATACCGACTGCGCTGGTGTGCGCCATGGCACGCCAGCACGTGACCGTGGCGCTCTCGGGTGACGGCGGTGACGAAGCCTTCGGCGGCTACACCCGCTACGCGCAAGCGCGCGACATCTGCGCTCGAATGTCGCGTGCGCCGGCCTGGCTGCTGCGCACGCTGAGCCGGGGCATCCCTCAGGTACCCATGCCATTCTGGGACCGGCTGGCGCGGCTCGCGCCGCCGATCGCCCCAGTCAAGCTGCGGAGCGACGGCGTCGGTTACCGGATGCTGCGTCTGGCCGATCGCCTCGGATGTGACACGCCCCAAGCCCTGTACCGGCATCTGATGTCCTACTGGCTCGCACCGATGAAGCTGGTGGTGGATGGCCGGGAACCACGGACGCTGCTGGACGAGGCGCCCGGGAAGGAGGACCTCGACCGGTTCGTGGAGCAGATGATGCTGCTCGACACCCTCACCTACCTTCCTGATGACATTCTCGTGAAGGTCGATCGGGCGAGCATGGCTGTTGCCCTCGAGGTGCGCGCGCCGCTGCTCGATCACCGGGTCCTGGAGTTCGCCTGGCGCCTGCCACTGGCGCTGAAGCTCAAGGACGGGCGCGGCAAGCTCGTGCTGCGCACACTCCTGAGCCGCTACGTGCCGCCGGAGCTCTTCGAGCGCCCGAAGGCCGGTTTCGCCGTGCCTATATACCGCTGGCTGCGTGGACCGTTGCGCGACTGGGCGGAGAGTCTGCTCGACGAGCGGCGGCTCGAGCGCGAAGGCTATCTCAACCCGGTACCGATTCGGAACGTGTGGGAGTCCTTGCTGACCGGGCGGTCGGAATGGGCATACGGAGGTGAGCTGCTCTGGAGCGTACTGATGTTCCAGGCGTGGCTCGAGCATCAGCAGCAGGGTGCCGAGCCGCGCGTCTGCGACAGCGGCGCGCCGCGCGCCTTCGCGCCATCGGTAGTGAGCGAAGTGGGTTAAAGCTTAGCGTGCGGATTGCGCGTGCAGCACGCGCTCTTCGAAATCACTCAACATCCGGCGAAAACTGAAATGTCTCTCGGCGGCCTGGCGCGCCCGCTCGCCCAGTTCGCGGCGTGCGTCGCGGTTCGCTGCCAGGGGCGTCAGCAGCTCGCACAGTGATCTTACCTCGCCCGGCGGGTACGTCATGCCACCGCCGAACTGCAGCATCTCCTCCATCCCACCGACCCGCGCCGCTACCACCGGGCAGGACATTGCCATCGCTTCCAGAGCAGCGTTTGAGAATGTCTCAACCGCAACGGACGGCAACACGAAGATATCCATGGCCGCCAGATACGGGCGGACATCCTGCGCGGTGCCGGCCAGGTGCACTCTGCCGGCAACACCCAGGCGCTGGATCTCGCGCTCGATCTGCCCTCGTGCGGGTCCGTCGCCGACAATGACGGCTCCCACGTCGACGCCGCGCGCTGTCAGCTCATGCACGGCTCGGACCAGGTCGACCTGCGCCTTCTCGACGCGCAACGCGCCCACCGTACCCAGCATTACCCGCCCCGCGGGCTGGCCGAGCGCCGCCGGCGCAACGCGTGCGCGTGCGAACTCGGCAGTGTCAACACCGTTGTAGAGCACTGCGGCTTTATGTGACGAAGCGTCCAGACCGTACCGGGAGCACCACAGCCGACGTTGGCACTCGGCACCGAAAACGACCAGGTCCGCTCGCCGCAGCACGTGGCGGTACAGGAGCATCTGCAGCCGTTCCTTGCGTGTCGCAAACTCGGTGGTGTTGACGCAAGCGGCGACCCGCACGGACAGATTCCTGCACAGCCAGCCGGCCGCAACGGCATACAGGGCGGGGTAGAGGTTCATGGCGACGAGCGTAGCGACGTTGCGCTCTCTGACAACGGTGGCGAGCCTGCGCAGTGAGCGCATCGAGAACTTGCCGCGGCGGTGCAGGTTCACCGTGGCAACGGCGGGGTGTACTTCCGACAGCAGCGTCTCGGGAGAATCCAGATAGGCGAGCACGACCCGCTGCTCGCCGGCCGCAAGTGCGTTGGCGAGCCGCACCGTCTTGCGCTCGGATCCGCCCACGTTGAGGGAATTCAGCAGAAACATGACGCTGCGGTCATATTTCTGCGGCACGTGCACGCCGGACGGCTCAGGCGGAGCGCTCAAGCCCTGCCGATGAGCAGGTCGAACCCGAATTGATCCGGAGTCACGAAACCCTGACCGATCGTGATGCGCTTCAGATCGAAAGGGTTCGCGCCGGGACCGTTGACACCACCGTAGCATGAGACGCAGCACGTGAAGCCCGCCTCGCGCACCAGTTCGCGCGCGCGCGCGGAAAGGTTGTCGCGGCCGCCGAACGGGTAGGCAAAGAGCCGCACCGGCCTGCCCAGTTGCTCGTGCAGCTTGCGGCTGGACACCTCCAGTTCCGCGCGCGCGCTCGCGGCATCGGCGGTGCCCAGGTCGAGGTGCGAGTCGGTGTGGCAGCCGATCTCGAAGCCCTGGGCAGCGAGCGTGCGCAGCTGCTCCCAGTCCATCCAGCCGGGTTGTTGCAGCAGCTCGCGATCCCACGGCGCCACGGTTCGCGTGCCGATGAAGGCGGTCACGGGAAAGAAGGTCGCCGGCAGGTTCAGTCTGCGCAGAATCGGCGCCGCGACCTCGAAGTTGTCGCGATAGCCGTCGTCGAAGGTGATCGACAGGGTGCCGCCCATATCCTCACCGGCGCCGCAGCCTGCCACCTGCTGCGCCAGCGGCACGACCTTGAAGTGGGCACGAAAGAAGTGGCAGAACGTGGCGAACTTGGCGGAGCTGGCGGTCAGCCCGTCCTCGGGCAAGTCATCGTTGATGCGATGGAACGTCACGATGATCATCTTGGAGCGGAAGTCCCGGGCAAACACGCCCGCCAGCGCCGCCGCACGGCCGAGCGCCCCCTTGACCCTCTTGGTGATGGGCGTTTTCATGCTGGGCGAACGCCGTAGCGCGCGGCGCATTGGTTGCTGCGGGGGCGGATTCTAAAATGCCTTCGCGTCGTTGAAGACGCAAAGTATCGTCTTCAGCAGGATTTCCAGATCGAGCCTGAGAGACCAGGTGCGCAGGTACTCGAGGTCGAAGCGTATGCGCTGTTCCATCTGCTCGATATTCTTCGTTTCCCCGCGCAGACCGTTCACCTGTGCGAGTCCGGTGATGCCCGGCTTCACCTTGTGGCGCACCATGTAGCCACTGATGAGCTTGCGATAGTGCTCGTTGTGCGCGACCGCATGCGGACGCGGCCCGACGAGGCTCATCGGGCCCTCCAGCACGTTGATCAGCTGCGGCAACTCATCGAGCGAGTAGCGTCGCAGGAAGCGCCCGATGCGGGTCATGCGCGGATCGTACTTGGTCGCCTGCACGATCGTCGCACCGTCGTCGGTCACTGTCATGGTGCGAAACTTGTAGACGACGATCTCCTCGCCGTTCAGCCCATAGCGGCGCTGGCGGAAGATGATCGGGCCTGGTGAGCTCAGGCGCACCAGCAGCGCAACGGCGATCATCAACGGCGCAAGCAGCAGCAGCGCGGCCGCGGAGATCAGCACATCGGTGGTGCGCTTGGCGATCGCGCGGTAACCGAAGAACGGCGTCTCGCACATCGACAGCGCCGGGATGCCGCCGATGGAAATGCTGCGCGCCTGGATCAGGTCGAACACGATGATGTCCGGCAGGTAGTAGATCGATGCCGTGGTGTCGCGGAGCTCGTTGATCAGCTCCATGACCCGCGCGACCTCCCTCACGGGCAAGGCAATGAAGATCACGTCGATTTTGTGCGCCCGCGCGTAAGCGGCCAGATGGCTCAGCTTGCCGAGCAGTTGCACGTCCTGATCGATATTGAGGCGTTCGCGCCCGCGATCGTCAAAAAATCCGGCGACCGTCAGTCCGTATTCCGCGGATTGCCTCAGCCGCTTTACCAGTGCCAGGCTCGATTCCGTGCAGCCGGCCAGCACCGCCTTGCGGGCATTGGAGGGATCGCGCAGGTAGCGCCTCATGATCTCCTGCAGCGCAAGCGTGGTCAGGACGATGAGCGCGGGTCCGAGCACCGCCCAGGTGAACACGGCGCGCCGCGAGTAGTGCGCCGAGAACTTCGTCGCGTAACCGATCGCGAGCAACGCGCCCAGCAGCGCCATCCAGCGCGCCACAACCCCCAGGGCCATCGGCAGCGAATTCGACAGCAGTTGGCTCTGCAGGGTTCGCGGCGGCCGCGGCAGCAGCAGTGCGAGCAGCCCCACGATGGCCGCCATCGAATGGTAGCTCTGGTCGACGGGCACCCCGTACAGGTGCAGCACCGCGTAGAGCGAAGCCACGGCAATGATCGCGGGAGCGATCATCTGCAACCCGGCTATCGCAGCGATCGTCAGGGAGTTCTTTACGATGAACGGTTCGCTCATCTGGCGAAGCTTCTTCTGTGGCCAAAGTCCATACGGCCGGACCCTTATTCTAGCGTCATATCTGACGGATTGTCAATACTAAAGCCGTCTCCTATGAGCGACGGTCCCTCAGGGGTTCAGTCACCCAGCCGGTGGTTTAGTTCCTCAGCCGCTGCGCGATCGGGGCGCGGGCCGTGGTGAATGTTGACCGCATCGCGCCTGCGCTGTCCGTGACAGGGTACTCGCTGCATGCGACAGCCCACTGCACGCGACAGCTTGATTTCGCTGCCGCGCCGGCCGGGCCCGGCGACCTTGGGGTCACCGACGGCGCCAACGCTCGAAGGAGCGCTCGCGCCGCGGCGGGTCGCGGTAACGGGCGCCGCCGGTCGCAGCGCGCCGCCAGGTATCTTAGCCGCCAGAAACATAATCTGTTGCCGGCGACTCCTCCCGGTGGTGCAGTGCGTCATCGGCGTTGCAACCAACATCTCCAACACCTCCAACACTTGTCGGTGGGCAGAGACAGATTGCGAGCTCGCGCGCGAGAGCGTCTACTTCCTCGCGTACGCAAGGGCAAACCCGTCGCGAGACGGGGACGCAAAGCTTCCGGTCTCAGGTCATATCGCTTGCATGATCTCGAGATAGCGGAGTTGCCGGTATCGCGGCTGAGCCGCGTCCGTCAATACAACGCTGCCAAGGGTCTCTGCTGCTCTTGCAAACTTGACGTCAACCGGGAGGGGTTGCAGGATGGTTTGCGCGGTCGCCGTTCGCCGCCTGCGTGCAGGCTTTGTCGCGCTCGCCTGTGCGCTGACGCTGGTCGCCTGCGGGCAGGCCACCTCCACGGGATCTGGCTCGGCCTCCAACTCCGCTACCAGCTCGGCCAGCTCCACCGGCAATGGCGGCACTTCGACGCCATCGGATCCCGGCACGCCCGCCATCTCCGGCACGCCGCCGGCGAGTGTGGTGGCCGGGCAGAGCTACACCTTCACACCGACTGCCTCCGATGCCAGCGGCGCTGCGCTGACCTTTACGGCGGCCAACCTGCCGCCGTGGGCGAGCTTCAGCAACAGCAGCGGCCAGGTGTCGGGAACACCGACCGCGGCCAGCGTCGGGACCTTCGCCAACATTCAGATCACGGTGAGCAACGGGCTGGCGAGCGCCGCGCTGCCGGCCTTCTCGATCGCGGTGGTCGCGCCGCTCACCATCTCCGGAGCTCCGGCAGCGTCGGTGACCGTCGGCTCGGGATACTCGTTCCAGCCGACGACCAGCGCCCCGCCGGGGACCGTGCTGACGTTCTCCGTGCAGAACCTGCCCGCCTGGGCGAGCTTCGACGCCTCGACAGGTCAGCTCGCCGGCACGCCGACCCAGACGGGTAGCTTCCCGGGCATCCTCATCGCGGTCACCGACGGCGTGCAGTCGAGCGCTCTGACCGCCTTCGCCATCACCGTAACGAGTCCCGCAGGGCCCAATCCGCCGACGATTGCCGGCACGCCGGCCACGAGCGTCACGGCCGGGTCGCTCTATGGCTTCACGCCGATCGCGAGCGGTCCGCGCGGCACCACCCTCACCTTCAGCGTGCAAAACCTGCCGGGATGGGCGAGTTTCAATCCCGCCAGCGGTACGCTGAGCGGCTCGCCGACCTCCGCCCAGGCCGGCAGCTACGCGGGGATACTCATCAGTGTCAGCGACGGCACGCTCTCCGCCTCGCTGCCGGCATTCTCGATCAAGGTTGTCGCACCGCTCACCATCTCCGGTGCCCCGGCCACCCAAGTCGTCGCCGGCAAGAGCTACGCGTTTCAGCCGACGACCAACGCGCCGGCCGGCAGTGCGCTAACCTTCGCTATCCAGAACCGCCCGGTCTGGGCGACCTTCAGCGCGACCACTGGCATGCTGTCGGGCACGCCGACCGCGAGCCAGTCGGGCACGTACGGCAACATCGTCATCAGCGTCAGCGACGGTACACAGTCGGTGGCGCTCGCGCCGTTTGCCGTCAAGGTGGTGTCGGCACTCACCATTTCCGGTAATCCGCCCGCCCAGGTGGTCGTCGGCAACAGCTATTCCTTCCAGCCCACCACCAATGCTGCGAGCGGCAGCACGCTGACGTTCTCGATACAGAACAAGCCGGGCTGGGCGAGCTTCAGTGCCAGCAACGGCGCGCTGAGCGGAACCCCGTCGGCATCACAGGCGGGGACCTACTCGAACATCGCCATCAGCGTGAGCAACGGCACGCAGTCGGCGGCGCTCGCGGCCTTCACGATCACGGTCTCCAACCCCGCCAAGCCGACCATCTCCGGAAATCCGCCGACCGCGGTCAACGTCGGCTCACCGTACGCCTTCACGCCGACGGCGAGCGGCCCGAGCGGCACGACGCTCACCTTCAGCGTGCAGAACCTGCCGGGGTGGGCGAGTTTCAATGCAGCGAACGGCACGCTCAGCGGCACGCCGGCGGCCGCCAGTGCCGGCAGCTATGCAAACATCGTGATCAGCGTCAGCGACGGCAGCGCGAGCGCCTCGCTGCCGGCCTTCAGCATCAGCGTGAACCAGGTTGCCAACGGCAGCGCCGCGCTCACCTGGACGCCCGTGACCAAGAACACCAATGGCTCGGCGCTCACGGATCTGGCCGGATATCACGTCCACTACGGCACCTCGCCCAACGCCATGAACACCGTCGTGGTGCTGGCGAATCCAAGCCTGACAAAGTATGTCGTGAGCAATCTCCGCTCGGGAACCTGGTATTTCGGTATCGCCGCCTATACCACCACCGGGGTCGAGAGCGCCATGTCCAACGTCGGCTCGAAGAGCATCAACTGACAGCTGTGGTCCGGCCGCGGGACTCAAAGAATCGCTTGAGATTCAGGAAGGGCTTCTCCAGCGCGTGATAACTGCACAGGGCCAGAGCGTAGGAGATCAGCAGCACTGCAAGGGTGTAGGCAAATGCGATCTGGGGCGGCGGCTGTTTGCCGAACCTGCCGATGAGCCAGGGCTCCCCGAGCAGCGTGTGCAGCAGGTTATGGAAGACATACATGGCGTAGCTGTATTTACCGCAGAAGCGCAGCGGTGCCCAGGCCAGCAGTGAACCGACGAGCGTCGGTGTGCGCCCGGCGGACAGCGCTGCCCACATGACGAAGGTGGCGGAGGAGAACGCCAGCAGCGTGTAGCCGAAGGTCTCCCCGGCCAGCCGGTCGCGGGCGTAGACATGCGTCAGCGGAATCCCCGCCAGAAACACCAGCAGCGCAACCTCGCCGACGGCCCGGAGCCGCCCGCACAGCTCCTCGCGTAAAGCAGGGATGCGCAGCACGCACGCCGCGGCCGCTCCCAGGGCCAGTGCGTCCATGCGGCACGCGGTGTTGGCGTACAAGGTGAACGAGTCTGCGCCGTATGCCGCGAGGACACATCGCAGCAGCAGCGCCCCGGCCGCGATCCACAGGCAGGACACCAGCAGGCGACGCGGCGGGAGCCGCGCGACCAGCAGCGGCCAGAACAGATAAAACTGCTCCTCGAGCGCCAGCGACCAGAAGTGACCGAACCCGTTCGGCAGCACCGGGGTCCAGTTCCCCGTGAACAGCCACAGCGGCGCCTGATGCTCGGTGCTGAAGGGCAGGTGCGCGACTACCCGCGGCAGAACCACCAGCAGCACGAGGAGTACCGAGTAATACAACGGCAGGATGCGCAGGGCGCGTTTGGCGTAGAAATTCACGAAATAGCCGGGCGCGCCCTGAGTGTCGAGCAGACCGCCCGTGATCAGGAACCCGGAGAGGCCGAAGAACAACTGCACGCCGATCCAGCCCGAGCTCGCGGGCAGGGACAGCAGATGGAGCCAGAAGCCCGAAGAGGCGGGTGGCATCGCGGTGTTGTGCAGCACCACCCAGATGATCGCCAGGCCGCGGATGCCGTCGAGCGCCGGTATCTGCCTGGAACCGGTGGCGGCAGCGATTGCCATCAGCCATTCCCGCCGCAGTGCGCGCGCGCGTGCGCGTCACCCCCAGTACTCGTACCGACCCCCGTTAAGAAAAGCGTCGTCACAGTCGAGCATCTGCACGCGCAGGGTACCTGTGGGCATGGTGTCAGCAGCCGTCGGACGAACCCGGATGGGGGACTGGAAGCGGGCGTGAAACCCACAGGCCTGCAACGCCGCGGCGAGCATGGGATCGCTCGCCCAGATCACGACCTCCGCAGCCTGAGGGTCGTGCTTCGCCTGCTCGACCGCAGCGAGAATCATGGCGCGCCAGTCCGCGGACTCCTGCGAATCCATCCAGCAGTCGGTGATGCGCACCTGGCCCCGTGCTGCGGCGAGCAGGAAGTAGCCGCGCACCTGCCCTGCCCTCTCGAGCGCATACAGCTGCATCGCCACGATCGGACACGTCAGCATGTACTGCAACAGCCCGGCGCTTCGTTCGGTAACCGCCAGGTCGCGAGTCGGCCGCGGCAGCACCGACGCGATCTGACCCAGCTCATCCGCATCGAGACGCCGCACCTGCCATTCGGCGCCCGGTGCGGCGGCAGCCGAACGCCTCCAGGCGGCACGCGCGAACCGCGGCAGGAGCTTCCACGTCGCGCCGCCACGCAGGACGCGCAGCGGAAAGAGCGGTCGTGCGTAGCCGGTGGCCGTGCCGGCGGGACGAAAGCCGAGGTGCGGCAGAATGCTTTGGGTCTGCGCACCGCCGCCGATCCCCAATAGCGCTTCCGCCATCTGGGCGATGTGTTTCATCAGCATGACGCCGGCGCCGGAGCGAGTGCGCGCCACCCAGTCGATTATCTGCAGGATCGTTACGCGCCGCTGTGCCCACGCGCACGAGCCGGGTATGAATCCGGCGTGCGCCACCAGCTCGTTCCCGCGCACCATCACCAGGGAACGAGGCCGCGGCCAGTCGGCACGAGGCTGCCAGTATTTCCAGCGCAGCTGCTCCGGAGCCGCTTCCATTCCCCCCTCGGCGAACAGGGCGGCGATCGCCGTGGCGTCCGCGGGCGTCGAGGGCCGAATCGCGAGGCTCATGGAAGCGGTCGTGGCTTCCCGCGAGAATCGCTCAGCACGGCACGAAGAATTCGGTATGCGAGGCGATGCGCCCGCCGCGCACGTCCACCAAGTCCACCAGCTCGGTGGGTACCACCACGCCGGTGATCTTGGAGTGGATATCGACCCGCCAATGAGCCGCCGCCCGCGAACCATCGACGATGAGCGACAGGATGGTGTACTGGCTGAGTCTGAACGTCCTGACCAGGATCGACAGCCACGGCCGGATCTCGGTGATGCCGCTCGCAGCGATGGCGATCGGCTTGCCGTCGGTGGAGCCCGCGATGCGCAGGCGCGCCTCCTCCGCGTAGAGGCGGCACAGACGATCGAGGTTCCCGTCCAGCCGGGCCGCGTGCAGCTCGCGCACCAGCTGTTCGACTTGCATGCGATCGGTCATCTCGTGCCCTCTTGCAACCCTGGCATGAGCAGGCGGCGAATGTCGGCGCCTATCAGCTCGAAGGCCACCCCAGCGTACGCCAGGAGCCCGCGCATGCCGTAAAACAGGTGAATCATACCGGGATGACAGCGGTAAATGGTCGGGATGCCGGCCGCCGCCAGTTTTTCCGCGTAAGCCTGGCCCTCGTCGCGCAGCGGATCGAATTCCGCGGTGTGGACCGCGGTCGGGGGGAGCCCGGCGACGCTCAGCGTGCGCAGCGGCGACACCTGCGGGTCGGCGCGCTCGATGTGCGACGGGAGGTAGTACTTCAGGTCGTGCTCGAGGGTCTCGTGATCGACGAGGTAGCCCTGCCCGAAGGCGCGGCGCGACGCGGTGTCCGCCGCAAAGTCGGTGATCGGGCACAGCAGGAACTGGAACGCCAGCGGCGAGTACTGCGCCCTGCTGACCGCCTGGCACACCACCGCCGCGAGCGTGGCGCCCGCCGAGTCGCCGCCTACGCCGAGCCGCTGCGGGTCGACACCAAGTGCCGGTGCATGGGCGGCGATCCATGCCGTGGCCGCACAGGCGTCCTCGACGGCTGCCGGGAAGGGGTGCTCGGGCGCGAGGCGATAATCCAGCGACAACACCCGGCAGCCGCTGGCGTTCGCGAGCGAGCGACAGATCGGATCGTGGGTGTCGAGCGAGCCTGCGACGAGTCCCCCGCCGTGAAAGTAGATGAGTCCGGGCAGCGGCTCACCCGGGCGCGCGCCGCGGGGCTCGTAGGTGCGCAGCGCGAGTGCGCCCTCGGGTCCCGGGAGCGTGAGCTGCGCGACGGCCCCGACCTCCTCGGGCGGTCCGCAAAAGCTCAGGAGGTGCGCGAGCGCGTCGCGCCGCTCGGCCACGCTGAGCGACAGTGCGCCCGGCGGATTCATCGCCGCGAGCGTGTCGAGGAAGCGTTTGGCCCTCGGGTCGAGCGGCATCGATCACGCGCCGCGCGTGGAGCGCCGCGGCGCTCGCCGGATCACAACGCCAGCGCCTGGCGCGCGGATGCCGGCCATTGCGCAGGATCTGCGCCGTGATTGGCGAACAGCGCCACCGCCAGGCGGTCCATGCCGAACGCCACGCAACCGGTATGCGCGAGCTCGTCGCGGGCGTCTGTGAGGCCCCACACGTTGCCGAAGTGCTCGCGGTGGTAATTGAAGCTCATGCACGCGGTCGGCTTGGCGCCCGCGTAGTACGGGATCAGCAGCTCGAACTTGAGCGCTTGCTGCAGCTGGCTCACCGCCATCACCTGGCCGACGCGGCCGAAGAACGGATCGTTGGCCACGTCCACCGTGTAGGGCAGCGCGAGCATATCGGCGAGCTGCCGGGCACGCGCCATCCACGCCTCGCGAAACGCCGTGATCTCCTCCGGCGAGCCGATGCGCACGTACTCGCGCATGCGGAAGGACTGCAAGCGGTCGAGCGAGCGGCTGGGCTCGCGGCGGAAACAGTCCGCCGCCACGTCGAAGATCAGTCCGCCCGCGGGGATGCGGCCGCGCGCGGCGACCAGCGGATACAGCGGGTAGCAGGCCGCCGGCGACAGCACCAGGTCGGAAGCGGCGAGCGAGGTGGTCCAGTCCCCGCCGCTCTCGTGGCGATCCGCGGCGGTGCGGATCGCAGCCTCGCTGCCGTGCAGCGCACACACGCACCCCAGGAGGTTGGGAAAGCTCTTGAGGTAGCCGGACTTCTCCAGCTGGCGGCGGCTCATGACCGGCGGGAAGCGCAGCACCTCGGCGCGCGGGTCGCGCTCACGGGTGATGAAGGCGGCGAGTCGCTCGATCATCCCCTCGTAGAGGGCGGTGCGGGCGTAAACGCCGTCGACCCCGAGCGGCCGGAACAGCGCCGGCGCCAGGGAGGCTAGCGGATCGTCTGCGACGGTGTTCGGTTCGGTTCCGGGGGCGCTCATCGCTCTAATCTCGCAGCGAGGTCGCCATGGGACTCATGAGCGCGGGTGTCACCAGGTTCGACAGAATCCGGTCGTTGTTGATCATGATCGGCGAGGACAGCACGTCACGCAGGTGGCGCCCGATGCTGAATTCGCTGTCATTGCGATAGCCGGACAGCCCGCAGGCGCGCATCGCGTGCATCACCGTGGCGGCCGCCAGCTCCGAAGCCTCGACCTTGGTGAGCGTGATGAGTGTCTGGAAATCGAGAGCGGCGAGCGCCTGCGGATCGTCCATGCACGCCTCGTACTTGCGTATCGAGGTGCACAGCATGCCGCGCAGCGTGCGCAGCGTGGCGAGCGCCCGGGTGAACTGCGGCGCGCCCGGCGGCAGCTGCCCGCCGTGGCGCATCGCGTTGCGCACGAAGGCCTGGGCGCGTGCGGTCGCACCCGCGGCGATGCCGGTCCACACCGACCCCCACAGCAGGTGGGCGCACGGCACCATGGTGCGGCTGTGAATGATCTCGTAGGGTTCGGGCAGGATCTGCTCGGCCGACGCATTCGCCTTGAGCGTATAGCCCTCGCTGCAGGTGCCCCGCATGCCGAGCGCATCCCACCCCTGCAGCCTGGTGAGCGTGTAATCGCTCTTGAAGAAGGCCACCAGCACCTGATCGGAAGCCGCCGCATCTGCGGCGCGGCGTGCCGTGGTCACGACGCCGTCCGCGTACGCCCCGTAGGAGATGACGCTCGCCTTGCGCTCCAGAGTGATGCGGCCGCCTTCGTGGTGCTCGACCGGCGCTTCGCTCGAGCGGATGTTGCCGCCCCCCTGGCCCTCGGTGGTGGAGGAAGCGAGCAGCAACTGCTCCGCGCACAGCCGCCGCAGCATGCGCTGCAGCGTGCCGTTGTCGCCCATGTGGCGCCTGACGCACGCCACCTTGATCTGGTGCATGGCGAAGATCATCCCGGTCGAGGCGCACGCCTGCCCCAGCTGGTAACACACATCGGCCACGTCGCTGATCGATGCGCCTTCCCCGCCGAGGGACACCGGTACCTGAATGCCGAGCAGCCGCTCGGCCTTCACCGCCTGAAAGGACTCGGCCGGGAAGCGCGCGGCACTGTCCACCGCCATGGCGTGCCTGGCCGCCACCGCGGCGACATTGCTGGCGCGGGTCGTCAACTCACCCATGACGGGGACACCGGCTCCTGTACGTGCTTCAGCAAGCTGCTTCACTTCCATTACGAGTTCACTTCCATTACGAGACCCCCTGATTAGTTTTCCTTGTCGGCCACCGGTAATCTGGCCAACCTACTGATAATACATCAGGACCTTGGCACCCCCTGCGGGGGGCGTCACAAAAGAAGGCTTCGAATAAGTGAAACGCGATGCCGCTGAACATTGAGCCGTGCACCAGCGCGGTGCCTCCCCCCGGCGGCGCTGCGGGCCCGGGCGGACGGCCAGAACGGCTGGTCATCGCCCTCCTCAACAACATGCCGGACACGGCCCTGCAGTCGACCGAGACGCAGTTTGGCGAGCTGCTGCGTTCGGCCGCCGGAGCGCTGCCGGTGAAGCTGCGGCTGTCCTCGCTCCCGGAGCTGCCGCGCTCGAGCGAGGCGCGCGCGCACATCGAGCGCAGCTACTGGCCACTCGAGGCAATACTCGCCGACCCGCCCGATGCGCTCATCGTGACCGGGACCGAGCCGCGCGCTGCACGGCTCGCCGACGAGCCCTACTGGCCGCGCTTCCTCGAAGTGCTCGCGTGGGCACAGGCCAACACGATAGCGAGTGTCTGGTCGTGCCTCGCGGCACACGCCGCGGTGCTCGCGCTCGACGGTATCGAGCGAGAGCGCCTCGCGGTGAAGCGCTGCGGCGTCTATCAGCACAGTACGCTCGCCGGGCAT
Source organism: Steroidobacteraceae bacterium (assembly GCA_035482695.1). Lineage (GTDB taxonomy): Bacteria > Pseudomonadota > Gammaproteobacteria > Steroidobacterales > Steroidobacteraceae > 13-2-20CM-66-19. The sequence goes on along the minus strand of DATHQM010000083.1, from coordinate 30,599 downwards.
GCGCTGCTCGCAGGCGTCGCCACACCGCTCGCCATGCCGCACTCGCGCTGGAACGAGTTGTCGGTCGCGGCCCTGCGCGAGGCGGGCTACACGCTCCTCAGCTGGTCGGCGGATGCGGGCGCGGATGCCTTCGTGCGCCAGGATCGCTCGCTGATGCTCTTCTTCCAGGGCCATCCCGAGTACGAGGACACGACGCTGCTGAAGGAGTACCGCCGCGATGTGGGGCGCTTCCTCAACGCTCAGCAGCCGCATTACCCGACGCTCCCGGTGGGCTACCTGTCCGCCGCCGCCACGGCCGTGCTCGGCCAGTTCCGCGAGCGCGCCCTCGCCGCGCGCGATCCGAAGCTGCTGGAGAGTTTCCCCTTTGCACAGGTCGCGGCGGGCCTCGAGAGCCCCTGGCGGCCGGCCGCCGCCGCCATCTATCGCAACTGGCTGGCGTTCATCGTCGCGGCCCGCGCCGCGATACGCTCGCCGGAAACGGTATCATTGGCGCAATGAGCGAGGCACTGCGTGACCGCCTGCTGCGCCAGGTCGCGCAGATCCTGGGCAAGCCCGACGCCGCCGCGACCCTGCCGGTGGAGGGGCGCCTGAGCGAGCTCGGCATGAGCTCGATCAAGATGGTGAACCTCATGCTCGCGGTGGAGGCGGAGTTCGACCTCACTATCCCGCAAACGGACATCACCCCGGAGAATTTCCGCTCGGTGGCCTCGGTCGAGGCGCTGCTCGAGCGGCTGCTGGCGCTCAAAGCGCCTCAGTGAGCGCTCATTGCGTCCTCAGAGCGGACGGATGGCGGCACCGAGCGCCTGGTCGAGATCGGCGATGATGTCGTCGATGTGCTCGATGCCGACGCTCAAGCGTATGGTCTCCGGCCCGATGCCTGCGATGCGCTGCTCCTCGGGCGACATCTGCCGGTGCGTGGTCGAGGCCGGATGGCAGGCGAGCGACTTGGCGTCGCCGAGGTTCACCAGGCGCTTGAAGAGCTTGAGCGCGTCGTAGAAGCGCGTGCCCGCGTCGTAGCCGCCGCGGATGGCGAAGGTGAGCAGCGAGCAGGCGCGACCGCCGAGATACTTCCTGTTGAGCTCGTAGTAGGGACTGTCGGGAAAGCCGGCGTAGCTCACCGAGGCGACGCGGGCATCGGCGCGCAGGAATTCGGCGACGCGGCGCGCGTTCTCCACGTGCCGCTCGACCCGCAGCGCCACCGTCTCGATGCCCTGCAGCAGCAGGAACGCGTTGAAGGGTGAGAGCACCGCGCCCATGGTGCGCTGGAACACGCTGCGCATGCGCCCGAGGAAGGCCTTCGCCCCGTAGTGCTGCGTGTAGATGAGGCCGTGGTAGGACGGATCGGGCTGGGTGAACACCGGGTAACGCGCGCCGTGCCCCTCCCAGTCGAAATTGCCGCTGTCGACCACCGCGCCGCCAAGCGTCGTGCCATGCCCGCCCATGAACTTCGTCAGCGAGTGCACGATGATGTCGGCGCCGTACTCGATCGGGCGGATGAGCACCGGGGTCGGCACGGTGTTGTCCACGAGCAGCGGGATGCGTGCCCGCTGTGCGACCTCCGCGAGTGCCTCGATATCGCAGATGTTGCCGGCGGGGTTGCCCACCGTCTCGCAGAACAGCGCACGCGTATTCTCATCGATCAGCGCCTCGAGCTCGGCCGCCCGGTCGGACTTGCCGAAGCGCGCCTGCCGGCCGAGGCTCGGCAGCAGGTAGGCGAACAGCGTGTGCGTCGTGCCGTACAGCTGCGGCACGGAGACGATGTTCTGACCGGGCTCGAGCAGGTTGAGCACCGTGTAGTACAGCGCCGTCTGCCCGGAGGCCATCACCAGCGCGTCGATCCCGCCTTCGAGCTCGGCCACGCGCCGCTCGAGCACCGTGCAGGTGGGATTGCCGATGCGCGTGTAGCGATACCCCTCGACCTCGAGGTCGAACAGCGCGGCGCCGTGCGCCGCACTGTCGAAGGAATACGCCACCGTCTGATAGATCGGCACCGCGACCGCCTTGGTCGTGGGATCCGATTCGTAGCCGGCGTGCAGTGCAATGGTCTCGGGCTTCATCGCGTCTCAACCGCGCTGACTATTGTCATCTGTATCATACAATCGGACGTGGCTTAGGGCTCAGGCGCAACACCATGGCAGCGGGCAGCGACGAAAACAAGCGATCGCCTCTCAAGGCATGGATGCGTGCGCTGGAGCGCACCGCACCCATCGGCCGCGATCCCGCCGTGACTTTGCCGGTCGTGATCGCAGGTCTCGCCGAGCGCTTCGCCGACGCGCCCGCGCTCGCCGGCGGGGACAGCGTGCTCAGCTACCGCGAGCTCGCCGCCGCCTGCAACCGCTACGCGCGCTGGGGACTCGAGCAGGGACTCGCCTCCGGCGACGTCGTGGCGCTCTTCATGGCAAACCACCCGCAGTATCTGGCGATCTGGCTGGGCCTTACCGGCATCGGCGTGAGCGTGGCCCTCGTCAACACCAATCTCACCGGTGCGCTGCTCGCGCATTCGCTGACTCTGGTGAAGCCGCGCTATGTCATTGCCGGCGGCCCGCTCGCCGCCGCGCTCGAGGCCGTGCGGCCGCAGCTCGGCGCGCAGGTCGGCTGCTGGATGAGTGGCGCCGGAGCGGCAGCGCTGCCGCGGCTCGATCTCGCGGCCGCCCAGCTGCCGGGAGAGGCCCCGCCGCCCGCGAGCTTCCGCGCCCCGACACTCACCGAGCGCGCGCTGTGCATCTACACCTCCGGTACCACCGGGCTGCCGAAGGCTGCCAACGTGAGCCACCTGCGCCTCATGCAGTGGAGCCACTGGTTCGCGGGCCTGATCGACGTGCGGCCCGCGGACCGCATGTACAACTGCCTGCCGCTCTACCACAGCGTCGGCGGCGTGGTCGCCGCCGGCGCGACGCTGGTGGGCGGTGGCACGCTGGTGCTGCGCGAGCGCTTTTCCGCGAGCACTTTCTGGCAGGACGTCGCCAGCGAGCACTGCACGCTGTTTCAGTACATCGGCGAGCTGTGCCGTTATCTGCTCAACACTGCGCCGCACCCGCTGGAGCGGCGTCACGCACTGCGCCTCGCCTGCGGCAACGGCCTGCGCGCGGATGTCTGGACCGAGTTCCAGCAACGCTTCGGCGTACCCGAGATCCTCGAGTACTACGCCTCGACCGAGGGGAATTTCTCTCTCTATAACTGCGAGGGTCGGGTCGGGGCCATTGGTCGCATTCCGCCGTTCCTCGCGCATCGCGTACCCGTGGCGCTGGTGCGCTACGACGTCGGCGCGGAGGAGCCGCTGCGCGACGCGTCCGGCCGCTGCCAGCGCTGCGGGCCGAACGAGACGGGCGAGGCGCTCGGCCAGATCCTCGCCGCCAGCGGCGCGACGCACTTCGAGGGCTATACCGACCCCGCGGCCAGTGCGCGCAAGGTGCTGCGCGACGTGTTCGAGCCGGGCGATAGCTGGTACCGCACCGGCGATCTGATGCGCCAGGACGCGCAGGGATTTTTCTACTTCGTCGACCGCGTGGGCGACACCTTCCGCTGGAAGGGCGAGAACGTCTCGACCACGGAAGTCGCGGGCGTGATCGGCGCCTGCCCACACGTCATCGACGCGGCGGTGTACGGTGTTCCGGTACCGGACAGCGACGGGCGCGCCGGGATGGCGGCGCTCACGGTGAGCGCGGAATTCGCGCTGCCGGAGCTGCGCCGGCGGCTCGCGGCGGCCCTGCCGGCGTACGCCCGCCCGCTGTTCATCCGCATCGTGGGCGCACTCGAGCTCACCGGCACGTTCAAGCAGAGGAAGCAGCAGCTCGCGCTCGAAGGCTACGACGTGGCGCGCATCACCGACCCCTTGTACCTGGACGATGCCGCAGCGGGGGAGTATCGCCCGCTCGATGCCGCGCTGCATCGGCGCCTGGTGGCCGGCGAGCTGCGGCTGTAGCTCGCGGCGCGCAGCACGCGCTCTTCACGAGCGCGGTCTACGGCCGCGCGCCAGCGCCGCGGGTCCGCGCCTCAGGCGGTGTTGCCGGCGTCTACGGTGAGTGTCGTGCCGGTGACATTGCGCGCCTTGTCGCTCAGCAGAAACTCGACCGCGGCGGCGACGTCCTCCGGATCGGGGAGCCGCTGCAGCGCGCTGCGCCGCATGATCTGCTCGCGCTGCCGCTCGGAAAGCTCGCGCGTCATTTCCGTGGCGACGAAGCCCGGGGCGACCGCGTTGACGGTGATGCCGAGCTGACCTACTTCGCGCGCCAGCGAGCGCGTGAAGCCGATGAGCGCGGCCTTGGTCGCGGAATACGCCGACAAGCCGTGGTAGCCGGTGGTGGCGACGATGGAGGAGATGTTGACGATGCGCCCCTCGCGCGCGCTCATCATCGAGCGCACCACGTGGCGGGTGAGCAGTATCGGCGAGAGCGTGTTGAGGCGCACCAGCGCCTCGATATCCTCATCGCGCATCAACGCCAATACCCCGCTGGTGCCGAGCCCGGCGTTGTTCACCAGCCCGTAGATCGCACCGTGTGCCTGGCGCAGGCCGGCGACCAGCGGCGCGAGCGCGGCGGTGTCGGTGAGATCGAATGGCTGAAAATGCACCGCGCCGCGCCCGCCCGCCGCGACAGCCGCCGCGAGCGAGCGCAACGGCTCGCTGTGCGAGCGCGCGATCGCAATCACGCGGTAGTCGCTCGCGGCCAGCGCACTGGCGATCGCCAGTCCCAGTCCGCGACTCGCGCCGGTAACGATGACGTTACGCAAGGGGGCGCACCAGCTTGCCGGCCGGCGATACCTCGAGCGCCGGCACGATGCGGATCATGGCCGGTACCTTGTGCGGGGACAACGCGCGGCGGCAGCTCTCGGTCAGCTCGCGGGTCAGCGTGTCTGCGGCCGGCCGTGCGCCGCCGCCCTCCTCGGCCAGCACCACATCCGCGGTGACCACCGCGCCGGTGATGGCATTGCGGCGCGCCCTGACGAGCGACATGCGCACCCACGGGTGCGCATTGATCACCGCCTCGACCTCCTCCGGGTGCACCTTGAGGCCGCCGACATTGATCACCCCGCCGCGCCGGCCCATGAAGTGGTAGCGGCCGGCACGCTCCTCGAGACGATCGCCGGTATCCACGAAGCCGTCCGCTGCGCGCAGCGCCTGCGCGTCCTCGCCGAGGTAGCGCCGCGCGGTGCCCGGCGAGCGGATGTGCAGCGTTTCGTCGGCCATCTTCAGCTCCACCGGCCCCGGGGCACCGATGAGGCTCGCCGGAAAGCCCGCCAGAGCGTCGCGTACCTCGAAGGCGACACCCGCCTCGGTCGAGGCGAACGCGTGCGCGACGACCGCCTTGGGGTAGATGCTACGCAGCGCGTCGAGCACACCCTGGTCGGCGATCTCGCCGGACAGGCGCACGTACTGCGGATCGATCGTCGCGGCGGCGCCGCTCATCAGGGCGCTGCGCCAGTGTGAGGGCGTGCCTGATATGTGGGTGACGCCGGTCGCGGCGGCGCGACCGAGGAAATCGACCACCGGCTCGGCCGCCTCCGACAGCACCAGCGAGCCTGCGTGCACGGCGCGCATGAAGATCGCCAGCCCGCCGTAGCGGCGGATGTCGTAGAAGGTGCTCCACACGATACTGCCCGGAGCGGGGCGGGGCTGCCCGGCGAGCGCGCTGGTCAGGCTCGCGAGCGAGTGCTCGACGAGCTTTGGCGCACCGGTCGTGCCGGAGGTCAGCAGGATCCACTCGGTCGCGTGCTGCACGCGCCGCGGCACGGGCATCGGCAGCAGCTGGGTGCCGGCGGTGACGGTGAGCGGAACATCGGGTGTGGCTGCCGGCAGGCCCTCGGCGTCGCGCACGCACGCGTCCGCGGCGGCGTCGCGCAGCACCCCCGGCAGGTGCTGGGCCGCGAGGTCGGGCGGGCACAGCACCATGCGGGCGGCGACGCCGTCGAGCTCGAGCATCGTGAGCGCTGCGGCGAGCTGGTTGCGGATGAGCAGCACCACGCTGCACCCCTCGAGCTCCCCGAGACGACCGCCGAGGCTCGTGCGGTGGCTAAGATCAGCGAGGTCGATCGCGGAGCGGGGCCCGTGCAGCCGTCCCCTGGGCTTGCCTGCCGCAGTGATCGACTCCCACAGCGAGCCCGGGGTCATTTAGGAGAAGCTTCGTACAACCTTACGAAATCGCCGAATGTCACGGGAAACTCCAGCACGTCGGCCGCATTGAAGGGGTCGATCCCGAGCAGATCCTCGAGACGCGCCACGATCACCGCGAAACTCAGCGAGTCGAGCCCCGACTCGATGAGTTTCGTGTCATCCGACAGCGGCGTCAGCGTGCGCTGATGCTCCTGGGCAACTTGTTGGAACTGCGACGTGATCGTGGTCCGCACCGACATCTGTCTTGACTCCGTTGGCGCCGCTCGCGAGGTCTTGGGCCGCGTATATTATCCGAGTCGGTGTCCATGCAGCGTGAACTGGCGCATCGGGCTGGCGATGGCTCTGCGCCGCCGCGCACACGGGGCCCCTTCGGCTAAGGCTCTGATAAAGCAGGCCGTAGGTTGTATAATGTCACTTGCGTTACTGCTGAAGGCCTACAGGGATTCAATGTCGGATAAAGTCGCCCCCCTGCGGCAGCCGGTGTCCCCGGCGAGCCTCGCCACACTTACCGGCGAGGTCGCCGGCCTGATCGTCGAGGCGCTGAACCTGGACATCACGCCCGCGGATATCGACCCGGATGCCCCTCTGTACGGGGAGGGCCTGGGCCTGGATTCCATCGACATCCTGGAGATCGCGCTGGTGGTCTCCAAGCAATACGGAGTGCAGCTGCGCGCCGACAGCGAGGACAACGAGCGTATCTTCGCCTCGCTGCGCCGGCTGGTCGACTACGTCAGCGCGCACAGGACGAAGTAGGCATCTGGCCACACTGCCGCTGATTGCCCATACCTCCCTCGACGCGGTGGTCGCCTACCGCGCCGGCGCGCCCATTCTCGTACCCCAGTTCCTCGGCGATGTGCAGCGGGTGGCGACCGCCCTTGGGCGTAGCGCGTACGTGCTCAACGCGTGCCGGGATCGTTATCACTTCAGCGTCGGGTTCGCAGCGAGCCTGGTGGCGGGCAAGGTGAGCCTGCTGCCCTCGACCCACACGCCCGAGGTGGTGCGGCAACTCACCGCGTTCGCCCCTGATGTGGTTTGTCTCACCGACGACGACAACTGCAGCATCGCCCTGCCGCTCATACGCTATCCGCACGATACCGCGCCGTTGGCGACCGCTGCCGACTGCCCCGTCCCGTCAACCGTGCCGCGGATCGATGCGGGGCAACTGGCCGCATACGTGTTCACGTCCGGCTCGACGGGCACGCCCGTGCCCTACCGCAAGACCTGGGGGCCGCTGGTCGAGTGCGTGCGCGAGGAAGCGAAGCGGCTGAGCCTGGCGGGCCGGGGACGCTGCGCCATCGTCGCGACGGTGCCACCGCAACACATGTACGGCTTTGAATCGAGCGTGCTGATCGCGCTTTGCAACGCGCACGCTCTGTGCGCCGAGCGGCCGTTCTATCCGGCCGACATCGCCGCCGTGCTCGATGCGCTGCCGCGCCCGCGGATTCTGATTACCACTCCGGTGCACCTGCGCGCATTGCTGGCTGCCGGTGTCGCCCTGCCGCAGGCCGATCTCGTGGTGTCCTCCACCGCGCCGCTTGAACCACAGCTCGCCGCCGAGACCGAGCAGCGCTTCAACACACAGCTGCTGGAGGTTTATGGCTCAACCGAGACCGGCCAGATCGCCACGCGGCGTCCCACGGACGGCGTGGAGTGGAGTCTGTGGCCAGGAGTGACCCTGTCACTGAGGGACGGGACGACCTGGGCGCAGGGAGGCCACGTCGAACAGCCGACACGCATGTACGATCTGCTGGAAATCGTCGGCGCGGGGCGCTTCCGGCTGCACGGGCGTGTGACGGACCTGGTCAACATCGCCGGCAAACGCACCTCGCTCGCCTATCTCAATCATCAGTTGAACGGCATTCCGGGTGTAGAGGACGGCGCCTTCTTTCACGTCGAGGACTCGCCGGCCTCGCACACCGGTGTGACACGCCTGGCCGCCTGCGTGGTGGCCCCGCAGCTCGATGCGGCGCGCCTGGTGGAAGCGCTGCGCGAGCGGATCGACGCGGTGTTCCTGCCGCGTCCCCTGCTGTTCGTGGCGCGTTTGCCCCGCAACAGCACCGGCAAGCTGCCGCAGGCCGCGCTGCGCTCGCTGGCAGCGGCGCAGGGCAAGTCCGCGAGCGCGAGCTGACCGACCCGCCCTGCATCCGCCGGTGCGGCTAGCGCTGCGCCAACAGCATCTTCAGTGGACGGCGTGCGCGCAGGTTGATCTGCGCGTCGAGCTCGATGTTGCCCTCGGGCACCAGAGTCAGCCTGAAGCGCGGCACGACCTTGTACGCATGCATCAGCATCTCGTATAGCGCGAGCGTCTCACCGATGCAGTGGCGCGGACCGGCGGCGAATGGCACGAAGGCAAATCGCGGCCGTTCGGCTTCGCGCTCGGAGGAGAATCGATCCGGGTCGAAGCTATCGGGGTCCTTCCAGTAGCGCGGATGCCGATGCAGCAGGTACAAGGGCAGCAGCACGTCAGCGCCCGCGGCAATCTCATAGCCGGCAAGCACGTCCGCGGCGATGGTGCGGCGCGAGAGCAGCCAGCCGGGTGGGTAGAGGCGCATGGTCTCGTTGAGCACCTGCTGCGTGTAGGTAAGCGCCTCCATCTGCGCAAGAGTGGGCGGTGCGTCGTGTGCGTGCGCCGCAAGCTCGGTGCACAGCCGTGCTTCCACCTGCGGGTGCTGCGAGAGCAGATACCACATCCAGTTGAGTACGCTCGCGGTGGTCTCATGGCCGGCGACGACCAGGGTCATCACCTCGTCGATCAGCTGGCGTTCGCTCATGTCGGAACCGCTGTCCTTGTCGCGCGCGAGCATGAGCATCGCAAGATAGTCGAAATGCTCCTGTTCGTGCTTGCGTCGCTGCTTGATGAGCTTGGCTACGAGCTTGCCCAACGCACGGAACCGGTAGACGAATTCCAGGTTGCGTGCCGGCTCCCTGGTGACGACCGCGAACGCCTCCGACACCTGCTCCGTGTCGTTGCCGAATATCGAGCGCAGCACGATCTCCAGCGTGAGTTCGCTCATCTCCTCGGTAATGTTCACGACCTCGCCGCGCGCGGCCTTGCCCTCCCATTGGGCGATGAGGCGGTCATTGGCCGCGCCGATCACCCGGGCGAACTGCGTGACCACGCGGCGATGAAACAACGGCTGCATCATGCGACGCTGCCTCTGCCACAACTCGCCCTCGCTGGTCATAATCCCCAGGCCCAACAGGACCTTGATCCGGTCGCGATCCACGCCCTTGGTGTAATTGCGGTGGTTGCCCACCAGGACGCGCTTCACGTCGTCCGGGTTATGAATGACGTAGGCGTGCGCTCGCCGCGCCGGCATGGACACACGGTAGATATCGCCATGACGGCCGAAAAGCTCAATCATGCGCTCCAGCACGTCGGGCGCGCCGATGTCCAGGTGCAGCTCGGCCTCGGGGGGCCCTTCCTTGGCGGACTGGATGCGGGTCATGCGGTCGCCGGAAGTGCCCTGCGATGTTGTGCTGGCGGTCCTTATATTTCTCGCCTACCAGCGTGTCAATGGTCCGGGCCGATGCGCGATAATCCGCCGATCCCTTGCAGCACCAGCAACGACTAAGCTGATTGACTCATGAGCGTCGTGACCACTCTCACCATCGCCGCCGAGCACCCGGCGCTCGCCGGGCACTTCCCCGGCTCGCCCATCGTGCCCGGAGTGGTACTGCTCGATGAGATGGTGCGCGCGCTCGAGGGCGAGGGCGCGCTGGCGGCCGGGCGCTGGCGCATCGGTGCGGCGAAGTTCGTGCGGCCGGTGCGTCCGGGTGAGCTGCTGACGCTGGCGCAGGAGCCGCTGCCGAACGGCTCGGTACGCTTCAGCATCCTGCGCGCCGGACAACCGGTCGCGCACGCGGTGCTGGTCCGCCTGCCCGCGGACGGGCAGCCGCATGCTCAGGCCGGCTGACGCCGACGCCGGCCGTGCGGCGCGCGCCGCCGAGTGGGTGCGCCGCCCCGAGCGCGGCAGCGCGACGCTGCTCAGGATGATGATGTTCGTCTCGCTGCGGCTCGGGCGTCCGCTCGGGCGCTGCATCCTCTATGGCATCGCCGCCTATTTCTTCACCTTCGCCCCGGCGGCGCGCCGTCCCTCGCGCGACTACCTGCGCCGCGCGCTCGGGCGCGAGCCCGGTGCGCTCGACCGCTATCGCCAGATATTTGCCTTCGCCTCCACGATCCTCGACCGGCTCTACCTGGTGAAGGAGCGCTACGAGCTGCTCGACGTGTCGATCGAGGGCGAGGAGCTGATGCACGAGCTGCTGGCGCGCGGCCAGCGCGCGTTCCTCCTCGGGGCGCACCTGGGCAGCTTCGAGCTGATGAGCACGGTGGGCCGGCGCCAGCCCGGGCTGCGCGTGGCGATGGCCATGTACGAGCCGCAAGCCAACCTCGTCGCGACCTTGTTCGGTAATCCCCCCAACGCGCCCGAGATCATCCCGCTCGGACACCTCGATGCCATGCTGCGCATCCGCGATTGCCTCGAGCGCGGTCACCACGTCGGCATGCTGGCCGACCGCACGCTCGGGGAAGCCGCGGGCCAGGTAGTGAATTTTCTCGGCCGCCCGGCGCTCTTTCCCACCGGCCCGATGCGCGTCGCCGCGGCGTTGCGCTGCCCGGTGGTCTTCATGACCGGGCTGTACCGCGGCGGCAACCGCTATCACGTCGTGTTCCGCTCGCTCGCGGACTTCTCGCAGCTCTCCCCCGGCACGCGCGAGCGCGCGGTGCACGCCGGCATCGAGCGCTACGCGGCCGAGCTCGAGGCGTTCTGTCGCAGCGATCCCTACAACTGGTTCAACTTCTACGACTTCTGGCACGGCGCGGATAGCTGCGCCGCGGACACGCGGCGCGGCCCGCCGGCCGGCGGAGCAGGCGCGTGAGCGCCGCGCGCTCGCGCGCACCGTGGCGCGCGCTGCTGGCGGCGTGCGCGGCGGTCCTGCCCATGTCCACGGCGCTGCCGGCGCCGACCGATCCGGCGTTCGCGCAACTGCTGCAGCTGCTGGCCGCGCGGCGTGACGGGCAGGTCGCCTTCACCGAGGTACAGCACCTGGCGATGCTCGATCATCCGCTCGCCTCCTCCGGTGAGCTCTATTACCGCGCGCCCGACCACCTGGAGAAGCGCACGCTCGAGCCGAAGCCCGAGACGCTGCTGCTCGATCACGGCGTGCTGACCGCCCGCAGCGGGGCGCGCACGCACGTGCTGTCGCTGCGCGATTACCCGCAGGTCCTGCCGTTCGTCGAGAGCATCCGCGCCACGCTCGCAGGCGACGCACCAGCGCTCGAGCGCTATTTCCGCGTGGACTTCTCCGGCAGCCTCGAGCACTGGACGCTCGCGCTCAAGCCGGCCGACGCCAGCGTCGCGCGCATCGTGCAGGAGATCCGCATCGCCGGCGAGCGCGATGTCATCCACAGCGTGCAGATCCGCCAGACCGACGGTGATGAGTCCGTCATGACGCTCGGCCCCCCCATCGGCCCATGACGGCCGCGGCGCGGGCGGCGCTCCTGTGGGCCGTGCTGGCGCTGGCCGCCGCCGCCATCGCGGCGCACGCGCGCTACACGGCCGATATGTCCGCGTTCCTGCCGCGGCAGGCGAGCGCGACGCAGCGCCTGCTGGTGCAGCAGCTGCGCGAAGGGCCGGCGGCGCACCTCGTCATCGCCGCCATCGAAGGGGACGATGCCGCGACGCGTGCGCAGGTGTCGGGCGCGCTGGCGGCGCTGCTGCGCTCCGATCCCGCCTTCATCAGCGTGAACAACGGCGATGCGACCCAGCTCGAGCGCGATGAGGCGTTTCTCTTCGAGCACCGCTATCTCCTGAGCCCGCAGGTTCGCGCCGAGCGCTTCACCGCCAGCGGCCTGCATGCCGCGATCGGCGAGTCGCTCGATGTGCTGACTTCCGCTGAAGGTGTGCTGCTGAAACCGCTGTTCACGCGCGATCCGACCGGCGAGCTGCGCGCCATCATCGACTCGCTCGATGCGGGTCGCATGCCGCACAACAGCGGCGGCGTGTGGACCTCCGCCGACGGCGCGCGCGCGCTGCTGGTGGTGCAGACCCGTGCTGCAGGCTCGGACACCGACGCCCAGGAGGCGGCGCTCGCGGCCCTGCGACGCTCGTTCGCCGCGGCGCTCGCGCCGCTGCCGCCCGCGCGCCGCGCGCACCTGACGCTCGCGATCACCGGTCCGCCGGTGTTCGCCGTGGCGGCGCGCACCACCATCGAACAGCAGGTGCTGCGCCTCTCGGCCTTGAGCGCACTGCTGATCGCGGCGCTGCTGCTCACGCTGTACCGCTCGGCGCGCGCGCTCGCGCTCACCTTCGTGCCAGTCGTTTCCGCAGCGCTCGCCGGGGTGGCCTCCGTCGCCCTCGCCTTCCCGGTGGTGCACGGCATCACGCTCGGCTTCGGCGTGACGCTGATCGGCGAGGCGGTCGACTACTCCATCTATCTCTTCATCCAGAACTCGCCGGACTTCCCGCGCTCGGTGTGGCCGACGATCCGCTTGGGGATGCTGACCTCGGTGTGCGGATTTGCAGCGCTGCTGCCGTCCGCCTTCCAGGGGCTGGCGCAGCTCGGTCTGTACTCCATCGCCGGTCTCATCGCCGCCGCGCTGGTGACGCGCTTCGTGCTGCCGCACTGGCTGCCGCGACGCCTCGCGGTGCGCGACCTGTCGGGCCTGGGCAGCGCGCTCGCCACGCTCCTGCAACGGCTGCGCCCGCTGCGCTTCGCGCTGCTCGTGGTGCCCCTGATGGCGGCCCTGGTGCTGTGCCTGCACCGCGACGCGCTGTGGAGTCGCGAGCTCACGGCCTTGAGTCCCATCCCGGCGGCCGACCAGGCGCTCGATGAGCGGCTGCGCGCGGACGCCGGGGCACCCGACGTGCGCTTCATGGTGGTGGTCCCGGCGGCCACGCCCGAGGGCGCACTCAGCGCCGCGGACCTGGTCGGTGCGCGCCTCGCGCCGCTTGTGGAAGCGGGCGTGATCGGCGGCTTCGAGTCCGCCGCGCGCTATCTGCCGGCGGGCGCGCTGCAGCGCGCCCGCCAGGCGAGCCTGCCGCCAACAGCGCTGCTGCGCGAGCGGCTCGAGCCAGCCCTCGCCGGGCTGCCGGTGAGCGCCGCGCGGCTCGAGCCGTTCGTGCGCGACGTCGAGGCCGCGCGCACCGCAGCGCTGTTGACGCCTGCAATGCTGGCCGGCACTTCCTTCGCCCACGTACTCGACACGCTCCTCGTCAGGAGCGGTGCGGGCTGGGCGGCGCTGCTGCCGGTCGCGGGCGTCGGCTTCGGCGAGCTTTCCCCGGCGGCGGTGGCGGCGGTGCGCGCAGCGCTCACCGCTGCCGATCCGACGGCTCAACTCCTCGACCTCAAGGGCGAGGCCGATCGGCTCTACTCCGGCTACCTCAGCCAGGCCGTACAGCTCTCGCTCGCGGGGCTAGCCGCCATCGTGCTGCTGCTGCTGCTCGCGCTGCGCTCGCCACGGCGCGTGGCGAACGTGGTGGCGCCGCTCATCCTCGCGGTGCTCGCGGTGGCCGCGCTGCTGGTGGCCAGCGGGCACCCCTTGGGCATCCTGCACGTCGTCGGGATGCTGCTGATCGTGGCGGTGGGCTCGAACTATGCGCTGTTCTTCGATCGTGGCAGCCAGGCACCCGAGGGCTCCCCGCCGCTCACGCTCGCCTCGCTCCTGGTGGCGAACCTTGCCACGGTAACCGCCTTCGGCGTGCTCGCCTTCTCGAGCGTCCCGGTGCTCGCCGATCTGGGCATGACAGTAGCCCCAGGCGCCTTCCTCGCCCTGCTGTTCGCCGCACTGCTCGCACCGGTCGCGCCGCTCGCGGCCGCGGCGCGCCGCGTCGCTGCGGTGCCCGGCGCATGAGCCTCATCACCTGCGCGGCGCGGCCCGGCGTGTGCGCGCGCACGCGTATCGTCATGCTGCCGGCCGCCTTCAGCACGCCGCAGGATTTCGTGCAGGCCGGTTTCGTCGACGCGGTGCGCGCGCGCCGCCTCGACGTCGACCTGGTGTTTGCGGGGCTTGCGCTCGAGCACGTGACCGACCGCAGCATGCTGACGCGCCTGCGCGAGGAACTCATCCTGCCGGCGCGTGCACTCGGGTGCACGCTGTGGCTCGGCGGCATCTCCCTCGGGGCCTACCTCGCGCTGTGCGGCGCCGAGCTGTGCCAGGCGCAGCTGGCGGGCCTGTGTCTGTTCGCCCCCTATCTCGGCAGTTACCTCGTCACCGCCGAGATCGAGCGCGCGGGCGGACTTGCGCACTGGCGCCCGGGGCCGCTGGCGGAAGCGGACGAGGAGCGGCGCGTGTGGCGCTACATCGCCACGCTGGTGAGCGCCCCCCTGCCGGTGCACCTGGGCCTCGGCCGCGAGGATCGCTTCGCCGGGCGTCACCGCCTGCTGGCGAGCGCGCTCGGCCCCGAGCGCGTCGACGTCGTGCCCGGAGGACACGACTGGCCAACCTGGGTGAGACTGTGGGAGCGATTCCTCGACACGCGCTTAGGTGAGCACCCCAAACTCGCGCCAGGCGATCACTAGGCGGAGAATTTTCCCCACATGCCCACTGTGCCCTCCGACCGTCTGCCTGAAGCGCCCGCGCGCGGGCCATGGCATCCCGCGCCGCTGGTGCGCGCATCCGTCGCGCTGCACGTCGGCGCCGCTGCACTCGCCGTCGTGCGCCCCCACTGGTGGCCGTGGGCGCTCGGCGCGGTGCTCGCCAACCATGGGCTGCTCGCGGCAGCGGGCCTGGTGCCGCGCAGCGGCCTGCTGGGACCTAACTGGACGCACCTGCCCGCGCCGAGTCGCGCGGCGCGCGCCGTCGCCATCACCATCGACGACGGCCCGGATCCGGAGGTCACGCCGCGTGTGCTCGACCTGCTCGAGCAGCACGGCGCACGCGCCACGTTCTTCTGCATCGGCGAGCGTATCGAG
This sequence comes from Steroidobacteraceae bacterium, assembly GCA_035482695.1. Taxonomy (GTDB): domain Bacteria; phylum Pseudomonadota; class Gammaproteobacteria; order Steroidobacterales; family Steroidobacteraceae; genus 13-2-20CM-66-19. The sequence goes on along the minus strand of DATHQM010000083.1, from coordinate 15,574 downwards.
CGGCACCCGCAAATCGCGCGCGAGATCGTCGCGCGCCATCACGAGATCGGCAACCACAGCTACCGCCACCCGGTGCGCTTCTCGCTGCTCGGTCCGCGCGGACTCGGCCGCGAGATCGGCCGCACGCAGCAGGCGATCCGCGCTGCAACCGGTCAGAGCGCACTCTTCTTCCGCGCACCGGCTGGCCTGCGCAACCCGTTCCTCGAGCCGGTGCTGGCGCGTGCCCAGCTGCGCCTGGTCAGCTGGACACGCCGCGGCTTCGACACCGTCACCGGAAACCCCGAGCGCGTACTCGCGCGGCTCACTTACCGCCTCGGCGGCGGCGACATCCTGCTGCTGCACGATGGCCACGTGGCGCGCACACCGCAGGGAACGCCGGTGATCCTCGCGGTGCTGCCGCGGCTGCTGGCGCGCTTGCGCGCCGCGCAGCTCACCCCGGTGACGCTGCGCGACACGCTCACCGCGGCCGCGCCGGCGCCCGACGCCGCGAGCGTCCCGGACGCGCCATGAGTCAAGCCGCGGCGCTGACCCCGCTCGTGAACGCCGCCAGCGCCTACTACCGCACGGCCGGGCGCTTCGCGCTGCGCTTTGCACGCGCCAAGCTCGCGCACGACCCGGTGTTCGCGCTGATCCTCGCACAGGGGTTGCTCGCCGGGCGATCGCGCCTGCTCGATCCGGGCTGCGGCCAGGGGCTGCTCGCGGCGTGGCTGCTGGCCGCGCACGCCTGCCATGCGCGGGCGGCACCGGGCGGCTGGCCCGCAGGCTGGCCCGCCCCGTCGCTGCTTGAGGCCTATACCGGCATCGAGATCAACCCGAGCGAGGTGGCGCGCGCCCGGCGCGCGTTCGCGCTCGATCCGGGAGCGGCCGTGCAGGTCGTGCACGGCGACATCCGCGACGCAGACTTCCCGCCGGCCGACGCTGTCGTGCTCGTGGACGTGCTGCACTACCTCGATTACACGGCGCAGGAGCGAGTGCTGCGACGGGTACGCGCGGCGCTGCTGCCGCACGGACTGCTGCTGCTGCGCATCGCTGACGCGACCGGCGGCGCGGGATTCGTGCTCGGCAAGGCGCTCGATCGTACGGTGGTGCTGCTGCGCCGCCGCCGCTGGCAGGCGCTGCACTGCCGGGCGCTCGGCGACTGGCAGGCGCTGCTCCGGCGCTGCGGCTTTCGCGCCTGCGCGCTGCCGATGGCGGGCGGCGCGCCCTTCGTGAACGTACTGCTGCGCGCCGAGGTCGCGTGACACCGCTCGCGCTCAGCAGCTTCACCGCCACCAGCGCGCTGGGGTGCGGCCTGCCGGCAACGCTCGCCGCCTTGCGTGCCGGGCGCAGCGGGCTCGCTCCCTGCGCCTTCGAGAGCGTGACGCTCGAGACCTCGGTCGGTGAAGTGCCCGGCGTCGATGCGAACGCGCTGCCGCCGGCGCTCACCGCGGAATTCGACTGCCGCAACAACCGCCTCGCCTGGCTCGGCCTGAATCAGGACGGCTTCGCTGAGGCCGTGGAGCGCGCCGCCGGCCGCTACGGTCGCGCGCGCCTCGGCATCTTCCTCGGCACCAGCACCTCGGGGATCCTCGAGACCGAGCTCGCCTACCGGCGCCGCGACCCGGCAGGCGCCTTTCCGGCGGACTTTCGCTATGCGGGCGCTCACAACAGCTTCTCGCTGGCCGCGTTCGTGCGGCGCGCGCTGCGGCTTAGCGGACCCGCAGTGGTGATCTCGTCCGCCTGCTCATCGAGCGCCAAGGCCTTCGCCTCGGCGCGCCGTGCGATCGGGACCGGGCTCATCGATGCGGCGCTGGTCGGCGGGGTCGACACGCTGTGTCTCACCACGCTGTACGGTTTTCACTCGCTGCAGCTCGTCTCGCGCACGCCCTGCCGCCCCTTCGACGTGGCGCGCGACGGCATCTCGATCGGCGAGGCCGCGGCGTTTGCGCTGCTCGAGCCGGCCGCGGGAAGCGCCGCGGGGAGCGTGCTGCTGCTCGGCACCGGCGAGTCGAGCGACGCCTATCACATGTCCTCACCGCCGCCCGACGGCGCCGGCGCGCGCGCCGCCATGCAGGCCGCGCTCAGCGACGCCGGGCTCAGCGCCGCGGACATCGACTACGTCAACTTCCACGGGACCGGCACGCCGAGCAACGACGAGGCGGAGGCGCGCGCCGTGGCGGATGTGCTCGGCAAGCAGATCCCGGGCAGCTCCACCAAGGGCGCCACCGGCCACACCCTGGGCGCCGCCGGAGCGCTCGAGACGGTGATCTGCGCGCTGGCGCTGCAGGAGGGACTCATGCCCGGCGGCGTCAACACCACGCAGGTGGATCCGGCGCTGCCGGTGCACTACCTGCGCGCGAACCGCAACGCCCGCCTGCGGCGCGTCATCAGCAACTCCTTCGGCTTCGGCGGCACCAACTGCAGCCTGATTCTCGGGCGTGCCCCATGAGCGCGCCGCCGTCACCGGGTGCGTATCTCGAGGGCGTCGGCGTTCTCGGGCCGGGGATCCCCACCTGGCCGGCGGCTGCGCGGGTGTTGCGCGCTGAGACGCCCTGGGAGAGCGTCCCCACCGTGCTGCCCGTGCCGCAATGCCTGCCGCCGGCGGAGCGGCGCCGCATGGGCAGCCTCGTCAAGCTCACTCTCGCGGTGGGCCTGGAGGCGTGTGCCCATGCCGGCGCCGATCCCGCGGGGCTGCCGGCGGTGTTCACCTCCTCGGGGGGCGATGGGCGCAATTGCCACGAGATCTGCGAGGCGCTCGCTTCGGCCGAGCGGCTGATCTCGCCCACCCGCTTTCACAACTCGGTACACAATGCCGCCGCCGGCTACTGGGGGATCGCCACCCACGCAACGCCGGCCGCGAATGCGCTGTGCGCCCACGATGCGAGCTTCGGGGCGGGGCTGCTGGAGGCGGTCTGCCAGGTGGCGGTCGAGCAGCGCCGTGTGTTACTCATCGCCTATGACGCGAACTCCCCCGAGCCGCTGTTCAGCGTGCGCCCGATCCCCGACGCCTTCGCCGTGGCGCTGGTGCTCGCTCCCGAGCGCAGCGCGGCGGCGCTCGCGTACCTGGCGCTCGCCTTCAGCGCCGAGCGCGCCGATACGCTCGCCCCACCCGCACTCGAATCGTTGCGCCGCGCGATCCCGGCGGCGCGCGGCCTGCCGCTGCTGGAGCGCGTGGCGCGCGGCGGTGGCGGCACGGTAGTGCTCGACTACCTCGGGGAACTGCGCCTGGGCGTGGAGCTGAGCGCGTGCCGCTAGATCACCAGTGGATCGAGCAGCACATCCCGCACAAGGGGCGCATGTGCCTGCTGGACGAGGTGCTCTCCTGGGACGCCACGCGCATCCGCTGCCGCAGCGCCTCGCATCGCGCCCACGATAACCCGCTGCGCTCGCACGGGCGCCTCGGGGCTGCCTGCGGCATCGAGTACGCGGCACAGGCGATGGCGGTGCACGGCGCGCTCATGGCGGCCAGCGCCCCGCTCGCCAGCACCGTCGCCAGCAGCGTGCGCGGCAGTCTCGGCGCTGCGCTCGGCTATCTGGCGAGCGTGCGTAACGTGGTGCTGTACGTGGGGCGCCTCGATGACCTGGAAAGCGATCTCATCGCGGTGGCGCAGCGCATCACCGGGGACAGCCGCACGGTGCTGTACGAATTCTCCGTGTCGAGCGCGCTGCAGGTCCTGCTGAGCGGGCGCGCGAGCATTGTGTTCGATGCCGCCAGCGGCGCGCACGCATGAGCGGCAGCGGCAAGCGGGCGCTGGTCACGGGCGGCAGCGGCGGCATCGGCGGCGCGCTGTGCCGGCGGCTGGCCCGCGACGGTCACTACGTGTACGTGCACTCGCACCGCGGCGGCGCGCTTGCCGCAACGCTGGTGGCCGAGATCTGCGCCGGCGGCGGCGCGGCCAGCGCGCTCAGCTTCGACATCACCGACGCCGGCGCGACGCGCGCCGTGCTCGAGCAGGCGCTCGAAGCAGGTCCCATCCAGATCCTCGTCAACAACGCCGGCGTGCACGATGATGCGGTGCTGCCCGGGATGAGCGCCGCGCAGTGGCATCGGGTCATCGACGTGTCGGTGAACGGCTTCTTCAATGCCACCCAGCCGCTGCTGCTGCCGATGATCCGCACGCGCTGGGGACGGATCGTGAACGTATCCTCGGTGGCCGCGCTCATCGGCAACAAGGGCCAGGTGAACTATGCCGCCGCCAAGGGGGCACTCAACTCCGCCACCAAGGCGCTGGCGCTCGAGGTGGCCACGCGCGGGGTCACGGTGAATGCCGTCGCGCCGGGCATCATCGCTACCCCGATGAGCGCGCGGCTGTTCGACGCCAGCACCATCGAGCGGCTGGTGCCGATGAACCGCACCGGGCTCCCCGAGGAGGTCGCCGCGGTCGTGGCATTCCTCGCTTCCGAGGAGGCCGCATACGTGACCGCGCAGGTCATCTCGGTGAGCGGCGGGATGGCGTAGACTGCTGCGCCCCCGTCAGAGGATCCCTGCATGCACCTCCTGCTGTTTTGGCGCAGCGCCACACGCCGGTCCGCCCTGTACGGCGCGCTGGCCGGCGCCCTGACCCTGCCGGGGCTCGTCGCACCCGCCGCGAGCGAGCCGGCCGCGCCGGCGAGCAGTGATCCGGTGGCGCAGCTCATCGCCAACCTCGGGCTGCACGCTGCGCCCCAGCCGGTGCGCGAGCGACCCGGCTGGCGGCCGCCGCGCATCGTGCTGGTCGGCCGGGCCGACGACGAGCTGCTGGCGGAGCTGCAGCAGGCCGCACCCGGCGTGAAGCTCATCGCGATCTCGGCCGCGACGCCGCACGACATCGCCGCGGCCGACGCCACCATCGGGGAGTGCTCGCCGCAGGTGCTGGCGCAGGCGGTGCACCTGCAGTGGATCCAATGGGGAGCGGCGGGCGTGGAGAAGTGCGTGCAGCAGCCGCTGGTGCGCGAGCGCCGCCCGCTCATCACCAACACGCAGCGCATTGCCGCCCCGAGCATGGCCGAGCACGTGCTCGCCCTGATGCTGGCATTGAGCCGCCACCTGCCGCTCTTCATGCGCGAGCAGCAGCGGCAGCACTGGGTCCAATGGGACGACGCGCCGCCGTCGGTCGACCTCGAGGGCAAGACGCTGCTGGTGGTCGGCCTGGGCGGCATCGGCACCGAAGTGGCCAGCCGCGCGCACGCGCTCGGCATGCGCGTCGTGGCGACCCGCGCGAGCGGGCACACGGGGCCTGACTACGTGAGCTACGTGGGGCTCCCCGATGAGCTGCTCAAGCTCACCCAGGACGCCGACTTCGTCGTCAACTGCACGCCGCTGACCCCGCAGACCACCGGCATCTTCAACCAGGAATTCTTTGCGACGATGAAGCGCAGCGCCTACTTCATCAGCGTCGGCCGCGGCCGGAGCACGGTGAGCGCGGATCTCATCGCAGCGCTCGGCAGCGGCCGGATTGCCGGCGCGGGGCTCGACGTCGTCGATCCGGAGCCGCTGCCCGCCGACAGCCCGCTGTGGCGGGCGCCGAACCTCATCATCACCCCGCACATATCAGCGCGCACGCCTGCATCGCAGGCGAACTACAGCCTGCTGCTGCGCGAGAACCTGCGGCGCTACATCGCCGGGGAGCCGATGCTCGCGGTGGTCGATATCGAGCGCGGCTACTGAGGCGCGCAGCGCTCCCGCGCGCTCAGCGGCGCTGTTGCAGCCAGGCGAGGATGCGTGGCGCGATCTGTCCGCCGGCCGCGCGGCTCACGTACATGCCGATGTGGCCGGTGGCGATCGCGGCGGCGCTGTAGTCGCGGCTGCCGGCGAGCGCCCCGAGCGGCGCACAGGCGGAAGCCGGCACGATGTGATCGTGCAGCGCATAGAGATTGAGCAGCGGCTGGCGCACGTCCCTGAGCAGCACCGCACGCCCGCCGATCTCGAGCGTGCTGTGCACCAGGCGGTTCTCCTGGTAGAACCAGCGCACGAACTGCGCGAGCGCCGCGGCCGCCTGCGGCGGACTGTCGTAGATCCACTTCTCCATGCGCACGAAATCCTCGAGCGTGCGCCCATCGGGATTCTCCGCGAGCAGCCGCACGTACTTGTGCTGCGCAAGGCGCAGCGGCATGAGCGCGAGGAACAGCGCGTTCAGCACCTCGCCGGGCACGTTGCCGCCCGCCGCGATGAGCGTCGTGTCGAGGCCACGCACCCACTTCGCCAGCAGATTGTCGGGGGTGTGGAAATCCACCGGCGCGGTGAGGGTGATGAGGTTGCCGATCTGCTGCGGGTGCAGCGCCGCGTAGCACAGGCTCAGCACCCCGCCCTGGCATACCCCGAGAAGATCGAGCGTGTCGGCCGCGCGCACCGCGAGAATGTGCCGCACGCAGCCGCCGAGGTGCTGCTCGATGTAGGCCTCGAGGTCCATGGCGCGGTCGCCCTCGTCAGGGTCTCCCCAGTCGATGAGGTACACCGGCAGGCCGCCTTCGAGCAGCCGCCGCACGAGCGAGCGCTCGGGCTGCAGGTCGAGTACGTAAGGGCGATTGACGAGCGCGAAGCAGATGAGCAGCGCCGGTGTGCCCGCGCGCGGCGCCGCCGGCACGAGCGGCAGGTACTCGTAGAGCGTCGTCTTGCCGCAGCTCCACACGGCGCGCTTGGCTGAGCAGCCGACGCTGACATGGCGGGCCTGCTGCAGGCGCGACAGCGTCTGCGCCAGGCGCGCGGTCAGCTCGGTGAACACTGCGCCGGGGCCGGCGCCGGGCAGCGTCAACGTCGCGATCCGCGCCCGCCGCGCGCGCGAGAGGCTCGCCCGGAGGGCGGGCGCCGCGGCTTCGGCGGCGGCTTACGCCGTCGCGCGCCACCGCCTGCGCCTGCCGCCGTTCCCGCCGGCGCCTGGCGCGCGCCGAGGCTCGAGCGCAGCTCCTGCAGCTCCCGACGCAGCGCATCCAGCTCGCTGCGGGTGGGCAGCCCGAAGGCGCGCGCCACGCCTTCAGCGTGCCGGCGTTGCTCGACCAGCAGCGCCGCCGAGGTGTTGGCAAGCTCCGACTGCAGGCGCGCGTAGTCCTCCTTGTGCACGGTCGCCGCGTAGGCTTCCTCCGCGCAGCTCACCCACAGCTCGTAGAGCTTCAGCGCCTGCTCCACCGTCGCGGGCGGCCCGGCCGCAGCGCCGAGTCGTGCCACGAAGCGCTGCGCGGCGCTGTTGGCGATCTCGCTCCAGTGCGCGGCGAGCTGCCCCTGTACCTGCGCCAGGCGCGCCATGAGCTCGAAGGCGCGTGGCCCATCGCTCGTCGCCGCCGCGGCCGGACCAAGCGGCGGCGCACCAAAGGCTGCCCCGGCGGGCGCGCCAAATCCCGGCATGGCGAAACCGAATCCCGGGATTGCCGTGCTCGCTGCGAAGCCCGGCATCGCCGTCGCACCGAAGCCGGGCATCGCCGCACCCGGCGCCGCGGCGCCAAAACCCGGCATCATCGCGGCGAGCGCAGCACCCCAGGGGCCGCCGGCCTGCGACATGCGCAGCCACTGCTCGAACTGACCGGCGAGCGGCGCCGCCAGACGCGACCAATCGCCGGGCTGTGCGGCGGAGGGCAGCCCGAAGGCCTTGAGCAGCTCGAAGAAGCGCCCTGCGGCCTCGGCGAAGGCACTCTCGGGTCTGAATCCGGGCGGGTCGGAGCGGGTTTCCATGTTGTATGCGCCGCGCACTTCACGAGGCGAAGAACGGCCTGGCGTGGCCGCCGGAGCGTGACGAGCGTCATTGTGCGCTGCATACACAACCGCTACCATTACCCACGCCCAAGCCCGCGTCCGCCTCGAGGCCCGCAGGCTTTGCCGAAAGACTAACGCACATGGCCGAAGAACGCCTCATACGCAAGTACGCCAACCGCCGTCTGTACGACGCGCACGACAGCCGCCATGTAACGCTCGATGATCTGCGCAAGCTGATCGCCGCCGGCCTGCGCATCAAGGTGATCGACGACCGCAGTGGCGAGGACCTGACGCGCAGCATCCTGCTGCAGATCATCGCCAGCCAGGAGCAGTTCGGCACCCCGGTGCTTAGCACGCAGCTGCTGGAAGCCATCATCCGCTTCTACGGCAACCCGATTCAGCAGCTGCTCACCTCCTACCTCGAGCAGAGCATCGGCGGCCTGCTGCGCCAGCAGAACGTCATGCAGGCGGAGATGGCCAAGGCGCTCGAGACGCCGATGGCGCCGCTGGCGGAGATGGCGCGCCAGAACATGGAGATGTGGGCCAAGATGCAGGCCTCGATGCTGTCGGCCTTCACGCCCGCTGCCGGCGGCGCGGCGGACAAGCCTGCGGAAAAAGCCCCCGACAAGCCGCGCGCCGACAGCGGCCGCCGCCGCACCTGAAGGTGCGCGGCACGCCCGCGGCGGGCATGCGCATTCCGCTTCGTATTTCAGACAGGAGTAATAAGCACGTGGATGTTCGCGGCAAGACCATTCTAGTGACCGGGGCCGGGCGCGGCATCGGCCGATCGATCGCGGCGCATCTGGCCGGCAAGGGCGCCAATCTCGCGCTGCTCGACCTGAACGCAGCGGACGTGAAGGAGACGCAGGCACACTGCACGCAGCTCGGCGTCGTGGCGCGCAGCTACGTGGCAAACGCGGCGAACGAAGACAGCGTCATCGGCGCGCTCGAGCAGGTGAGCGCGAATTTCGGCCGTCTCGATGGGCTGGTGAACAACGCCGGCATCGTGCGCGATGCGATGCTGGTGAAGGTCAAGGACGGACAGGTGGTCGGCAAGATGACGCTCGAGCAGTGGCAGCAGGTGATCGACGTCAACCTCACCGGGGTATTCCTCTGCGGGCGCGAAGCGGCGCAGCGCATGATCGTGCAGGCCAGCGGCGGCGTGATCGTGAACGTGTCGAGCATCTCGCGGGCGGGCAACGCCGGCCAGACCAACTACAGCGCGGCCAAGGCCGGCGTCGCCGCGATGACCGTGGTGTGGGCGAAGGAGCTGGCGCGCTATGGCATCCGCGTCGGCGCCGTGGCGCCCGGCTTTATCCGCACCCCGCTGGTGGCGGCCATGCGCCCCGATGCGCTGGCGCGCATGACCTCGGCGATTCCGCTCGGCCGCCTGGGCGAGCCCGAGGAGATCGCGCAGGCCGTCGGCTTCATCTTCGAGAACGAGCTGTTCACCGGGCGTTGCCTCGAGGTGGACGCCGGGCTGCGGATGTGAGGATGCCGCGCCGCTATTTCTCTATGCATCGCACAAGTATTGCGTAATGTCTCTCGCAAGTCCTCAGAAAAGAACTTTAAAAATACGTGTATCTTCAATAAGATACGTATTCTTTAGCTGGCGAGCGTCGCCGGCCTTATTTTTCTCTTGCACTGCATACAAAACTAAGTACAATGGCGGTCATTCGATCGGTATCCGCACAGGAGATTCACATGAACGACCGCACTTTCGATCCCACTGCCATGATTGCCGCCGCCCGCGAGGCGTTTGCCCCGGTGCTCAAGGCCCAGCAGGAAGGCTTCAAGACTCTCGAGCGCCTTGCGCGTCTGCAGTACGCCGTCGCCGGTGACGTGCTCGAGTCAGGCCTCGCCCGCGTCAATGCGACGTTTGGCGTCAGCACGGCGAGCGAGCTGTTCAGCAAGCACAATGAGATCAACACCCAGCTGGTCGACAAGCTGCGTACACGTGCCGAGGAGTTCGCGACGGTGACGTCCGAGATCCAGACCCGCTTCACCCAGCTCGGCACCGAGCTGGCTGCGAAGGCAGTGCCCACCCGCAAGGCGGCCTGATATCGTAGGCGGTATCTTAAGCACCCGGGGATCGTAAGGTCCCCGGGTGCTTCTTAATTGGGGACCGCCTTGAATCGCCCGAAAAAAACAACGCGCACGCCGCGCCGCACGCCGCCGCGCCGCACCCTGCCGCGCCGCGCGCCGCGGCGCGCGACCGCCGCCGAACCTGCCGCTGCGGCCGGCCCGTCGCCACCGCCTCGCTCGCCCAAGGCTGAAGTGCAGCAGCAGCTGCGCGCGCAGCTGGCCGCGCTGACCGGCGGGCTCGCTCCCGATGACTATCTCGAGGCCTGGTGGCGCTGGTACCTGGGCGTCGCCACGCATCCGCAGCGCCAGGCGCAGCTCGCGAAGAGCGCCTACGAAAAGATCCTCGACAGCTGGCAGTTCGCAGCGCGTGCCGCCCACGGCGCACCGGTGCCGCCCGGGGGCGAGATTGCCGGGTTCGCCGACCCCGCGTGGAACGTCTGGCCCTTCAACGTCTATGCGCGCACCTACGGCAACTGGGCGTCGTGGTGGCAGCAGGCCCTCAGCCCGGCAACAGGTGCGGCTGATCCGGAAGCCGCGCGGCTGAACTTCGCCGGCAAGCTGCTGCTCGAGGCGGCATCGCCCGCCAATTTCCTGCAGACCAATCCCGAGCTGCTGAACCGCACCGCGGCCGAGCACGGCCAGAACCTCATCCGCGGACTGAAGAACTGGCTCGACGATGCCCAGCGCATGGCCAACGGTGGCCGTGTCCCCGGCACGGAAGAATTTCAGGTCGGCCGCGACGTCGCCATCACGCCCGGCAAGGTGGTGTTCCGCAACCGCCTGATCGAGCTGCTGCAGTACTCCCCGACTACGCCCAAGGTGTACGCCGAGCCGGTGCTGATCACGCCCGCGTGGATCATGAAGTACTACATCCTCGATCTCTCGCCGCGCAATTCGCTGGTGCGCTACCTGGTCGAGCAGGGGCACACCGTCTTCATGATCTCGTGGAAGAATCCCGACGCTGCCGACAAGAACCTCGGCATGGATGACTACGTGCAGCTCGGCTTCCTCGATGCGCTGGACGTGGTACGCCGCCTGGTGCCAGGTCACAAGGTGCACGCCGTCGGCTACTGCATCGGCGGCACGCTGCTGGCGATCGCCGCGGCGCAGCTCGCCGCCGCGGGCGACCACTCGCTCGCGTCGCTGTCGCTGTTCGCGGCGCAGACCGACTTCAGCGAGCCCGGCGAGCTGTCGGTGTTCATCACGCCCAGCCAGATCTCCATGCTCGAGGCCATGATGAGCAAGTCCGGCGTGCTCGAGAGCGAGCGTATGGGAGCGGCGTTCGCGCTGCTGCGCTCGCGCGACCTGATGTGGAAGCCGGCGGTCGAGCAGTACGTGCAGGGCGAGCGCCCGAAGCTCAACGATCTCATGGCCTGGAACGCCGACGGCACCCGCATGCCCTGGCGCATGCACAGCGAATACCTGGAGCGGCTGTATCTCAAGAACGAGCTGGCGCGCGGCACCTTCACGGTGAAGGGCGAGCGGCTCGACCTGGCGCGCGTGCGGCTGCCGATGTTCGTGGTGGGAACCGAGACCGATCACGTCGCACCGTGGCGCTCGGTATACAAGGTGCGCGCGCTGACGCGCAGCGCCGACTACACCTTCCTGCTCACCAGCGGCGGTCACAATGCCGGCATCGTGAGCGGCCCGGTGAACCCGAAGCGCCGCCATCGCCTGCTCAGCTGGCACGACGCCACCACGCACCCCGGCGCGGAGGAGTGGCTGAAGGTGGCACCGCTCTTCGAAGGCTCCTGGTGGCCCGCCTGGCAGCAGTGGCTGGCGCGGCACTCCGCGGCGCGCCAGGTACCGGCGCGCACGGCGCGCGCGCTGGCATCGCGCGCGGGCGCGCGCCGCGCTTCCGCCGACACGGCAGCGCTCACGGATGCTCCGGGCAGCTACGTGCGCGGCTGAACCGCTCCCGCGGCGGCGTGGACGCCCTGCGAAAATTGGCGTACTAATTGCGCTTGAGGTCAGCCGGCTGACGAAACGGCGTTGGGGGCGTCAATGGCAGCGAAACGCATTGCATACGTGACGGGCGGCATGGGCGGGATCGGCACGTCCATCTGCCGGCGCCTGTGCCAGGACGGCCACACCGTTGTCGCCGGCTGCGGTCCTGGCTCCGCGCGCAAGGACCGCTGGCTCGCGGAGATGCGCGCCGAAGGGTGCCAGGTGCATGCCTCGGAAGGCAACGTCTCCGACTGGGACTCGACCAAGCGGGCGTTCGAGATCGCGCGAGCGGAAGTCGGTCCGATCGACATCCTCGTCAACAACGCCGGCATTACCCGCGACGGCACGTTCCAGAAGATGACCAACGAGGCGTGGCACGCGGTCATCGAGACCAACCTCAACTCGCTGTTTCACGTCACCAAGCAGGTGATCGACGGCATGATCGAGCGCGGCTGGGGCCGCATCGTCAACATCTCCTCGGTGAACGGCCAGCGCGGCCAGTTTGGGCAGACCAACTACTCAACCGCCAAGGCCGGCATCCACGGCTTCACCATGGCGCTCGCGCAGGAGGTCGCCGCGCGCGGCGTCACCGTCAACACCGTGTCCCCCGGCTACATCGGCACCGACATGGTGCGCGCCGTCAAGCCCGACCGTCTCGAGAAAATCGTCGCCGCCATCCCGGTGAAACGCCTCGGCGAGCCGTCCGAGATCGCTTCCATCGTCGCCTGGCTGGTGGGCGAGGAGGCGGCCTTCGCCACCGGGGCGGACTTCTCGCTGAACGGCGGCCTGCACATGGGCTGACGTCCCGGGCGTGGCCGCCGCGCAAGTCTCATCGATGAAGGTGTGCGTGGTCGGCGCCGGCGCGATCGGCGGCTTGCTCGGCACGCGCCTCGCGCGCGAAGGCAGCGCGCAGGTTGCCGCGCTCGCCCGTGGCGCAACGCTGGTGGCGCTGCGCGACCACGGCTGGCGCCTCGAACAGGGCGGCGAGCGGCTGCAGGGTGCCGTCGCGCTCGCTTCCGACGATGCACACGAGCTCGGCCCGCAGGACCTGGTCATCATTGCGGTGAAGAGTCCGGCGCTCAGCGCGCTCGCGCCGACGCTCGCGCCGCTGCTCGGCGCCGACACCGCGGTGCTGCCGGCGATGAACGGCGTGCCGTGGTGGTTCGCCAGCGGCATCGCCGCGCTCGGCACGCGTCCGCTCGCGAGCGTCGATCCGCACGGGCGGATCGCCGCCGTGATCCCCGTCGAGCGCGTCATCGGCTGCGTGGTGCACGCGAGCGCGGCGAGCGCTGCTCCCGGCATCGCCGAGCACCGCATGGGACAGGGCCTCATCCTCGGTGAGCCGCACGGCGAGCTCTCCGTGCGCCTGCAGCGCATCGGCGCGCTGCTCGGCCGCGCGGGCTTCGAGGTGAGCCTGTCGCAACGCATCCGCTACGACGTCTGGTACAAGCTCTGGGGCAACATGACCATGAACCCGGTCTCGGCGCTCACCGCCGCGAGCGCCGACCGCGTGCTCGACGATGAGCTGGTGCGCGGCTTGTGCGCGGCCGCGATGCGCGAAGCCGCGGCGGTCGGCGCGCGCATCGGCTGCGACGTGCGCGAGTCCGCCGAGGACCGCTTCGCGGTGACACGCAAGCTCGGCGCCTTCAAGACCTCGATGCTGCAGGACGTGGAAGCGCTGCGGCCGATCGAGCTCGACACACTCGTCGGCGCGGTGCGGGAGATCGGTGAGCGCGTCGGCGTCGCCACGCCGATGATCGACGCGCTGTTCGGTCTGACGCGCCTCTTCGGCCGCACGCACGGCCTCTACCCGGCCGACTGAGCGGCGCCGGGCGCGCACCGCAATAACCCGCACCGCTCGAGCCGCCGCACGCGCTGCATCGGTGATGCGCGCCGCGTGCGCGCCGTGCATGCCGGCGCGTGCTGACACATGCGTGTCACACGCGCGGCAAAAAAAAATCGCGTACGCAACTGTAGCCAAATTCGCACGTCGCTCTGTCGAGACATTTGCCTGAGCAGCGCGCGCTGCGTTTTACTGCGCGGCGCTCCACACGCAGATCGCCGGTCATCGCAGCGTCTTGTGCATCCCGCGCATCGCTCCTGCCCGACACTGCCAGTAGGAGCAAATCCGTCGGGAGACGGAATGTAAGCAGGGGAGGCAGCCGGCAGGCCCTCTACGGGATGGGTTTGCCTGCGATATCTGTGCACCGCGCATCGGATTGCGCCGCCCCTTGTGAACCGTGATGTCACGTTGGGGAGGCACAATGGATCGCACACCGTTCTTCACACTTACGTCCTTGCGGCGACTGTCAATCCGCGCCCTCGCCGGCGCGGTCGTCTGTGTCTGCGCCGCTGCAGCACATGCCTACAGCCACGCGGCCGATGGACTCGCGATCTACGGCTCACCGCCGCAGAGCGTGACGGTCGGACAGACTTACTCATTCACGCCGACAACAGCCAATCCGGGGAAGCATACCTTGTCGTTTCGGATCGCGGATAAGCCGGGCTGGCTCACTTTCAGCACGACCACGGGCCGTCTTTCGGGCACGCCAACCGCTGCCGACGTCGGCACTTCACCCGCCAATATTCTCATTTACGTTTGGGACGGAGTCGACTATGCCTACCTTGACCCGGAGTTTGGCATCAAGGTCTCCGGGACAAGCACGGCCGATAAGCCATCGATTTCCGGAACGCCGCCCACGAGCGTGACCGCAGGCAGCACCTACAGATTTCAACCCACTGCCAAGGATCCGGACGGCAAGACACTGTCGTTCTCCGTGCAACACAAGCCTGCGTGGGCGACTTTCAGCATCGCCACCGGGCTTCTCGAGGGCACGCCGAGCAGTACGCAGACCGGGGCGTATGACGACGTCATCATCAGCGCGAGCAACGGACAGTACTCGAGCGCTCTGCCCGCCTTCGACGTCACGGTGAGCGGCTCCCAATCGAGCACCGCAAGCGCGGTCATCGAGTGGGTTCCGCCCACGGAGAACACCAACGGCACCCCGCTCACCGACCTTGCAGGGGTGCGCATCTACTATGGAACCTCAGCGGCCAGCCTCAGCCACATGGTGCAGATCTCCAGCAAGACCGAGACGAGCTACACGATCGGCAATCTCTCCGCCGGCACCTGGTACTTCGGCGGCGTGTCTTACACGACCACCGGTGCGCAGAGCGCCATGTCGCGCGTGGTGAGCATGAGCGTGCAATGAGCGCACTGCCGGCCGCGCCGCGCATACCCGGGCCGCACCCCCGCCGCAGACTGTCGCCATGTCGAGACATTTTGCTAAGCGAGCCGGCAGCGCGCACTGTGCACTCGAACCTCGCAGTCGGCTCTGCCGCTGCGGGTAAGGGCAAACCCGTCGCAAGACGGGGACGCAAAGCCTCCGGTCTCCCCCTGGGAGATAGCGGGGTTGCCGGCCAGTCCTGGACTCATAGTGGACGGTCGTCAGACGACTACTGCCGCGCGCGGCTTGCTGCCGCGCTGAGTGTGTCGGGCTCTGCCTCCCCGCGTGCGACCGCACTGATCGGGGAGGCACAATGTATCTCACACAGTTCTTCACACGCACGTCGTTTCGACGACTGTCAATCCGCGCCCTGGCCGGCGCTGTCCTCTGTGTCTGCGCCGCTGCAGCACATGCCTACAGCCACACGGCGGATGGACTTTCGATCTACGGCTCACCGCCGCAGAGCGCCACGGTTGGACAGACTTACTCATTCACGCCGACAACAGCCAATCCGGGGAAGCGCACCTTGTCGTTTCGGATCGCGGATAAGCCGCGTTGGCTGACTTTCAGCACGACCACGGGCCGCCTTTGGGGCACGCCGACCGCTGCCGACGTCGGCACTTCACCGGCCAATATTCTCATTTACGTTTGGGACGGAGTCGACTATGCCTAC
>DATHQM010000082.1:0-22358 GCA_035482695.1 Steroidobacteraceae bacterium | reverse complement strand
ATCGAACTGACGCGCCTCGACGCCGCCAGAGCTTCACCAACAACATTCGGCTCGTGATCTGCGCGCGCGGGGTGCGCGGTGGTCATCAACGACACGGCTTGCTGCCGGATCGGCGCTGAAGCGGCTTTCAGATCCTGAACCGCTCCTTGAGCTCCCCCGCCATCCTGCGGCTCACTGGCAGCGGCGTCTCGCAGCCGCGCAGGTACATGAAGTACTGGCCGTCGGCGTTGCGCTCGATGCGCTCGAGGTAGCGCACCGCGACCAGCGTGTTGCGGTGAATGCGCACGAACGCCTGGCCGAACTCGCCCTCGAGCAGCCGCAGCGAGTCCTCGATGAGGTCCTCGCCGTTCACGTGGCACACGGTGGTGTACTTCTGGTCGGCGAGGAAGTACTGCACCTCCTCGAGCGGTATGAGCCGCAGCCCCTCGCGACGGCGCGCGGCGATATGGCTGCGGCGCGCCTCGCCCGCGGCGAGCTTCTGCAGCTGCGCGCGCGTCAGCCGCCCGGCACGCGTCAGCGCCGCGGCGAGCTGCTCCGGGCGCACCGGCTTCATCAGGTAGCCCACCGCGTGCGTCTCGAAGGCCTCGACCGCGTACTGGTCGAAAGCGGTGGTGAAGATCACCGCCGGCGGCTCCTCCAGTACATTGAGGTGGCGCGCGGCCTCGAGGCCGTCCATGCCGGGCATGCGCACGTCGAGCAGCACCACATCCGGGGCGAGCTCGCCGGTGCGCGTGAGCGCCTCCCGGCCGCTCGCCGCCTCGCCCACCACCTCGACGTCCTCGATCTCCGCCAGCAGGCTCACCAGCCGCTCGCGCGCCGGCGGCTCGTCGTCGACCACCAGCACCTTCAGGCGCCGCGGCGCGCTCATGCGGTCGCGACGCTGGCGCTCACCGGCTTTTCCAGCAGCGGGAAGCGCAGCGTCACGATGTACTCCGCATCGAAGCGCCCGGACTTCATCAGCGCGCGCTCGCCGTACATGAGGGACAGCCGCTCGCGGATATTGGCGAGCGCCAGGCGGTTGCCTTCATGCTCCCCCGGGCTGGGGTCGAGCGGGTTGCGCACTACGATGGTCACCAGTCCCGCGGCGACCTCGCCAGTGATGGTCACGGTGCCGCCGGTCGCGCGCGGCTCGATGCCGTGGTAGATGGCGTTCTCGAGCAGCGGCTGGATGAGCAGGCTCGGCACCAGCGCGTTGGCGGGCAACGCATCGGTCTTCCACTCGACCTGCAGCCGCGGACCTAAGCGCAACTGCTCCATGCGCTGGTAGGTACGCGCCACCTCCAGCTCCTCGGCGAGCGTGATGGTGTCGCGCTTGTCGCTGAGCGTGGCACGGAACAGGTCGGCGAGATCCTGCACCGCTGCTTCCGCGCGCCGCGGGTTGCTGCGCGTCAGCGCGGCGATGGTGTTCATGCTGTTGAACAGGAAGTGCGGGCGGATGCGCGCCTGCAGCGCGTGCACGCGCGCCGCGGCGCGCAGCTCGACGCTGCGGCGCCACTGGTGCGCTACGTAGAAGTAGCGCAGCGCCAGGCCCGACACCACCAGCCCGATGAAGACGTTGCGCACCACGAAGCTGCGCGGCTCGGGCGGAAACAGCAGTGCGCCGCTCGATTCGAGCACCACGCGCGTGCGGCCGATCAGGTACACGCACAGCGACACCGCGGCCACCACCGCGGTGATGAGCGTCAGCGCTGCGGCCGAGCCCGCCGTCATGGTGAGGCGCGCCAGCCGCGTGCGCAGCGCGCACAGCAGCGCCGCGCCGGCCAGCCCGATCCACAGCAGGAACAGCGAGGTGCGCGCCAGGTCGGTCCAGAAATCGACCGCGAGGTTCTGCCGAGAGACCGTCAGCACGAAGGCCGTCAGCTCGACGATCAACACGACCGCGAGCGTGGCGCGCGAGGTGCACAGGTCCGGCAGGTAGAACGCGCTGCCGTGACCGGGCTCGTTGTTCATGTCGGGTCGCGCGGCGGTGCACTCATGATGTTGGTGCGCTCGAACAGCTCGGCCTTGAGACGGTAGGTCGCGGAGATGTCCTCGTCGCCGTAGCCACGCGCGACGAGCTCGGCGTACTCGCCCAGCATGCGCTCGACCACCGGCAGTGCCACGCCGAAGCGCGCCGCCATGTCGTGGCAGATCCCCAGGTCCTTGGCGTGCAGCCGTACGCGAAAGCCGGCCGGGTAGGCGCCGCGCGCCATGTTGGGAGCGCGGTGCACGAAGTACCAGGAGGAGCCGGCGCCCTTGCCGAGGGTGTCGATCAGCTTGTCGAGCGGCAGTCCCTGCGCGTGCGCGAACGCCATCGCCTCGGCGACCGCCTCGATGATGCCGGCGCACATGATCTGGTTGGTCGCCTTGGCGGCCTGGCCGCTGCCTACGGGGCCGAAATGGGCGATGGTGCGCCCGAGCGCCTTGAGGATCGGCTGCGCGCGCTCGAAGGCGGCCAGCCCACCGCCCACCATGATGGCGAGCGTCGCATCGCGCGCCCCCTCGACGCCGCCGCTCACCGGGCAATCGAGAAAGTCGACCTGGCGCGGGGCGAGCAGCTCCGCCGCCTGCCGTGCGGTCTCGGCGCCCACGGTCGAACAGTCGAGCGCCAGCGCGCCATGCTTCAGCGCAGGCGCCATGGCGCGGGTGACGTCCAGCACGTCAGCATCGGCAGAGACGCACGACACCACCGCATCGCACAGCGCCGCGAGCTCGGGCAGCGTGGCGGGGGCCGGGACCTTCAGTTCTGAGGCGAGCGCTGTCGCCTTGGCGGCGCTGCGGTTCCACACGCCGGCGAGCAGACCCGCGCGGTGCAGGTTGCGCGCCATATGCGTGCCCATGGCGCCGAGCCCGACAAAGCCTGTGCGCATCGTTCCGGTGTAAGGCAGTGCGGCGCTGCCCGCCGCGGGCGCCACTATAGGACTTTTTCCCCCCGGGCGCCGCCGCCGGTCAGGCGGGCCTGCGTCGCTTCAGCGCGTGGTCGCGGCCGCTGGATTGACCTTCGGCTCCGGTACGGGCTTGGGCTCAGGGATCGGCTGCGGCTCGGGAATCGGCGCGTTCGGATCGAACTGCGGCACGCTGCCGCAGGCATCCTGCGTGGCCTTGCGCAGCTGCTCGCGCCAGGCGTCGGCTTGCTCGTCCGTCATGTAGGTGCGCTCGCCGCCCTTGTCTTCGTTGTACACGCGCCGCGAGGTGATCGCCCGCGTGTACATGTCCTTGGCGGTCTTGCAGCGCGCCTCGCGGCTCTTCGCCACGTCCTGCTGCACGGCGCGGGCGTTTTCCTGCTCGGAGAGCTGCGTGGAGACGTTGTTGCTCGCGGCCGTGAGGCTCTTCTGCTCCGCGGCACGCGCGGCGGAATCGACCGTGAGCGGATGCGACTTGACGGTCTTGATCACTTCCGAGCCCGGGACCCACTGGTCGCTGTAGTGCGGCTCGCCGTGCTCGTCGACCCAGCGGTAGACATCGGCACGCGCGCAGGCGAGTGCACAGGTGAAGGTCAGGGCAGCGAGAACGACAGATCGCAACATAAGGGCCTCCGCGCGAGGCAGTATGGCCGCTCCCGCGGGAGCGACCTTTGAAGTCCGTCACACAACCCCGCAGGGCGGGGCGCGCCAAGCCCACACCATACAAAGAAGAGGCCCCGGTCCGCTACCCGTCAGGCCGGAGCCCCCAAAAAACTGCACCGGTGTGCCGCCGCTCGCTACAGGTCGTAGGCCCGCTCGCCGTGGGAGGTGATGTCCAGTCCCTCGCGCTCGTCCTCCTCCGGCACGCGCAGGCCGACGAGCTGTTTCACGACGTAGAAGCCGATGAACGCCACCGTCGCCGTCCACGCCGCCACCAGGCATACCGCCTGCAGCTGGATGCGAAACTGCGTCCACACGCCCGGGTAGGTGACCGCGCCGGTCACCCAGTCGGTGGAGCCCGGGCCGCCGAGGAAGGGCGCGTTGAAAATGCCGGTCATGAGCGCGCCGAAGATGCCGCCCACCGCGTGCACGCCGAACACGTCGAGCGAGTCGTCGGCGCGGATCAGCTTCTTGAGTCCCGTGACGCCCCACAGGCACACCACCCCGGCACCGACCCCGATCGCGAAGGCACCCGGGATACCGACGTTGCCGGCCGCGGGCGTGATGGCGACGAGCCCGGCCACCGCGCCCGAGGCGGCCCCGAGCATCGAGGGCTTACCCTTGACCAGCCACTCGGCGAATATCCACGCGAGCACCGCGCAGGCGGTGGCGAGGTAGGTGTTGAGGAAGGCGAGCGCGGCGCTGCCGTTAGCCTCGAGCGCGGATCCTGCGTTGAAGCCGAACCAGCCGAACCACAGCAGTGACGCACCGATCATGGTCATGGTGAGGCTGTGCGGCGCCATCGGCTCGCGGCCGAAACCGATGCGCTTGCCGAGCACGATGGCGCCCACCAGTCCTGCGACCCCGGCGTTGATGTGCACCACCGTGCCGCCGGCGAAGTCGAGCGCGCCCCATTGCCAGATGAGCCCTGCTTGCCCGTTCGCCGCGTTTGCCTGGGCGGCGGAGCCATAGGCATCCGGCCCCGCCCAGTACCACACCATGTGCGCCACCGGGCAGTAGCCGAAGGTGAACCAGATGACCAGGAACAGCAGCACCGCGGAGAAACGCATGCGCTCGACCAGCGAGCCCAATATCAGGCAGCAGGTGATCGCGGCGAAGGTCGCCTGGAACGCCACGTAGACCAGCTCGTAGAGCGAGGTGTGTTTGCTGAAAGTCGCGGTGAGCGAGTAGGCGCCGGTCTGCGGATCAAACGTGCCCGCGAGGAACAGGCGGCTCAGGCCGCCGATGACGGCGTTACCGTGCGTGAAGGCGAGCGAGTAGCCGTACACGCACCACAGCACGGTGATGAGCGAGAAGCCGACGAACACCTGCATCAGCACCGAGAGCATGTTCTTGCTGCGCACCAGGCCGCCATAGAACAGAGCGAGTGCCGGCACGGACATGAGCAGCACGAGCGCGGTAGCGGTGAGCATCCAGGCGGTATCACCCTTGGCGGGCTGCGGGATCTCGGCGGCGCGTGCCAGCACGGGCGCGAGCGCCAGCAGCGCCATGAGCGTCATCCGGAGGCGCGGCGCGATGCGGGCAGTGTTGGGCATGATCTCTCCGTCTGGTGGAGTCTTTTTCATATCGTTCGCGCCACAAACACGCACTCGCACTTTCGGGCCCGGCGCGCGTAAGCTTGGGAAGTGCGCACAAAGGGTGCAGATTCCGTGCCATCGGCGAGTTGAGCGCGGTTTCCGCGGCTTAGGGCTCGCACACATGTCCCCGCCGCACCATCCTGGAGCGAGTGCGCTGACAGCTGCCTCATTACGGGGCGTAGGACTTGAGGCAACCAACCATGGATTCGTTTCGCATCGATGAGATCGCACGCCGCTTGCTCGAGCGTGTGCCGCCGGCGCTGCGCAGCATGCAGGCCGATCTCGAGAGCAACTTCCGCGCCGTGCTGCGCGAGCGGCTGAGCAAGCTCGACCTCGTCAGCCGCGACGAATTCGACGCCCAGGCGCGCGTACTCGAGCGCACGCGCGCCAGGCTCGAGGCCCTCGAGGCGCGCCTCGCGGCGCTCGAGGCGGTCAGCCCCGCCGGCCCGCCGGGCGGCGCGTCAGGCTGAAGCGGCGGCCGCCGCGCGCCCGAAGCTCGTGGCCGTGGCCCGTGTCGCCTGCCGGGCGCAGGTGGGGCTCGGCGCACCTCTGGTGCAGGTGGAAGTGAGTCTCGCGAGTGGCTTACCGACGTTCTGCATCGTAGGTCTGCCAGCCACCGTGGTGAAGGAGAGCAAGGAGCGCGTGCGAGCGGCGCTGGTGAATTCGCGCTTCGAGTTCCCCGCCGGCCGCATCACCGTCAGCCTCGCGCCGGCCGAGCTGCCGAAGGAAGGCGGCCGCTTCGACCTGCCGATCGCGCTCGGGATCCTGCTCGCCTCCGGACAGCTGCGCGCATCAGGAGGCACCCGCAGCCCGACGCCGGAGTTCTACGGCGAGCTCGGCCTCACCGGGGAGCTGAAGCCGGTGCGCGGACTGCTGCTCGCAGCCGCGCACGCGCAGCGTCACGGCAATGAGCTCATCGTGCCATGTGGCAACGCGGCCGAAGCCTGCGCGGCTGCGCCCGCGCAGGTACGCGCGGCGGCGCATCTGCTCGAGGTGTGTGCGCACGTGAGCGGCGCGGCGCGCCTGCCGCCATGTTGCGGGGAATCACCCGGCCCGGCTGCCGGCCCGGGCGCTCGGCTCGCCGCACCTGCGGATCTTGCCGAGGTGCGCGGCCAGTGGCAGGCCAAGCGCGCACTCGTGATCGCCGCGGCCGGCGGGCACAGCCTGCTTCTCGTCGGGCCGCCCGGCTGCGGTAAGAGCATGCTGGCGCGCCGCCTGCCCGGCCTGCTGCCGCCGCTGACGGCGGACGAGGCGCTGGAGGTGGCGGCGGTCGCTGCCGCCAGCACCGCGGGCTTTCGCCCCGGGCAACTCGGCGAGCGCCCGTTCCGCTCACCACACCATGGCGCCTCGGCGGCGGCACTGATCGGCGGCGGGGCGCGTGCGCGGCCCGGCGAGATCAGCCTCGCGCACCACGGCGTGTTGTTTCTCGACGAGCTGCCGGAGTTCAGCCGCGCCGTGCTGGAGGCGCTGCGCGAGCCGCTGGAGACGGGCTTCGTGGCGGTGTCGCGCGCGGCGCTGCAGGCTGAGTACCCGGCCGCCTTCCTGCTCGTCGCCGCCATGAATCCGTGTCCATGCGGGGAGCGGGGTGAGGCGAGCGGACTTTGCGGCTGCACGCCCGCGCAGCTGCGCCATTACCGCAACCGCATCTCCGGCCCGCTGCTCGACCGGCTCGACCTGCATGTCGAGCTGGCGCGCATGCCGGCGCAGGAGTTCGCCCCGGCCGCACCCGGTGAGAACAGCGCACAGGCGGCAGCGCGCGTGGCACGCGCGCGCACGCTGCAGCTGGCGCGACAGGGAACCTGCAACGCCCGCCTCGACGAGGGCGGCGTGCAGCGCTGGTGCGTACCCGATGAAGCGGCGGCACGGTTGCTCGATGAGGCGATGCAGCGCCTGCGCCTGTCGGGGCGGGCCCGCGCGCGGGTGCTCAAGGTGGCGCGCACCATCGCGGATCTCGAGGAGGCAGCGACGCCGGGGCTCGCGCACGTGGCGCAGGCGCTGGCGCTGCGCTGCCCGGATCGGGCTACTGCGCCATCTGCACCATGTGATCGACCGCCTGCTTGACCAGGTCGTCGGGCAGGTCGGTGCGACCGCCCTTGGGCGGCATGACACCCGTCTTGCCCTGGAAGCCGTTGAGCGCGTGCTGGTAGAGCAGCGCCTTGCCCGCGGCGATGCGCGGCGCCCAGGCGGCCTTGTCGCCTGCCTTCGGCGCACCGGCGATCCCCTGTCCGTGACAGGCGCTGCACACCTGCTCGAACAGCTCGGTGCCGTTCTTCGGCAGCGCCCCGGCAGGGACGGCCGAGCCGGCGGCCGAGGTAGCTTCGGTCTTGATCGCGAGCGCAGAGTTGTCTTGGCCGGCTACCGCTTCCTGGCTGAGCGGCTGCAGGCGCGCCGCTACGGCCCGGGAATAGTCGATCTCGCCGAACACCTGCCTGTCCTGGGTGTAGCTCGCGACCGTACGCGCCAGCGCAAACAGCAGGATCGCGATCGTCACCAGCATGCCGATCACCAGGCTGAATACGTTGAAGAAGTGGGTGTCCTGCTTGCTCATGGGGTGCGTCGGGCGAACGTAGTCGGGCGGGCCTGTTATTGGCCGCGAAGTATAGCCGTTGGCCCGCGGGCCTCACACATAGACGCTCTCAGGAGGCAGCGCGTATCATCGCCGGCCCCGCGCGCCCGTAGCTCAGTTGGATAGAGTGGCAGCCTCCGAAGCTGCAGGTCGCTGGTTCGAATCCAGTCGGGCGCGCCAATTTTCTAACGACCGTGCTCCGCGCCGGCCAGGTCGTTGATCAGCTCGATCAGCCGCGTCTCGCTGCCCGCCGTGCCGATGTCGGTGGTGTACTTGCCGTTGATCACGATCAGTGGCACGCCGTGCACCTGGTAGCGCTGGGTGATCTCCTCGGCGCGCTCCAGGTTCGCGTTGACGCCGAAGGAGTTGTAGGCCTTGGCGAACTCGTCCGCGCTGACGCCGTTTTTCACCGCGAACTGCAGCTGCAGCTGGTAAGTCTGCTGGTCGCTGTCGCCGAACAGGGGCGGCTGGCGGGTCTCGAGATCCTCGTGGAGGGTGTCGAACGCCTTCTGCACCAGGTCCTGCCGCCCGAGCGCATCGAGAGTGTAGTAAAGCCGCGCGTGAGCGCGGTGGATCGGCTGCCAGATGACCGGCACGCGCACGAACTCCACGTAGGCCGGCTTGGTCTTGAGCCAGCTGCGGATGTAGGGCTCGAGCGCGTAGCAGTGCGGGCAGGCGAGCCAGAATATCTCCAGCACCTCCACCTTGCCGGGCGAGACACCGGTGGGCTGCGCCGGCACCACCGGATCGTAGTTCACTCCCGGCTGCCACTTGCCGGCAGGCAGCTGCGCGGAGGGCGGCAGCGCCGCGATGCGCTCGAGCGATGCGTCGCTCTTCGGCTGGGGCTCGCCCCCCGCATCGCCCGATTCCTGCGAGGCGGTGGCTTGCGCAGTCTCGCTCGGCGTCGGCATGGCGCCGGCCGCAGGCGCTGTCGCTGCCGGCGCTTCGGGCTGCGCAGCGGCGCTGACGGCGGGGGCTGGGGGCGGGGGTGCAGAGGATTGGCGCGCGCAGCCGGCCAGGGCGATCAGCGCCGCCAGAGCGAGCAGCGCCGCCAGAGCGAGCATTCGAGTCATGGGCTTCCTCGGATCAGCGCATACCCTGCAGGTAAGAAGCGACGTCGCGCATCTGCTCCGGTGAGAGTCGCTTCGCGATGGTGAACATCATCACGCCGTTGCGGCTCGCGGCGAGGGGGTTGGGGCCGCCGTAGCGCGTACCTTTCGCGTAGTCGTTCAGCTGCTTCACCATGTACACCGACTGCTGTGCCCGCAGTGCCGGGTAGCCGGCCGCGAGATTGCCGCGACCCACCGGGCCGTGACAGGCGACGCAGCCGGGCACTTCGTGGGTACGATCACCCCGCAGGTACAGCGCCTCGCCCGCTTTCCAGTAGGAGGGGTCGGCCTCGAGTCCCTGTGGCGTCTGCCCCTCGTAGTAGACGGCCAGGTCGTCGATGTCCTGGTCGGTGAGCGTCGCGGCGAGCGGCTTCATCACCGGGTTGTTGCGCACCCCGGCGCGGAACAGTCGCAACTGCTCTGCGATGTACACCGCGCTCTGGCCGGCCAGCCGCGGCCAGTCGGGGTTCACGCTGTTGCCGTTCGGACCATGACAGGCCGTGCACACCGCGGACTTCGTCGCGCCATCGGCAGCCTTGCCCTTGTCGAAGGGGAAATCGGCGGTGGCGGGCGGGGCGCTCGCGGCCGCGGCCGCCGTCGCGGGTGTGCTGGTCGGCGTGGCTGCGGGTGTTTGCGAGGGTACGGGCGATGAGGCCAGCGTTGCGAGCAGAGTGAGCGCCGTGGCGGCGCCGGCCAGGAGGTTCACGCGCTGCGACATCGTTCTCTTTCGGTCCGTGCGCTGATGCGAGGGCGCAGGATTGTACACTACGGCCGTGGCGAAGCTCCGTTACTCCTTGAAAACATGAGTCGCTTTAACGATGCGCGCTTCCTGGTGAGTGCGGCTGCGGACGCGCAATTTCCGGCGGATCTTGGCGTCGAGGTGGCTTTCGCCGGCCGCTCCAACGCCGGCAAGTCGAGCGCCATCAACGCGATCACGCAGCGCCACGGGCTGGCGCGCATCAGCAAGACTCCCGGGCGTACGCGGCTGGTGAATTTTTTCGAGCTGATGCCCACCCGGCGCCTGGTGGACCTGCCCGGCTACGGTTACGCACAGGTGCCTGCCGCCGAGCGCAGCGCCTGGGTGCCGCTGCTCGAGGCGCTGCGCGAGCGCGCCTCGCTCATGGGTCTGTTCATGATCGTGGACGCGCGCCGCGGTCTTACCGAGGGAGACGAGGGCCTGCTCAGCTGGGCGCAGCCCGCCCTTGCCGTCCACGTGCTGCTTACAAAGGCTGACAAGCTCAATCGCAGTGAAGCCTCCGCAGCGCTGCGCGCAGCGTCGGCGCAGCTGTCGGGGCGGGCAACTGCGCAGCTCTTCTCGGCCCTGCAAGGTACCGGCGTGCGCGAGGCGCAGGACAGGCTGCTCGCGTGGCTGAAGCCCCAGGTGAGTTGAAATAAAAAAGCCCCGGCGGTTTCGTTAGAAGCCGCCGGGGCCAGACTAACCCGGCACAGGTCTCATGAACCGGGTCTACCCGCTCAGGGAGGGAAGCGGGGAGTGCTATGCACTCAAAAAGTTGGACGGCCGAAGTTCTCCTGAGTTCCGGGGAGACCAGGAAAAAATATCTTTTTAAATCATAAGTTTGGTGAACCAGCTGTATCGTGCGCGCCACAAATCCGCGCGACAAGGAACGGGCGACCGCCGCCGTGGCTCCGCATGCGTGCCGGTGCCGCCGGGCAGGCCGCCGCGCCGGCGCTATCGTGCTTACAACAGGCTCAGGATCACGCTGAGCGATACCACGTTGGCGCCGGACGTGTTGGGAATGTGGAAGCCTTCGTACTCGAGCCGTCCGCCGATGTTGCCGACGTGCACCTGCGCACCGACGCCCCAGGCGAACTCGGTGCCGTTGTCGGAGAGCGAAAACAAAGCGCTGGACGGGGAGGTGCTGCTGCCGCTCGAGCTCCAGCGCTGCAGGCCCAGCTTGCCGAACACGTCGAGGTAGGGCACCGGGATCGGCGCGAAACCGACCGCGTAGGCGCCGAACGCCTTGTATTGCAGATGCGTGCTGATGCCGAGGACGTTGGAAGTCTGGCTGCCCAGATCGATGTAGTCCGCTTCGACGGCGAACAGGCTGATCGGCCGAAATCCTGCCAGCACCTTCCAGGAAGTGGCATCGAAGTCGGAGTTGGTGGCGGCCACATCGCTCAGCTTGTCCCTGACGACGCCGGCGCCGACATAAAAGAGTCCGTTGTCGGCCTGCACGGCACCCGCGCCGAGCAGCAGAGCGAGCGTGAGCAGCAATCTTCGCATGACTTTCTTTAGCTCCCAACGCAAATGAAACGTCTGAATCGACGCCAACCTAAGCTTAGTGCGCTTCGTCCCAGTTTGCACCCACGCCGACGTCGACGCGCAGCGGCACGCTGAGCGAGGCGGCGCTCACCATGTGTTCGCGCACCGCGGCGCTCACGGCATCGACCGCGTCCGCGTCCACCTCGAGCACCAGCTCGTCGTGCACCTGCATGATGAGGCGCGCGGCGCGGCGCCCGCTGCGGCACCATGCGTCGACCGTGATCATGGCGCGCTTGATGATGTCCGCCGCGGTGCCCTGCATGGGCGCGTTGATGGCGCTGCGCTCGGCATACTGGCGCAGCTGCGCGTTGCCCGAGCGGATGTCGGGCAGATACAGCCGTCGGCCGTACACCGTTTCGACGTAGCCGCTTTCGCGCGCCTGGGCGCGGGTGGCGTCCATGAAGCGCCTGACGCCCGGATAGCGCTGGAAATAGCGCTCGACGTACTGCGCCGCCGCGCCGCGCTCGATGCCTAGATTGCGCGCCAGGCCGAAGGGCGACATGCCGTACATCAGGCCGAAGTTGATGACCTTGGCGGTGCGGCGGTGTTCGGCCGTGACCGCTTCGAGCTCCACGCCGAACACCTCGGCGGCGGTCGCCTGATGCACGTCGCGGTCCGCGGCGAAAGCGGCGCGCAGACTCTCGTCCCCGGACAGGTGCGCCATGATGCGCAGCTCGATCTGCGAATAGTCCGCGGCGACCAGCACGTGTCCGGGTGCGGCGATGAACGCCTGGCGGATGCGGCGTCCCTCGGGACGGCGCACCGGGATGTTCTGCAGGTTGGGATCCAGCGAGGACAGCCGGCCGGTGGCGGCCACCGCCTGCGCGTAGTTGGTATGGATGCGCCCGGTGTGCTCGTTCACCAGCTCCGGCAGCTTGTCGGTGTAGGTCGACTTGAGTTTCGCGAGCGCCCGGTACTCGAGAACAATGCGCGGCAGCGCGTAGCCCTCGGCGAGCTCCTCCAGCACGTCCTCGGCGGTGGACGGCTGCCCGGTCGGCGTGCGGCGGCGCACCGGCAGCTGCAGCCGCTCGAACAGGATCTGCTGCAGCTGTTTCGGTGAGTCGATGTTGAACTCGTGGCCGGCCTCGCGATGCGCCTGCAGCAGCAGCTCCTGCAGCTGGCGCGCGAACTCGCGGCTCTGGGTGCGCAGCCGTTCGCGATCGACCAGTACGCCGTGCCGCTCCATCGCCAGCAGCACCGGCAGCAGCGGCTGCTCGCACTCGAGGTAGAGCCGCTCGAGCGGCGGCACGCCCTGCAGCTGCGGCCACAGCGCGCCGTGCAGCCGCAGCGTCATGTCGGCATCCTCAGCGGCGTACTCGGCCGCCTTCTCCACCGCCACCTGGTCGAAGCCGATCTGGCGTGCACCGCGGCCGGTGACGTCTTCGTAGACGATGGTGGTAAGACCCAGGTAGCGCTGCACGTCGCTGCCGAGGTCGTGGTTGGTGGCGACGCTGTTCCACACGTAGGACTCGAGCATGCTGTCGAAGCGCATGCCGGCGAGCGTGATGCCGGCATTGGCCAGCACGTGCGCGTCGTACTTGAGATTGTGGCCGACCTTGCCGATGGCGGCGTCCTCGAGCAGCGGTTTGAGCGCCGCCAGCACCTGCTCGCGATCGAGCTGCGGCGGGGCGCCGGGGTAGACGTGCCTGAGTGGCACGTACGCCGCCTCGCCCGGCTCGAGGCTGAAGGACACGCCGACGATCTCGGCGCGCATATAGTCGAGGCCGGTGGTTTCGGTATCGAAGGCGAACAGCGGCGCGGCGCGCAGCCGCGCCAGCCAGCGCTCGAGCTCTTCCCAGTTGCTGATCATCGTGTAGCGGCGTTCGATGGCGGGGGCGAGGTCACCGACCTGCAGCGCCGCGGCGGCTCGTGCGGCATTCGCGCCGCGCTCGGTGGCCGCGCCGTCGCCTGCGGCGGGGACGGCCGCGACCGTCGTTTCGCCGCCTTCGAGCTGACGCAGCAACCCGCGCAGCTCGTACCTGCCGTACAGCTCGCGTAGCGCCGCGGTGTCCGCTGCCCGCGGTGTCAGCTCCTCGAGCGACAGGGGCAGCTCCAGGTCGGTGCGGATGGTCGCCAGGCGCCGCGACAACTCGAGCGTGGCGAGTCCGTCGCGCAGGTTCTCGCCCACCTTGCCCGGCACTTCCGCGATGCGGCCGATGAGCTCGTCGAGGCCGCCGAACTGCTGCAGCAGCTTCGCGCCGGTCTTCGGTCCCACCTTGTCGATTCCGGGGATGTTGTCGCTGCTGTCGCCGATGAGCGCGAGGTAATCGATGATCTGCTCGGGGTAGACGTCGAACTTCGCCTTGACGGCGTCGCGGTCGAGCACCGTGTTGGTCATGGTGTTGATGAGCGTGATCGATGCGTCGACCAGCTGCGCCATGTCCTTGTCGCCGGTGGAGATGAGCACCGACTGCCCGGCGCCGGCTGCGCGCCGCGCCAGCGTGCCGATGACGTCGTCCGCCTCCACGCCCGGCACGCGCAGCAGCGGCAGGCCGAGTGCGCCGATCATCTGCAGCAGCGGCCCGACCTGCGCCCGCAGGTCATCGGGCATCCCGGGACGCTGCGCCTTGTACTCGGCAAACAGATCGTCGCGGAAGGTTCTGCCCGGCGCGTCGAACACCACTGCGATGCGCGCCGGCCGGTAGTCCTTGAGGAACTTCAGCAGCATGTTCAGCACGCCGAGGATCGCCCCGGTCGGCTCGCCGCGCGAGTTGGACAGCGGCGGCAGGGCATGAAACGCCCTGTAGACATAAGAGGAGCCGTCGACGAGAACCAGGTCCGGATTACGGGTCATGAAGCGTGAAATCCCGGGGGGGCCGCGAGTATAACGGACATAAGCGCAGCGGCTGCCGGTGCGTACGGTCAACCACGGCAGCGGCGCTGCGCTATAGCACTGCAGTCTTCACCGATACTTCGCCTATGAACTCGACGCTCAGCGCCGTGATCGCCGCCAATCGCTTCGGACTCGGGGCCCGCCCCGGCGATCTCGTCGCCATCGGTGCCGACGGCCGCGGCTGGCTCACGGCGCAGCTCGGTGGCGCGCCGCCGCGGCTCGCCGACGCCGGACTGCGCTCCTCGGTTGACATCCTCGCCGACGCACTGAGCCTGCGGCGCGAGATCCAGCAAGCGCGCAAGAGCGCCGTCGCCGACGATGCGCAGAACGCCGTGCAGCAGCGGCTGCCGCAGTTTCTCAAGCCAATCTATGTTTCCGAAGCGACCGCGCGGCTGGGCGCCGCGGTCGCGAGCGAGCGGCCGTTCCTCGAGCGGCTGACGCAGTTCTGGACCAATCACTTCGCGGTCTCGGTCGACAAGCAGTTTCTCGGCGGCCTCGCCGGCAGCTTCGAGCGCGAGGCCATCCGGCCGCACGTGCTCGGCAACTTCGGCGAGCTGCTGCTCGCGGTCGAGACGCACCCGGCGATGCTCCTGTATCTGGACAACTTCCAGTCCGTCGGCCCGCACTCGCAGGCCGCGCAACAGGTTGAGCGCCGCGACGCGCAGCGCAAGATCGGCATCAACGAGAATCTGGCGCGCGAGATCCTCGAGCTGCATACGCTCGGCGTCGGCGGCGGCTATACGCAGACCGACGTCACGACTTTCGCCGAGGTCATCACCGGCTGGTCGATCGGCGGCGACGGCGGGCGCTTCGCGGACGCGGAGCCCGGGCGGTTCGTGTTCCGTGCCGAGGTGCACGAGCCGGGCGAGAAAGTAGTGCTCGGTCGCCGTTATGCCGACGACGGCTTCCGCCAGGGCGAAGCGGTGCTGCACGACCTCGCACACCAGCGCGTCACCGCGCAGCACATCGCCACCAAACTCACGCGCCATTTCATCGCCGACGAGCCGCCGCACGCCGCCGTGGAGCGCGTCGCCGACGCCTTCATGCACAGCGGCGGCGACCTTCCCACGGTCTACCGCGCGCTGCTGGCGGCTCCCGAAGCCTGGACGCAGCCGCTCGCGAAGTACAAGACCCCGGCCGACTACATCATCTCCAGCTACCGCGGGCTCGGGGTGCCGGTCGATGCCGGCCACGGGCCGCTCGCACCGTTTGAGCTGCTGGGACAGAGAACCTGGCAGCCGGGATCCCCGGCGGGCTGGCCGGATCGCAGCGCCGACTGGGACGGTGCTTCCGCGCTGATGAAGCGCATCCAGTGGGCGGAAGCGCTCGGCGAGCGCCTCGGCAGCCGCCGCGACGCGCAGCAGCTGGCGCCCGAGCTGCTCGGCGCGAACCTCGGCGACGCCACGCGCACCGCGGTGGCGCACGCGGCGAGCGCCGCGCAGGGCATCACGCTGCTGCTCGCCGCGCCCGAATTCATGCGGCGCTGAGGAGCGAAAGGATCACCATGCGCATGCAGCGACGGCAATTCCTCAACCTTGGTGCGCTGGCCGCCGGCGGCGCGCTGCTCACCACGCGCCTCGCCTTCGCGCACGCGAGCGAGCGCCAGGCGCGCTTCGTGCTGATCATCATGCGCGGCGCGCTCGATGGGCTCGCCGCCGTGCCGCCCTACGGGGATCGCGACTATGCACAGCTGCGGCGCGAGTTTGCGCTGCGCGCGCCGGGTGAGCGCGGCAGCGCCCTCACCCTCGACGGCTTCTTCGGGCTGCACCCCGCGCTCAACTTCATGCAGCAATGCTACGCGGGGCGTGAGCTCACCGTGCTGCATGCGCTCGCCAGCCCTTACCGCGAGCGCTCGCACTTCGACGGCCAGGACGTGCTCGAGAACGGCTCGCCGCGCCCACACGCGCTCACCACCGGCTGGCTCAATCGTGCGCTCGCCGCCGCGCCCGAGCCGCGGCAGCGCGAGGCGGGCGTGGCACTCGGCCAGAACGTGCCGCTCGTGATGCGCGGGCCGGCTGCGGTCACCTCGTGGTCGCCCTCGAAGCTCGGCGCGCTCGATGACGACACGCTCGCACGTCTCACCGATCTCTACGCCGCTGATCCGCTGCTCGCGGCGCGCCTGGCCGACGCGCTGGCCGCGAACGCCATGGTGGACGGCGGCGGGGAATCCGCCATGGATCCGGCGCAGGCCGCTGCGGCACCGGCAGGCGCGGCACCGGCGGGCGCGGCGCCGGCCAACAACGCGCGCTACGCGGAGATCGTGCACGCCGCGGGCGGCTTTCTGCGCCAGCCCGACGGACCGAAGGTCGCGGTGTTCGACACGACCGGCTGGGACACGCATGCCAATGAAGGCGGCGCCGAGGGCCAGCTCGCAGGCCGGCTCGGTGCGCTCGACAAGGGCCTGGCGACGCTGCGGCAGGAGCTGGGCCCGGCGTGGAGCGACACCGCGGTGCTGCTGGTCACCGAGTTCGGACGCACCGCGGCCATCAACGGCACGCGCGGCACCGACCACGGCACGGCCACGGTCGCGTTTCTCATGGGCGGCGCCGTGGCGGGCGGGCGCGTCATCGCCGACTGGCCGGGCCTGTCGACGGCGGCGCTCTACCAGGGACGCGACCTCGCTGCGACGCTCGACCTGCGCTCGGTGCTCAAGGGATTGCTGACCGAGCACCTGTCGGTGCCCGCCGGCGCGCTCGACACGGTCTTCCCCGACAGCGCCGCGGCGAAGCCGCTGCGTGGACTGCTGCGCGCTTGAGCGCTACTGCGGACTCGGCGAGTCGTCCTGATCTGGTTTCTTCGGCGTGGCCGGTGTTGTCGCGGGTGGCGTTGTCGTGGGCGGCGTTGTCGTCGCAGGCTGCGCCGGCGCGGTGACGACGGCGGCGTTCTTGTCCGGCAGGTAGAGCGGGCCCTTCTGGCCGCACCCGCTGAGCAGTGTCATGAACGCAGCGGCTACACCAAGCGCGGCGCGCGCGCCGCGCGGCCTCAGGCCGGTGTAGTGCGCAGGCCTGCCGCCGGGACTCATACGTACATCGCGCGCCTGTCGTTCAGCGACAGCCAGCCGCGGATGACGCGGTAGGCGATCCAGATACCCAGCGCGAAGTGACCCGCGATGAACAGCGGAAAGCCGATCAGCACCAGCATGAGCGGCACCGCCACCGCCCATATCACGACGCTCCACAGCACCGCGTACCAGAAGGTGCGGATCTGCCAGCGGAAGTGCGACTCGAGATAGCTGCCGTGCGTCGCCGAGCGACGCGCGTAGTTCATGATCACGGCGATGATCGACGGCAGCCCCCAGATGAAGCTGCCGACGATGGTGTGGAAAGTCGTGACGCCGATGAGCACCGACAGCGCGTGCAGCCCATAGATCACGTGGGTGTAGGTGACGAGCGACTGGTCCACGTGCGGACTTTCCGCGCTCAGCGGGTTGGGGGTCGACATGCTACCTCCGCTCGACGATGGCCATGGTGAGCCGCGATACGCACACCAGCCGCTCACTCTCGTCGCGAATCTCGATGTGCCAGACGTGGCTGCGAGCGCCCAAGTGGAAAGGGCGGGCGGTCGCGGTGACCGTGCCCGAGGACATGCCGCGCAGGTGGTTGGCGTTGATTTCCTGGCCGACGCACAGGTAGCGCTCAGGGTCGACGCACAGGATCGAGGCGACGCTGCCGACGGTCTCCGCCAGCGCCACGGACGCGCCGCCGTGCAGCAGGCCGAAGGGCTGGTGCGTACGCTCGTTGACCGGCATGGTCGCGCGCAGGAAGTCCGGTCCGATCTCGGTGAAGCGCATGCCGAGAAACCCGGGCATGCTCCGGCTGCCCCGCTCGGTGAGCGCCTCGGGAGTCGCAACGGCACGCCAGATGCTCATCGGCGCTAGTCTAGCGGTTTGCGCGGTGGCAATCTTCCTCCGCGCCAGATCTGAAGTCTTCCCACCCGGAGCTTACCGTCATGACCGAGTTCGTTTTCCCGCCGCCCGCGCTGCCCAGCGTCGCCGTGGCGGGCAGCGTGCAGCGCTTTCCCGTGCACCGCATCTACTGCGTCGGCCTCAACTACGCCGCCCACATCAAGGAGACCGGCGCGGATCCGACGGCGCCGCCGGTGTTCTTCATGAAGCCGGCCGACGCGGTGGTCGCCGACGGCGCGGCGATCCCTTATCCGCCGGGCACCGCCAACTTCCACTACGAGATCGAGCTGGTAGTGGCGCTCGGCAGCGGCGGCAGTGACGTCGCACCCGCTGAGGCGCGCGGGCACGTATTCGGCTACGCCGCCGGCAACGATCTGACACGACGCGACCTGCAGAGCGCGGCGCGCAAGCGCGGCCAGCCCTGGGATACCTCCAAGGGCTTCGATTTCTCCGCCCCGGTCGGCGCGATCCGCCCGGCGAGTCACGGCCACCCCGAGCGCGGGCGTATCTGGCTCAAGGTGAACGGCGAGACGCGCCAGGATGCGGATATCAGCGACCTGGTATGGGACGTGCCGCAGATCATCGCGGCGCTCTCGCGACTGTACACGCTGCAGGCCGGGGATCTCATCTTCACCGGCACGCCGTCGGGCGTCGGACCGCTGCGGCCCGGCGACCGCCTCGAAGGCGGCATCGAGGGACTCGCCGAGCTGCGCAACACCATCAGCGCAGCGGAGCCTGGCTAAGTGAAACTCTACGGTTACTTCCGCAGCTCCGCGACCTATCGCACCCGCATCGCGCTCAACATCAAGGGCATCGCCTGGGAGACGGCGCTCGTCGACCTGCGCGCGCCCACCAGCGCGCAGCACGCGCCGCAGTTTCGTGCGTTGAACCCGCACGGCCTGATCCCGGTACTCGAGGACGGCGCGCATACGCTCACCCAGTCGCTCGCCATCATCGAGTACCTGGAGGAGACGCATCCCGAGCCGCCGCTGCTGCCGCGCGCGCCGGCCGAGCGCGCCCAGGTGCGCGCGCTGGCACTGGCGGTCGCCTGCGACATTCATCCGCTCAACAACCTGCGGGTGCTCGATTACCTGCGCTCGGCGCTTGGGGCGGACGATGCGGCGGTGAACGCCTGGTATGCGCACTGGATCGCGCTCGGCTTCAGCGCGCTCGAGAAGGACGCCGGGCGTCTCAGCGGCGATGGCCGGCACCTGTACGGCACCACGGTGACGCTCGCCGACGTGTGTCTGGTGCCGCAGATGGCGAACGCGCACCGCTTCAAGTGCGACGTCGCGCCCTATCCGACGCTGCGCGCCATCTGCGCGCACCTCGAGGCGTTGCCGGCGTTTGCGCGCGCCGCCCCGCAGGCACAGCCGGACGCGCAGTAGCCGCGTTGCGGATCAGGCGTCCGGCGTCCGCAGGAAATTGACGTAGCCGGCGAGAAACACCCGCAGCTGCTCCTCGATCAGGCCGTCCTTCAGATTGCCGATTTCATCGAACACTACCCCGGCGCGCGCCACGGCGACGCGTCCCCCGGTCCACAGCTGTGTGCCGAGCGTACGCATGACCGGCAGCCACGCCGCCTGGCTGAGCACCGTGCCGAAGGCGCCCGGTGAAGCGCCGATGATGGCGAAGCGCCGCCCGCCGAACACCCGCTTGGCGTCGGAGGCGGGCCGCGACAGCCAGTCGATGGCGTTCTTGAAAACCCCCGGGATGCTGTTGTTGTATTCGGGAGTGACCAGCAACACGCCGTCGGCGGCCACCACCGCGTCCTTCAAGGCGCTGACCGCCGCGGGGATCCCCTGCGCCTCGATGTCGCCGTCGTACAGTGGGATGCCGCGGATGCTGGCGATCTCGAGCATCGCGTCCGGCGGCATGAGCGGCACGGCGGCGCGCAGCAGCGCGCTGTTGTGCGAGCCGCGGCGCAGGCTTCCCGAGATTCCCAGAACCTTCGTCATCGCGACAGCCTGCGCCGAAGCGGCGTGCGCTTGCAACCGCGCCGCGCTGCGCGACGCGCTACTCGCGCGCACGCGCACGCGCACGCGTCCGCAGGCGCGGCGGGCGCGTGCCGCCTACTTCTTCAGTCGCGCGGCGACGCGCCGGTACGCCTCGCGGAACGGAATTCCCTCGGCGACCGCCAGGCGGTTGGCTTCCTCCGCGGCGTGGATCGCAGGGTCGAGCCGGATGTTGCCGGGCTGGAACTGCAGTGCGCTGATCGCCGGTGCGATGATGGCGAGCGTCGCCAGTCCCAAGTCGATGCCGCGGAACAGCGGGAACTTCAGCAGCTGCAGGTCGCGCTGGTAGCCGGACGGCAGCTTCGCGCACACCGCCAGCGCTTCCAGCAGGCACGCCTGCGCCGTGGCCGAGCGGGCGCGCACCAGCTCGAACACATCGGGATTGCGCTTGTGCGGCATGATGGACGAGCCGGTGGTGAAGGCATCCGGCAGCACCACGAACGAGAATTCCTGGGTGGCGAACAGCAGCACGTCGGCGGCGAGGCGTGACAGGTCCTGCAGCAACAGCGTGATCTCGAACAGCAGCTGCGCCTCGGCCTTGCCGCGCGACAGCTGCACCGCCGTCACCGGCTGCTGCACGCGCGCGAAGCCGAGGCTTGCGGCGGTGGCCTCGCGGTCGATCGGCACCCCGGGGGTGCCGTAGCCGGCCGCCGAGCCGAGCGGGCTCTGGTCGGCGCGCCGCAGCACCGCCGTAAGTCCCGCGGCGTCGTCGCGGATCTCCGCCGCGAAGCCGCCGGCCCACAGCGCCACCGAGCTCGGCATGGCCTGCTGCATGTGCGTGTAGCCGGGCAGCGCGGTGTGCGCCTCGCGTCCCGCCAGCTGCTCGAGCGCCTCGGCCGCCGCGAGCGCCGCGTCGCGCAGCTCGCCGATCGCATCCTTCAGGTACAGCCGGATCGCGGCCAGCACCTGGTCGTTGCGCGAGCGGCCGAGGTGAATGCGCGCACCGGCCGCGCCGATGCGTGCCGTGAGGTGCCGCTCGAGCGCGGTGTGACAGTCCTCGTCCGCGAGCTCGACGTGCCAGCCGCCGCGCGCGTGCTCGGCGGCGAGCGCGCTCAAGGCCGCGCTGATGGCGGCGAGATCGTCCGCCGCCAGCAGCCCCTGCGCGTGCAGCATCGCGGCATGCGCGAGCGAGGCGCGCACGTCGTACGGCACCAGCCGCTCATCGAGCGCGTGGTCTTCGCCGGCGCTGTAGCGCAGCACCCGCTCATCGAGCGGCGCGCCCTTGTCCCACAGGCGGCTCACGGCGTGCTCTGCTCTGCGGGCGACAGCGCATTCACGTCCGCGACGATCAGCGTGCCGGTGCCCTCGTTGGTGAACACCTCGCCGAGGATGCCTTCCGGGGAGCGGTAGGAGACCACGTGCACGCGGCGCACGCCGCCGCGGATCGCATCCTCGATGGCCTGCACCTTCGGCAGCATGCCGTCGGCGATGCGCCCGTCCGCGCGCAGCCGCGCCAGTCCCTGCAGGTCTGTATAGGAGATGAGCGAGCCGGGGTCGTCGACGCTGCCGAGGATGCCCGGGGCGCCGGTGCACAGGATGAGCTTCTCCGCGCCGAGCGCGGCGCCGAGTGCCGCCGCCACCGTGTCGGCGTTGATGTTCAGCAGCGTGCCCGCCGCGTCCGCCGACAGCGGGCTCACCACTGGCATCAGGCCGTTGTCGAGCAGCTTCTTGATCACGCCGGGGTCGATCGAGTCGATATCGCCGACGAAGCCGAAGTCGACCAGCTCGCCGCCGGCGCCCACCGCCACCGGCGCGCGCTTGTGCGCACGCACCAGTCCCGCGTCGACGCCGCTGATGCCGACCGCCTCGATGTCGAGGTCGCGGCAGATGGCCAGCACGCGCGTGTTGATCAGCCCGTTGAGCACCATGGCGGTGACCTCGATGGACTTCTCATCGGTGATGCGCCGTCCCTGCACCAGCCGGGTCGGCACGCCGAGGGCCGCCGCAACTTCCGTGAGCTGCGGACCGCCGCCGTGCACCAGCACCACGCGCACGCCGAAGTAGTGCAGGATCGCGATCTGCTCCACCAGCACCCGCGTCGCCTCCACGTCCGCGAACACCCCGCCGCCGGCCTTCACCACGAAGGTCTTGCCCTTGTACATGCGGATGTAGGGCGCCGCGCTCTTCAGCGCGCGGATGGCGAGGGTCTGGTCGCCGCGGTGCATGATCATGTGAGTTGCGCCCCTCCTGGGTCGTCAGGATCTGAGCAATTGGTGGAGCACGGCCATCTGCGCCGGCAGGCGGTTGTAGGCTTCGCGCTGCACGATGCTGCGCGCGCTGTCGAGCACCTCGTCGGCGATGGCGCTGTTGCGGCGCACCGGCAGGCAGTGCATGACGCGGCAGGCGGGGGCGCTCGCGAACCAGTCGTTGCGCACGCACCAGTCGGTCAGCGCGCCGCGCCGCACGCGGTCGGCGGCCGCATCCCCGTAACACTCGGTGGCGCCCCATTCCTTCACATACAGCACCTCCGCACCGGCGAGGGCGTCGGCGCGCTCGCTGCTCTCGCG
>DATHQM010000081.1:0-27363 GCA_035482695.1 Steroidobacteraceae bacterium | reverse complement strand
TGCGGGCGAGCGGTACCGAGCCGGGGTACGTCGGGGTCGTGGGCCTGAAGTGCCGCGTGTATGCCGATCACAGTGCGCTCGTCCTGGCGGACTTTGTGTGCGGCGCCAACGAGAAGGACCAGCACCTCACGGGCGTCAACTGGGAGCGCGACGTGCAAGGCGCGACCCCGGCTGATCTGCGCAAGGTGGTCGAGGGTGATCCGAGCCCCACAGGCAAGGGCGTCCTCAAGATCGCCCGCGGCATAGAAGTCGGGCACATCTTCCAGCTCGGCGACAAGTACAGCCGCCCCATGAAGGCCGCGGTACTCGACGCAGCGGGCCGCGAGGTCACGCTGCTCATGGGCTGCTATGGAATAGGTGTAACGCGCATCGTGGCCGCCGCCATCGAGCAGAACCACGATGAACGCGGCATCATCTGGCCGGCGCCGATCGCACCGTTCCAGTTGATATTGGTGCCCCTGAATCTGCACAAGTCCGCCCGTGTCCGCGAAGTCAGCGATCGCCTGTACGAGGAGCTCAGCAGTGCCGGCATCGAGGTGCTGTACGACGACCGCGACGAGCGCCCGGGCGTCAAGTTCGCCGACGCGGAGCTGCTCGGCATCCCGCATCGCGTGGTGGTGGGCGAGCGCTCCCTGGAAGCGGGCAGCCTCGAGTACCGCCAGCGCCGTGACAGCACCAGCACCGAGTTCCCGGCCGCCGGCGCACTCGAGTTCCTGCGCCAGCGACTCGGCGGCTGAGCGCCCGCGGCGCATGGCGCGCGCTACGCACTCAGTCAGCACCGCAGTGGCGGTATTGCTGGGGCTGCTGGTGTGTGCGCTGTTGCGCCCGGCCGCCGCCGACCAGCAGCGCGACCCGCAGTTGCAGGCGGTGGTCGCGAAGGCGATCGCGCAGGCGCAGTGTTTCACCGATCAGTACGACTCGGCCGTGTGGTACCGGCTGATGGAGCCACGGCTGCGCCCGCTGGTCGCGGAGAAGGACGAGCGTCTCGACATCTTGAAGCAGGTGTATTGCGAGACTCATCGCAGCGGTGAAGCACGGCTGCCGCCGGGACTCGTCATGGCCCTCATCGCGGTGGAGAGCCGTTTCGATCGCTGGGCGGTATCCTCCGCCGGCGCAGTGGGTCTCATGCAGGTGATGCCTTTCTGGCCCGAGCGCCTCGGCATGCGCCGCTACGAGCTGGTGCACGTGGCGCCCAACATCCGCATGGGCTGCGCCATCCTGCGCTTCTATCTCGGCTACGAGCACAACGACGTGCGCAAGGCGCTGGCGCGCTACAACGGCTCGCCGGGTAAGCGCAACTACCCGGACCTGGTCCTCACCCAGTGGACGCGCTGGGCCGGCGCCGACGACCTGGGGTTCCCCAGGGCGGCCGGCACGCACTGACGGCGCGCGCCCGGGCGTAAGCGTCCCCGGGCGTAAGCGTCAGCCCGCGGCGGCGTGCTTCGGCGCCTTCTGCGGCAGCGGCAGGGCGCGCGCCTCGCCCTCGCGACGCGAGTCGGCCGCGCCCTCGTAGGTGCCGTCGGCGCGGCGCACCACGCCATGCAGCCCGGAGTTCTCCGCGTGGCCGCTCTTGAGCTCGATGCCGCGCTCGCGCAGTCCGGCGAGCACCGCCGGCGGAAACCTCGCCATCTCGCCGCTGAAGGTATC
This sequence comes from Steroidobacteraceae bacterium, assembly GCA_035482695.1. GTDB lineage: Bacteria > Pseudomonadota > Gammaproteobacteria > Steroidobacterales > Steroidobacteraceae > 13-2-20CM-66-19. The sequence continues at coordinate 25,716 of DATHQM010000081.1, read as the reverse complement.
GCCGCGCGCGATCAGGTTGGGCAGCTCGATCGCCTTCTTGAGCGACATCTTCCAGGCGAGCAGTGCGACCAGCGTCTTGGCGTTGTACTCGAGGATCGCCGAGCCGCCGGGGGAGCCGAGCGCCGCCACGAAATCACCGGCGTGGTCGAGCACGATGATCGGCGCCATCGAGGAGCGCGGCCGCTTGCCGCCGCGCACCGCGTTGGCGACCGGCCGGCCGTCCTCAGCCGGTACGAAGGAGAAATCGGTGAGCTGATTATTGAGCACGAAGCCGCCGACGGTGCGGCCGGAGCCGAACACCGACTCCACCGTGGTGGTCATCGACACGACGTTACCGTCGGCGTCCACGACAACGAAATGGCTCGTGCCGGGCGACTCGGCAGTCAGGTCGCGGCCGCGCGGCAGCGCGATCTCCCCGGGCACCGGAGCCGGCCCGGCGCGATCGCCGATCAGCTGCGCCCGCAGCCGCACGTAGGCCGGATCGAGCATGCGCTCCACCGGTACCGGCACGAAGTGCGGATCCCCGACGTAACGGTCGCGGTCGGCGTACATCAGGCGGCTCGCCTGTGCAAACAGGAACCAGGCCTGCGGGTCCTGCGGCCCGCGCGTGGCGATGTCCGTGTGGTCGAGTATCGCCAGCATCTGCAGCAGCGCCACGCCGCTCGACGGCGGCGGCGGCACGCACACCGAGTAGCCGCGGTACGGGCGGCATAGGGCATCGCCCGACTCCGCGCGGTAGCTGCCGAGGTCCTTGAGCGTCATCGTTCCGGGCAGCGGCGACTGGTGGGTCACCTTGACGATGTCCGCTGCGATCTGACCTTCCAGCAGAGCACGCGGGCCCTGCTGCGCGATGAGTTGCAGCGTGTGCGCGTACTCGGGGTTACGGAACAGGTCGCCCTCCTCCAGGGTTTCGCCGTCGGGCTGCGAGAACAACATGCGCACTTCGTTGGTGGGCGGAAAGGGCGAACCCTCGCCGAGGTACATCGCGAGCCGCGCGGAGACGATGAAGCCGTCGGTCGCGCTGCGAATCGCCGGCTCGAAAAGATCCTTCCAGTGCAGCGCGCCGACGGCGTGCTGCGCCGCCGACAGCATGGCGATCGCGCCCGGGACGCCGGTGGACAGCCCGCTGCGCACCGCTTCGACGAACGGCAGCGGCTTGCCGTGCTCATCGAGGAACATGCCGGGGCTTGCGGCAGCGGGGGCTTTCTCGCGACCGTCCCACGCGGTCACGTGGCCGCTGTGCGCGTCGTAGTAGAGGAGAAATGCGCCGCCGCCCACACCGGAGCTCTGCGGCTCCACCAGCCCGAGCATCGTCTGCACGGCGACCGCCGCGTCCACGGCGTTGCCGCCGCGCGCGAGGATCGTAAGTCCCGCCTCGACGGCCAGCGGGTTGGCGGCGGCCACCCAGGCCTGCTGGCCGGGATGGCGGTGACGGTGAAACCACGACAGCCGCGGCGGCGCCGGGGTTGCCGGCGCGAGCGTCTCGTGCGGCGCGAGCGCTTCGCTCTGCGCGGGCGCCACAGGCGCTGCGGCGGGCGCGGATTCGACCGCCGCGGGTTTGACCGGCGCAGGGGGCGCTGCCGGTGCGGCGGCGGGTGCAGGCTCCGCGGGCGACGGCGGCGGGTCAGCCGCGGTTGCGGCCGGAGCGGCGGCCGGCACGGCGGCCAACAGCCACAGGGCGATGGCCGCCAGCGCCGCGCTGTGCCAGGGCGCCCTGCCGGTGTGCTGCGGCAGCGCGCTCATGTCAGGTGGTATGAAATCCGGTGCGCACGGCGGTCGGATCGTGGGGAGCGTCGCTCACTTCCACCGAGGTGACCTTGCACGCGGACGAGCCTATCCACAGCCAGGTCACGAACGAGTTCACCACCGCTTCCTCCCCGCACGCCAGCACTTCGACGCGGCCGTCGGGCAGGTTGCGCGCGTAGCCGTGAATGCCGAGCTCCTGGGCGCGGCGCGCGGCGGTCGCGCGGTAGAACACCCCCTGCACGCGTCCGCCGACGAGACACCTCTTGCACACCATGCTGCTTGCGCACTCGAGCCTTACGCAAAGCGCGAATACTACTAGATGAGGATGTACGGTGGCGTGCGGATGCCGCCGCCTGGGTTTTATGGCAAGTTAGCCTGAGCATGGCGGAGATCCTGGTGCTCTATTACTCGCGCAGCGGCGCCACCGCGGAGCTCGCACGCCAGGTATGCCGGGGCGTCGAGAGCGCCGGCGGCGCGAGCGCCCGGCTGCGCACCGTGCCGCCGGTCGCCGCGCAAAGCGAAGCGCCGGCGCAGCCGGTGCCGGCGAGCGGCGCGCCGTACGCCAGCCTCGAGGACCTGCGCGACACGCACGGGCTGGTGCTCGGCAGTCCGACGCGCTTCGGCAACATGGCAGCGCCGCTGAAGTACTTCCTCGATTCCACGGCGAGCCTCTGGTTGTCGGGCGCGCTGGCCGGCAAGCCGGCCGGCGTATTCACCTCCACGCAGACCATGCACGGCGGACAGGAGACGACGCTGTTGTCGATGATGCTGCCGCTGCTGCACCATGGCATGTACCTGGTCGGGCTGCCGTACACCGAGCGTGCGCTCAACGAGACCCGCAGCGGCGGCAGCCCCTACGGCGCCTCGCACGTCAGCGCGGCGGACGCGGCGCCGCTGCTCACCGAGGCGGAAAAGTCCCTGGCGCAGGCCCTCGGTCGGCGCGTGGCGCTGCTCGCCGTGCAGCTGTCGCGCCGCTGAAAGGGCGCCGCGCTGAGCGCGACTTCAGTCGCCGTCGGGCGCCGCGGCGCCCAGCACTTCGCGGATGAACGGCACGGTGAGCCGCCGCTGTGCCGCGAGCGAAGCCTCGTCGAGCGTGTCGAGCACCTGGTAGAGCGTGCGCATGTCGCGCGGCAGGCGCCGCTGCAGCCACTGCCAGGTTTCCAGCGGCAGCTCCAGTCCGCGCAGCCGCGCGCGCAGCTGCAAGGCGGCGTGCTGTTCCTGCTCGTCGAGCGCGCGCAGCTGGAACACCACGCCCGCGGCGCAGCGCGAGCCGAGGTCGGCAAGCCCCCAGCCGATCAGCGCCGGCGGCGGCGGCGCTGCCATGATCAGCCCGGCATCGGCCTCCTGCAGCTCGTTGAGCAGCGCGAACAGCGGGCGCTCCCACTCGAGCCGGCCGGCGATGTGCTCAAGATCGTCCAGGCACAGGCACTGCATCTGCGTCAGCCCCTCAAGAATGCCGGGGCCTAACGTCGCCAGGCGCGCGAGCGGCACGTAGCCCGAGCGCATGCGCTCGCCCGCCAGCGTGCACGCAGCCTGAAGCAGATGACTCTTGCCGCAACCGGCCGGGCCGCACAGCCAGGTGAGGCCGCCGCCTTCCCCGCCCGCGGCCACGCGCTGCAGATGCGCCACGGCCTCGGCGTTGCGCCCCGGCAGGAAGCTGGCGAATACCGCGCGATCCGGCAGGCGCACACCGAGTGGGAGCTGCTGCATCGTGCACCGTGCCCTACGCGGTACGCGCCGGCCGGGTCCAGGCGCGCCGCGTGAACGTCAGGATGTAGTGCACTCCGGAGAGCACCGTGGTGGCCAGGGTGAGCAGCGCGCAGGCATCGAGAATCTCCGGCGGCGGCACGCCGGCCGCGCCGTGCAGCAGCACCAGCATGACGTACAGCAGCTGCGCGGCGGTATTGACCTTGCTGAGGGCGGTGGGGCGTCCGCGCAGCGGTCCGAACCACAGCCAGAAGATCAGCGCGCCGAGCCCGATCATCACGTCGCGCGCCACCACCGCGGCGGTCAGCCACCACGGAACCAGCCCGAGCCAGGCGCACTCGATGAACACCGCGACCAGCAGCAGCTTGTCGGCCAGCGGATCGAGGAACTTGCCGAGCTCGGAGGTCCAGTCGAAGCGCTTGGCGAGGTAGCCGTCGAGCCCGTCGGACACCGCGGCGGCGATGAACACCACGAGCGCCGCCAGATCGGCACCGGCGTGCAGCGCGCGCACGATCGGCCACACCAGCAGCAGGCGGACCACGCAGATGAGATTGGGCAGGTGGCGCACGGCGGCGGCGGCGGCGTTGCGGCTGGCGCGGTTCAGCCCTGCGGCTGGTAGCGGTAGACCAGCCGCGCGGCGTTGCCGGCGCTGCGCACCAGGTGCGCCGAGCCCGTCAGCGCCTGCTCCAGTCCCGCGGCGCCGCCGCGCACGGTGAGCGCGAAGGTGACGCTGCCGGGGTCGGCCGCGACGACATTGGCGCGCCGCACGCCCGGGACGCTCTGCAGCAGCTGCACGACCGCCGCATACGTTGTGAGCGAGTCGACGCCGTCGATCTCGACGCGCGCCTCGGCGTCCGCATCGGCGAGCGAAGCCGCCTGCTGCGGCACCAGCAGGTCCACCGTGTGATCGATGCCGGCGCCGAGCGGACCGCTCCAGGTGGCGCTCAGCACCGGCGTGTGCAGCGTCCACTGCAGCGCGCCATCGGATTCCGCCCCGCGGCCGACCAGCACCTCGTCGCCGCCGTAGCGCTGCGCCGCCTGCAGCAGCGCCTCGCCGCTCAGCGGGTTGCCGCCGGCGTCGGCGAGGGCGAGCGGGATCAGCGTGATCGGCAGACCGCGCTCGGCCGCGACCCGCTCGAGCTCGGCGCGCGCCGCATCCGCAGCGGCGCGCGCACGCGGCGGGTCGAGCACCACCAGCGTGAACGGCCGCTCGCGCTGCCAGAGGCTGCGTCCCGCAGCGGTGATGGCGCGCTCGACAGCGGCGGCGTCGAACACCACCTGCGCCTCGCCGCGCGGTCCGGTGGTGTAACTGCTCACGTAGCGGGCGGCGTCGGCAATCATGCTGGCGAACGCCGGATCATCGGCGGCCTCGCGCCGGCCGGTGGCGCGCACCAGCGCCTGGCGCATGGCATCCTGCACCGCGGGGACCGACTGGCCGTCGATGTCGACCTCGTAGACGCGCACCGGCCGTCCCGCCGTACACGGTGTCGACAGCGCGCAGCAGGCGACGGCGAGCAGCGTCAGCAGTCCGCACACGTGCCGTGTTGCAGCGAGTGATTTGGGGCCCGTTCGGGACATTGTCTGGATCGCGCGCGCACCGGAGCGCAGCGCCGCGTACAATAGCATAGGCGCCGCGCCGTCCACGGCGCACCGCGCAACGTGCCGCTACCGGCATGCGCGCGACACGGACGGCCGCGCAAACAATTATGAGCGAACTCTCCGGTATCACTTATCGCGATGCCGGCGTCGACATTGACGCCGGCGACGAGCTCGTCGAGCGCATCAAGCCGTTGGTGCGCCGCGCGCAGCGCCGCGAGGTGCTCGCCGGCATCGGCGGTTTCGGCGCGCTGGTGGAGCTGCCGCCCGGCTACCGGCGACCGGTGCTGGTGGCCGGCACCGACGGCGTGGGCACCAAGCTGCGCCTGGCGATCGACACCGGCCGCCACGACACCATCGGCATCGACCTGGTCGCGATGTGCGCCAACGACGTGGTGGTGCAGGGGGCGGAGCCGCTGTTCTTCCTCGATTACTACGCGACCGGCAAGTTGCAGGTCGCGGTCGCCGAAGCGGTTGTGCGCGGCATCGTCGAGGGCTGCGTGCAGGCGGGCGCGGCGCTGGTGGGCGGCGAGACCGCCGAGATGCCCGGGATGTACCAGGGGGCCGACTACGACCTCGCCGGTTTCTGCGTCGGCGTGGTGGAGAAGGACGCGATCATTGACGGCACGGCGGTCAGCGCCGGCGATGTGGTGGTGGGGCTCGGGTCCTCCGGCCCGCATGCCAACGGCTACTCGCTGATCCGCAAGCTGCTCAGCGTGGCAGGCGCCACGCCGGCAACCGAGCTCGAGGGGAGCAACCTGTTCGAGCGGCTGCTGGCACCTACGCATATCTACGTTAAGCCGCTGCTGGCGCTCATCAGGGCGATGCCGGTGCACGCGCTCGCGCACATCACCGGCGGCGGTCTCACCGACAACATCCCGCGGGTGCTGCCCGCGGGCCTCGAGGCCGTGCTCGAGCGGCGCAGCTGGCCGCAGGATCCGGTGTTCGGCTGGCTGCAGCGTACCGCGCGCATCGACGATGCCGAGATGTACCGCACCTTCAACTGCGGCATCGGCATGGCGGTGATCGTGCCGGGCGAGCGCGCGCAGGCGGCGGTGGAGTTCCTCAGGGCGCGCGGCGAGAGCGCGCAGATCATCGGCGAGGTGCGCGCCGGCGGGCGCGGCGTGTTCATCAGCGCATGAGCGCCAATTAGCGCATGAGCGCCAAGCCGCCGCTGCGGCTCGCAGTCCTGATATCGGGGCGCGGCTCGAACATGACCGCGATCGTGCGCGCCTGCCTCGCCGGCGCCATCGCCGCACGCCCGGTGATCGTGATCGCCGATCGCCCGCAGGCCGCCGGGCTTGCCAGTGCGGCGAGCCTGGGCGTCGCTACGGCCACGGTGGCGGCCGGCACCGGCGCCGGCGCCGGCGCACCATTCGAGCAGCAGCTCGGCGAGACGCTCGCCGCAGCGCAGCCCGATTTTGTCGCGCTCGCCGGTTTCATGCGCGTGCTGTCCGCGGCGTTCGTCGCGCGCTACGCCGGCCGCATGCTCAACATCCACCCCTCGCTGCTGCCGGCCTACCGTGGGCTGCACACGCACCGGCGCGTCCTCGCCGCCGGCGAGCGCGTGCACGGCGCGAGCGTGCACTTCGTGACCGCCGAGCTCGACGGCGGTCCGGTCGTGCTGCAGTCGACGCTCGCGGTGCAGCCCGGGGACACCGCAGCGACGCTCGCCGCACGCGTGCAGGCGACCGAGCACATCATCTATCCGCGGGCGCTCGGCTGGTTCGCGCAGGGCCGCCTCGCGTGGCACGATAATGCTGCCTGGCTGGATGGGCAGCGGCTCAAGGCGCCCGTCGTGGAGGATTTTGGTGCGGCAGTCCGCGGTTGATTGCAGCGGCCGGCGCAGCGCACGGCTGCGGCGCGTGCTTGGCGCCGCGCTGGCAGTCGCGCTGGCAGGCGCGCTGCTCGCCAGCGGTGTCGCCACCGCCGACGAGCTCAAGCCCTTCGAGGCGAGCTACGCCTGGATCTGGAATGGCATGACGGTCGCGGTGACGACGCTCAAGCTGGCGAAGAGCGGCGCCGACACCTGGACCTATACCTCGCGCAGCGAGCCGCGCGGCATCGGCAAGCTGATGTCCCAGCGCCCGCGCACCGAGAGCGTGCTGCGCGTCACGCCGGGCGGTGTCGAGCCGTTGAGCTACAAAGGTGACGACGGCACCAGCTCCAGCCAGCGCAGCATCGATCTCAAGTACGACTGGAACACGCATCGGGTCAGCGGCGTCTACGAGCAGACCCCGGTCGACCTGCCGCTCACCGCACAGGTGCAGGACGATTCGTCCATTCAGATCGCGCTCATGGTCGCGCTGCTGCGCGGCCAGACCCCAGATCGCTTCGACCTGATCGACAAGGATGCGGTGCGCGAGTACCACTATGCGCGCGCGGGGGAGGAGACCCTGCCAACACCGCTCGGCGCGCTGTCCGCGGTCATCTACACCAGCCGCAAGGCGAACTCGCCGCGCGTCAACAGCTACTGGTGCGCACCCGAGCAAGGCTACCTCCCGCTGCGCGTGCAGCAGAAGCGCGCTGACGAGGTGGAGTGGACCATGGAGATCCTGAGTCTCAAGCGCGAGTGACGCCGCGCGGACGCGGCGCGTCACCTTGCTCAGGTCTTCGGTAGCGTCACGCCGCGCTGACCCTGGTACTTGCCGCCGCGATCGCGGTAGGAGACCGAGCACACCTCGTCGGATTCGAAGAACAACATCTGCGCCACGCCTTCGTTGGCGTAGATCTTCGCCGGCAGCGGCGTGGTGTTGGAAAATTCCAGCGTGACGTGGCCTTCCCACTCGGGTTCCAAAGGCGTTACATTGACTATGCACCCGCAGCGCGCATATGTGCTTTTTCCGAGAGTTACCACCAACACGTTGCGTGGGATGCGAAAGTATTCCACCGTCCGCGCCAGCGCGAACGAGTTCGGCGGAATGATGCAGACATCGCCGGCGAAGTCGACGAAGCTCTTCTCATCGAATGCCTTCGGATCGACGATGGTGGAGTTGATGTTGGTGAAGATCTTGAACTCACTGGCGCAGCGCACGTCGTAGCCGTAGCTGGAGGTGCCGTAGGAGACGATCCTGTGGCCGTTGGACTCGCGCACCTGCCCGGCCTCGAACGGCTCGATCATGCCGTGGTCGCGCGCCATGCGGCGGATCCAGTTGTCGGACTTGATGCTCATCGTGCTCCGCCGACAGGTAAGTTGGCGCAGAGTACCGCACCCGGACTACTTCCTGAAGCGCGTCCTTGGGTCGTGTGCCAGGCCGGCGAGAGGCGGCGCTTTCGCGGCGTGCAGAGGCGCAATCGCGGCGCAGTCGCGCTATCGCGGCGGGCAGTTGCCAGGGTCCTTTTTTCAATGGTTGCGCGCACACGCAACCATTCAGAAGCGGTCGGTAACCGCCGCGGCCTATGTCCATCGGGCCTAGCGCGCGATCCTGTGCATTTCAATACTTGCGTGCACGCGCAACTATCATGAAAAGGAGCTACAGCACGCGCGGGCCACCCACGAGGCGAGGCCCGAGGCGAGGCCCGAGCCGCGGCCGTCGCGGCTACCGCGCGCTCAGGTTTCTTCGACCACGATTTTCGGAAACATGCTGCTGCGGTCGCGCGCGCGCGTGGCGAGCGCCGCGGCGGTACGTCGCGCCATCTCGAAGTAGGGCCGCGCGCGCGGCGACTCGGGCGCGGCCACCACCGTCGGCCGGCCGCCGTCGGTTTCCTCGCGGATGTGCCCGTCGAGCGGCAGCTCGCCGAGCAGGCGCACGCCGTACTCGCGTGCCATGCGCTCCCCGCCGCCGGCCCCGAAGATGTGCTCGATATGACCGCAGTTGGAGCACACGTGCAGGCTCATGTTCTCGACGATTCCGAGCACCGGCACCGAGACCTTCTCGAACATCTTCAGTCCCTTGCGGGCGTCGGCGAGCGCGATGTCCTGCGGCGTGGTGACGATCACCGCACCCGCCACCGGCACCCGCTGCGCCAGGGTGAGCTGGATGTCGCCGGTGCCGGGCGGCATGTCGACCACCAGGTAATCGAGAGCGCCCCATTCGGTTTCCCCGAGCAGCTGCGTGAGCGCCTGCGTCACCATCGGCCCGCGCCACACCATGGGCTGCTCGGCGTCCACCGGAAGCCGATGGACATGGCGCTGATGCCGTGACTGGCCAGGGGACGCAGGCGCTTGCCGTCCGGGGAGGATGGGCGCTGGCCGGTGAGTCCGAGCATGAGCGGCTGGCTCGGCCCGTAGATGTCGGCATCGAGTATCCCGACCCGCGCCCCCTGTCCCGCCCAGGCGAGCGCCAGATTCACCGCGACCGTCGACTTGCCGACACCACCCTTGCCCGAAGCGACCGCGACGACGTTCCTGATCTCACCGAGGGGTTTGAGGTTGCGCTGCACGGCATGCGACCGGATGTGCGAGCGCAGCTCGATGGCGAGCGGCGCCGCCACGCCCGCGGTGGCCAGCTGCCGCACCAGGGCGCCCTGCAGCTCCGCCTGGTACCCCCCCACCGGAAAGCCCAGCGCGATGCGGGCGCTGAAGCCGGTGCCCGCGGCACGGACCTCCTCCACGGCCTGCGCCGTACCGAGCGTTTCGCCGAGGTAGGGGTCGACGTACGCCTCCAGGGCGATGCGAACGCGGTTCACGGTTTCTTCGGGATTATTCACGGACACTTGTGTACTCATGTTGATGAGGGATTGTAGTGCCTCCGCGACGGGGCCGCGCGACGCGGCCGCGAGGCTGGCTCGGCTCAAGGCTATGGCATAATCCGTGGCTGTTGCGAAAGCGGACTCCTTTAGCAGACAGGAGCCAAACCAACCGCGGCGCCGACCCGCGGACGGAGCCCTGTCGGCCCCGCCCCCTGCCTCCCGGCAAGGACGCGGCGTACGCACCTGCGGAGCTATCCCTGCGGACAGCTGAATGAGCTTTTTCTCGAACCTGCGTGCCGACCGGCTGATCACCGAGATCCGGGCGTCCACCGATCCGGCCAGCCCTGCCACGCAGAAGGCGGTGGCGCGGCTGAAGGAGGTGGGGCCGAGCGCCATCGAAGCGGTGTTCGCCGCCCTGCCCGAGGCCGACAAGAGCACCACCATGGCGCTGGTCGACGTGCTGTCAAGCCTCGTCAGCCAGAAGACCTTCCCGCAGTTCCTGCGCGGACTGGTGGAAGGCAGCCCGCGTGTGGTGTCGGGCATTTCCTGGGCGCTCACCAGCAGCCGCAACTACCCGCCGCACCTGCTGCTCGAGGCGCTCGCCACCCCGGGCATCTCCAGGTCGGCGGTGCTGGAAGTGATCGCGGCGCAGAAATCGCGCTTCTCGGTGCGCGAGCTGCTCGCTGCCGCTTACACGCAGGAGCCCAACGAGAAGGCGGCGTTGTTTCGCATCATCGCCGACATCGCCGACCGGCAGTCGCTGCCCGAGCTCATCGGCCGGGTGCAGGGCAAGGACCCGATCGCCCGCGTGCACATCATCAACACCCTGGCACGCTTCAACACGCCGGAGGTGCAGGCCGCGCTGCAGGGTCTGCTCAAGGACCCCAACAAGCTGATCCGCGGCGCGACGCTCGCGGCGCTGCAGCGCATGGACGGCCCGATCGACATCGAGCGCGTCGCGGCGCTGCTGCGCGATCCGGAAATCGATGTGCTCAACCGCGCGATCGACGTGGTGATCAAGGCCAACCATCCCGAGACCATCAAGTACCTGATCGAGGTCCTCAAGGACGAAAACGAGAACGCGCGCCGCGCCGCCGTCGAGGTGTTGAACGAGATCGGCAACGCCAATTCGGTCAAGTACCTGCTCGCGTCGCTCAAGGACAGCGACTGGTGGGTGCGCAGTCGCGCCGCCGACGCGCTCGGCAAGATCGGCGGCCCGAAGGTGATCGACGCGGTGCTGCAGCTGGTGCGCGACAAGGATGAGGACATCCGCCGCGCCGCCATCGAGATCCTCAACCAGACCAAGGACGAGCGTGCGGTCGATTCGCTCATCCAGGCGACCCGCGACAACGACTGGTGGGTGAGCGAGCGCGCCGTCGATGCGCTCGCCGAGATCGGCAGCAAGCGCGCGCTGCCGCGTCTCATGGAGATGCTGCAGGCGCCGGCCAACCCCAAGGCGGCGCCCATCGTGGTACGGGCGCTCGGCAAGCTCGGCGACGGCAAGCTGGTGGACATGCTGCTGCCGCTCATCGCGCGACCCGAGCGCGAGATTCGCATCGAGGCGATGCACGCACTATCAAAGGTCACCGATGAGGCGCGTGCCGACCAGGTGCGCAACGAGCTGCAGGCGCAGGTTGCATCCCCGGACCAGACGATCTCGCGCATGGCGGCGGCTGCAGTGACCGAGCTCGACAACCGCATCGCCGGCATCACCGCGCTCGGTGCCAGCGCGACGCCCCTGCCGCCTGCGGGGACCGCCGCGAGCGCGGTCGCTGCGGCGGCCGCGGGTGTGCGTCCGCCGCAGCCGACGCAGACGGAAGGCGCCAAGACGGTGTTGATCTCGGAACAGGCGCTTGCCCAGTCCGCCAAGCAGGCCGAAGTCGCGGCACGGCTGGACATCCAGACCCTCAAGCCCGGCGACGTCATCGAAGGCCGCTACAAGTACATCGACCGCATCGGGCGCGGCGCCTTCGGTACGGTGCTGCTGATGGAGGACACGGTCGTCGACGAGCGGCTGATCCTGAAGTTCCTGAACCCCAACGTCTCGCAGGACGAAGAGGTGATGAAGCGCTTCGTGCACGAGCTGCGTTACTCGCGCAAGATCACCCACAAGAACGTCATCCGCATCTATGACTTCCTCTATATCCAGGGGCTGTACGCGATCTCCATGGAGTATTTCCCCTCGCACACGCTCGGCGGCGAGGTGGTGAACGAGAAGCCCGTCGAGCTCAAGCGTGGCGTGCAGTTCGGCATCGACATCTGCACCGGCATGACCGTCGCCCACCAGGTGGGCATCGTGCATCGCGACCTGAAGCCCGCCAACGTGCTCATCAACCAGGAAGGGTTGCTGAAGATCGTGGACTTCGGTGTCGCCGCCGCGCAGCGCGAGGGCGACACCCAGCTCACCAAGACCGGCTACGTCATCGGCTCGCCGAAGTACATGGCGCCCGAGCAGATCCTCGGCAAGAAGGTCGACCAGCGCGCCGACATCTACGCCCTCGGCGTCATCCTCTACGAGGTCCTCACCGGGGTGCCCCCCTACACCCGCGGCGACCACATGTCGGTCATGTACCAGCACGTGCAGGGCAAGGCGCGCGCCGCCAAGGACGTCAATCCCGCCCTGCCCCAGGAGTTGTCCGACGTGGTCATGCGCGCCATGGCGGTCGACAAGAACAAGCGTTTCCAGACCATGACTGAGCTGAGCGCTGCGCTCGAACCCTTCGTACGGTAATCGCGGAACCAGCGGCGCACGTCGTCGGTCCCGCCGCCCTTGCCAAAGTTCGTGCGTTACGTCAAATTTCTGGGTTCAAGTTGTTGATCTCAAAGCCCTGAGCGGCTAAACCAGAAGCTGCGAAAAAGTCCTTTAGGAGCAAGCCCTTGGCGCGCATCGATGCGTTTCTGAAGCTCGGGACTCAGCAGGGGTGCTCGGACGTGCACCTGGCGGTGGGAGTCCCGCCGATGCTGCGCCTGTACGGGGACCTGCTGCCGATCAAGTTCCGTGAGCTGCGGGCGGTGGAGCTCGAGGGCTACATCGCCGAGATCCTGACGCAGTCGCAGAACGATCACTTCGCGCGCGGCCACGACCTCGATTTCTCCTACGTGTCCGCGGAAGGGGGACGCTTCCGCGTGAACGTGTTCCGCAAGGACACCGGGATTGGCGCCACTTTCCGCTCCATTCCCTCGGCTGTGCCGACCCTGGAGAAGCTGGCGCTGCCGCCGGTGGTGACCAAGCTGTGCGATTTCCACCAGGGCATGGTGCTGGTCACCGGCTCGACGGGTACCGGCAAGTCGACCACGCTCGCGGCGATGATCGATCACCTCAACCAGACACGCCGCCTCAACATCATCAGCCTCGAGGATCCGATCGAGTTCGTTCACCCGAGTAAGAACAGCCAGGTGATCCAGCGCGAGCTCGGCACGCACATCCCGAGCTTCGCCGAAGGGGTGCGCGCCGCGATGCGCGAGGACCCGGACGTGATCCTGGTGGGCGAGTTGCGCGATGGGGAAACCATTTCCATGGCCATGACGGCCGCCGAGACCGGGCACCTGGTGCTCGGCACGCTGCACACCACCAGCTCGGTGAAGACCATCGACCGCATCATCGACGCGCTGCCGGTCGAGGAGCGCGAGCAGACCAAGAGCTTCCTGGCACAGAGCCTGCTGGCGGTGGTCACGCAGGTGCTGGTGAAGACCGCCGACGGCCACGGCCGCAAGGCGATCTGCGAAGTGCTGATGATGACCAAGGCCATCGCCAAGCTCATCCAGACCGAGCAGACGCACCAGATACCGACACAGCTGCAGATGGGGCGCGACCTCGGCATGCAGCTGATGGACCAGGCGCTGCTCGCGGCTATCGCCGCGCGCACCGTCGATCCCGATGATGCGTATGTCTACGCCTCAGAGAAGCGCGCCTTCCAGAAGTACGTTACCGATACCAGCATGCTGCCGAAGATCGACATCGCCGGTCCGAGCCCGGCGGCAGATTCCGCGGCCTGAAGCGCACCAGCAAGCACGTGGCACAGATCGACGCCTTCCTGATCGAGGTAGTGGAGAAGCGCGGCTCGGACCTGCACTTCATCGCCGGCGATCCGCCACGCATGCGCCTTTACGGCGATCTCTCGCCGCTCAAGCCCGAGAAGCTCGCCGCCGCATTCGTCAAGCAGGCGCTCTACGAGATCATGCCGAAGACGGCCGTCGACCGCTTCGAGGCCAAGGACGGCGCGGACTTCGCCTACACGCTGGCCGAGCGCGGGCGCTTCCGCGTCAACGTCATGCGCCAGGTAAACGGCATGGGCGCGGTGTTCCGCGCCATCCCCTCCAAGGCGCTGTCGCTCGAGGAGCTGAAGATGCCCGAGGCGGTGCGGCAGATGTGCCGCGCCAACAACGGCCTGATCCTGGTGACGGGCAAGACCGGCTCGGGCAAGTCCACCACGCTCGCCGCCATGATCGACGACATCAACCGGCGAGTGAAAGGCCACATCCTCACCGTCGAGGACCCGATCGAGTTCGTGCACGAGCGCAAGAACTGCCTCATCAGCCAGCGCGAGATCGGCGTGCACAGCGCCAGCTTCGCGTCGGCGGTGCACTCGGCCCTGCGCGAGGATCCGGACGTCATCCTGGTCGGCGAGCTGCGTGACCTCGAGACCATGAGCATCGCGGTGACCGCGGCGGAGATGGGCATCCTCGTCATGGGCACGCTGCACACCAACGGCGCGGCGCCGACCGTCGACCGCATGGTGAACGTGTTCCCCTCGGACAAGCAGTCGCACGTGCGCACCATGCTGTCCACTTCGCTGCGCGGCGTGGTGTCGCAGCAGCTGCTGCAGCGCGCCGACAAACAGGGACGGGTCGCGGCGCTCGAGATCCTGGTCAACACGCCGGCCGCGTCCAACCTCATCCGCCAGGGCAAGCTCGATCAGCTCGAGAACACCATGCAGGCGGGCGGCCAGTTCGGCATGCGCACCATGGACAGCGCGATCCAACAGCTGCTCGATCAGCGCCAGATCAGCGGCAAAGAGGCCTACAAGAAGGCCATCAACAAAGCAAAGTTCGAGGAATTCAAGGACTCCGGCTGACCAGTGCGCGCCGCCCCGCGGCGGCCCAGCCGTCGAGGCTGTAGACTAAGGCGGATGCCCGGCAGCCTGTTCGTCACCACGGCGCTTCCCTACGCCAACGGCCCGTTCCACATCGGCCACATCATGGAGTACATCCAGGCGGACATCTGGGTACGCTTCCAGAGGATGCAGGGGCGCGCGGTGCACTTCGTGTGCGCCGACGATGCGCATGGGGCGCCGATCATGCTCAAGGCGCAGAGCGAGGGCATCACGCCGCGGCAGCTCGTCGAGCGCATCGCCGCGGACCGCCCGCGCTACCTCGAGGGCTTTCACCTCAGCTTCGATCACTGGCATACCACCGATTCGCCGGAGAACACCGAGCTGTCGCAGGACATCTACCTGCGCCTCAAGGCGGCCGGGCTGATCTACGCCGAGCCGGTGGAGCAGTTCTACGACCCGGTGAAGCAGATGTTCCTGCCCGACCGGTACATCAAGGGTGAATGCCCGAACTGCCATGCCAGGGACCAGTACGCGGACGCCTGCGAGGTCTGCAGCATCGTCAATACGCCGATGCAGCTCATCAATCCGTACTCGACGCTCTCCGGGACGAAACCGGTGTTGAAGACGTCCGAGCACTTCTTCTTCCGGCTGTCCGATCCGAAATGCGTCGCCTTCCTCGAGGAGTGGCTGGGTGCCCCCGGCCGGCTGCAACCGCAGGTTGCCAACAAGGCGCGTGAATGGCTGACGGGGAAAGGCGAGCAGACGCTCGCGGACTGGGACATCTCGCGCGATGCGCCCTACTTCGGCATCCCGATCCCGGACGCTCCCGGCAAGTACTTCTACGTGTGGCTGGACGCGCCGATCGGCTATCTGGCAGCGCTCAAGAGTTACTTCGCGCTGGGCAAGGCGCGCGCCAACGGCGAGCCACGCAGCTTCGAGCAGTTCCTGGCGGCGCCCGACACCGAGCAGATCCACTTCATCGGCAAGGACATCATCTACTTCCACACGCTGTTCTGGCCGGCGATGCTCAGGTTCGCCGGGCCTCCCTACAAGGTGCCGGACCACGTGTACGTCCACGGCTTCATCACCGTGTCGGGCGAGAAGATGTCCAAGTCGCGCGGCACCGGCATCAGCCCGCTGCGTTACCTGGACAGCGGCATGAACGCGGAGTGGTTGCGCTACTACATCGCCGCCAAGCTCAACGCGAGCGTCGAGGACATCGACTTCAACCCCGACGACTTCGTGGCGCGCGTCAACGCCGATCTGATCGGCAAGTACGTCAACATCGCCAGCCGCGCAGCGAAGTTCATTACCGCTCGCTTCAACGGCGAGCTCAGATACTCTGCTGACCTGGGACCGCTCACCGCCGCGGCGCGCGATACCACCGCCGCGGTGCGCGACAGTTACGAGGCGCGCGAATTCGGCCAAGGCATGCGCAGGTGCATGGAGTTTGCCGACTGGATAAACCAATACTTCGACGCCAACCAGCCCTGGGTCCTGGCGAAGGATCCCGGCAAGGCCGCGCAACTGCAGGATGTCTGCTCGCGCGCCTTGTACGGCTTCAAGGTCCTGTCCGTGCTGCTGGCGCCGGTGCTGCCCCAGGTGGCCGCGCGCGTCGCGCGGCAGCTGTTCGGCATGGAGCGGACTTTCCACTGGAACGATGCAACCGTGCTGCCCGAGCGAATCAACCCCTATGAGCATCTCATGACACGCGTGGATCCCAGGCAACTCGATGCGCTGTTCGACGGCGAAGGGCCCCCGGCCGCGCAGGCGGCGGCGGGCGCCGGCGAGTCCGCGCAGGCCAGCATCTCCATCGACGAGTTCCGCCGCATCGATCTGCGCGTGGCGCGCATCATCGACGCGCAGGCGGTGCCAGGCGCCGACAAGCTGCTGAAGCTGACGCTCGATCTGGGCGGCGCCACACGCACGGTGTTCGCCGGCATCAAGTCCGCCTACCAGCCGGACGCGCTCAAGGGGCGCCTCACGGTCGTGGTGGCGAATCTCGCGCCGCGCAAGATGAAGTTCGGCGTGTCCGAGGGGATGGTGCTGGCGGCAACCGGGGAGCAGGACGAACCGTACCTGCTGTCGGCGGATTCGGGGGCGACGCCGGGCATGAAGATCACCTGATTGGCACACGAAGCACGCGCATGTTTTCCGCAGACGACATCGACGCGCTGCTGCCGCAGACGCAGTGCACGCGCTGCGGCTACAGCGGTTGCCGCCCCTACGCGCAGGCCATCGTGGACGGCGGCGCGGACATCAATCAGTGCCCGCCGGGAGGCGCGGCGACCATCGCGGCGCTGGCGCAGCTGCTCGGCCGCCCCGCCCTGGCGCTGAATCCCGCCAACGGCGCCGAGACGCCGCCGCTGGTGGCGCAGATCGACGAGGACGCCTGCATCGGCTGCGCACGCTGCCTGCCACCGTGTCCGGTGGACGCGATCGTCGGGGCGCATCGGCACATGCACACGGTGCTGTTCGAGTCATGCACCGGGTGCGAGCTGTGCATCGCGCCGTGCCCCGTCGACTGCATCGTGATGGTGCCGCGGGCGCAGCTGCCGGGCGCGTCGCACGCACCCAGCGCCGCCGAGAATCGCGCGCGCTTCAGTGCGCACGGCGCACGTCTGGCGGCGCACGAGGCCGGCAGGGCGGCGCTGCTGAGTGACCTCAAGCGCGCGGCGCGCCCGGCCGCTGGGGAGTGAGCACAACGTGCACCCCGCCACCCGCCGCGCCATCTTCCGCCGCCTGCAGGCCGCCAACCCGGCGCCGACCACCGAGCTGCTGTACAGCTCGCCGTTCGAGCTGCTGGTGGCGGTGATGTTGTCCGCGCACACCACCGACCGCAGCGTCAACGCCGCGACGCGCCAGCTTTTTCCCGTGGCCAACACGCCGGCGGCGATCGCCGCGCTCGGCGTCGAGGGCGTGAAGCCGTATATCCGCCCCGTCGGCCTCTACAACACCAAGTCGAAGAACCTCGTGGCCCTCGCCCGGCAGCTGCTCGAGCTGCACGGCGGCCAGGTGCCTGCCGAACGCGCCGCGCTAGAAGCGCTCCCGGGCGTCGGGCGCAAGACCGCCAGCATCATCCTCAACATGGTATTCGGCGAAGCTGAGATCGCCGTCGACACACACATCTTCCGGGTGGCGAACCGCACCGGGCTGGCGCCGGGTCGCACTCCGCGCGAGGTCGAGGAGGGGCTGCGCGCGACAACGCCGGCGCAGTTCCGCAAGGACGCGCACCACTGGCTCATCCTGCACGGGCGCTACGTGTGCACGGCCCGTGCGCCGAAGTGCCCGCAGTGCCTCATCCGCGATCTGTGCGAGTACCCGCACAAGACGCCGGCGCGCGCTCGGGTCGTCAGCGCACCACCAGCACGGCGCAGCGCGCGTAGGCGATCACCACGCGGGACACCGAGCCGAGAAGCCAGCGCTCAAACAGGCCGCGGCCGCGATGACCGGTGACGATGAGGTCAGCGCCCCACTCCTCGGCCGCGGCGATGATCTGCTCGGCCGGGTGACCGACGCGGATGTGCATCAGGGGCTGGATGGCGCTGCCGGCGTCGGCCTGGGCGCGCAGCTTCGCCAGCTCCGTCTGGTAATGCGCGCGTGCGTTCTCGATCACCGCCTCGGTCTCGACGTCCTCGGCAAATTCCGGCGGCCGTACCACGGCGACGATCGACAGCTCGGCCGCGAAGCATTGCGCCATGCCCAGGCAGCGATCGAAGGCCTTGCGTGCCGGCTCGGAGCCATCGTAGGCGAGCAGAATTTTCTTGAACATGGTGTCACCTGCGCTCAGGCATCTTCCGTTCCCGCGCCGCCGAGGGGCTCCTCCGGAGGCTGCGCGGCGACGTCGCGGCGCAGCAGATGATGCGGCAGGAAGAAAGCGTTGGCGATCAGCGTCGGCACGATGGCGCTGCCGATCACCGCGACGATCAGGTAGGAGTACTGCTGCTGAGTCACGATGTGATGGGTGAGGCCGTAGAGCGCGGAAATGCTGCCGAAGGTGAGGCCCGTCGACATGAGGAGCGTGGTGTACAAGGCCTCCCGTGTCGGGGAGCGGAACACCTTGGTGATCGGGAATACTCCCACGAACTTGGTGAGCATCTTGGTCCCGAGCAGCAGCGCGAGGATACCCGGTGCGGCAATCAGCGCCGGAACCGACACGAATGATCCGGCGCGGATGAAATAAAACGGCGTCAGCAGTCCGAAGGTGAGCGTGCGCAACCTGCGCACCAGCGCGTGGTCCTTGCCCACCGAGCCGGCGAGGATCATACCGAGAATATAGGCGGGCAACACCGGCTCGCTGCCCGCCCACAACGCGAGCGCCCCGAGACCGAACATGGCGAGCAGCAGCAGCTTCGCCTCGAGCTCGGAAGGGCGGCCGCCGTAACGCCTGAAGAAGCGCGGCACCAGCCACGGCAGTACGACGAACGCCGCCGTGCTGCCGCCGACGAAGGCGAGCGTGCGCAGCGTGAAGGGCGAGAACTTGAAGCCGAGCGCCAGCACCGTGGCGAGGTCGTTGACGAAACAGGCCGCGAGCACGATCTTGCCGTAGTCGGTGCGGTTCAGTCCGAACTCGAGCATGACCGCGTACACCACCGCCACCGAGGTCGTCGACAGCGCAATACCGGCGAGCCAGCTCGCGTCGCTGCTCCAGCCGATCAGCCAGCGCGCCACGGCCGCGCAGCCGAGAAAGGGCGCGGCGAACGCCACCAGGCCCACGACCGTCGCCTGCTTCCATTCGCGGCGCATCACCTGCGGATCGAGCTCCGCGCCGGCGAGGAAGGTGAGGATGACCGCGCCGGTGCTGGCGAGGAACCTGATCCACGACTGATCGGTGCCGAGGATCGCACCGCCGAGCGCCGCACCGATCAGCAACTGCGCAACAGTGCCGACCAGGATCTCCGACATGGCGGTCGCGATGCGCAGCCAGATCGACAGCAACGTGGCCAGCAGCGCCAGTGCCAGCCACAGCGTGGCGAGGGTATAGATTTCCGTCATTGCCTACCTCACGCAGCAAGGCGTCGGGTAGGCATCATCAGCCTTGCGGCGGTTCGCGGAGGAATGCCATCTCCGGCTCGAGTCATCTTACTTGGGGCACGCCGCCTACGCCACGGCGGGCCGCGGCTCACTGCCTCACCCGGGTTACTTCTTGGGCAGGTACAGGTCCGTCAGCGTCCCCTCGAAGGCCTCCGCGGCGCCTGCCACGGTCTCGGAGAGCGTCGGGTGCGGATGTATGGTGAGGCCGATGTCGGCGCCATCGCAGCCGTTCTCGATCGCCAGCACCACCTCGCTGATCAACTCGCCGGCGTTGCTGCCGACGATGCCGCCTCCGAGCACGCGGTGGCTGTCGGGGTCGAACAGCAGCTTGGTGAAGCCCTCGTCGCGGCCGAGCGAGAGCGAGCGCCCGTTCGCCATCCAGGGGAACGCGCCCTTCTTGATCGCGGTGCCGCGCTCGCGCGCCTCGGTCTCGGTGAGCCCGACCCAGGCAATCTCCGGGTCGGTGTAAGCGACCGAGGGAATCACCCGCCAGTCGGCGGCGCGTTTGTGGCCGGCAGCCACCTCGGCGGCGACCTTGCCTTCGTGCATCGCCTTGTGCGCCAGCATCGGTGGCGCCGCGATGTCGCCGATCGCGAAAATGTGCGGCACGCTGGTGCGCATCTGGCGGTCGACGGGAATGAAGCCGCGCTCGCCGATCTTGACGCCGGCCAGCTCTGCGCCGATGGCGTTGCCGTTCGGCACGCGCCCAACCGCCACCAGTACGCGCGCGAACAGCTGCGGCGGCGGTGCCTGGTCGCCGGCGAAGCTCACGCGCAACCCGGCCGCCTGCGGCTCGATGCCGGCGAGCCGCGTGCCGAGCAGGATCTGCTGGTAGCGCGCGCGGATCCGCTTCTCCAGCGGACGGACCAGGTCCGGGTCGCAGCCGGGCATCAGTCGCGGCGTGAGCTCCACGACGCTCACGCGGCTGCCGAGCGCATCGAATACGCAGGCCATCTCCAGTCCGATGATGCCGCCGCCGACGACCAGCAGGCCGCCGTCGGTGTCCGGCAGCTCGAGCGCGTCGCTCGAGTCGAGGATGCGCGGATCCTGCGGCAGCCCCGGCAGGCGCATCGGCTCGGAGCCTGCGGCGATGATGCACTGCTCGAAGCGTATGCGCTCCGTGCCGCTCGCCCCCGTGACTTCGAGCACGTTGGCGCTCACGAAACGCCCGGCGCCGCGGACCACCTCAACCTTGCGCTGCTTGGCGAGCACCCTGAGGCCCCCGGTCAGCTTCGCCACCACGGAGGCCTTCCAGCCGCGCAGCTTGCCGCGATCGATCTGCGGCCGGCCGAAGGCGATGCCGCGCTCGGACATTTCGGCGGCATCCTCGATGACCTTGGCCGCGTGCAGCAGCGCCTTGGAGGGAATGCAGCCGACGTTGAGGCACACCCCGCCCAACTCCTGGTAGCGCTCGACGAGCGTGACTTTCAGGCCCAGGTCCGCGGCGCGGAAGGCGGCCGTGTAGCCCCCGGGACCTGAGCCCAGCACCAACAGCTGCGCGCTGCGACCGGCTTGCGGCGAGGGCGTGCGCACCGTGCCGCCCGAGGGCATGAGCACCGTATCGCCGGCGCCAGCGGCCGACGGCGCAGGGGCAGCCGCAGCTGCAGGGGCACGCTGCGGCGCGGGCGACGCTGCCGGTTGCGCCGCCGGGGTTGTAGCCGCGGCTGCGACGGCCGCGCCCGGCTCCACGCGCGCGATGAGCGAGCCCTTGGAGACCTTGTCGCCGCGCTTGAGCAGCACTTCCACGATCCTGCCGGCGGCGCTCGCCGGCACGTCCATCG
The DNA here is from genome assembly GCA_035482695.1 of Steroidobacteraceae bacterium. Lineage (GTDB taxonomy): Bacteria > Pseudomonadota > Gammaproteobacteria > Steroidobacterales > Steroidobacteraceae > 13-2-20CM-66-19. Next base: position 4,166 of record DATHQM010000081.1, on the reverse strand, counting down.
ACGCCTTGTCGCTCTCGAGCGTGACGAGCGGCGTGTCGACTTCGACGACGTCGCCGCTCTTCACCAGCACGTCGACCACCTCGACGTCGGTGAAGTTGCCGATGTCGGGGATCGTGAGATCGACGCTCAAGGCACCGCCTCGAGCAGCGCGCGCGGCTCAGCGAGCGCCTGCGCGAGCCAGGTGGTGAAGCGCGCCGCCATCGCCCCGTCGATCACGCGGTGATCGTAGGACAGCGACAGCGGCAGCAGCAGGCGCGGCACGAACGCACCGTCGCGCCACACCGGGCGCATGGCGGCACGCGACACCCCGAGGATCGCGACCTCGGGCGCGTTGATGATCGGTGTGAAGGCGGTGCCGCCGATACCGCCGAGGCTGGAGATGGTAAAGCAGCCGCCCTGCATGTCCGTCGGCGGCAGCTTGCCCGCGCGCGCCTTCTCCGACAGGGCTCCCAGGCTGCGCGCGAGCTCGTACACGTCCTTGCGGTCGGCCTCGCGCACCACCGGGACCACCAGCCCGTTCGGCGTGTCGGCGGCGAAGCCGATGTTGACGTACTTGCGCACGATGAGGTTCGCACCCTCCGCGTCGAGCGATGAGTTGAAGCGCGGGAACTCCTGCAGCGCCTTCACGCAGGCGCGCATGACGAAGGCCAGCGGCGTCAGCTTCACCCCGACCCCTTGGGCCCGGTCCTTGAGGCCCACGCGCAGCTGCTCGAGCTCGGTGATGTCCGCCTCGTCGAATTGCGTGACGTGCGGGATGTTGACCCAGCTTTGCAGCAGGCGCGGACCGGAGATGCGCTGGATGCGCGACAGCGGCTCGAGCGCCGTGGGGCCGAACTGCGCGAAATCGACGGCCGGCAGGGCCGGCTTGGCCGCCGGCGCGGGCCCCGCTGCGGGCGGCGGGGCGGCGAGCGAGTTCTTGACGAACGCCTTGACGTCATCATGCGTGATGCGCCCCTTGAAGCCGTGCGCGGTCACCTGCGCGAGGTTGACCCCGAGCTCGCGCGCGAACTGGCGCACCGAGGGACTGGCGTGCGCGCGCGAGAATCCGGGCTCGTCAATCGCCGCCAGATCGTCCCGGTAGGAGGTCGGCATGCCGAGCCGCGATCGCGGCGTGAGCACGGCCCCGGGCGGGGCTGCAGCCGGGGCGGCAGCCGGCGCAGCGGCCGCCGGCGCGGCAGCCGGGGGCGGCGTGGCGGGAGCGGGGGCTGCCGCGGAGGCCGCCGGCGCAGCGGGCGCCGCCGGAGCGGCGGGTGCCGCCGACGAGGCGGGCGCCGATGAGCCGCCAGCCCCGTCGCTGCTCGCCCTCACCGTGGCGATGAGGTCGCCGCTGTTGACCTTGCCGCCCTTGGTGGTGTGCAGCTTCTCGAGCACGCCCTCCGCAGTGGACGGAACGTCCATGGTCGCCTTGTCGGATTCGAGTGTGACCAGCGGCGTGTCGACCGCAATCCTGTCCCCGGGCTTCACCAGCACGTCGATGACGGCGACGTCCTTGAAGTTGCCCATGTCGGGTACCCGCACCTCCGTGAGGCCGACGGCCGCATTCATGTCGGGTCGCTCCGCTTCAGCTCTTCCACGGTACGGGCTTCTCGGGATCGACGCCGAGCGCCTTGATGGCCTTGGCGACGGTGGCGTGGTCCACGCGGCCGTCGTCGGCCAGCGCCTTGAGCGCGGCGACGGCGATGTAGTTGCGGTCCATCTCGAAGTGCCGGCGCAGCTGCGCGCGAGAATCTGAGCGCCCGAAGCCGTCGGTGCCGAGCGTCACGTAGCGGCCGTTAACCCACTGGCGGATCTGGTCCGGGACGGTGCGCATGTAGTCGGTCGCCGCCACCACCGGCCCGTCGCTGCCTTTCAGCATCTGCCGCACGTAGGGGACGCGCGCCGACTCCTGCGGGTGCAGCATGTTCCAGCGCTCGCACTCGAGCGCCTCGCGGCGCAGCTCGCTGAAACTGGTGATCGACAGCACGTCCGCCGGGATGCCGTAGTCGTCCTCGAGAATCTTCGCCGCCGCCTGGCACTCGCGCAGGATGGTGCCCGAGCCGAGCAGCGTTGCCCTCACCTTGCCGCGGCCGCCGATCTGCAGCAGGTAGCCGCCGCTCAGGATGCCGGCCTCGACCCCGGGCGGAATCGCCGGCTGCAGGTAGTTCTCGTTCATCAGCGTGATGTAATAGAAGATGCTCTCCTGCTCAGCGTACATGCGGCGCATGCCGTCGTGGATGATCACGGCGAGCTCGTAGGCGAACGCCGGGTCGTAGGACACGCAGTTGGGGACGGTGCTCGCGACCAGCTGGCTGTGACCGTCCTGGTGCTGCAGCCCCTCGCCGGCGAGCGTGGTACGGCCGGCGGTGGCGCCCAGCAGGAAGCCGCGCGCCTGGATGTCCCCGGAAGCCCAGATGAAATCCCCGACGCGCTGGAAGCCGAACATCGAATAGAAGATGTAGAACGGCACCATGTTGATGCCGTGATTGCTGTAGGCGGTGCCCGCGGCCATCCACGAGCACAGCGAGCCGGCCTCGTTGATGCCCTCCTCGATCATCTGCCCCTTCTTGTCCTCGCGGTAGGACATCAGGGTCTCGGCGTCCTGCGGCGTATACAGCTGACCGACGGAGGAATAAATGCCGATCTGGCGGAACAGCCCCTCCATGCCGAAGGTGCGCGCCTCGTCCGGCACGATCGGCACGATGTTGCGGCCGATGTTCTTGTCCTTGAGCAGCACGCTGAGCAGGCGCACGAACGCCATGGTGGTGGAGATCTCGCGCTCCCCGCTGCCCTCGAGCAGCCCCGCGAACGCCTCCAGCGGCGGCACCACCAGCGGCGGTGCGGTGCGCCGGCGCTGCGGCAGGAAGCCGCCGAGTGCCGCGCGTTTCTCGCCGAGGTAGCGCGCCTCGTCGGAAGTCTCGTCGGGCTTGCGGAACGGCAGGCCGGACAGATCCTCGTCGGCGACCGGGATGTTGAAGCGGTCGCGGAAGACGCGCAGATCCTCCTCGGAGAGTTTCTTCTGCTGATGAGCCACCATCTGCCCCTCGCCGCCCTTGCCGAGGCCGAAGCCCTTCACGGTCTTGGCAAGGATCACGGTCGGCTGTCCCGTGTGCGCCATGGCGGCCGCGTAGGCGGCATACACTTTACGCGGGTCGTGGCCGCCGCGGTTCAGGTGCCAGATCTCCTCATCGGACATGTTGGCAACCATCGCCTTGAGCTCGGGGAACTTGCCGAAGAAGTGCTCGCGGGTGTACGCCCCGCCCTTCGCCTTGAAGTTCTGGTACTCCCCGTCGACGCACTCCTCCATCACGCGGCGCAGCAGCCCCTGATGATCGCGCGCCAGCAGCGGATCCCAGCGTGAGCCCCACAGCACCTTGATGACGTTCCAGCCGGCGCCGAGGAACGCCGCCTCGAGCTCCTGGATGATCTTGCCGTTGCCGCGTACCGGCCCATCGAGGCGCTGCAGGTTGCAGTTGATGACGAAGATGAGATTGTCGAGTCCTTCGCGCACCGGCATGGTGAGCGCGCCCATGGACTCCGGCTCGTCCATCTCGCCGTCACCGAGAAACGCCCACACCTTGCGATCGGAAGGCTTCACCAGCCCGCGGTGCTCGAGGTAGCGGATGAAGCGCGCCTGGAAGATCGCCATCATGGCGCCCAGGCCCATGGAGACGGTGGGGAACTGCCAGAAGTCGGGCATCAGCCACGGATGCGGGTAGGAGGACAGGCCGACACCCGGGCGGCGCGCTTCCTGGCGGAAGTAGCGCAGCTGTTCCTCGAGCAGGCGTCCTTCCAAATAAGCGCGCGCGTAAATGCCGGGCGAGGAGTGTCCCTGGATGAACACCATGTCGCCCGGATGCTGCTCGGAAGGCGCGCGCCACACGTGATTGAAGCCCACCTCGTAGAGCGTCGCCGAGGAAGCGTAGCTGGCGAGGTGTCCGCCGTACTCGGAGGACGCACGATTGGCGGCCAGCACCATGGCCAGCGCGTTCCACCTGATGTACGCCTCGATACGGCGCTCGAGCGCGCGGTTGCCGGGATATTCGGGCTCGCGACCCGCGGCGATGGTGTTGACGTAGGCGGTGTTGGGCTTGAACGGCAGGTACGCGCCGCTGCGGCGCGTGTAATCGATCAGCCGCTCGAGCAGGAAGTGCGCGCGCTCCGGGCCGTGGGTCTGCAGCACCGAGTCG
>DATHQM010000080.1:0-12979 GCA_035482695.1 Steroidobacteraceae bacterium | reverse complement strand
CCTCGGCGGCGACCTTGAGATTGACCTGGGTCTCGGTGGGGACGCGCTCGAAGTAGGGCTGGTTCGGGATCGGGCTGAAGGCGAGGCCGAAGGCTTCCGGATCGATCACCAGGCGCTTCATGGCCAGCAGTTTCGGCACGTAGGCCTGCGTCTCGCGCGGCAGCCACAGGCTCCAGAAATCCACCGGGCGGCCGGCGGCGCGGTTCATCTCGACCGCCCGCTCCATCAGGGCCTCGCCGCAGTTGTAGGCGCCGATCGCCAGCAGCCAGTCGCCGCCGAACTCATCGTGCAGCGCCTGCAGGTAGTCGAGCGCGGCGCGCGTCGACTCCGTGATGTCGCGCCGCCCGTCGTACCACCAGTCCTGCTTCAGGCCGTATCTGGAGCCGGTGCCGGGAATGAACTGCCACAGTCCCGAGGCACGCGCGCGCGAGTAGGCATAGGGCTCAAACGCGCTCTCGACCACCGGCAGCAGCGCCAGCTCGAGCGGCATGTGGCGCCGCTCCAGCTCGGTGACGATGGCATAGAGGTACAGGTCCGCACGCCCGAAGGCGCGCTGCAGGTAGTCGGGGTTGGCCGCGTACCAGCGCAGCTGCTGATCGACCGCCTTGTGCTCGCTCTCATCCTCCAGACGAAAGCCCGCGCGCATGCGGTCGAAGAGGTCGGCGTACTGCGCGGGGTTAAGGCCCGCCACGAGCGTCGGTCCGCCGTCGCCGGTGGCGCCAGGCATCACCACGGCAGCGTCCGCGGCAGGCGCTGCGGGGCCGGCATCGGCGGGGAGGGCGGCCGGCAGGGTGTCCGGGGAGGCGCGCGGAAGCTCGGCAATCGCTGCGGCGCGCGGCGCATCGGCGGCAGCCGGCGCGAGGCTCGCTACGGCATCCGGGGAGGTGACCGCCGCGGCGTCGACCGGAGCGGTGAGCATGGCTGCCTGCGGCGCCAGTGGGCGCGGCGGCGAGTGCGCGCATCCAGCCGCGAGCAGAGCCAGGGCAAGCAGCGTGTGACGCGTGCTGTTCTTTGTCGTCGACAAGTTCCGTACCCTCGGGCGGCGTGCTACTTTCCCCGCTCTCGGAGCGCAGGCTCGCAGGTAGAATTTAACCGTTAAATTCACGGCATTGCCAGCACTTCCACCGTGCAAGTTCGCATTTCAGCCTTTCCGGATCGTGATACGGCTCTCAGCTCGTGGTGGGAGTCACCGCTCGGCCGTGCGCTGCTCGCGGCCGAGTCCGAACTGTTAAGCGAAGCCCTCGAGGACGTCTTCGGCTGGGACCTGCTGCAGGTCGGCGCCTGGGGCAATGCGCGCGAGCTGCTGGCCGGCAGCCGCACACGGCGCAAGAGCGTGATCGCGGCGGTCGCCGAGCCGGTGCGCGCGGACATCATCGGCCGCCCTTCGCTGTTGCCGGTGATCAGCGATTGCGCCGACGCGGCGCTGCTGCCACACACGCTCGAGTTCGCCGCCGACCCGTATGCGGTGCTGCGCGAGGTGGATCGGGTGCTCGCCGGCGAGGGGCAGCTGCTGGTGTTGGGCTTCCGGCCGTGGAGCCTGTGGGGTATGCGCGCGCGCTGGAGCCGCAGCGGTTTTCCTCCCGGGATGCGGCGCCTCATGTCGGAGCGATTGCTGCGCGAGTGGCTGGTGTTGCTCGGCTACGAGGTCGTGGCGGCGCGGCGCTACCTGTACGTGAGTCCCTGGAGCCGGGGCCTGGCGCGCGGCGCGGCTGCGCTGCGGATGCTGCGCGCCGGACTGTACCCGCTGCCGGCCGGGGCTTACCTGCTCAAGGCGCGCAAGCGCGTCTACACCATGACGCCCGTGCGCCCGCGCCTGCGCGAGAAGGCCGCGGTGATCGGTGGGCTCGTCAAGCCCACCACGCGCTCGCGGGCGTGATCGAGATCTACACCGACGGCGCCTGCCGCGGCAATCCGGGCCCCGGCGGCTGGGCGGCGCTGCTGCTGATGGGCGCCCACGAGCGCGAGATCAGCGGCGCCGAGGCGCACACGACCAACAACCGCATGGAGCTCACGGCGGTGATCCGCGCGCTGGAGGCGCTCAAGCGCCCGGTGCACGCACGGCTCTACACGGACTCGCAGTACGTGCGCAACGGCATCACCCGCTGGTTGCTCGTCTGGCAGGCGCGCGGCTGGCGCACCGCCGACCGCAAGCCGGTGAAGAACCAGGACCTGTGGCAACGGCTCGCCGAGCTCGCCGGCGCTCACCAGCTCGAGTGGCACTGGGTCCCCGGTCACGCCGGCGTGCCCGGCAACGAGCGTGTCGACCGCCTCGCCAATGCGGCAATCGAGGCATTGTCCGGCCAAGCGTTGCGGTAGACTCGCGGCCCATGCGACAGGTGGTGCTTGACACGGAGACCACGGGCCTGGAGCCCGAGCTCGATCATCGTGTCATCGAGATCGGCTGCGTGGAGCTCATCAACCGCCGCCCGAGCGGGCGCACCTTTCATCACTACCTCAATCCCGAGCGCGACGTCGAGGAGGGCGCGCTCGCCGTACACGGCATCTCCCGGGCCGACCTCGACGGGCAACCGCGTTTCGCGGAAGTCGCCGCGGAGCTGCTCGGCTTCCTCGCCGGCGCGGAGCTCATCATCCACAACGCCGCCTTCGATGTGGCGTTCCTCGATGCGGAGCTGGCGCGGCTGCCGGGCGAGGCGCGCCGGGTGGGCGCCATCTGCCAGGTCCTCGATACGCTCGCGCTGGCGCGCGAGCTGCACCCGGGGCAGCGCAACAGCCTGGATGCGCTGTGCAAGCGCTACGACATCGACAACTCGGCCCGCGAGCTGCACGGCGCGCTGCTCGATGCGCGCATCCTCGCCGACGTCTACCTGGCAATGTCCGGCGGCCAGGGTGCGCTCGCCCTGACCGAGACAGAAGTGCCGGCACATGCGCCGGCAGGCAGCGCCGCGGCGCGCGCGCCGCTGCGCCGCGCCGTGCCGCTGCCGGTGCCCGCGGCGAACGCGGAGGAGCTGGCGGCGCATGCCGTCATGCTGACGGTGATCGCCAAGGCGAGCGGCGGGCGCTGCCTGTGGGCGACCAGCGAGCCATACGCCACCGGGTCGGCTGCCGCTGCCACCGAACCGGCGCCGCAGCGCTCCAGCGCCTGAAGCGCCGCGGACCAGTGCCGAAGATGCTCAGATTGCGCAACTGCCGCATCGGCGTGGTGGGTCTCGGCTACGTCGGGTTGCCGCTGGCGGTCGAGTTCAGCAAGCACTTCGAGACCGTCGGCTTCGACGTCAACCCAAAACGCATCGCGCAGCTGCGCCGCGGCCGCGACAGCACGCTCGAGGTGACGCGCGAGGAGCTGCGCGGCGCCAAGCGGCTCACCTTCACCAGCGAGCTGCGCTCGCTGCGCCGCGCGCAGGTGTTCATCGTCACCGTGCCGACCCCGATTGACGGCTACAAGCGCCCCGACCTCACTCCACTGGTGCGGGCGAGCGAGAGCGTCGGCACCGTGCTGCGCAAGGGGTCGCTGGTGATCTACGAGTCGACCGTCTACCCCGGATGTACCGAGGAAGTATGCGTGCCGATCCTCGAGCGCGTCTCGGGGCTGAAGTTCAACCGCGACTTCTTCGCCGGTTACAGCCCCGAGCGCATCAACCCGGGCGACAAGCAGCACCGCCTCGCCACCATCCGCAAGGTCACCTCGGGCTCCACCGCGCACATCGCCGATTTCGTTGACCAGCTGTACGGCGCGATCGTCACCGCCGGTACCCACAAGACCTCCAGCATCCGCGTGGCGGAGGCCGCCAAGGTCATCGAGAACACGCAGCGCGACGTGAACATCGCGCTCATCAACGAGCTGGCGCTGATTTTCCACCGCCTGGGCATAGACACGGAGGAGGTCCTCAACGCGGCCGGCAGCAAGTGGAACTTCCTGCCGTTTCGCCCGGGACTGGTGGGCGGCCACTGCATCGGCGTCGATCCCTATTACCTCACGCACAAGGCCCAGGAGGTCGGCTACCACCCGGAGATGATCCTCGCCGGGCGGCGCCTGAACGACAACATGGCGCTGTACGTCGCGGGGCAGATCACCCAGCTCATGGCCGCCAGGCGCATCCACGTGAAGGGCGCGCGCGTGCTGGTGCTCGGCATCACTTTCAAGGAGAACTGCCCCGACATCAGGAACTCGAAGGTGGTGGACGTGGTGCGCGAGCTCGAGAGGCAGGGCGCGCGCGTCGACATCTACGACCCGTGGGCGAGCGGCCGCGACTGCCGCCACGAGTACGGACTGAGCACCGTGCCCGCGCTGCGCGCCGGGCGGTACGATGCGGTGGTCGTGGCCGTGGCGCACCGTGAGTTCCGCGAGCTCGGCGCACGCGGCCTGCGCGCGCTGTGCCGCAGGAAGCACATCGTCTACGACATCAAGAGCGTTTTCCCCGCCAGCGCGGTCGACGGCAGACTGTGAAGATCCTGGTTACCGGTGCGGCCGGCTTCATCGGCATGCACACCGCCGCGCGGCTGCTGCAGGCGGGCCACGAGGTCGTCGGTCTCGATAACCTCAACGACTACTACGATGTGACGCTCAAGCAGGCGCGCCTGCAGCGCCTCGCGCACGAGCGTTTTCGCTTCGAGAGGCTCGAGCTCGCCGATGCTGCGGCGGTTGCGGCGCTGTTCGCACGCGAACGGTTCGCGCGCGTGGTGCACCTCGCGGCCCAGGCGGGGGTGCGCTATTCGCTGCAGGACCCGCACGCCTACGTGAGGAGCAACGTCGAGGGGACGCTGAACATCCTCGAGGGTTGCCGGCACCAGGGTGTCGAGCACCTGGTGTACGCCTCCACCAGCTCGGTGTACGGCGCCAACACCAACATGCCGTTCTCGGTGCACAAGGGCGCCGACCACCCGCTGTCGCTGTACGCGGCCAGCAAGCGCGCCACCGAGCTCATGGCCCACAGCTATGCGGCGCTGTTCGCGCTGCCTTCCACCGGGCTGCGCTTCTTCACCGTCTACGGCCCGTGGGGGCGCCCCGACATGGCGCTGTTCATGTTCACGCGCAACATCCTCGAGGGCCGGCCGATCGACGTGTTCAACCATGGCCACCATCGGCGCGATTTCACCTACGTCGATGACATCGCCGAGGGAGTGGTGCGCACCTGCGCGCTCGCACCCAAGCCGGATGCGCACTGGGACAGCAACGCGCCCGACCCTGCCTCGAGCTCAGCGCCGTACCGCCTGTACAACATCGGCAATCATCAGCCGGTGCCGCTGCTGCGCTATATCGAGGTCATCGAGGAGTGCCTGGGGCGCAAGGCGCAGATGAACCTGCTGCCGCTGCAACCGGGCGACGTACCCGAAACGTTCGCCGACATCGACGATCTGGTGCGTGACGTCGGTTACCGTCCGGCGACCCCGATCGAGGTCGGCGTGCGCCGCTTCGTCGACTGGTTCTGCGAGTACTACGGCTATCAGCGCTGATAGAATCGCGCCCCCATGATGCGCGCGGGCGGACCAAAGCCGATGGGCGTGACGAAACTGCAACCGGCGACGGCAATGCAGGTGCCGCTGCTCGATCTCAAGCAGCAATACCGCCCGCTGGCCGCCGACATCCAGGCGGCCATCGCGGCGGTGTGCGAGGGCCAGCACTTCATCCTCGGCGCCGAGGTGAAGAAGCTGGAGGCGGCCGTGGCGGCCTACAGCCAGTGCCGCTACGGGATCGGGGTGTCCTCCGGCACCGATGCGCTGCTGCTCGCGCTCATGGCGCTCGGCATCGGACCCGGCGATGCGGTGCTCACCAGTCCGTTCACCTTCTTCGCCACCGCCGGCACCATCGCGCGCGTCGGTGCGCGGCCGCTGTTCTGCGACATCGATCCAGCCACTTTCAACCTGAGCGCCGCCGCGGTGGCGCAGCTGCTCGGTGAGCAGTGCGAGCGGCGCGGCGACGCCCTCATGCACCGCGCGAGCGGCGCCCGGGTGCGCGCGCTCATGCCGGTGCATCTGTACGGGCAGCTCGCCGACATGCAGCCACTGATGGAAGACGCGCGCCGCTACGGCCTGAAGGTGATCGAGGATGCGGCGCAGGCGATCGGCGCTGCAGATGCGGCCGGCCGCCGCGCCGGCAGCTTCGGCGACGTCGGCTGCCTGTCGTTCTTTCCCACCAAGAACCTCGGCGCCTTCGGCGACGCCGGCATGTGTGTCGCCGCGGACGGCGCGCTCGCCGAGCGTATGGAGATCCTGCGCGTGCACGGCGGCAGACCGAAGTACTACCACGCCCTCATCGGCGGCAACTTCCGCATCGACGAGCTGCAAGCCGCAGTGCTCAACGTCAAACTGCCGCACCTCGATGCCTGGAGCGCGGCACGGCAGCGCAACGCGCTCGCTTACGACGCCGCCTTCGCGCGCGCGCAGCTCGGCCCGGCGGTACGTACGCCGACCGCGCTGCCCGGCGCTCGCCACATCTATAACCAGTACGCGATCCGCGCCGAACGGCGCGATGAGCTGCGCAGCCACCTGGGCGCCGCCGGCGTGGGCACCGAGATCTACTACCCGGTGCCGCTGCACCTGCAGCAGTGCTTCGCGTACCTCGGCTACCGGGCCGGGGACTTTCCGCATGCGGAAGCGGCGGCGCAGCAGACCCTGGCGCTGCCGATCTATCCCGAGCTCACGCAAACGCAACTACAATACGTCGTCGACGCGATCGCAGCCTTCTACCGCTGAAGGCCACTGCCGCGGCCGGCACGCGTCCCGCGCGCAAAGGTTACGGAGGCCGGTCATGACGCTCACGATTACCCCCGGTCCACGCACGCCCGTGTGGGCCGAGCTGCAGACACAAGCCACGCGCCTCGCGGCGGTGCCGGTGCCCGAGCTGTTCGAGCGCGATCCGCGCCGCCTCGAGCGCTTCACGCGCGAGGCTTCCGGGCTGTTGCTCGATTTCTCACGCCAGCGGCTCGACGAGATCGCGCTCGCCAGACTCGCCGAGCTCGCTGACGCGACCGGACTCAAGGAGCGCATCGCGGCCATGTGGCGCGGCGAGCGCATCAACACCACCGAGGATCGCGCCGTGCTGCACGTGGCACTGCGTCAGCCGCCGGGCGCCGCGCTGGGCGGGGCGGAGACCGAGCAGGCGGTGATGAGCGAGCGCGCGCGCATGCTGGCGTTCGCGGAAAGCGTGCGCGGCGGGAGGATCACCGGCAGCAGCGGTCAGCCGTTTCGCCTGGTGGTGAATATCGGCATCGGCGGCTCGGACTTGGGTCCCGCCATGGCGGTGCTGGCGCTGCGGGCGTACAGCGGCGGCGCGCCGCGCTGCGAATTCGTTTCCAACATCGACGGGGTGTACCTGGCGCAGGTGCTCGAGGCGGCAGATCCCGCCACCACGCTGTTCATCGTCTCCTCCAAGACCTTTACCACGCTCGAGACGCTTACCAATGCGCGCAGCGCGCGCGCCTGGCTGGCGCAGCGCCTCGGGGAGGCGGCGGTGCCGCGCCACTTCGCCGCCGTCTCGGTCAACCACCAGGCGATGGACGCCTTCGGCGTGCATCCCGAGTATCGCTTTAAGATGTGGGACTGGGTCGGCGGGCGCTACTCGGTGTGGTCCTCGATCGGCGTGTCGCTCGCCATCGCCATCGGCGAGCGCCATTTCCGCGATTTCCTCGCCGGCGGTCACGAGATGGACGAGCACTTCAGGAGCGCGCCGTGGCAGGAGAACCTGCCGGTGCTCATGGGACTCACCGCGGTGTGGAACATCAACTTCATGAAGCTGCCGACGCTCGCGGTGCTGCCGTACGACGACTCGCTGCGCCGCTTCCCGGCCTACCTGCAGCAGCTCGAGATGGAGAGCAACGGCAAGTCCGTGATGCAGGACGGCGAGCCGGTCGCGTGCGAGACCGCAGCGGTGATCTGGGGCGAGGCGGGCAACAACGGCCAGCATTCCTTTTTCCAGCTGCTGCACCAGGGCAGCGCGCGCGCCGCGCTCGACTTCCTGCTGCCGATGCGCTCCTCGTGCGCCAACCAGCCGCAGCAGGACCTGGCGATAGCCAGCTGCCTCGCACAGGCCGAGGCGCTCAGCGGCGGGGCGTCCGCCGCAACCGTGCGCGCCGAGCTTGAACGCGCCGGGATGACGGCGGCGCGGATCGAGGCCCTCGTGCCCCACAAGGTGAATCCCGGCAGCCGACCGAGCACGCTCGTACTCTTCCGGCAGCTCGACCCGGCGACGCTCGGTCGCCTGATCGCACTCTATGAGCACTGCGTGCTCACGCAAAGCGTCGTCTGGGGGATCGATGCTTTCGATCAGTGGGGCGTGGAGCTCGGCAAGAAGCTCACCGAGCAGCTGGCGCCGGCGGTGCAGGATCCCCGCGGCGGTCATCCGGCACCCGCCGCGGTGATGAAGCTGCTGGCGACGGTGGAGAAGTGGCGGGGCTGAGCGCGCTACCGCAGTAGCGGAATCTGCGCGCTCCAGTACAATCGCGCATCGCGTGCGGGGGCTCGGCTGGATGGCACGCGCTTAGTGAAATGGCATAAAGGTTGGTAATGCGATTAATGCAACGCCTGGCGGGGCTACTGGTCTCGTTCGCTCTGTCCGTCGCACTCATCAGCTCCGTCGATCCGGCGTACGGGCAGAGCACCGGTTCCCCCGTCGAGCAGATCCTGCAGGGACTGTCCCCGGACCAGCTCGGCGCGATTTCGCAGCAGCTCGGTGGAAGCGGCAGCGGCGGCGCGCAGAGCGCGCCGGGCGGCGGGTTCGGCGTCCGGCAAACGCCAGCGACCGAAGAGCAGCAGAATCTCATGCTGCAGCAACAACGCGAGCAGGCGATTGATCAACAGAAGTTGCGGGCGGAGCAGCAGCGCCTAAGCCCGTTCCTGCAGGCTGAGGATTGGGTCGTCATCACCATCGACTCTGTGCCTCTGCCGGGCGCCCCCCAGCCGCCGCAGCTGGCGGGAGCGCTGGGTGCGTTGGCTGGGCCTGCCAATCAGCAGAACATTCTCGGTAATCTGGCGCCGGGTCTGGCAGGGGCGAATCAGAGTTCGCTCAGCCAGTTGGGCGGTGCGCTGGCTGGCGCCAGCGCCGCTAATCCCCAGCAGAACGGCCTGGCGGCGGCAACTGGCGCGGCAACGGGACAATCAACCTCTCAGGGTGTGACCGCGGGTGGCTACGCACCGCTGCCGCCCCCGTGCACAGGGCAGCCGGACTGTGATGCTTCGAAGGCAACGCAACCTGAGCTGACGGACGAGCAGAAGAAGCAGCGACAGGACCTGATCGACCTGATCCGTTCCAAGAATCCCTATCAGCTCTCACGTGATGGGTTGCTCGCGTTGCCCGGATTTGCGCCGATTGCCCTCGCGGGACTCACCGAGCACCTCGCCACCCTGCGCCTGGGAGTCGAGCCTGCGCTCAAAGATCTGTTCATCAGGGTCACCAAGCTGCCGTTGACGAAGGTCGGTGCCACCGCGTTGAAACCCTTCGGCTACGACCTGTTCGACCATCCGATCTCAACCTTCGCCCCGACGACGAACGTTCCGGTGCCTGCGGGGTATGTGGTTGGTGCGGGCGATGAGCTCGACATACAGCTGTACGGGAACCGGAATGGAATTTTCAAACTCATCGTCGGCCGCGATGGGCGCGTGAGCGTTCCGGATCTGGGGCCGGTCAGCGTCGCAGGTCAGACCTTCGCAAGCGCGCAAGCTCAGCTGGAGGCGCGCGTTGAGAGACAGATGATCGGGGTCCATGCGAGTGTCACGATGGGGGACACGCGCACGATCCGGGTGTTTGTGCTCGGAGACGCCAAGGAGCCGGGGTCGTATACGATCACCGGGCTGGGCACGATCACCTCGGCGCTGTTCGCCGCCGGCGGCGTCCAGCCAATCGGTTCGCTGCGCAACATTCAGCTGAAGCGGCACGGCGAAATCGTGCGCCGGCTGGATCTGTACGACATGCTCATCCGCGGCGACACGACCGACGACGCCAAGCTTCTGCCAGATGACGTCATCTTCATCCCGCCAATTGGACCCACGGTCACGGTTGATGGTGAGGTCCACCGACCCGCGATTTATGAGATTCGAAATGAGGCCTCGGTTGCTGACGTGGTGCAACTGGCTGGCGGACTCACCGCGGAGGCCGACACCTCGAAATTGGCGCTCACTCGCATCGATGCCAGCCTGCATCGAGTCGTGCTGCAGGTCGATCTGAGCGCAGCGGCCCGATCAGAAGCCGTCCACAACGGTGACAGCCTGCGGGTATCGCGCTTGCGCCCCACGCTCGACGCCGGAATCGTGGTGCAAGGTTACGTTTACACACCGGGCGCGTACGCCTATCGCGCCGGTATGCGCCTCACGGACGTGCTGCGCTCGGTGGACGATCTGAAGCCGAACGCGGACCTGCACTACATCCTCATCCGCCGGGAGCTGCTACCGGATCGGCGCATCGCCGTGTTATCGGCCGACCTCGCGGCGGCGTTGAATGATCCCGGCTCAGCCGCCAACGTGGAGCTCATGGCGCGCGATCGCGTCATGGTATTCGACCTGCAGTCGAGTCGCGATCGGGTCATCCAGCCGCTGCTCGATGATCTGAAGCTGCAGTCCAACATCAGCCTTCCGGACGAGGTAGTCCGCATCGACGGGCGCGCCAATGTCCCCGGAGAGTACCCCTTCGAGAGCGGCATGACCGTGCGCGACCTGATCAGAGCCGGTGGAGGTTTGAGCGATGCAGCTTACGGCGGCAGCGCCGAGCTCACGCGCTACGAGGTCGTACACGGGGAGTCGCGCCGAACAGAGCTTATCCAGGTCGATCTGGCGGCTGTTTTGCGCGGGGACCCCGGTGCCAATCTGCGCCTTACGCCGTTTGATAGTCTCAGCATCAAGGAGGTTCAGTCCTGGACCGACCAGGAGTCGATCGAACTGCGCGGCCAGGTGAGGTTTCCCGGCAGATACTCTGTCAAGCCTGGCGAGACTTTGAAGTCGGTATTGCAGCGCGCCGGCGGGTTGACGCAGTACGCGTTCGCCAAAGGTGCGGTGTTTACCCGCCGGGAACTGCGTGAGCGCGAACAGAAGGAGCTGGACATGCTTGCCTTGCGTCTGCAGAACGACATCGCGTTCGTCGCTCTGCAGGGCACGGTTGCAAACCAGGGCGGTGCGGCCGGAGCCCTGAGCGTCGGGCAGTCGCTGCTTTCGCAACTGCGCCAGGCCAAGGCCGTAGGCCGCCTGGTTATCAGCCTGCCGCACATGCTGAGTGCGCCGATCGGCTCGCAGTATGACGTTGTGCTTCGCGACGGAGACCAACTACTCGTCCCGAAGGCCGAGCAGGAGGTGACGGTGATCGGCGAGGTACAGACGGTAACCTCACACCTGTACCGCCCCGGACTGTCTCGTGACGAGTACATCGCGATGAGCGGCGGGGAGACCCGTCGCGCCGACAGCGGCCGCGTCTATGTCGTGCGCGCGGACGGCAGCGTCGTCCCGCAGGGCAGCCGATGGTTCATGAGCGGCGCGAATTCGGACATACAACCGGGCGACACCGTGGTAGTGCCTTTGAACGCCGAGCACATGCCGCCGCTGCCGCTGTGGCAGGCCGTGTCGCAGATCCTCTACAACGTCGCGATCGCAGTCCTAGCGGTGCATCAGTTCTGACGAGCGCGTCATTCGTCTGCTGCGCAGATTGTTAGTTGACTCCAGGGAACATGGCATCTAGACTACGTGCGTTCACGTCATGAACGCACGTTGGCGGCGGTATATGCCGCCCCTTTCTGCAGTTGCTGCGCGACGACGTGCCGGTCGATCCGTGCGCCCATTCGGCGGCTGCGGTTCAGCGCTTTGCAGGGGGCACATCGATGTCGGAGGAAATGCGTTACCGGGTGTTGCGGCTTCTGCAGACCGATCCGAAGCTCAGCCAGCGCGACGTGGCGCGCAAACTCGGCATAAGTCTCGGCAAGGTCAACTTCTGCCTGCAGGCGCTGATCAGCAAGGGCTGGGTCAAGGCCACGAACTTCAAGAACAGCCACAACAAGGCCGCCTACATGTACGTGTTGACTCCACGGGGGATGGAGGCGAAGGCGCGTCTTGCGGTGCGGTTTCTGGTCCAGAAGCTGTCCGAGTACGAGAGGCTGCGCGAGGAAATCGAACAGATCCGGCGCGAAGCCGAACGCGGCCGAGCGGATTAGGCATGCGTCCGTTGCCTACAATTCGCTCGTTGAATCCACACACTTGAGCAGGTGCTGAGTGAACGACGTAAGCCAACACGTGCCGGTGCAGCCCGAACAGGAGATGGACTTCATCGACCTGTGGTGGATGATGTGGGACAACAAGCTCCTGATCGCAGGAGTGACTGCGATATGCGTTCTGCTGGCACTGTTCCTGGCACTCACCGCGACACCGTTGTATCGCGCCTCCGTATTACTGACCGAGGTTCACGAGAGCGGTCTGGATGCGAATCAGGGCCTGGCGGGCGAAGTCGGCGGCCTCGCGAGCCTCGCGGGCCTCAGCCTCGGACAGGAGCATCCGGAGCGTAGCGCAGTGCTGCGCTCGCGCCACCTGGTGGAGGAGTTCGTCAAGAAACCGGAGGTGTTTTCGCTGTTGGTGGCCGGGGTGCAGGATCCGAAAAAAAAGAGCCTGTGGCTGACCGTCGAGCAGTTTCGCAAGAATGTCCTCGACATCCAGGAGGACAAGCTCAAGGGAACCACCACGGTCACCGTGGACTGGAACGACCCGGCCGTGGCCGCGCGCTGGGCCAACGAGTTCGCGGCGCTCGCGAACCAGTTGTTGCGTGACAAGGCCGTCGAGGACGCCACCCGCAACGTCGCATTCCTGGAGGGCCAGGTCGAGCACACCAGCTCGCTGGAAGTGCAAAGAGTCTTCTACCAGCTGATCGAGCAGGAAACACGCACCCTGATGCTGGCCAAGGGTCGCGTCGAGTATGCCTTCACCATCGTGGATCCCGCCGTCAAGGCGGAGGTGCGTTTCAGCCCCAAGCGTACCCTCATGGTGCTCGGCGGTCTGGTGCTGGGCGGATTGCTCGGCACTTACATCGCCTGGCTGCGGCTGCGCCTTGCACGTCACC
>DATHQM010000079.1:0-10541 GCA_035482695.1 Steroidobacteraceae bacterium | reverse complement strand
TGAGCGCCGGCGGCGTGACGTTCGACCAATGGCCGCCGCCGTCCGCACTCATCCACACCAAACCGTCGTCGGTTCCCGCCCACAGCCGCTGCCCGTCGAGCGGCGAGAGCGCGAGCGCATAGACGACGCCGCGCTGCGCTTCAGCGCCCTTGGGGTGCAGCGCGCCGACGCTCGCGGGAACCGCCCCGGCCTCGCGCGCGAGGTCGGGGCTCACCGCCTGCCAGTTCGCTCCGCCATCGTTCGTGCGGTAGATGCGGTCGGCGCCGTAGTAGAGCGCGTGCGGATCGAGCGGGGAGAACATCAGCGGCTCGGTGCGATCGACGCGCACGCCCGCACCGCGCAGCGGGATCGGCGTGACGTCCTGCACCTGGCCGGTCGACCAGTGGAATTTCGAAACTTCGTTGCGCCCGGCGCCATAGATCACGTCCGGGTCGAGCGGGTCGGGCGCGACGTAGCCGTACTCGATGGCCCCGACCGGGTGCCAGTCCCGATCGGTGATCTCGCCGTCGTTGCCGCGGCTGGCGATGCAGACCGAGCCGCTTTCCTGCTGCCCGGAGCACACCCGGTAGGGGAAAGTCGGCGTGACGCTGACGTGGTAGAGCTGCGCCGTCGGCTGGTTGAACCAGCTGCTCCAGGTCGCGCCGCCATTGACGGTGATGAGCGCCCCCTGGTCGCCGACCAGCGCGACGATGCGCGGATCGGCGGGATTGATCCACAGGTTCTGGTAGTCGTCGCCGCCGGGCGCGCCGCGCCACGACAGCCAGGTCCTGCCGCCATCGCTCGATTTGCTGGTGACGATGCCGGTGCTGTAGAGCACGTCGGGGTTGGTCGGATCGATCGCGATCACCGGCAGATCGCCGCCGCCGATACGCAGCGCCGGCCGCGGATCGGTGCTGATGCGCACCCAGCTCTCGCCGGCGTCGTCGGAGCGAAACACGCCGAGCCCGGCGGCCGAGGAGTAGTCGCCGGGCTCGTTGGTGCCCACGGCCGCATACAGGCGCCGCGGGTTGCTCGGCGCGATCGCGATGTTGACCTGCGACAGATTCGCCGGCAGGCCGGCGCTCAGCTGCCGCCAGGTGCTGCCGCCATCGGTGGACTTGAACAGCCCGCCGCCGGTGCCCTCGAACTCGTTCTTGTCCTCCCACGGACCGAGGCGCGACTGCCACAGCGCCGCGTAGACCACCTGGCTGTCCGCCGGATCGATCGCGACCGCCGAGCCGCCGGTGTCCGCATCGCGGTACAGGACCCGTTGCCAGCTGACGCCCGCATCCAGCGAACGGTAGATGCCGCGCTCGGCATTCGGGCCGTAGGGATGGCCGAGCACCGCGGCGAACAGGCGGTTGGGGTCGCGCGGATCGAGCGCCAGCTGCGCGATCTGCTGCCCGTCGGTGAGGCCGAGATGCGACCAGCTGCGGCCGCCGTCGTCACTGCGGTAGATACCGTTGCCGACCGACAGGTCCGGCCGGTGCAGTCCCTCGCCGCTGGCCACGTAGATGCGGTTGGGATCGGTGGCGGCGACCGCGATCGCACCGATCGATTGTGTCGGCTGGCCGTCGAAGATCGGCCGCCAGGTCCGGCCTGCATCGTCGGTCTGCCACACCCCGCCGTTGACCGCGCCGACGTAGAAGACGCTCGGCTGCGAGGGCACACCGGCGACTGCGCGTGTGCGCCCGCCGCGCAGCGGTCCGATCATGCGCCACTCGAGATCGGCGTAGATGCCGTTCGGCGCGGGCGGTGCGGACGGAGCAGGCGCGGCGGCACTGCCGGCAGCCGCGGCGAGACAGATGGCGGTCATCCATGACCACCGGTGGTGTATTGGTTTGTGCACGCGCTGCGAACCCCCGCTCAGCGATACTGTTTGTAGGACTTCTCTTCGACCAGCCGTGATCCAAGCTGCAGGTTGATGCGCTTCTTGATGGCCGCGCGCTCGTCGTTGCAGATGTAGACGGCACGCGCCAGCTCGATGAAATCGCGGTCGAAGGTCTGGCGGGCCTCCTTGTCGCGCAGGCGGTCCTCGATGTCCCACAAGCGCTCGTTGACGTTCTGCAGGGCGCGCTCATCGGGCGCCACGTCGTGCTGCGCGCCGCCGCACGCCCGCCAGGTCTCATCCAGCAACGACAGTTCCAGCTTCACGTTGGCCAGCTTGGCGGCGTCCTGGATGCGCGCCACCTTGATCCGCAGGATCGTGATCTTGTCGAGCAGCTCGCCCGGGGAGACGGGCACCAGTATGTCATTCATGTGCGGGATGGCCCTGCGGCACTAAGCAGTGCGCGCTGCACGCCGGACGCGCTCGTCCACGGTGTAAACTCGACCAAGCATTATGGAGGCAGTCTCTTGAGCGGGCGCTGGGCACTCGGCCCCGAAGTGAAACGCGGCGCCCTCGCGGGCGGCGCCATGCTATATGACACCTCGCGCGCGGGCAATGTCAGCGCCGACTGGTTCGAGCCGCGCTACTGGGCGGCGCGCGGGGAGATCGAGGGCGTGGCGCGCGGTCGCGGCGCGGCTCACTTCCTCAGGGCCGCCGACGGCAGGCGCTACGTGCTGCGCCACTACCGCCGCGGCGGCCTGTTCGCCCGCCTCGGGGGTGATCGCTTCGGCTGGCGTGACGAGCAGAGCACGCGATCATTCGCGGAATGGCAGCTCACCTACCGGCTGCACCGCGCCGGACTGCCGGTGCCGGCGCCGGTCGCCGCGCGCTACCGCCAGGACGGCTCGAGCTACACCGGCGACATCATCACCGAGCGGCTGCCGGCAGTGGGCACGCTGGCGGCCTGCCTGCGCACCGCTGCGCTGTCGGTGCTCACCTGGATCTCGATCGGCCGCTGCATCCGCCGCTTCCACGACCTCGGCGTGTGCCATGCGGATCTCAACGCGCACAACGTGCTGCTCAGCGAGGAGCAGGTGTTCCTGGTGGACTTCGATCGCTGCCAGCTGCGCGCCCCGGGCTGGTGGCGCGATGGCAACCTGGTGCGCCTGCGCCGCTCGGTGGAGAAAGTGACCTGGTCGCTGCCGGCGGAGCGCTTCGGCGAGGCCGACTGGCACGGGCTGCTCGATGGCTACCGCCAGAGCGCCGCCGAGCCGCCGCCGCCATAAACCAAGAGCTGCGCTTGCGACTGCTGTACCTTCTTGCCGCGTACCTGGCCGTCCCGATCGTCTCGAGCATGCTGCTGTGGCGTGGACTGCGCGACCGCAGCTACTGGCGCAACTTCTCCGAGCGCTTCGGCTTCGGCGCCTGTGGGGCGCCGCACGGCGTGTGGCTGCACGCGGTGTCAGTCGGGGAGGTGCAGGCGTGCGCACCGCTGGTGAGCGCGATCCGCCGCCGGCACCCCGGGCTGCCGCTGACCGTGACCACCTTCACCCCCACCGGCGCGGCGCGCGCGCGCGCGCTGTTCGGCGATGCGGCGCAGGTGCGCTACGTGCCGTTCGACCTGCCGGGAGCGGTGCGGCGCTTCTTCGCGCGCCTGCAGCCGCGCCTCGCGGTCATCTTCGAGACCGAGCTGTGGCCCAATCTCTATCGCGAGTGCGGCCGGCGGCGTGTGCCGCTGGTGCTGGCGAGTGCGCGGCTCTCCGCGCGCAGCGTGAGCCGCTACCGGCGGCTCGGTGCGCTGTTCCGCGAAACGCTGGCGCAGCCCGCGCTTATCGCGGCCCAGGGCGAGGGCGATGCCGAGCGCTTCCGCGCGCTCGGGGCTGATGCCGCCAGTACGCACGTGACCGGTAACCTCAAGTTCGATTTCGAGTTGCCGGCGGACATCGCCGCGCGCGGCGCGCGGCTGCGCCAGCAGTACGCGGCGGAGCGGCCGCTGTGGGTCGCGGGCAGCACGCACGCGGGCGAGGAGCAGGCGGTGCTCGCGGTGCAGCTGCGGCTGCGGGCGGAGCACAGCCCGGCGCTGCTGGTGCTGGCGCCGCGTCATCCGGCGCGCTTCGCGCAAGTGGCGCAGGAGCTCGGCGCGGCGGGCGTGAGCTTCGTGCGGCGCTCACAGGGTGAGGAGCAGGACGAGGGCGCTGCGGCAGAAGTGCTGCTGCTCGATACGCTCGGCGAACTGCTCGACTTCTATGCCGCCGCGGACCTCGCCTTCGTGGGCGGCAGCCTCGTGCCGGTCGGCGGCCACAACCTGCTCGAGCCGGCCGCGCTCGGCGTGCCGATCCTCACCGGTCCCTACACCGGCAACACCGCGGAGATCGCGCGCCTGCTGGTCGCGCGCGGGGCGGCCGAAGTGGTCCACGACCCCGAGGAGCTCGCCGCGCGCGTCAGCGCGCTGCTCACCGACGCGCAGGCGCGCGCGCGCATGGGGGCGCATGGGCGCGCCTCGATCGAAGCCAACCGCGGCGCGCTCGGCAAGCTGCTGGCGCTGATCGAGCCGCTGCTGCAGGAGTAGCGCTGCCGCAGTGCCCGGTAAGCTCAGGGCTTGCGTCGCTGCGGGGTCTGCGGGCCCGGCGGCGGCGCGGCCGGCGGCGGTGCGCTATCGGTGTCGGGGCTTACCGTCGGCGCCAGCGTCTCGGGTGTCTGCACCGCCGGCGAGGTCGCTTCGGACAGGGTCAGCCAGGCGTTGATCCCGTTGAGCTGCTCGCGGTCGAGGTTGCCCGCGGCGAGCCGCAGCTGCAGCACGCTCACGATGTAGTCGTAGCGGCTGCCGGCAAAGTCGGTCTCGGCCTGCACCAGGTTCTTGCGCGCGTTGAGCACGTCGACCGAGGTGCGCGTGCCGACGTCGTAACCCGCCTCGGTCGCCTTGAGCGCGGTACGGTTCGACTCGACCGCCTGGCGCAGCGACTGCACGCGGGCGATGCCGCTGATGACGCCGAGGTAGGCATCGCGCGCCTGCCGCTCGGTGGCGCGCGAGCTCTGCACCACCGCCTCCTTGGCCGCGATCCACAGGTACTGGCTCTGGCGCACTTTCGACTGCGTCAGCCCGCCGGAGAACAGCGGCACGGTGAGCTGCAGGCTGATCTGGCGGTCGTTGAAATAGGTGTCGTAGATGAACGGCTCGCCGAAGAACACCTCATCGGTTCCCTGGCTCTGATAGGAGCGTCCGGCCACGATGTCGAGCGTCGGCAGATGGCCGCCGATCGCGATGCGCACGTTGTCGCGGGCGATGTCGGCCGCCAGGCGGCTGGAGATCAGCGACAGGTTCTGCTCGAGCGAGATGTTCACCCAGCGGCTCTCATCGGCGGGGTCCGGGCTGGCGAGCGGCATGTCTACGCCGGGCTTGGCGAGCGCGTCGTATTTCTGCCCGGTGATCTCCTGCAGCTGGTCCTCGGCGGTGGCGAGCGTGCGCTTGGCGGCGATCACGGTCGAGGCTGCGGTGTCGCGCGCCGCCTTGGCATCCTCCACGTCGGTGATGGCGATCAGGCCGACCTCGAAGCGCTTATTCGCCTGCTCGAGCTGGCGCGCGATGGCTTCGAGCGCGCTCTGATCGGCCGCGAGCGTGTCGGCGGCCGTCAGCACGGCGAAGTAGGCCTGCGCGACGCGCAGGATCAGCTGCTGCTCGGCGGCCTGGTAGTTCGCTTCCGCCTGCGCGACCTCGCGTCCGGCCTGCTTGAGCGTCATCCAGTTCGACCAGGAGAACACGTTCTGCCGCAGGTTCAGCGCCCACTGCCGGGTGGTGGTATCGACCGTGGCCTGTACCGGGATTACGAAGGTGGTGCCATTGGGATTCTCGCCGGAGAAAGGCTGCGTGCCGGAGTTGTGATCGCCGGTCACACCGGCGGTGCCGTTCAGCTGCGGCAGCACCGCCGCCCAGGCCTGCGGTCGCGCCTCGCGCGCCGCGAGGCGGTTGGCATCCGCCTGGCGGATGACCGGATCGCTGTGCACGGCGTCCTCGAACACGCCCAACAGGTCCTTGGCGGCCGCGCTGCCGGCGACGGTGAACAGGAGCAGGGCGAGTGTCACGGCACGATTCATGTCAGTCCCTTCGTACGATCGATGCGGCCGATGGATCTTCGCTGGAGTCGATTGATCAGAACGTGAATGCCGGCGGGCGCGCAGCATGCACCAGCGGATCAATCACCGTCTCGAACAGGCTCTGCACGACGAAGGAGTCTTCGGCCGTGCGCCGCACCAGCCGCGCGTCCATCACCGGTGGCATACCCACGGTCACGAACAGCCGGCCGCCGATGTTGAGCATCTGCTCGAAGCGCTCATCGTAGAGCGGCAACGATGCGGTCATGGCGATGACGTCGTAACGCTCGCCGCGTCCGCCCGCGAGCGCATCCGCGTCCACCACCGCGACGTCGCGCATGCCGAGCAGCGCGAGATTGCGGCGCGCAGCTTCCGCAAGCTCCGGATACAGCTCGAGCGAGGTGACGCGGGATGCCATGACGCGCAGACACGCGCTCACGAAGCCGCTGCCCGCGCCGATCTCGAGTACCTGCTCGGCGGCGGCCGGCAGCAGCGCCTGCAGCAGCCGGCCGACGACGCTCGGACGCAACATATGCTGACCCTGCGCCAGCGGCACCTCGACGTCGGCGTAGGCGACATAGCGCTGCGTGTCGGGCGTGAACAGCTCGCGCGGCACCTGACGCAGCACCGCCAGCACGCGCTCGTCCAGCACGTCCCAGGCGCGCACCTGCTGCTCGATCATCTGTTCGCGCGTGTCCGCCAGCTGCATGGCTCCCTCCCGATTGGACTTATTGCGAGTTTCGCGAAAAGGCCGGAGAAGTTAAGGGTTTTCCGGGGCGCTGCCAAGCCGCCATGCGACGAGATATGGTGAAATACCGACGGGGCGACGGTCAGCCTGCGCTATGCTTGCACGAGTCCCTACTCGGGCGCGACAAGTCGAACTAGAGCGCCCGCGATCCGCAGTCAGCGGGGTACCCGAGCGGAAGGCCAGAAGAAGAATACAGATGTCGATTGTAGGCCTGTTGTGCCTCCTGTTCGCGCTCATCGCCGCCCTGGTCCTGGTCCTGTATGCGCTGCAGCTACGCGACTTGCGCCGGTTGTCGGTGCTGTCGCAGCAGTTACAGCGCATCGCCAGCGGCGGGCGCCTCCCCGAGCGCGTGGAGCTGGCGAGCGACAAGCCCGAGGTGGCGGCGCTGGTCACCGCGGTCAATCAGCTGTTGACGCGCGCCGCCAGCGGCGGCGGGGATGTGGTCAATGCGCCGCGGCTGTTTGCCGAGCTCGGTGATCGCATCCACGAGGCGGTGCTGGTGCATCGTGAGGTCATCCTGTACGCCAACCGGCAGTTTGCCAGTTTCGTCGGCGTCGATCGCGTCGAGCTCGTCGGCCGGCGCCTGGCCGATCTGGTCCCGCCCGAATACGCCGAGCTGGTGAGCGACAACATCAGCCGCCGCCTCGCCGGGGAGACCACCGCCGAGCGCTACGAGATCGACATGCTGGGGTTGCAGGGGCAGCTCGCCCGACTGGAGATCGCCTCCACGCTGGTCGATTACGACAAGGGCAGTGCGCTGCTGATCACCGGCGTGGAGATCATCCCGACGCAGACGCAGCCGGCGCTGCGCATCGCTCCCGATCCGGCATCCGAGCCGCAATGGCTGGCGCTCAACTCGCTCGCCGAGGCGATCATCGCCACCGACAAGGACGGGCGCATCACCTTCATGAATCCGGCCGCCGCCGAGCTCACCGGCAGCGACGGCAGCGCCGCGGCCGGCAAGCTGCTCGAGGACATTGTCAGCCTGGTCGACGAGACCGACCGGCGGTTGCTGTCGGATCCGGTGAACCAGGCGCTCACCACCGGTGCAGCCGTCAACCTCAGCCGGCGCGCGTTGCTGCTGTCGCGCGCCAACGGTCACGAGCGCTCCATCGAGCTGTCCGCCTCGCCGATCCGCGACAGCGCCCGCGAGCTGGTCGGTGCCGTGGTGCTGCTGCACGACGTTACCGAGATGCGCGGGCTGGCGCGCCAGATGTCCTACCAGGCGACCCACGATGCGCTTACCGGGCTCGTCAACCGGCGCGAGTTCGAGCGTCGCCTGGAGGAGGCCATCGAGAGCGGCCATCGCGGCGACGGCCAGCATGTGCTGTGCTACCTCGATCTCGACCACTTCAAAGTAGTCAACGACACCAGCGGCCACCTGGCGGGCGACAGCATGCTGCGCGAGGTGGCCAAGCTGCTGCGCGATGCGGTGCGCGACAGCGACACCGTGGGCCGGCTCGGCGGCGATGAGTTCGGCACGCTGCTGGTCGGCTGCCCGCTGGACAAGGCACGGCAGATCGCCGACGACCTGTGCCGCGCAGTGGGCGAGCACCGCTTCGTGTGGAAGGACCGCATTTTCAACATCGGCGTCTCGGTCGGTCTGGTGGAGATCTCGCGCGAGAGCGGCACGCTCGAGGAGCTGCTGGCGGCCGCCGATACCGCCTGCTACGTCGCGAAGAAGCAGGGGCCAGGGCGCGTGGCGGTGTACTCGGCGCGCGACGAGGCGCTGGCGCGCCACACCGGCGAGATCCAGTGGCTGCAGCGCCTGCAGGCGGCGCTGCGCGAGAACCGCTTCCACCTCTACCACCAGGCGATCGTGCCACTACAAGGGGTCGAGAGCGGACCGGCCATGGAGGTGCTGGTGCGGCTGCAGGACGAGTCCGGGCACGACCTGGCGCCCGCGGAGTTCATGCGCGCCGCCGAGCGCTATCGCCTCATGGGCCTGGTGGACCGCTGGGTGGTGCAGACCACGCTCGCGGCGCTCGGCCGCGGCGCGCTGGCGCTGCCGGCGCAGCGCAGCGTGTCGATCAACGTTTCCCCGCAGACGCTTGCGGATGCGCAGTTCCTGGAGTTCGTGGTCGAGTGCCTGGACAGCACCGGTGTCGCACCCGCGCAGGTGTGCTTCGAGATCACCGAGAGCGCGGTGATCGCCAATCTCGAGCACGCGCGGCGCTTCGTCGGGGTGCTGCACGGCATGGGCTGCCAGTTTGCGCTCGACGACTTCGGCTCGGGCCTCGGCTCGTTCTCCAGCCTCAGGAACCTGCCGCTCGATTACCTGAAGATCGACGGCTCGTTCACGCGCAACCTGGGCCGCGACACGGTCAATCAGGCGATGGTCACCGCCATGATCAAGCTGGCGCGCACGCTCAACTTCAAGGTGATCGCCGAGCAGGTGGAGGACGCCGCCGCACTCGAGGCCGCCCGCCGCATGGGCGTCGATTACGTGCAGGGCTACGCGATCGGACGGCCGCAGCCGCTGTTGCTGGCGGCGTAGCGGCACGCGCGCAGGACGCCGGCGAGTCCCGCGCGCAGGCGCCGGCGAGGCCCCCGCGCGGGACAGGCGAGTCCCGCACGCAAGAGGTTTGCTCCGCACCCTTCGTTTGAATCAGCCAGAGGCCGGCCGGTGCCGTTCAGTGGGTCGTCGCATGATCCGGGCGCCGTACGCTGTGTTGACGCCAGCGTGCTGGCCGGCACGCGCAATGGCGTGGGGCGTCGCGAGGCGCGACGGCGTGGCTGCGCAAACCTCTTGCGCGCGTGCCTCGCCCTTCACAGACCGCGTGCCTCGCCCGAGCAGAGAGCGCCCGGCTCGCCGTTTCCAGAGCCCGCCGCGCCGCTGCAGCGGCGCCCCGCCCTCAGAGCAGGGGCACCAGCAGCAAGGCCACGATGTTGATGATCTTGATCAGCGGGTTGATGGCCGGACCTGCGGTGTCCTTGTAGGGATCCCCCACGGTGTCACCGGTGACCGCCGCCTTGTGGGCATCCGAGCCCTTGCCACCGAAGTTGCCTTCCTCGATGTACTTCTTGGCGTTGTCCCAGGCGCCGCCGCCGGTCGTCATGGAGATGGCGACGAACAGCCCGGTCACGATCGTACCGATCAGCAGTCCGCCGAGGGCGCGCACCCCGGCGCCGCTGCCCATGAGCGAGTTCATGGCAAGCACCAGCACGATCGGCACGAGGATCGGCAGCAGTGATGGCACGATCATCTCGCGGATCGCGGCACGCGTCAGCAGATCCACCGCGCGCGAATAATCCGGCTTTTCGGTGCCTGCCATGATGCCCTTGATCTCGCGGAACTGGCGCCGCACCTCGATGACCACGGAAGCCGCCGCCCGGCCCACGGCCTCCATGGCCATCGCCGCGAACAGATAGGGCACCATGCCGCCGATGAACAGCCCGATGATCACCGCCGGATCGGACAGCGAGAAATTGGCGAGTTTGCCGGCGGCCTCGAGGTTGTGGGTGTAGTCCGCGAACAGCACCAGCGCCGCAAGTCCGGCCGAACCGATGGCGTACCCCTTGGTCACCGCCTTGGTGGTGTTGCCGACGGCATCCAGTGGATCAGTGATGGCGCGCACTTCCCTGGGCAGACCTGCCATCTCGGCGATGCCGCCGGCGTTGTCGGTGATCGGGCCATAGGCATCGAGCGCCACGATCATTCCGGTCATCGACAGCATCGCGGTGGCCGCGATCGCGATGCCGTACAGGCCCGCAAGCGTGTAGGCGCCCCAGATCGCCAGGCACACCGCAATCACCGGCAGCGCGGTCGACTTCATCGACACGCCAAGCCCGGCGATGATGTTGGTGGCATGGCCGGTCTGCGAGGCGGCGGCCACCTTGCGCACCGGGCTGTACTCGGTGGCAGTGTAGTACTCGGTGATCATGATCATCGCGGCG
>DATHQM010000078.1:0-22042 GCA_035482695.1 Steroidobacteraceae bacterium | reverse complement strand
GAGGCGGATCTTTCGGTCCGGCCAGGCGTTGCCGTGACGCAGGAAACCGCCGAAGTAGCTGGTGAGACGCGGCACCGAGTAGCCGGCCATGCCGGCGAATCCCGCCGCCTTCAGGGCCAGGATCTCCGCGCGCAGCGCCGGCGTCACGCACTCGTCCGCGTCCACCGACAGCACCCACTCGTGCTGCGCCACGTCGGTCGCGTACTGCTTCTGCGAGCGGTAGCCGGGCCAGTCGCGCTCGATGACGCGCGCGCCGTGGCGCGCCGCGAGCTCGCGCGTACCGTCGGTCGAATGCGAGTCGACGACGATGATCTCGTCGCAGAAACTCACCGCCGCGATGCAGCGCTCGATGCGCTCGGCCTCGTTGAGCGTGATGATGCAGGCGGATAGCCCGGTGGGCGGGGCGCTCACGTCGGTAGCTTACGCGAGCAGCGCCAGCCAGTCGTGATCGCGTGGCCCGTAGGCAACGAACGCGGGATTCAGCAGCTCGGCGCGGGTGTTGTAGGTGAGCGGCGCGCCGTCCAGGCGGCTCACCGTCCCGCCGGCCGCCGTGAGCACCGCGTGCGCCGCGGCCGTGTCCCACTCGCTGGTGGGGCCGAGGCGCGGATAGACGTCGGCGGAGCCTTCCGCCACCAGGCAGAACTTCAGCGCGCTGCCGATGCCTTCCAGGCGGTGCGGTCCGAGACGCTCGAGGAAGCGCGCCAGGGAGTCCCCGCGGTGCGAGCGACTGCCGACTACGCGTACCGGATCCCCCGAGCGGCCCGCCACGCGAATCGGCGTCGGCGGCCCCTCCCCCTGCTGCCGCCAGGCGCCCGCGCCCGGCAGCCCGAGATAGCTGGTATCGCCCACCGGCACGTGCACCACGCCGAGCGCGGGCACGTGGCCGCGGATGAGTGCGATGTTCACGGTGAACTGCCCGTTGCGCGCCAGGA
The DNA here is from genome assembly GCA_035482695.1 of Steroidobacteraceae bacterium. Taxonomy (GTDB): domain Bacteria; phylum Pseudomonadota; class Gammaproteobacteria; order Steroidobacterales; family Steroidobacteraceae; genus 13-2-20CM-66-19. The sequence goes on along the minus strand of DATHQM010000078.1, from coordinate 21,110 downwards.
ATTCGCGCGTGCCATCGAGCGGATCCACCAGCCAGTACTCATGCCACCTGGCGCGCTGCGCGTACGGCGTGGCGGCCGCCTCCTCCGACAGCAACGGCAGCGCCGCCGTGAGCTGCTGCAGCCCGGCGGCGATGAGGCGATGGGCGGCGAGGTCCGCCGCGGTCAGCGGGGAGTCGTCGCTCTTGGTGCTAGCGGCCCACTGCCCGGACTTGTAGATCCCGAGAATCTCACGCCCGGCCGCGCGCGCGATGCCGAGGATCTGCTGCAGCAACCCGCCGCCGTCGGCCGTCATGCGCCGCCGGTCACGCCGAGCGCGGCGAGCCTGGCGATGATGCTCGCCGCGGCCTGCTCGGGAGTCATCACCGTGGTGTCGATGTGGATCTCGGCCACTTCCGGCGCCTCGTAGGGCGAGTCGATGCCGGTGAAATTCTTCAGCTCGCCGCGGCGCGCCTTGCGGTACAGCCCCTTCACGTCGCGGCGCTCGGCTTCGGCGAGCGGCGTGTCGACGAACACCTCGAGGAACTCCCCCGGTGCGAACAGGTCGCGCGCCATGCGCCGCTCGGAGCGGAACGGGGAAATGAAGGACACCAGTACTATCAGGCCCGCATCGACCATGAGCCGGGAGACTTCCGCGACGCGGCGGATGTTCTCCACACGATCCTGGGCGGTGAAGCCCAGATCCTTGTTCAGTCCGTGGCGCACGTTGTCGCCGTCGAGCAGATAGGTGTGCCGGCCGCTGGCGGCGAGCTGCTTCTCCACGATGTTGGCGATGGTGGACTTGCCGGCTCCGGACAGCCCGGTGAGCCACAGCACGCACGCCCGCTGGCCCTTCAAGCGCGCGCGCAGCGGCTTGCCGACGTCGAGCGCCTGCCAGTGCACGTTCTGCGAGCGGCGCAGCGCGAAGCTGATGAGTCCGGCGCCGACGGTGTTGTTGCTGAGACGGTCGATGAGAATGAAGCCGCCGAGCGTGCGGTTGGCGGCGTACGGCTCGAAGGCGATGGCGCGGTCGAGCTCCAGCTCGCACACACCGATGTCGTTCAGCTCCAGCCGCTCGGCGGGCTCGTGCTCGAGCGTATTGACGTTGACGCGGTGCTTGAGGGGCGCGATGGTCGCCGACACCGTGCGGCTGCCGCTCTTCATGAGGTAGGCGCGCCCCTGCAGCATCGGCTCCTCGTGCAGCCACACGATGGTCGCTTCGAACTGGTCGGCGACCTGCGGCGGATCGTCGGCGACTGCCAGCACGTCGCCGCGGCTCACGTCGACCTCGGCGGCGAGCGTCAGCGTGACCGACTGGCCGGCGAGCGCCGCGTCCAGGTCCCCGTCCGCGGTGAGGATGCGCGCCACGCGGCTCTCGCTTCCTGAGGGCAGCACGCGCACGCGCTCGCCGGTGGCGATGCGGCCGCTGGCGATGAGCCCGGCGAAGCCGCGGAAATCCCCGTGCGGGCGGTTCACCCACTGCACCGGCATGCGAAACGGCCGGGCGGTGACAGCCGCGTCCACCGCGACGTTCTCGAGGTGCTCGAGGAGCGTGGCACCGCTGTACCAGGGCATGTTGCCGCCGCGCGCGGTCACATTGTCGCCATGCACCGCGACCACCGGGATGGCGGTGATGTCGTTGATGCCGATGCGCGCGGCGAACGCGCGGTAGTCGGCGACGATCGCCTCGAAGGTGGCGCGCTGGTAGCCCACCAGGTCCATCTTGTTGACGGCGAGCACCACGCGCGTGATGCCGAGCAGCTGCACCAGGAAGCTGTGGCGGCGGGTCTGCGTCAGCACGCCCTTGCGCGCATCGATGAGGATCACCGCCAGGTCCGCGGTCGAGGCGCCGGTCACCATGTTGCGCGTGTACTGCTCGTGGCCGGGGGTGTCGGCGACGATGAACTTGCGCCGCGCTGTGGCGAAGAAGCGGTAGGCGACGTCGATGGTGATGCCCTGCTCGCGCTCGGCCGCCAGGCCGTCGACCAGCAGCGCGAAGTCGAGCTCGCCGCCGCGCGTACCGAGCTTGCGCGAATCCGCGGCGAACTGCGCCAGCTGGTCGTCGAACACCATCTGCGATTCGTACAGCAGCCGGCCGATGAGGGTCGACTTGCCGTCGTCCACCGAGCCGCAGGTGATGAAGCGCAGCAGGCTCTTGCGCTCGTGCGCGCGCAGGCGCGCGCCGATATCCGCGGCGAGCGGCGCGGGGGCGGACGCCATCAGAAGTAGCCTTCCTGCTTCTTCTTCTCCATGGAGGCGGCGTCGTCGTGGTCGATCGCCCGTCCCTGCCGCTCGGAAGAGCGCGTCAGCAGCATCTCCTCGATGATCGCCGGCAGCGTGTCGGCGTTCGACTCGATGGCCCCGGTGAGCGGATAGCAGCCGAGCGTGCGGAAGCGCACCTTCTTCAGCTGCGGCTGCTCGCCGGGCCGCAGCGGCAGCCGCTCATCGTCCACCATGATCAGCATGCCGTCGCGCTCGACCACCGGGCGCAGCGCCGCAAAGTACAGCGGCACGATCGGCACCTGCTCGCGCCAGATGTACTGCCACACGTCGAGCTCGGTCCAGTTGGACAGCGGGAACACCCGCAGGCTCTCGCCGGGGCGCTTGCGCGTGTTGTACAGCGACCAGAGCTCGGGGCGCTGCTGCTTCGGATCCCAGCGGTGCGCGGCGCTGCGCAGCGAGAACACGCGCTCCTTGGCGCGGCTCTTTTCCTCGTCGCGGCGGGCGCCGCCGAAAGCGGCGTCGAAGCCGTACTGGTCGAGCGCCTGGCGCAGCGCCTGGGTCTTCATGACGTCGGTGTGCAGCTGCGAGCCGTGGGTGAACGGGCCGATCCCGGCCGCCAGGCCCTCGCGGTTGACGTGCACCAGCAGCTGCATGCCGAGCTTCTTCGCCATCGCATCGCGAAACTCGTACATGGCGCGGAATTTCCAGGTGGTATCCACGTGCAGCAGCGGGAACGGCGGCGGCGCCGGGTAGAACGCCTTGACCGCCAGGTGCAGCATCACGGCGCTGTCCTTGCCGATGGAATAGAGCATCACCGGGCGATCGCACTCGGCGACCACCTCGCGCAGGATGTGAATGCTCTCGGCCTCGAGGCGCTGCAGGTGCGTGAGCGACCCGGGCGCCGGGATCGCCGCCCCCTCGCGTCCGGGGCCGGGGGCCGCGCTCACGGGTATGACTTCTGCCATCCGGGCAGTGTAATCAACCACTCCGTCGTGGTGTAGGTAGCGATCGGCCGCGGCGCACGGGTGCCGCTGCGGGCTCGCCGGCGGCGTCACAACACACGCCCGAAGCCGCAGGCTGCCGGCAGATGCGACGAAGGCACTGGAGGATAGCGGGCGGGCATGCTCTACTTCAGGGCGTGCCTCGTCACGCCCAAGCGCTGATGTCCGGCTGTCTGCTGGGGCTCATTATGTCTGCCCCGCTGGGGGCCGATACGAGCCTGCGGATCGGTCTCCTCGACGTGCATCCCCAGCCGACTCAGGCCTCACCCGCCGACGCAGCTCCCGCACCGTCATCAGCCGCGCCGTCATCAGCCGCGCCGTCATCAGCCGCACCGTCATCAGCCGCACCGTCATCGGCCCCACCGGCACAAGCACAGTCGCCGGCGTCCACGCCGCAGAGCCTTCCGACCCCCGCCGAAGCGCTCGAAGAGGTCATCGTGCAGACCACCGAGCCGCGCTTCGTCTCCCCGACGCGGCGTGATCGCATCGGCCGCATCTGGGCGCCGGTGCTGATCGACGGCAAGGGCCCCTACCGCCTGGTGCTCGATACGGGCGCGACACGCTCGGCGATCGCGGCACGTGCGGCGCTCAGCCTCGGCTACCCGTACGCGGCCACCACGCGCGTCACCGGGTTCACCGGGTCGGCGGTCGTTCCCACCATCAAGGTGGGGCACATGGAGGTTGGCGAGCTGCTGTTCGGGCCCGCCGAGCTGCCGGTGCTCGCGGACGTGTTCGGCGGCGCGCAGGGCGTGCTCGGCATCGAGGGACTTGCGGGCAAGCGCATCTACGCCGACTTCACCCGCGACCGGCTCGAGATCACCTACTCGCACGGTGAGCGCGCGCGGCGCGACTTCAGCGTCGTGCCGCTGCGCCTCGTCAACGGGCTGCTGATCGCGGACGTACGCGTGCGCGGCGTCCGTGCCCAGGCCATCATCGACACCGGCGCGCAGGGCACGGTGGGCAACATCGCGCTGCGCGATGCGCTCACCCGTCATCCGAGCAACGTACGGCACGAGGAAATCATCGGCGTCACGCTCGACGTGCAGCAGGGCGACAACATCCCCGCCGGCGACATCGACTTCGGGCATATGGTCATCAAGGGGGCACACATCACCTTCGGCGACATGTACCTGTTCCAGCACTGGAAGCTGATCAATGAGCCAGCGCTGACCCTCGGCATGGACCTGCTCGGCTCCTTCGACGTGCTCATCATCGACTACAGCCGCCGCGAACTGCAGATCCGCACGCGCGAGGCGCAGGCCGATCCCTGGTGAGCGGCGCCGCGCGCGCTCAGGATGCCCCGCGCGCCGGCTGCCCCATGCGCAGAAACCGCCGCCGCTCGTTCCACTGGTGGCGTGCGTGCAGCCGCTCGGAGAGGTTGCTGGCTTCGGGCGGCAGCGCCTGCAGCGCGCGCAGCGCCGCGGCGTGCGCCATGGCCACCGCCGGGTCGGTCTGCAGCAGCGCGCGGTAGTGCTCGAGAAATGCCTGCTCGGCGCCGGCGCCCCCGCCGGTCAGCAGCTCGCGCGCGTGCGCACCGATTGCCGCGCTCTCACTCGCCGGCAGGTCGCGCACGTGCGCCAGGGCGTGGTCCAGGTCGGCGATCAGCCGATACAGCGGCTGCAGCCAGGCCCATTCGGGGCTGGTGGTGATCTCCTGCAGCCGCTCGAGCGGCGAGGCGGGTGGCGCGAAATGTCGCTCCGCCTCGAGCAGCGCCCCGAGCACACCCTGCAGCGCGGTGCTGCTGTCACGCAGAGCATCAAGCCAGGGACGTTCCGAGGACATTTCCCGTAATTCTAGCCCAATCCCGCCGCGCGGCCGGCATGCGGCAGCGGCCCCGAAGCCAGCTCGCCGATGTGCTCGAGCGTCGCGTCCGCTGCCGGCCAGCGGGCCAGCTCGCGCGAATCGAGCGCGTAGTGGCCCTGGCGCACGAACACGGTGGTGAGCCGCTCGCCCCAGCTGCGCTTCATCGCACTGAGAATGCGCAGCTTGTCGTCGAACATGACGTAGTGCACGGCGGGGTGGCGGCGCTCCACCTCGGCGAGCATTTGCTCCTTGTGCAGGTAGATCAGCACCCGCCCCTGCACCGCATCCCACAGTCCGGCACGCTGCACCTTGCGCGGCTGGAACACCACGTCGCCGTCGGAAAGGATGACCGTCGGGCCCTCGCGGCTGCAGCGGGCGAGCGCCGCCAGCGCGTGCCGATACAGGCGCCGCCGGAACGGGTAGTCGAGCAGGAACAGCGAGACGCGCAGCAGCTGCATGTCGTCCTGGTGCTCGAGACGGTAGCGCTGCAGCGCGCCAAGGTAGTCCGCATAGCCGAGCTCGCCGCGCAGCTCCTCGAAGATCTCCCAGTAGCGGTCGCGGCTCGCCGCGCCCACCTCACGCTGCAGGTGGGCGGAGAGCTCGCGCTGCACCGTATCGTTGTCGAGCAGCGTGTTGTCGACGTCGAACAGGAACACGACCTGGGCGGGCGACCTCATGCAGGCCAGTGTACGCAAACGAAGAGGCCGCGGGATCTCTCGCTCCCGCGGCCCGCATCGCATCGTCCGTGCGGCGTGCTCTAGCGCGCGCTGTAACCGCGTGCGTCGAGGCAGGCGGTCATGGCGCGGCGGTAGTCGGCCAGGTTGCCGCCGCTCTGCGCGCTCGGCCGCGTTGGGTCGAAGCCCGTCTGGCTCACCGCCCAGCTGTGGCACTCGTAGCGATCGTTCTGCGTCTGCGCCTCGCTCTGGCCATTGCGCGGATAGAGGAAGACGTCCGCGCCGCTGCCGCCCGGCGCGGCAGCCGCAGGGGCCGGCGGCGCGGCATCGGCCGGCGGCGGCCCGGCCTGCGCGTACTGTCCGCCATCTCCGCTGTCGCTGCTCACGTCGGCGTTCTCGCCCGCTGCCGGGGGCGGATCGGTGACGACGTAGCCGTTATCTCCCGGGCTCCAGGTGTAGTAGACGTTGTTCCAGTAGTAGTAAGGAACCCCGCCCCACCAGAACGTGGCGTAGCCGAGCGGCAGCACCGGCAGGAACCAGGCGTAGCCGGGGTTGAACCACACGTGCGGCCAGAACACCCCGTGCCAGTACCCCCCGCCCCAGTAATGTCCGCCGTGCCAGTAGCCGTTGCCCCGCGCCCAGCCCGCGCCGGCATGGTAGCCGCCCGCCCAGCCGGCGTGCGGCGCCGCGTAGTGTGCGGCGGCGAAGCCGCCGTGCGGGGCTGCCGAGTAGTGCGCGCCGCCCGCAAAGTGCGGCGCTGCGTAGTGCGCGCCCGAGAAATGGGCGCCGCTGCCCACGTGCGCGCCACCACTGAAGTGGGCGCCCCCGCCAGCATGTCCGCCTCCGCCGCCGCCGCCGCTATGTCCGCCACCGCCGGAGCTGTGCTGGGCATAGCTCAGCACCGGCGCGCAAACCAGCGCCGTTGCGAGCAGCACTGCTGCAGCGGTCCGTACGACACCGTGCACTCTCGCTCCGTTCACAGATCACCTCGGGCCTCTTGGGCCCAATGATTAGACGCCTCGCGGGCGCCATCGTTCAAGCTCTTACACCACACAACGCAGCGATGCTGCCCGGCGTTGACGTGTCATAACTCATGGGGCTGCTTCACATTTCTTCACGTGGCCGCGCTGGCGGGCCGCACCACGTGCATTCACCTGCCGTTCAGCCCGGCGAGGGCGCCGTTCCCGCGCCCTCGAGGCGCGCCCGCCGTTCCTAGAGAACCATATTGACGGCGACGGCCGGCGTCAGGCTCGCGGTGGTGTTGCGGCCGATCTCGATGATCCTCAACCCCAGGAGCACACCCACGCGGCTGCTGAAGTTGTATTCGACCGCCGGAGCGAAGCCGATCGACCAGGACGATCCACTGACGCTTTGAAAGGGACTGGCGCCGGAAGCGCTGCCCGCCGCTGCGGGCATGCCGCCCGATACGCTGCCGCTCACCGTGGTGCTGGCGTTGCGCTGGTACACCACGTCGAGCGCCAGCACCCAGCGGCGCGTCAGGCTGTACTCCGCCGAGGCGTCCGCGGTGAACCCGTTGCCGGGCCACGCGCGCCCGGCAAAACCGTTGCCCGTGCCGTAGACGCTCAGGTCTCGCACGTCCACCGAAGAGGAGATGTCGTAGGTGAGGTCGAGCCGCGCGCGCAGGATCCGTCCGTTCGGCATCCAGAAATAATCCTGCGAGTACAACGCGAGCGCGGTCGTGTAGGCGCCGGCGCCGAAGCCGTCGCTGGCGCGCGCCAGGCGGTCGTAGCGACCGGTCGGCAGGGTTTCCTGCAGCACCGCGGCGATGGCCGGGACGCTGCGTCCGTCCTGGTACTGCGTGAGGCCGTAGCCGGCCTGCAGCGTCAGGTCGCCGAAACCAACACTCGAGCTGTTGGGGGCGCCCGCCGGCTCGTTGTACATGAAGCGCGGGAGCAGACCTGCCGTGAGGCGGTCGGTGAGACCGTAGAGCATGTAGGTGAGCGAGCCCAGGTCGTGCTCGTAGGGGCCGCTGTGGCGCGCACCGCCGCTGTCGAAGTGACCGTTGCTGATGTCATCGAACAGGTAGGGCTCGAGCAGCACGTGCCCCGCCGGCAGGGTCGCCGCCGAGGCCGCCAGCATTGGCCCGGTCCACCAGGCATCCTCGCGCGCCTCCTCTTGCGCGCCAGCGCCGGCGCTTGCCAGCACGAGTGCCCCTGCCAGCCAGATTCTTCTCATGTTGCCCACGTGTGCGTCGTTGCCTAAGCGGCGATGATCGGTGCAGTGGCGGCGGCGGCGCTCGCCATTTCCGGACCTGTCGCTGCGCGCTGCGTCCGCGACCATACGCACCCGCGCCGCGACCGTCACGCGCAGATGCGACCAACAGCCACGGCCGCGCGGCGTATGAGCCGCGCCGCGCCGCCTCGCCCCGCCGCGCCTCACGCCACCGTGCATCGTGTGGCCGGCGCGAACGTGACGCCGGTCACACTGCGCAGGCGGTTAACTTTCCGTCACAAATGTCAGCAGTTCGCAAGGTGCGACGTTGTTAACGCCTGTAAGCCGGAGGTTCCGGCTCAATAGCGACCCGTTCGCCAAGCATTTTTCTAGGAGGAGTCCACATGTTCAAGTCCGTTCGCATCGCGCTGACGGTCGCTGCCGCGACCCTGGCGCTCTCAGGAGTTGCCACCAGCGCGCTGGCCGACGACACGCAGTGGCAGAAGGATCATCCGCGCCGCGAGCAGGTGAACAACCGCCTCGCCAATCAGAACCAGCGCATCAAGACCGAGCGCAAAGACGGCCAGATCAACAAGGCGCAGGCCAAGCAGCTGCACAGCGAGGATCACGCCATCCGCCAGGAAGAGCGCACCATGGCCAGCACCAACGGCGGCCACATCACCAAGTCGGAGCAGAAATCGCTGAACCAGCAGGAGAACCAGGTCAGCCGGCAGATCGGCAAGTAGTCTTCGAGCTGACACTGACCAAGGCGGGAGCGCAGCGCACTGCGCTTCCGCTTTTTTTTGCGCACCGGCGGCACGCCGCCCGACAGGCGCTTCATGCCCGCAGCGAGAACGGCGTGAAGTTCGTGCCGCGATCGTAGTAATCCTCGTGCTCGGCGCGCTTCAGGAAGCCGACCATCCAGTAGGTCAGAGGCGTCGCGAGCACTTCCCAGGCGGACTTGAGCACGTACTGCGTCGTCGTCACGGTAAGCAGCTCCGCCGTCGGCCACAGGCCGCCGAAGGCAACCGTGTAGAACAGGGCCGAGTCGACCAGCTCGCCGCACAGCGTGGAGCCGATGGTGCGCGTCCACAGCCAGCGGCCGCGCGTCCAGACCTTCATCTTCGCCAGCACGTAGCTGTTGACGAATGAGCCGCACCAGAAGGCCAGCATCGAGCCGCAGGCGATGCGCGGGGTGTTGCCGAACATCTCCTCGACCGCCGGCTGGCGCGTGCGCCAGAAGTCCGCCGGCGGCAGGTGCACGATGACGAACGCCATCAGCGAGGCGAAGCCGAGCGCGGCAAAACCGCTCCACACGACGCGCCGGTCGCGCGCGTAGCCGTAGACCTCGGTGAGCACGTCGCCGAAGAAATACGAGATCGGGAAGAACAGCACTCCCGCCATGAAGGTCACCGGCCCGAACAGCGGCACGTGCACGGTGGCGACCTTGGCGGCGCCGATGAGGTTGGCGCACAGCACCACGCACACGTAGGCCCCGAGTATCAGGTCGTAATAGCGGTAGTTCTTCACGCGCTTACCCGTTGCGGATCGTAGCAAGCCGCAGGTGCGGTGCGGGTGCGCTCGTCTAAGACGCGAGCGCCGGCAACACCGTGCCCGCCGCCTCGCCAAAACCGATGCGTGCGAAGCCGGCGCGCTCGCACCAGCCGCGCAGGATCACCCGATCCCCGTCCTCGAGGAAGGTGCGCGCCTCACCGCCAGCGAGCGCCACCGGCTGCCGGCCGCCCGCGCTCAGCTCGAGCAGCGAGCCGGCCTCATCCGCCTGAGGGCCCGATTGCGTGCCGCTGCCGAACAGATCTCCGGGCCGCAGATTGCAGCCATTGACCGTGTGGTGCGTCAGCATGTGCGCCACGGTCCACCATGCGTCGCGGAACGTGGCATGCGACAGGCGCTGCGGCGGCAATCCGGCGGCGCGCATGCGCGCGCTTTGCAGCCAGGCCTCGAGCCGGATGTCGAGCGCGCCCGCGGCGCGCGTGTGCGGATGGTCGAGGTAGGCGAGTGGCGCCGGCTCCGCGGCGGGGCGCACCCAGGGCGCGCGGAACGGCGCCAGCGCCTCGAGCGTGACCACCCAGGGGGAGATCGTGGTGGCGAAGTTCTTGCCGAGAAAAGGACCGAGCGGCTGGTACTCGAACGCCTGCACGTCGCGCGCCGACCAGTCATTGAGCAGGCACAGTCCGAACACGTGCCGCTCGGCCTCAGCCAGGGGCACTTGTTCACCGGGTGCATTGCCGCGGCCGACGAACACACCGACTTCGAGCTCGTAGTCGAGGCGCCGCGTGGCGATGAGCTCCGGCCGCTGCGCGCCCGGCGCCATCACCTGTCCGTGCGGACGCCGGATCGGCTGGCCCGACACGTCCACCGAGGAGGTGCGTCCGTGGTAGGCGATCGGCACCCACTGGTAGTTGGGCAGCAGCGGATTGTCCGGCCGGAACAGCCGCCCGACGGCAGTGGCGTGATGGATCGAGGCGTAGAAGTCGGTGAAATCCCCGATGCGCGCGGCGGTGCGGTATGCGGCAGCCGCCTGCGGCACGAGCAGCCCCTGCAGCCGCGCGGCGAGCGGCGCCCCGCGGCGCAACAGCCCCGACAGGGCCGCGCGCAGCGCGCCGTTCGCTTCGGGCCCTGCGCCCATGAGCTCGTTCAGCGTGGGCTGCGCGCACAACGCCAGCGCCTCGGCCGCCGCTCCCGCGAGCACCCCGAGCTCGTGCAGCGCGCCGAGGTCGAGCACCTGATCGCCGATCGCCACGCCGCCGCGGAAGCTCTCGGTGCTGTCCGCGCGGCGGAACACGGCGAACGGCAGGTTCTGCAGCGGGAAATCCGTGCCGGGTGCGTCGGCGGAGCCGACCCAGCTCAGCAGCGCCGGGTCGTGGGTCGCGTTGAGCACGCTCATCGGCGCGCGCGCCGGCGGCGGCCGCGCGCGCGCGCCGGTGCGGCCCCCGGCGCCGCGCCCGCCGGCGCGGTGGGGCCGGTGAAGTGCCGGTGCAACTCGCGCCACACCTGCCCGTAGTCCCGCTGCAGCAGCGGCGTCTCGAGCGCGAAGCGCGTCGGGCGGATGGGCAGGCGGGTCTCGAACATAAAGGCCATGGTGTCCGTGAGCGCCACCGGTTGCGAGGTGTCAGCGTGCGTCGCCTTCTCGTAGCTGGCCGCGTCCGGGCCGTGCCCGGTCATGCAGTTGTGCAGCGAGGCGCCGCCCGGCGCGAACCCCTGCGCCTTGGCGTCGTACACCCCGGCGATCAGCCCCATGAACTCGCTGGCGACATTGCGGTGGAACCACGGCGGCCGAAACGTATCCTGCGACACCTGCCAGCGCGGCGGAAAGATCACGAAGTCGAGCCAATCGACCCCGGGCGTATCGCTGACCGATTGCAGCACCAGGAAGATGGACGGATCCGGATGGTCGAAGCTCACCGAGCCGAGCGTGTTGAAGTGGCGCAGATCGTAGCGGTACGGCGCGTGGTTGCCGTGCCACGCGACCACATCGAGCGGCGAGTGGTCGATGCGCGCCGTCCACAGCGTTCCGGCGAACTTCGCCACCAGCTCGAAGTCCCCGGCGCGGTCCTCGTACCAGGCCACCGGCGTCTGGAAGTCGCGCGGATTGGCGAGTCCGTTGGCGCCGATCGGTCCGAGATCCGGCAGCTTGAGCGGCGCGCCGAAGTTCTCGCAGACGTAGCCGCGCGCGCTGCCCTCGTGCAGCTCGACACGCACGCGCAGGCCGCGCGGGATGACGGCGATCTGCTGCGGCGCCACGTCGATGACGCCGAGCTCGGTGGCGAGGCGCAGCGCGCCCTGCTGCGGCACGATCAGCAGCTCGCCGTCGGCGTCGTAGAAGAAGCGCTCCGCCATCGAGCGGTTCGCCACGTACCAGTGGATGGCGCAGCCGCCGTGGCTGTCAGGGGAGCCGTTGCCCCCGAGCGTGGCGAGTCCGTCGAGAAAATCGGTCGGCGCGCGCGGCAGCGGCGGCGGATTCCAGCGCAGCGGGTTGGGGGGACAGGCGACTTCGTCGAAGCGCGCGCTGAGGCGTCCGGCGCCGAGCGGCGCGAAACTGCCGTGCACGGCTGCCGGTCGGATGCGGTACAGCCAGCTGCGCCGGTTGGCGTGGCGCGGCGCGGTGAAGGCGGTCCCGGAGAACTGCTCCGTATACAGTCCGTACGGCGGCCGCTGCGGGGAGTTGCGCCCGACCGGCAGCGCCCCCGGCAGTGCCTCGGTAGCGAACTGATTGCCGAAACCGCTTTGATAGCCGGCGGTGGCGCCGTCGGCGGCCCCGCCCTCTGCCACACCCATCGTTCGCACTCCGCGGCTGCTGCGGCCTATAATGTGGGACAACGGTTGCGCCCGCAACTGTCCGGAGAGCATCTTGGCCGCGCGATCCGCGCCTAAGCGCGCGCTGAGGCTTGCAGGATTCGTCCCGTTCCGCCTCAACCGTCTGGCGGCGGCGGTCAGCCAGCACCTGGCGGTGATCTACCGCGCGCGCTTCGCGCTCGACATTCCCGCCTGGCGCGTGATCGCCACCGTCGGTGAGCGGCATGGCTGCACCGCGCAGCACGTGGCCGACAGCACGCGCATGCACAAGACGCGCGTCAGCCGCGCCATCGCCCAGCTGCGCGCGCGCGACCTGATCGCGCGGGCGGCGAGCACGCGCGACGGCCGCGAGATGCAGCTGCGCCTCACCCGTGCCGGCCGGCGCCTGTACGCGCAGCTGGTGCCGCTGGTGCTGGCGCGCGAGCACGACCTGATGCACTGCATGAGCGCCGCCGAGCGGCGCGGCCTGCTGCGCGGACTCGAGCGGCTCGAGGAGTTCCTGGGGCTGCGCGATCCGCACTAGGGCTGCAGCTGCTAACATGCCGCGCATGTCGATGGCCGGGATCCGTTGGGTGGCGGGCGCGTGGCTGATGCTGCTTGCCGGGTCGCTGCCGGCGACGCCGGCACGCTACCTGGACGGTGCGGCGGACCGCGAGCCCGCGCCGCTGCACGCCGCGGCCGCACTGCCCGCCGCGGTGTTCGCGCCGCTGGCGCACTCGGCGCTCATTGTGCTCGAAGCGGCGCGGCTGCCCGCGGGGCTCATCCTGCAACTGCGCCGCGCGGACGGCGCCGCGCTCGCCGTGACCGATCTCGCCGTGAGTATCGACGGCCGCACCGTGCCGGCGACGGTCGCCGGCCCGCAGCGCTGGTCGGTACCGTGGCCGCAGCCGCCCACGCACGGCGCTCACCGCCTCGAGGTGCAGGTCGCCCACGACGGCATCCGCGAGGTGCTCGACGGCACCCTCGCCACCGCTGCGGCGGCCGCACCCGCCGCCGCCGGCGGCCCGCTGCACGCTCACCAGCAGCTGCTCTGGTGGATCCTCAACATCACCATCGTGTTCATCGCGGCGATCGCGATCTCGCGACGCATGTCGTGAGCGGCGGGCCGCGGCGCGCGGCGCGGGTGACGCGCGCTCACTGCGCGGTCAGCGCCTTCAGGAAGCGATAGTAGAACAGGTTGCCCTGGTAGAAGGCGGCGACGCGCACGCGCTCATCGCGTCCGTGGGCGTGCATATCGTCGCGATCCACCGCGATGCCGGCAACGCCGTAGGTTGGCAGCCCCGCCGCCCGCGTGTAGATGCCGTCGGTGGCGCCGGCGTTCATGAAGGGCACCACCGGCAGGCCGGGCCAGATCGCAGCCACGGTGCTCTCGAGGGGCTTGACGACCTGCGGCAGCAGGGGTGAGGGGGGCAGGACGCGCTGCGCAGGAGCAGTAGCGGTGACCGTGCCGTCGTCGGCTACGTAGCGCACCGTGATGCCCGGGTCGCTCACTACCCGGATCAGCTCCTGACGTACCTCCTCCTTGGAGTGCCCCGGCAGAATGCGGCAGTTCACCACCGCTTCGGCACGCTGCGGCAGCGCATTGTTCGCGTGCCCGCCGTTCAGGCGGGTCGCGACGCAGGTGGTATGCAGCAGCGAGTTCAACTCCGGGTCGCGCGACAGCCGCGCGACCGCCTGCGCATCGACAGGCGTGCCCGCAACCGCACGCATGTCCGCCGCCGCCTGCGCGCTGCTGGCCGCGGCCATGCGCTGGAAGTAGCCGCGCGTCACCTCGTTGAGCTCGACCGGGAAGGAGTACCTGCCGATGCTGAGCAGCCCCTGCGCCAGCTGGTAGATGGCGTTGTCGGGCCGCGGCAGCGAGCTGTGGCCGCCGCGGTTGGTGACGCTCAGCTGGTAATCCGCATACATCTTCTCGGTGGCGCTCAAGGCGAATTGCTGCGGCACCCCGTGCTCGGAGGTGATCGAATAGCCGACCAGGCCGTCGTGATTGAGCACGAACTCCGCGTCGATCAGCTCGCGGTGGGTGGTGAGCAGCCACTGCACCCCGTTGCAGCAACCGCCCTCCTCGTCCGCGGTGAGCGCCAGGATGACGTCGCGCGCCGGGCGGTAGCCCTCGCGCTTCATGCGCAGCAGCGTGGTAGCCATGATGGCATCGCCGCTCTTCATGTCGAGCGAGCCGCGCCCGTAGAAGTAGCCGTCCTTCTCGATGAGCTTGAAGGGATCGGTGCTCCAGTCCTCGCGCCGCGCCTCCACCACGTCGAGATGGCCGATCAGCAATACCGGCTTGTGCTTGCCCGCGCCGTGCAACCGCACCACCAGGTTCTTCTTGCGCTCGTTCGGCCCCAGCACCATGACATCGGCAGGCACAAAGCCGGCGGCGCGAAAGCGCTGCGCCACGGCTTCGGCGGCCGCGGTGACGTTGCCGCTCGAGTCGGTGGTGTTGATGTCCATCAGCTGCTGATAGATGTCGTGGGCCAGCGCGTCCGCGGCCTGCTGGCCGCTCGCGCCGGAGGTCGCGGCGGGCGCCGCCGGGGGAGCCGCGGCGGCCGCGACGGTCCTCCCGGCGAGGCAGGGCGCCAGCGCCGCCAGCAGCGCGGCGGCGACCGCGGAGACGCAGCGGCGCCTCACCGTAGGGTGTTCCCGGGAGCGACCACCAGCAGCCGGAACGAGCCGGGCAGCAGCGGCGGCCGCGGGTGCGGCTGTTCGGCGGTCGGCGCGGGCGGCGGCCCGAAGTCGGCGGTCACCAGGAAGATGCGGTGGGTGCGCGGATCGAGCGCCATGGTGCGCGCCCCGCGCTGCGTCGGCACCGATTGCGCGACCTCGGGCGCCCCGTCAGGGTTCACCCGCACGGCGGTCAGCACCCCTTCCCCGCAGGAGGCGAAGGCGAGTCGTGCTGCGGCATCGAAGGCGGCGGCGTCGACGCCTGCGCCGATCGGCGCGCTGCCCAGCACCCGTCCGGAAACCGCATCGACGACCGTCATCACCTTGTTGCCGCATACGGCGAACAGCCGCCGCGCGGCTGCATCGAGGGCGAGTCCGCTCGGCCCCTCGCAGCCGGTGAGCGGCCAGACGCTCATCACCTTGAGGTCGCGCGGATCGATCACCGCGATGCTGTTCTTGTCCACGAGGTTCACGTAGACCGGGCCGGCGCCGTCGCTCGCGGCGAACTCCGGCCTGGCATCGAGCGCGATGGTGCCGGCCACCTCACCGCTGGCGGCCTCCGCCGCCGTGACGTTGCGGCCGCGGCCGTTGAAGGTGAATACGCGGCGCGCGCCGCGGTGATAGAGAATCGCGTCGGGATTCTCGCCGCTGGCCCTGATCTCCTGCAGGCGCGCGAGCGTCTTCAGGTCGAACACCACGATCGTGCCCGCACTGCCGGCACTGATAAAACCGCGACCCAGATCGGGCGCGAGCGCAATGCCGTGCACGCCGGGGGTGTCGCCGACCTCACCCACCACGCGCAGCCGCGCGGCATCGACCACCAGCACGCGCGTGCCGTGGGAGATGAACAGGCGGTGACTCTCGGGCGCGAACGCCAGGTAGTCCCAGCCCTCATCCCCCGGCAGCGGCACCTGCTGCGCGAGCCGGTAGTGCGCGCCGTCAGTGACGGCGGCCGAGGGCGCGGCGCCGGCCGTCGCGGCGCATGCAGCCGCGCACAGGCAGGCGCTGTATCGACGCGCTCGATGCCGCATGGGTGTTCTCCTGGCGTTAGTGAATCAACCGCGCACAAAGATCGAGCAGCGGCGCGGGCAACACCCCGAGCAGTAGCACCGCCGCGGCGTTCACGCCGAGTGCGAGCCGAACGCCCGGCTCGCGCGGCGCGGCCGGCCGCGACCCCGCCGGCTCATCGAAGTACATCAGCTTGATGACGCGCAGGTAATAGTACGCGCCGACCACCGACATGGCGGCGGCGAGCACCACCAGCCACAGGTGCTGCGTCTCCCACAGCGCCTGGAAGATGCGCAGCTTCGCCCAGAAGCCGACGAACGGCGGCACCCCGGCGGTGGAAAACATCAGCCCCAGCATCACGGCGGCGAGCAGCGGATCGCGCTGGTGCAGGCCCTTGTAGTCCTCGAGCCGGTCCGCCTCGAAACCCTTGGCGCTGCTGAGCAGGATCACGCCGAAGGAGCCGAGCGCCACCAGCACGTACACCAGCGTGTAGTAGAGCGCCGCGGCATAGCCGTCCGGGGTCCCGGCCACGAAGCCGAGCAGGATGAAACCGATGTTGGCGATGGTCGAGTACGCCAGCAGCCGCTTGAGATTGGTCTGCACCAGCGCCACCACGTTGCCCACCACCAGCGTGAGCACCGCGAGCGCGGCCAGCATCTGGGTCCACTCGGCCGTGGTGCCGGCCAGCCCCTGCGCCAGCAGCCGCAGCGTGAGCGCGAAATACGCGATCTTCGGCACCGTGCCGATGAACAGCGTGACGCTGGTCGGGGCGCCCTCGTACACGTCCGGCAGCCACATGTGGAACGGCACCGCGCCGAGCTTGAAGGCCACCGCCACCACGATGAAGGCGAGCCCGAGCACCACGCCGGGTTTGAGCGGCGCATGCAGCGCGCCGGCGATCACGCCCAGGTCGAGCGTGCCGGTGAGCCCGTAGATCAGCGACATGCCGTACAGCAGCGCGCCCGAAGCGATCGCCCCGAGCACGAAATACTTCATGGCCGCTTCGGCGGCCACGCCCGAGTCGCGGTCGAACGCCACCATGGCGTACACCGACAGCGCCAGCAGCTCGACGCCGAGGTACACCGTCAGCAGGCTGTTGGCGGAAATGAGCACGAAGATGCCGAGCAGCGCGGTGAGCGCCAGCACGTAGTATTCGCCGCGCAGGATGTTGCGGTTCTCCAGGTAGGCCCGCGAGTACAGCAGCGCGAGCGCGACGCACAGGAAGCCGGCGAGCTTCAGCACGAAGCCGAGCTCGTCCGCCACGTACAGGCCGGCGAACAGCAGCGTGCGCTGCGGCACGTGTGCGTACAGCAGCGTGAGCGCCGCGCCCGCGGCGAGCGCCAGCAGCGTGAGCGTGCCGGTGAGTCCGCGGCGGCGCTCGCCGGCGAACACCTCGACGAGCAGGATCACGCAGATGGCGCAGCCTAGCCAGATCTCCGGCACGGCCGGGGCGAGGCTGACGAGCTGTGGCGCTGATTCGTGCATGGCGGTGGCGGCGTGTCCTTCCGAGGGTGTTAGAGCTTGCTGGCGAGCGCCTGGGTCAGCAGGTGATGGATGCTCGGCTGCATGACCTTCAGCAGCGGCGCCGGCCACACCCCCACCAGCAGCACCGCCAGCGCCAGCGCCCCGAGCACCACGAACTCGCGACCGTTCACGTCCTCGAGCGCCGCGACGCGCGGGCTGGTCACCGGACCGAACACCACGCGCTTCACCAGCCACAGCGTGTAGGCGGCGCCCAGCACCAGCGTGACCGCCGCCAGCGCCGAGTACCAGAAGCTCGCGCGGAAGCTGGCGATGATCACCAGGAACTCGCCGACGAAGCCCGAGGTGCCGGGCAGCCCGGTGTTGGCGAGCGCGAACAGCACCATGAAGGCGGCGAACACCGGCATGGTGTTGACCACGCCGCCGTAGTCGGCAATCTGCCGGCTGTGCAGCCGGTCGTACAGCACCCCGACGCACAGGAACAGCGCGCCGGAGATCAGGCCGTGGGAGATCATCTGCACCATCGCGCCATCCAGCCCCATGCCGGCGCCGGTGCTGCTGCCGGTGTGGCGCACGATCTCGTAGATCACGAAGGCGCCGAGCGTCACGAAGCCCATATGGGCGATCGAGGAGTAGGCGATCAGCTTCTTCATGTCCTGCTGTACCAGCGCGACGAAGCCGATGTAGATCACCGCGATCAGCGACAGCGCGATCAGCGCCAGGTCGAGCTCGCGGCTCGCGTCCGGGGTGACCGGCAGGGAAAAGCGCAGGAAGCCGTAGCCGCCCATCTTCAGCATGATGGCCGCGAGGATCACCGAGCCGCCGGTGGGCGCCTCGACGTGCGCATCGGGCAGCCAGGTGTGCACCGGCCACATCGGCACCTTGACGGCGAACGCCAGCAGGAAGGCGGCGAAGATCCAGCGCTGCTCGGGCAGGGCGAGCGGCAGCGCCTGGAAGGCGGCGATCGAGTAGCTGCCGCACTTGACGTACATGTAGATGAGCGCCGCCAGCATGAACACCGAGCCGAGGAAGGTGTAGAGGAAGAACTTGATGGTGGCGTACACGCGGCGCGGGCCGCCCCAGATGCCGATGATCAGGAACATCGGGATCAGCATCGCTTCCCAGAAGAAATAGAACAGCAGCGCATCGGTGGCGCAGAACACCCCGATCATCAGGCCTTCCATGATGAGGAACGCGGCGTAGTACTGCGCCACGCGGGTGGTGATGACGCTCCAGCCGGCGATCACCACCGGCACCGTCATGAACGCGGTGAGCACGATGAGCGGCAGCGAGATGCCGTCGACGCCGAGCGCGTAGTGCGCGTTGAAGCGCGGGATCCACGGCAGCATCTCGGTGAACTGCGGCGCGGCGCTCACGGTGCTGAAGTTGGTCCACAGCGGCACCGACAGCAGCAGCGTCGCGAGCGTCGCGGCGAGCGCCAGCCAGCGCCCGGCGGCGATGCGGCGCTCGCCGAGCAGCAGCACCGCCAGCCCGGCGCCGATCGGCAGCCAGACGAGGGTCGACAGCAGGCCGTGCAGGTTTGGGGTCACGTGTGGTGGGCGCCTCTTCAGGTGTAGGTGTGCGCCAGGAACCAGCCGAGCAGCACCGCCAGCCCGATCATCATCCAGAACGCATACGAGTACAGGTAGCCGCTCTGCACGCGCCGCAGCAGCCCGCCGAAGCCGCTGACCGCCTCCGCCGTGCCGTCCACCATGACGCCATCGATCAGTGCCTGGTCACCACCCTTCCACAGGCCGACGCCGATCAGACGCGTGAGCGCGGCCAGCACGTGCTCGTTGAACCAGTCGAAGTAGTACTTGTTGGTCAGCAGCGAGTACAGCCAGTGGGCACGCCGGGCGGCATCCGTGGCGAGCGCCGGCCGCCACAGGAAACACACCCAGGCAGTGGCCGCGCCGGCGAGCGCCAGCGCGAACGGCAGTGAGAACAGGCCCTGCAGCCCCGCCTGCAGCGCGCCACCGAACTCGGCGCCGACCCTGGCGACGACGTCGTTGGCCGGCAGCACGAAGATCGAAGTGCCGAAGTAGCCGCCGAACAGCACCGAGCCGACCGCGAGCGCGCCGCTCAGCACCGAGGGGATGGCAAGCGCGATGAGCGGCAGCGTCACCACCCAGGGACTCTCGTGCGGATCGTGGTCCGCGCCGTGGTCGGCATCGGGCTCGGCGTGCGGGTCAGCCCCCACCGGCGCCTCGTGCCCGGCCGCAGCGTGCGCCGCGCGGAAGCGCTCCGGGCCGTGGAAGGTCATGAACATCATGCGGAAGGTGTAGAGCGCAGTGACGAACACGCCAAGCAGCACGCACCAGTAGGCGTAGCCGCTGCCGAAGCGATGCGCTGCGCCCACCGCCTCGATGATCGCGTCCTTGGAATAGAAGCCGGCGAAGAACGGCGTGCCGACGAGCGCCAGCGCACCGATCCAGCAGGTCACCGCGGTGATCGGCATGTACCTGGCGAGGCCGCCCATCCTGCGCATGTCCTGCTCGTGGTGCAGGGCGATGATCACCGAGCCGGCCGCGAGGAACAGCAGCGCCTTGAAGAAGGCGTGGGTCATGAGATGAAAGATCGCCGCGCCGTAGGCGGAAGCGCCGAGCGCCACCGTCATGTAGCCGAGCTGCGAGAGCGTCGAGTAGGCGATGACCCGCTTGATGTCGTTGTTCACCACGCCCAGCAACCCCATGAACAGCGCGGTGGTCGCGCCGATCACCAGCACGAACGACAGCGCCCCTTCCGAGTACTCGAACAGCGGTGACATGCGCGCCACCATGAAAATGCCCGCGGTCACCATGGTGGCGGCGTGAATCAGCGCCGAGATGGGCGTCGGGCCTTCCATCGAGTCGGGCAGCCAGACGTGCAGCGGCACCTGCGCCGACTTGCCCATTGCGCCGATGAACAGGCAGACGCAGATGAGGGTGAGGGCGTTCACGCTGGTGGCGGAGCTCAGCGGCACCAGCACGTGCGCCATGTGCGGAGCGGCGTAAAAGGCGGCGCGGTAGTCGAGCGAGTTGCACAGCCAGGCGATGCCCGCGATCCCCAGCACGAAGCCGAAGTCGCCGATACGGTTGACGATGAACGCCTTGAGTGCGGCGAAGGTCGCAGTCGGCCGCGTGTACCAGAAGCCGATCAGCAGGTACGACACCACGCCGACCGCCTCCCAGCCGAAGAACAGCTGCATGAAATTGTTCGCCATCACCAGCATCAGCATGGCGAAGGTGAACAGCGAGATGTAGCTGAAGAAGCGCGTGTAACCCGGATCGTCGTGCATGTAGCCGATGGTGTAGACGTGCACGCACAGCGACACGAAGGTCACCACCGCCATCATCAGCGCCGTCAGCCGATCGACCAGAAAGCCGACCTCCATGTGCATGCCATCGCTCACCAGCCAGGTGTACACCGCACCGTCGTAGGCGGGCGCGCCGTCCCAGTAGATCTGCTTCAGCACCAGCAGCGACAGCCCAAAGGAGACCGCCACCGCCAGGCAGGTCACGGTGTGCGCACCGGCGCGCCCGATGACGCGCCCGCCGAGGCCGGCGATCAGCGCGGCCGCGAGCGGCAGCAGCGCTATGGCGAGCAGCACGTCGGGGTTGAGCGCCGCCACCGTCAGCCCTTCAGCGTGTTCAGGTCTTCGACGTTGATGCTGCGCCGCTCGCGGAACAGCACCACCAGGATCGCAAGTCCGATGGCCGACTCGGCCGCCGCCACGGTGAGGATGAAGAACACGAACACCTGTCCGTTGATGTCACCGAGGTAGCGCGAGAAGGCGATGAAATTGAAGTTGGCGGCG
>DATHQM010000077.1:0-5110 GCA_035482695.1 Steroidobacteraceae bacterium | reverse complement strand
GCACGCACCATCGCCGAGTCGGGCGCCATCATCGAGTATCTGCTCGACACCCGCGGCGACGGGCGGCTGCGGCCGCCGCCCGGCAGCGAGGCGCGGCTGCGCTACGTCTACTGGCTGCACTACGCGGAAGGCTCGGCGATGCCGCCGCTGCTGGTGAAGCTGATCTTCCAGCGCCTGCCGCGGAGACCGGTTCCGGTGCTGCTGCGGCCGATCGTCACAGCGCTGGCGGCTCGCGTGCAGGCAAGCTTCATCGATCCGCAGCTCAAGACCCACGTCGCCTGGTGGGAGAGTGAGCTGGCGAGTTACCCGTGGTTCGCGGGCGAGGAATTCACGGCGGCCGACATCCAGATGAGTTTTCCGCTGGAGGCCGCGGCGGCAAGATCGGGCATGGCGCTGGGCGAGAAGGTGCGCGGATTTCTTGAGCGCATCCATGCACGCCGCGCTTACCAGCGGGCGCTCGCCGCCGGCGGCGAGTTCCGGTTATCGACCTGACGGGCAAGCGCGGGCGCTGCCGCGACCCACACGCCTGCAGGCTGGCAACCCCGGTGCTGATCAGCCAAACTGCGCAGCCCCTGCGGTTCCCAAGCCGTGCCGTGCACGGCCCGCATGCAACCCAAGGACCATCCATGACATTGTCAGCGCCGCGCCGCGGCCGCACGTTCCTCATCGTCACCGCCACCGCCGCGGGCGCGCTCTTTGCGGGCACGCTGCTCGCGCAGACGCCGCCGCCCTCCTCCAGCGCACCCGCTCCCGCGAGCGGCGCGACCGCGGCGAAGCAGGCACCCGCCGACGCCGGCGCCGCCAAGACACCCGCCGGCAGCCCGGGTGCGGCGGGCGCGAAGAGCGCCACCAGCTACAGCCTCGGGGTGATCATGGGAACGCAGCTGCATAACGGCGGCGTGCGTGCTACCGACATCAGCACTGAGCGCGTGCTGCAGGGCTTGAGCGATGCGCTCAGCGGCAAGGTGAAAGTGGGCGACAGCGATCGCGAGAACCTCAACACGCTGCTGCACGGCGCGTTCGACACGCTGGTCGACAGCAACCACCGCGCCGCCGCGAAATTCCTCGCCGCGAACGGCAAGAAGCCCGACGTGGTCACGACCGCGAGCGGACTGCAGTACAAGGTGCAGAATGCCGGCAGCGGCGCGGCGCCCAAGCCGAGCGACGAGGTGGTCGTCAACTATCGCGGCGCGCTGCTCGATGGCACGGAGTTCGACAGCAGCTACAAGCGCGGCCAGCCCGCAACTCTCGGAGTGGGGCGCGTCATTCCCGGCTGGACCGAGGCGCTGCAGCTCATGAAGCCGGGCGCGAAGTACCAGCTGTGGATACCCCCGCAGCTCGCCTACGACACGCACGTGCCGCCGGGCGCGCCGATCCCGCCCGGCGCCATGCTGGTCTTCGACGTGGAGCTGGTGAGCATCAAGCCACCGGCGCCGGCGGCCGCCACGCCGCCCGCGCCCATGATGCCCATGCCGGCACCCGCGGGCAGCCCGCCGCCGAAGTAGCCGCAGTGCGCGCTTCAGCCGCCGGCGTTGGCGCCCGGGGTGAAGCGCATCGGCTTGGTGACGCCTAGACGGGTGAGCTCGCGCAGCAGTGAGTCGGCGAGCTCCTGGCAGGCGGCGCGCTCGAACAGCGGCGCGGCCTCCCAATCGTAGGCCCAGGGCTGCTCGGTGCGCAGCGCCGCCGGCTCATCGAGGTAGCGCGGGATGACGTGCGCGTGCAACGCGGGATCCTGGTTGCCGAAGATGGCGTAGTTGATGCGCAGCGCGCCGGTCACCTTGAGCAGCGCGTCGCCGAGGCGCGTCATGTCGGAGAGGAATGCGATGCGCTCGCGCGCCCCGAGCGCGTTCAGGTTCGGCACCACCGGATCCGGCAGCAGCAGCAGGTAGCCGCGCACGAACTGCCGCTCGCCGAACAGCGCCCAGCCGGAGAACAGCCGCGCGATCACCCGCGGCTCGCTGCCGGCGCGGGCGGCGCTCACCTGGGCGTGGATCGCGGTCGGGAGGTCCGCTTCGGGTTCGTTCTTCATGCGCTGCTGGGTGAACGGAACACGAAATATACCGCACCCAGGATGCACAGCGCCGCCCACAGGTAATCGAGCTTCAGCGACTTGTGCATGTACAGCAGCGCGAACGGCACGAACACCGCGAGCGTGATCACTTCCTGCAGAATTTTCAGCTGCGGCAGCGACAGCTCGGTGTAGCCGATGCGGTTGCCGGGCACCTGCAGCAGATACTCGAAGAAGGCGATGCCCCAGCTCACCACCGCCGCCACGTACCAGGGACGCGCAGCGAGATTCTTCAGGTGCGCATACCAGGCAAAGGTCATGAACACGTTCGAGCCGGTCAGCAGCAGGATGGTGGAGATGACTGGCCGCATTGACGACTCCTTCAGCAGCTCACCCCGAGAGCGCGCAGCCCGGCGCGGGTCGCGCCGTGGTGCGCGTGGACGATACCGTGCCAGCCGCACCCCGTGGCGCCGGCGACGTTGTCGGCGCGGTCGTCGATGAACACCGTCGCAGCCGGCGCGAGCGCGAAGCGCCGCTCGGCCTCGCGATAGATCCCGGCGTGCGGCTTCATGATGCCGGCGACGTAGGACGGCAGCGCGCCGTGCCCGATGGCGTGCAGGCGGTACTCGCGCGCCAGGTGCGTCCAGTGCAGATCGCCGATGTTCGACAGCAGGAAGACCCGGTAACGCTCGCTGAGCGCGTGCGCGAGGTCGACCATGGCCGCGTCCAGCTCGAACATGTCCAGCCACTTCGCCAGCGTATCCTCGAGCGACACCGGCGTGCGCGTGAGCGCCGCGAGCGACTCGAGCAGCGCGCGGCCCGGCAACCGCCCGGTCTCGTGCTCGGCGAGCGGGATGCGCGACATGACTGACTCGCGGTCGTGCACCGGCGCGCCGTGCGCGGCTAGGAAGCCGAGCAGCGGCTGGTAGTTAAGGCGCACCAGCACCCAGCCGATGTCGAACACCACGTTGCGGATCGGCGCCGGGGACGTCATGCGCGCTACGGCAGCGCTGCCGTGACCGTGCCGCGATCGCCCGGCACGCGGTTCACGGCCACCACCGTCGCCTTGGGATAGAAGTTGAATTCCGAGGCGCTCGCCCAGGTATAGGCGCCCATGGCGCGCCCGACCACCAGGTCGCCGGCCTGCAGCGGCGGCAGCATGAGGTTCTCGGCGATCACGTCGATGCTGTCGCAGGTAGGCCCCGCCAGCACCGACGGCAGCCGCTCGGCGCCGTCGCGCAGCGGCTCGACCGGGTAGCGCGCATGATCGTACAGCTGGCCGCTGTAGGAGCCGTACAGGCCATCATCGAGGTAGTACCACCAGTGGCCCTCGCGCCGCGCGCGTCCCATCACCGAAGCGACGCCGATGGCGCAGGGACCTACGATGTAACGACCGGGCTCGGCGATCACGCGCACGCGGCGCGGCAGCCGCGCGATGGCCGCGCGCAGCGGCGCGCAGAAGCGGCTGATGTCCTGCACCGGTTGCGCGTAGTCGATGGGAAAGCCGCCGCCGATATCGAGCGTGTCGCAGGCGCCGAGGCGCTCGCGCCGCGCGGCGGCGAGCAGCCGCGCGCACGCCTGCAGCGCCTCGACGTGGCTGGTGGAATCGGCGGCCTGCGAGCCGACATGGAAGGAGAGTCCGCGCACCGCCACACCCAGATCGCCCGCCAGGCGCGCCAGCGGCAGCACGTCCTCCGGGTCGCAGCCGAACTTGCGCGACAGGTCGCACACCGCGCCGGGTGAGCGGAACGAGACCCGCAGCAGCAGCTCCACCTGCGCACCGAGGCGAGCGAACTTGCGCACCTCATCCGGGTTGTCGGCGACGAAGGTGCGCACGCCGAAGTGCAGCGCGTTGGCGATGTCCTGCGGGCGCTTGATCGGGTGGCTATGGATACAGCGCTCGGGCGCGACACCCAGGCGTTGTGCCAGCTGTACCTCCCCGCTGGTGGCCAGATCCAGCCAGCCGCCCTCGGCGATCACCGTCTGTACCACGGCCGCATGCGGCATGGGCTTCAGCGCGTAGTGCAGATCGACCCCCGGCAGGGCCTTCTTGAGCTTGCGGAACTGCACGCGCACCCGCTCGCAGTCGAGGATCACCAGCGGTGAGCCGAACTCCCTGACGAGGCGGCGTACTTCGGCAGGCTGAAACGGATCGATGTATCGCGGGCGAGGCACTTTTCGCAAGAGGGTTACGGCAGCACGGCCATCGTGCCGCTGCCGTCGTCGCTCTCCGCGACGCTGGTCGCCGCGCGCAGCAGGCGGTCGCGGACCGCGTCCCAGCGCTCGCCGTCGGGCACCGCCTGCACGAGGATGCGCTGGCAACCGGCCTTGTCGAGGGTACGCAGGTTCGTATACAGGTCGCGCGCAAAGGTCTCGGGGCGGCGTCCCGCGTTGATCCAGGTCACGTACTTGTGGGAACGCAGCGGCAGACGCTGCGCCAGCACGGCGACGCGCCGCCCGCCGGTGGAGGCGGCGTCCGCCTGAGCGTCGATCTCCCCCGCCGCCACGATGGTAAGCGGTGTGCTCGGCGCGTAGTGCGTGGGCGGGCTCCCCGGCACCCGCGGTGAGGCCGGATCCGCGCCGACCAGCAGTTCGCCGACGACGCTCTTGATCTGCGCCGCGGTCACCGCGCCCGGACGCAGCAGCCGTACCTCCGCGCCCTCGAACGCGACGATGGTCGACTCAAGACCGATCTGGCACTCGCCGCCGTCGAGGATGACGCGCAGCGCATCGCCGAATTCCTCGCGCACGTGCTCGGCGCGCGTCGGCGAGAGCCGCCCGTAGCGATTGGCCGAGGGCGCGGCGATACCGCCGCCGAAGGCGGTGAGCAGCTGCTGCGCCATGGGGTGCGCCGGGACGCGGATGGCGATGGTGTCCTGGCCGCCGGTGATCACATCGTGCACGCTGGCCGCGCGCGGCATCACCATGGTAAGCGGCCCCGGCCAGAAGACTTCCGCGAGGCGCGTCGCGCTCTGCGGCACCTCGCGCACCCAGCGGTGCAGGAAGCGCGGGCTGTCCAGGTGCACGATCACCGGATGATTGGCGGGACGCCCTTTCACCTCGAAGACCTTGCGCACCGCGGCCGGATTCTGCGCATTGGCG
>DATHQM010000076.1:0-16294 GCA_035482695.1 Steroidobacteraceae bacterium | reverse complement strand
CCGAGAGCGAGCCGCTGATGCCGCAGGAAATGATCAACGCGAAGCCGGTGGCGGCCGCGGTGAAGGAATTCTTCGGCTCCTCGCAGCTGTCCCAGTTCATGGACCAGAACAATCCGCTGTCCGAGGTCACCCACAAGCGCCGCGTCTCGGCGCTGGGGCCGGGCGGACTCACCCGCGAGCGCGCCGGCTTCGAGGTGCGCGACGTACACCCGACCCACTACGGCCGGGTGTGCCCGATCGAGACGCCGGAAGGCCCGAACATCGGCCTGATCAATTCGCTCTCGGTGTACGCGCGCACCAACAACTACGGCTTCCTCGAGACGCCCTACCGGCGCGTGGACAGCGGCCGCGTCACCGATCGCATCGACTTCCTGTCGGCGATCGAGGAGGGCGAGTTCGCCATCGCGCAGGCAAATGCGGTGCTCGGTCCCAAGGGCGAGCTGACCGACCAGCTGGTGTCGTGCCGCTTCCAGAACGAGTTCACGCTGATGCCGCGCGAGCGCATCAACTACATGGACGTCTCGCCGAAACAGATCGTGTCGGTGGCCGCCTCGCTGATCCCGTTCCTCGAGCATGACGACGCCAACCGCGCGCTCATGGGCTCGAACATGCAGCGCCAGGCGGTGCCGACACTGCGCTCGGAAACGCCGCTGGTGGGCACCGGCATGGAGCGCCCGGTGGCGATCGACTCGGGCGTCACGGTGGTGGCGCGCCGCGGTGGCGCGGTCGATTCCGTCGATGCCTCGCGCATCGTGGTGCGGGTGAACGACGATGAGACCACCGCCGGCGAGCCGGGGGTGGATATCTACAACCTCACCAAGTACACGCGCTCGAACCAGAATACCTGCATCAACCAGCGCCCGCTGGTGAACGCCGGTGACGTGATCGCGCGCGGCGACGTGCTGGCCGATGGTCCCTCGACCCACCTCGGCGAGCTGGCGCTGGGTCAGAACCTGCTGGTCGCGTTCATGCCGTGGAACGGCTACAACTTCGAGGACTCGATCCTGATCTCCGAGCGCGTCGTGGAGGAGGATCGCTTCACCACTATCCACATCGAGGAGCTCACCTGCGTCGCGCGCGACACCAAGCTCGGACCGGAGGAGATCACCGCCGACATTCCCAACGTCGGCGATGCGGCGCTCGCCAAGCTCGACGAGGCGGGCATCGCTTTCATCGGCGCGGAAGTGAAGGCCGGCGACATCCTGGTCGGCAAGGTGACGCCCAAGGGCGAGACCCAGCTCACCCCGGAAGAGAAGCTGCTGCGCGCCATCTTCGGCGAGAAGGCTTCCGACGTTAAGGACACCGGGCTGCGGGTGCCGCCCGGCATGGACGGCACGGTCATCGACGTGCGCGTGTTCACGCGCGACGGCGTCGACAAGGACAGCCGCGCGCTGTCGATCGAGAAGGCGGAGATCGAGCGGGTGCGCAAGGACTTTGCCGACCAGCAGCGCATCCTCGAGGACGACCTGTTCCAGCGGGTGCGCGACATGCTGCTCGGCCAGAGCGCCGCCGGCGGTCCGCACAAGCTCAAGAGCGGCACCAGGATCAGCCCGGAGTACCTCGACGAGGTGCCGCGCCAGGAGTGGTTCGAGATCCGCCTCGAGGACGAGGAAGCCAACTCGCAGCTCGAGCAGGCCTCCGAGCGCCTCAAGCTGCAGCGCAAGGCCTTCGAGAAGCGCCTCGACGACAAGAAGGCCAAGATCACCGCCGGCGATGACCTCGCTCCGGGCGTGCTCAAGATGGTCAAGGTGTACCTCGCCGTGAAGCGCCGCGTGCAGCCGGGCGACAAGATGGCCGGCCGCCACGGCAACAAGGGCGTGATCTCCACCATCGTGCCGGTGGAGGACATGCCGTATCTCGAGGACGGGACCCCGGTGGACGTGGTGCTGAACCCGCTCGGCGTGCCCTCGCGCATGAACGTCGGCCAGGTGCTCGAGACGCACCTGGGCTGGGCGGCCAAGGGCGTGGGACTGAAGATCGGACGCATGCTGGAGCAGCAGGCGGCCGCCGCGGAGCTGCGCGCCTTCCTCAAGCAGATCTACAACGAGACCGGCGGGCAGAAGGAGGACATCGACAGCATGAACGATGCCGATCTCACTCAGCTGGCGAAGAACCTCACCAATGGCGTGCCGATGGCCACCCCGGTGTTCGACGGCGCCAGCGAGGAGGAGATCAAGCGCATGCTGAAGCTGGCGGAGCTGCCGCTGAACGGCCAGACGTATCTGTACGACGGCCGCACCGGCGAACGCTTCGAGCGGCAGGTGACGGTCGGCTACATGTACATGCTGAAGCTGAACCATCTGGTCGACGACAAGATGCACGCCCGCTCCACCGGGCCATACAGCCTGGTCACGCAGCAGCCGCTCGGCGGCAAGGCGCAGTTCGGCGGCCAGCGCTTCGGCGAGATGGAAGTGTGGGCGCTGGAAGCCTACGGAGCTTCCTACACGCTGCAGGAGATGCTGACCGTGAAGTCCGATGACGTGAACGGCCGCACCAAGATGTACAAGAACATCGTCGACGGCAACCATCAGATGGATGCCGGCATGCCGGAGTCCTTCAACGTCCTGGTGAAGGAAATCCGCTCGCTGGGCATCAACATGGAACTGGAGCAGGACTAACTCATGAAAGACTTACTCAAGCTCTTCAAGCAGCACGCTCCGGTCGAGCACTTCGATTCGATCAAGATCGGGCTGGCCTCGCCGGAGATGATCCGCGCCTGGTCGTACGGTGAGGTCAAGAAGCCCGAGACCATCAACTACCGCACCTTCAAGCCGGAGCGCGATGGCCTGTTCTGCGCCAAGATCTTCGGCCCGGTGAAGGACTACGAGTGCCTGTGCGGCAAGTACAAGCGCCTCAAGCACCGCGGCGTGGTGTGCGAGAAGTGCGGCGTCGAGGTGACTCAGTCGAAAGTGCGACGCGAGCGCATGGGCCACATCGAGCTCGCCAGCCCCACCGCGCACATCTGGTTCCTGAAATCGCTGCCCTCGCGCATCGGCCTGATGCTCGACATGACGCTGCGCGAAATCGAGCGCGTGCTGTACTTCGAGGCGTTCGTGGTCATCGACCCGGGTATGACGCCCATGCAGCGCGGCCAGCTGCTGACCGACGAGATGTACCTCGAGGCCATCGAGGAGCACGGCGACGAGTTCGATGCCCGCATGGGCGCGGAAGCCGTGTACGAGCTGATGCGCACCATCGATCTGAATGCGGAGATCGCCAAGGTGCGCGAGGAGATGGCCGGCACCTCCTCCGAGACCAAGTTAAAGAGGCTGTCGAAGCGCCTGAAGCTCATCGAGTCGTTCGTCGAGTCGGGCAACAAGCCCGAGTGGATGGTGATGACCGTGCTGCCGGTGCTGCCGCCGGACCTGCGGCCGCTGGTGCCGCTCGATGGCGGACGCTTCGCGACCTCGGACCTGAACGACCTGTATCGCCGCGTCATCAACCGCAACAACCGTCTGCGGCGGCTGCTCGAGCTCAACGCGCCCGACATCATCGTGCGTAACGAGAAACGCATGCTGCAGGAGGCGGTGGATGCGCTGCTCGACAACGGGCGCCGCGGTCGCGCCATAACCGGCACCAACAAGCGTCCGCTCAAGTCGCTCGCCGACATGATCAAGGGCAAGCAGGGGCGCTTCCGCCAGAACCTGCTCGGCAAGCGCGTCGACTACTCCGGCCGCTCGGTCATCGTGGTCGGTCCACAGCTGCGGCTGCACCAGTGCGGGCTGCCGAAGAAGATGGCGCTCGAGCTGTTCAAGCCGTTCATCTTCCAGAAGCTGCAACTGCGCGGCGAGGCTTCCACCATCAAGGCCGCCAAGCGCCTGGTGGAGCGCGAAGGACCAGAGGTGTGGGACATCCTCGAGGAAGTGATCCGCGAGCATCCGGTGCTGCTCAACCGTGCGCCGACGCTGCATCGCCTGGGGATCCAGGCGTTCGAGCCGCTGCTGGTCGAGGGCAAGGCCATCCAGCTGCATCCGCTGGTGTGCACCGCCTTCAACGCCGACTTCGACGGCGACCAGATGGCGGTGCACGTGCCGCTGTCGCTCGAGGCGCAGCTCGAGGCGCGTGCGCTCATGATGTCGTCCAACAACATCCTGTCCCCGGCCAACGGTGACCCGATCATCGTGCCGTCGCAGGACGTGGTGCTCGGGCTGTACTACATGACGCGCGAGCGCATCGGTGCCAAGGGCGAGGGCATGTTCTTCGCCGACGGCGCCGAGGTGCACCGCGCCTACGAGAGCCGCGGCGTCGATCTGCAGGCCAGGTGCAAGGTGCGTCTGAAGGAGTCGGTGCGCGGCGAGGGCGGTACGCTCACGGAGCGCATTCGCATCGTCGACACCACGGTCGGCCGCGCGCTGCTGTTCGAGATCCTGCCCAAGGGCCTGTCCTTCGATCTCATCAACCAGGACATGACCAAGAAGGCGATCTCCGCGACCATCAACGCCTGTTACCGCGCGCTGGGGTTGAAGGAGACCGTGGTATTCGCCGACCAGCTGATGTACACCGGCTTTCATTATGCGACGCGCGCCGGGATCTCCTTCGGCATCGACGACATCGTCATCCCGGAGCAGAAGACCCGCATCGTCACCTCGGCCGACAACGAGGTAAAGGAGATCCAGGACCAGTACGCCTCGGGTCTGGTTACCAACGGCGAGCGCTACAACAAGGTGGTCGACATCTGGTCGCGCGCCAATGACCAGGTGGCGAAGGCCATGATGGAGAAACTCGGCAGCGAGGAGGCCACCGACTCGCGCGGCGCGCGCCACAAGCAGAAGTCGTTCAACTCCATCTTCATGATGGCCGACTCCGGCGCACGCGGCTCCGCGGCGCAGATCCGCCAGCTCGCCGGCATGCGCGGCCTGATGGCCAAGCCCGACGGCTCGATCATCGAGACGCCGATCACGGCGAACTTCCGCGAGGGCCTGAACGTCCTGCAGTACTTCATCTCCACGCACGGCGCCCGCAAGGGACTGGCCGACACGGCGCTGAAGACCGCCAACTCCGGTTACCTCACCCGCCGCCTGGTGGACGTGGCGCAGGACCTGGTGGTGACCGAGCCCGACTGCGGCACGGTCAACGGGCTGGCCATGGCGCCGCTGGTCGAGGGCGGCGACGTGGTCGAGGCGCTCGGCGAGCGCGTGCTCGGGCGCGTGCTGGCGGAGGACATCATCAAGCCGGGTGCCCGCGAGGTGCTCATCCCGACCGGCACGCTGCTCGATGAGAAGATGGTGCGCCTGCTCGAGACCGAGGGCATCGACCAGATCAAGGTGCGCTCGCCCATCACCTGCCAGACGCGCTACGGCGTGTGCTCGCACTGCTACGGGCGGGATCTGGCGCGCGGGCGGCCGATCTCCATCGGCGAGGCGGTGGGCGTCATCGCCGCGCAGTCGATCGGCGAGCCGGGCACGCAGCTCACCATGCGCACCTTCCACATCGGCG
The DNA here is from genome assembly GCA_035482695.1 of Steroidobacteraceae bacterium. Classification (GTDB taxonomy): domain Bacteria; phylum Pseudomonadota; class Gammaproteobacteria; order Steroidobacterales; family Steroidobacteraceae; genus 13-2-20CM-66-19. The sequence goes on along the minus strand of DATHQM010000076.1, from coordinate 10,858 downwards.
GCGCCGCCTCGCGCGCAGCCGCGGCCTCCAGCGTCGAGGTGCGCAACAAGGGCGTGATCCGCTTCCACCACATCAAGACGGTGCAGCACGAGAAGGGGCACCTGGTGGCGGTGTCGCGCTCGGGCGAGATCGGCGTGGTCGATGACTTCGGCCGCGAGCGCGAGCGCTACAAGATCCCCTACGGCGCGATCATCAGCATCAAGGAAGGCGCCACGGCGGCCGCCGGCCAGGTGGTGGCCACCTGGGATCCGCACACTCACCCGGTGGTGACCGAGGTCGCCGGCTTCGTGAAGTTCCAGGACTTCGTCGACGGCCTGACCGTCACCTCGCAGGTGGACGAGGTCACCGGGCTCTCCAGCACGGTGGTGCTCGACACCAAGCAGCGCGGCGGCAAGGAAGTGCGCGCCACCATCAAGCTGGTGAACGGCAAGGGCAAGGAGGTCACCTTCGCCAACACCGAGATCCCGGCTGTGTACACGCTGCCCCCGGGCGCGCTGGTGTCGCTCGAGGACGGCGCGCGCGTGTCGGTGGGCGATGTCATCGCCCGCATCCCGCAGGAGTCCTCCAAGACGCGCGACATCACCGGCGGTCTGCCGCGCGTTGCCGACCTGTTCGAGGCGCGCAAGCCGAAGGACCCGGCGATCCTCGCCGAGAAATCCGGCACCGTGAGCTTCGGCAAGGAGACCAAGGGCAAGCGGCGCCTGATCATCACCTCCGACGACGGCGAGAAATACGAGGAGCTGATCCCGAAGTGGCGCCAGCTCAACGTCTTCGAAGGCGAGACGGTGGAGCGCGGCGAGGTGATCGCCGACGGTGAGCCCAACCCGCACGACATCCTGCGCCTGCAGGGCGTCGAGGCGCTGGCGAACTACCTGGTGCGCGAAATCCAGGATGTCTACCGCCTGCAGGGTGTGAAGATCAACGACAAGCACATCGAGGTGATCATCCGCCAGATGCTGCGCAAGACCGAGGTGCAGGAGGCCGGCGAGACCGCGCTGCTGCGTGGTGAGCAGCTCGATCGCTCGCGGGCGCTCGACATCAACGACCGCGCGCAGACCGACGGCAAGAAGTCCGCGCGGCTGCAACCGGTGCTGCTCGGCATCACCAAGGCCTCGCTCGCCACCGAGTCGTTCATCTCCGCGGCCTCCTTTCAGGAGACTACGCGTGTGCTGACCGAAGCGGCGGTGCGCGGACTGAAGGACGACCTGCGCGGACTGAAGGAGAACGTCATCGTCGGCCGGCTCATCCCGGCGGGCACCGGCTTCGCCGCGCATGCCTCGCGCCGCAGGAAGATGGAAGGCGCCGAGCGCCGCAGCTTCATGGACGTGGGCGGCGGGCTGCCGGATGCGGAAGAGTCGAGCGTCGGCGAGGAGCCGGAGAGCGCGGCCAGCTAGAGTCCGGCGATGGTGCAGGACGTCGTTCTGCGCGGCGCGCACGTGCGGCTCGAGCCGCTGGTGCGCGCGCACGTCCCCGCCCTGGTGGCCGCCGCCAGGCGGGATGCGGCGCTTTACCTGTGGAGCGCCGTGCCGCTCACGATGTCCGACATGGCGCAGTACGTGGACAGCGCGCTCGCAGAGCGCGCGGCGGGCAGCGCGCTACCCTTCGCCACCGTGCGCCTGAGCGACGCCGCGGTGATCGGCTCGACACGTTTCTTCCTGCTCGAGCGCTGGAGCTGGCCCGCCGGCCACGATCAAGGCCGGCGCGGCAGCTTCGACGGCTGCGAGATCGGCTATACCTGGCTCGCCGCCGACGCGATCCGCACCGCGGTGAACACCGAGACGAAGCTGCTGATGCTCAGCCATGCGTTCGAGGTGTGGGGGGTGCAGCGCGTGTGCTTTCACACCGACGTGCGCAACGAGCGCTCGCGCAACGCGCTCAGCCGCATCGGCGCGCAGTTCGAGGGGGTGCTGCGGGCGCACCGCCTGGGCACGGACCTGATGCCGCGCGATTCGGCGCGCTTCTCGCTGCTCGCCGCGGAATGGCCGCAAACCAAGCACCGGCTGCAGCAGCGGCTGGCCGGCTGAGCGGCGCGCGCTCTAGGCCCTGCGGCGGGCAAAATACGCCACGATCACCCCGAACAGCAGCATGGCCGCCATGTTGAGCATGAACTTCGACGCCGAGAAATGCGCGTGGTGCTTCCAGGCCGAGAGCGGCACGACGAGATAATTCATGACGAAGAAGATCACCACGCCGTACAGCAGGCCGGCGCTCATCCAGCGCCGCGCCAGCAACGGCAGCAGCCGCGCGGCGCCGACGTAGATCGCCGCGATCAAAACGCCCATGAGCTCCTGCAGCGCCAGGCCCAGCAGCGCGGTCGCGTTGCCACCGGCATAGGTCCGCGACCCCAGAATTCCGCCGGCGATGGTGTGCAGTATGAACGGCACGCTGCGGTCGTTGATCAGGCAAGCGGCGCCGATGTCGATCGTGGCGGCGATCATCCCGCCGAGCAGAATTGCGGTGAGCGGGCGGTGGGGTGAACTGCGCACGCTTAAGTCTCGGGGGGCGGCTATTTCTGTTGCCAGATCTTCATCATGTCCGGCGAGCCCTGGGCGCGCACGTCGTTGTCGGTGAGGATCGCCTCGGTGGAGGCGATCAGCTCCTTGCGCGGAAACACCATGGCTTCGCTGGCGCGGTTGTCGAAGTCGAGCGCCACGAAGTCGTCCTGCAGATCGCGCAGCAACGCGACCAGGTGAGCGAGGCTGCGGATGGGCGTGCCGTTGACCGATTTGAGGATCGAGCCGCTCGGGTCCGAATAGCCCTTCGACAGGGTGTGCGGAAACAGCGGCGCGGGGATTATCACCAGCTCCTCGCGGTCCGGGTCGGGCCGCTCGCCGAGCCGGGCGAACAGCGGGCTGCCGAGCACCGCCTGGCCGTGGGTGCGCACCAGCTGCAGCCCCTCGAGCGTTGCGCGTTCGAACACCAGCGGACCGAGGATGAAGTACGAGGGGTAGGTGCCGTGCAGCGTGTCGATGAGCAGCGGCCGCTGCGGCGGCACGGGCATGCGGATCTGCTGGCTCTTGCCGCTGCGCACGATGGTGAGCGGCACGCTGCCGTCGTGCGCGCTCTTCTGGATGAGATAGGCGAAGTTCACCCGCAACCCGTCGCGGATCCCGACCATGCCCTCATCGTCAATCGGCGTGTCGGCGATGTGCGTGATCACGTCCCACTGCTTGAGCGGGTAGGAGGCGCCGTCCTGGTCCGGGCGGTGCACCACCATGCCGCGCACCGAGGCGTCGACCTTGAGGAAGCCGCGCAGCGCCGGGTTCTCGAGCGTCTGCAGCTCGTCGTACATCCCGGGCTTGCCGGCGTACGGACCGCTGGCGACGCTCTTGAGGAACAGCTCCACCTCTTCGTTGGGGATGATGTAGCCGATGTTCTCGGCGTTCTGCAGGTGACTGAAGGCGAGGCCGATCATCTTGTTGCCGGCGATCGCCGGGCCGCCGCTGTTGCCGGGATTGATGGCGGCGTCGATCTGCACGCGCAATCCCGACACCGGGATGTTGTACGGCACGAACTCGATGCGCGAGACGATGCCGCGTGTGATCGACAGCGTGGTGCCGCCGACCGGGAAGCCGTAGGCCAGCACCGGCTCCTTGACCTGCGGCAGCGCGCTGGCGCGCGGCAGGGTCTGCCGGCCGTTGAAGAACGATTCGTCGTCGAGCTTGAGCACCGCGAGGTCGATGCCGAACCCGATGGCCTCGACGCTCGCCGACACCTTGTCGCCGGACTGGTTGGCCTGTACCTGCACCTGGCTGGCGTACAGCACCACGTGGGCGTTGGTGAGGATGCGCTTGCCCTCGATGATGACCCCCGAGCCGCTCACCTCGCTCGGTGAGGCCTTGCTCCAGGGGTGCGCCATGTCCGGGCGGCGCATGGTGGCGAACACTTTCACCACCGCGTTCTCCGCCTCGTGCGAGATCGCGGAGGTCGGCTCCGCGGTTTCCGCAGCGCCCGCAGCGCCGCTCGCAAGCGCCACGGCGGCCAGGCACACGGGGAGTGTCGTGCGAAGGATGCTTGTCATTGCGGGACTCGTCTGAGGGGGATTGAGGCGGCGCGAAGCTGCGGTGCGATTCTGCCACAGAAGCTTAGGACTACGTCGTGACGTTCGCCGCGCCGCGCGCCGCGCAGGCGCCGGTGGCGCGCGGTGAGCCGGCAACTAGTTGACTCAGGCAACTGATTGCGCAACAGTCGGGCCGCGGGACTGGCGGGCGCAAAGCGCGCAGGTGCTAAGGGTGTTCTCCCGAGAGCAGATCGAGCAGGTACGGGCCTTCAATCGCGACTACACGCGCCGCCTGGGCCTGCTGTCGCGCGGGCTGCTCGACAGCCCCTGGTCGCTCACCCAGGTGCGCGTGCTGTACGAGATCGCACACCACCCGGGCGTCACCGCCGTCGAGCTCGCGCAGGGGCTGGCACTCGATCGCGGCTATCTCAGCCGCATCCTCAAGGGTTTCGCCGCGAAAAGGCTGCTCGCCCGATCCGCCTCGGGCGCCGATGCGCGCCGGCAGCACCTGCGCCTGACGCCGCTCGGGCAGCGCGTGCTCGCGCCTCTCGAGCGGCGTGCGCAGCAGCAGGTGCGCACACTGCTGGCGCCGCTCGATGCCGCGCGCCGCGAGACGCTGCTCGCCGCCATGAGCAGCATCCGCCTGGCGTTCGATCCCAGGACCACGGCGGCCGAGCTCAGCCTGCGCGGCCACCGGCCCGGGGACATGGGCTGGGTGGTGGAGCGGCACGGGGCGTTGTATGCCGCCGAGTACGGCTGGAACGAGGCGTTCGAGGCGCTGGTGGCCGGCATCACGGCTGAGTTCATCTGCAAACTCGACCCCGCGCGCGAGCGCTGCTGGATTGCCGAAGCGCACGGGCGGCGGCTCGGCTGCGTGTTCCTGGTCGCCGGCGAGGGCGGCGCCGCACGGCTGCGCCTGCTGCTGGTGGAGCCCGAGGCGCGGGGTCTGGGCCTCGGCCGGCGCCTGGTGAAGGAATGCGTCGGCTTCGCGCGTGCGGCCGGATACCGGCGGGTCGTGCTCTGGACCCACGCCAACCTCGCGGCGGCGCGCCACCTGTACCAGGAAGCGGGCTTCGAGCTCACCTCGAGCGAGCCGCGCCACAGCTTCGGGCAGGACGTGGTCTCGGAAACCTGGGAACTCGGGCTGCGCGACTCGCGTTCCGCGACACGCCGCCGCCGGGACGCGCCGGAGCGATAGTGGCCTGAGGCAGGCTCCTGCTAGAGTGACACGCCTCCGTAAGGGCCGGCACTCTTCCTCAAGGAGACCTTTGTGGATCGATCAACGACTTTCGCAGGCGCGGCGCTCATGGCGCTGGGCCTGGCCACTACTGCCGCCGGGCGCGGCGACCGCCTCCCCGCCTACATCACCGCCGCAGTCGCCGATAGCGCGCGGCCTGCCGCCGATACCGAGCGCGACGCCAACCGCAAGCCGGCCGAGACGCTGGCCTTCGCGGGCGTGAAGCCCGGCGATCAGGTCGTGGAGCTCGCTCCGGGCAAGGGCTACTACACCCGGCTGCTGAGCGCGGTCGTCGGGCCGAACGGCAAGGTGTACACCTTGTCCTCGCCGCCGAAGCCCGACGCGCCGCCGCCCCCGGTGCAGGCGATCGCCGCCGATCCGCATTACAGCAACGTGCACCCGACGTTCGGCAAGCTCGCGGAAGTCAAGCTTCCGGCGGACAGCGACCTCGTATGGACTACGCAGAACTATCACGACTTCCACAACATCCCCGATCTGCAGGTGTCGACCCTCAACAAGGCGGTGTTCGATGCGCTCAAGCCCGGGGGCATCTACTTCGTGCTGGATCACGCCGCCGAGGCCGGCTCCGGGTCCCGCGATACCAACACTCTGCACCGTATCGACGAGGAGACGGTCAAGTCCGAAGTGAAGGCGGCGGGCTTCGAGCTGGTCGGGGAGAGCAAGATGCTGCGCAACAAGAACGATCCGCACACCGGCAAGGTGTTCGAGCCCCCGATACAGGGGCACACGGATCAGTTCATCCTCAAGTTCCGCAAGCCGAAGGCCTAAAGCAGCTCGAGGGTGCGCGGATCGGGCTTGCCGCCGTAGTACTTCCCGAGCGCCTTGCTGAAGAGCTCTTCCTGCGGCGCGGCGCGCTCGAACAAGGTCAGGCACGAGCGCAACTTCAGCTCATCGGGGTAGCCGAAGATCGCGGCCGCGCTGCGGCCCTCGAGGAGGAGCAGGCGCCGCGTGCACTCGCGCAGCCGCGCGCCCAGTAGCGGGTGATCGAGATAGGCGCGCGCTTCCGCGAGCGAGGCAAGGCCGTAGTGTTGCGCGCTCGGGCTGGAGCCGAGCCCCTTCAGCTGCGGGAAGATGAACCACATCCAGTGGCTGCGCTTGGCCCCGGCGTGCAGCTCGGCGCACACCGCGGCGTAAACGGCCTGCTGCGCCTGCACGAAACGCTCGAGATCAAAGGGGTCGTCCACGCGGGCGAGTGCACCTGAGGCGGGCGCGTGCAGTCATTTCCTGGCTCTGCGAAACACCATCACGAAACGGTCGGTCTTGCCCACCATCTCTCCTTTATAAGTGATCATGTCCCGCGGATCGTCGGGCCGGCGCAGCACCTCGCTCGAGCGCACGAAGATGAAGCCGTGCTTCTCGAAATCGCGCCGCGCGAACTGCTCGTCGATGCGGTGCAGCCGGCCGGCGTCCGCGCTGCCGGTGCCGGGCTTGGCGGAGTGGTCGACCAGCAGCAGGATGCCGCCCGGTCGCACGACGCGCGCGATCTCGGTGAGCACCTCATCCGGATTGATCTTCGGCCACGGGCCCTTGTCCGGTTGCCAGTAGAGATCGTGGTACACCTTGATGAGCAGGATGGCATCGAGCGAGCGCGCCGGCAGCCCGAGATCCTCGACCGTCACGGTGCGATGCTCGACGTTCGGCAGCCGCCCGCCGACGAGGCGCCCCTGCCATTGGTCGCTCCACTTGTCGTAGGCCTCGTTGTTCATCAGGTACACGTGGCCCCGCGGGCCTACGATGTAGCTCAAGAGCTCACTGTAGTAGCCCTCCGCGGCGAGGAAGTCGGCGACCTTCATCCCGGGACGGATGCCGGCGAGCCGCAGCACTTCCGCCGGGCGATCGATGGTGTCGCGCTGGATGTCGCCGGTCGGGCGGCCGGCGTGCGCAACCGCATCGCTGTAGCGGTCGGCCCAGGCGCTGCCCGCGGCGAGCGCAGTGACCGCGATGGCGGCGAGGATCGATCCGGCGCGGGCGCGAAAGCGGTCAGCGGACATAGAACTCCCCTGCAGTGCGTTCAGCAGCGCCAGTATGAACCGGCGCAACCCACCGCGGCGCTCAGCTGCGGTGGGACGAACGGTGCGCGCGCCTTACCTGCCTCACCGCAGCGGCTTGTCCAGCAGCTGGTAGCCGGCGCGCGCGGCATAGCCATGGCGGCGGTAGAAGTCGCTTGCCAGCGCATTCGCGGCGCCGAGCTGCAATTGCAACCGCACGCAACCGCGGTGCGCCAGCGCAGCTTCGGCCGTGGCGAGCAGCCGGGTTCCGATGCCGCGCGAGCGCGCCGCGGGCAGCAGGTAGAACTCGTCGATCTCGCCCATGAGCCCCTGGTGCTCGATGCTGGTCACCAACACCACCGCGAGATAGCCGAGGAGCATGCCCTGCTCGTCCGCCACGAAGATCGCGCCCCTGGCAGCGGTTGCCAGCAGCTCCTGCAGCACGATCTCCACGCGCAGCGCGGAGAAGCCGCCGATGCCCTCGAACTCCCAGTAACGGCGCACCAGCGCCAGCAGCTGCGGCACGTCGGCGGCGGTGGCCGGGCGGGTGTCCACTGTCGGCTCAGGCCGCGGCGAGTGCCACGGCGAGCTGCACCTGGTTGCGGCCCGAGCGCTTGGCGGTGTACTGGGCGGTGTCCGCGTGGGCGATGAGGTGCTGACCCCACACGTCGAGGGTATCGCTCGCCGCCACGCCGATGCTGCAGGTGAGGCACACGGCAGCGCCGAATCCCTCGATACGCAGCTCCGAGACGCGCCGGCAGATGCGCTCGGCGATCGGATGCGCGGCGGCGGCGTCGGCGCCGTAAAGAATCACGATGAACTCCTCACCCCCGTAGCGGCCGATCACGTCCGACTGGCGCAGCTCCGCCTGGATGGGCGGGATGATGGCGGCCAGGCAGGCATCGCCGGCCGCATGACCGTAGGTGTCGTTGATCTGCTTGAAATGATCCAGGTCGATGAACAGCACGGAGATCGGCAGCCCGCGGCTCTTGGCGCGCATGCAGGCAGCGTCCAGCCGCTCGATGAGTGAGCGGCGGTTCAGCACGCCGGTCAGCGGGTCGGTCTGGGCGCGCTGCTCGGCGGCCGTCAGCGCCGCCGACTGCGCGCGCAGGCGGTCGGAGGTGCCGAGCGCGATGAGCACCGCGGCGGCCACCATCGAGGGGGCCAGTCCGTAATAGAGGAGTCCGGCGGCATCGTCCGCGCGCGCGTACAGCAGCCGCAGCGCCGTGAGGATCTGGAAGGTGCACAACAGCGCCCAGGCGATCAGGAACCAGCCGGCGGCGCGATTGCCGCTGCGCCAGGCAAGGTAGGAAACCACCAGCGTGAATACCGCACTGCCGAGGAACATGAGGTTGCCCGCCGCGGCCACGAGCGGCGAGAACCCGGGGATCACGCGCAGCACGTTCGCTGCGGCGAGCACGACGAAGGCCAGCGCGAGAGTGCCGAAGGCACGGTACACCCTGGGCGAAAACAGTCGCAGGTTGGCAAACTCGCGGACGAACAGCGCCGCGGCCGCCCCCGCGATCGCGACCGGCACGTTCCAGGCGTACGAGGACAGCGGCCGGGCCCAGGAGAGCACCGGCCAGTGAAAACCCTGGCCGGAGAAGTAGGCGAGGTACAGCGCCTGCAGCGAAAACAGCGTGCCGTAGAGCGGGTAGAGACGGTCGGTGAGCACGAAGCGCACCAGCAACGTCGACAGCGACATGGCCATCAATGCGCCGAAGGCCAGCTCGATCATGCGCGCGTGGGCTGCCGCCTCCTCGAGCGTACCGGTGAGCGTCGCGGTCATGAAGTGCACGTCGGTCGTGGCGCGCCCGGTGCGCGCGACGCGTGCATAGAGCGGCTGGCCGGGCGCAAGACCCGGCGGTAGCACGAAGACGGTGTCCTGCGCGCCGCCGAACTGCGGCACCACGGTCACCGGCTGCAGCGTCACCGGGCCGCCGTTGCCGTGGGCGAACGCCGTGACGGTCTGGTCCATCCCGGCACGCGCCACGAGCACCGGGATGGGCGCATCGCCCGCCGGCCCCGTGCCCGGCAGCGGCGGCAGGCGGAACCACAGCGGTGCGGTGCGCAAATGCGAGCCGCGCGCCTCGAAGGGCCCGAATTGCGCATCGAGCGCCCCGCCGCTCACTGTGGCGGCGGAAGGATCTCCGCCTGCGGCGGCAAGCACCTGCACGGTGAGCGGCGCGCCACTACCGGGGGTGAGCTGAGCAATGGGAGGCAGGTCCGGGACCAGCGCCCCGTCCGCCGCCCGGGGCGCGTTCGGCAGCAGCAGAGCCAGGCCCACAAGGCAGCTGGCCAGCGCCCGATTACGCACGACTCCCCTGGGGCCGCCCCGCTTTAGAGGCACAGTGACTCCTCTTAATTAGAGGGGCTCGAGGGTGGGCCTGAGGGCTTCCCTTTTGCCCGGGGCGCATATCCTAATGGCCTCCGGCTGCAAATCAATTGCACCCCGGCGGTAAGGCGCGGCCCGGTGCGCCGGTTGACACCCCACGGGCCCGTACCTAGAATCGCCGGCCTTTGTCGGGACGGCCCTTAGTACATGCCGCCCCGGAAACAGCGACTTACGAGTACCGGGCTGCCTCACGAAGGCGGCCCGGTGTTTCTTGCGAGGGTCGCTTTAATCGTGCGAGGAGTGCAGATAACGATGGCGACCACCGGTCAGCTGATCCGGCAACCGCGCCGGACCAGGGCGGAGAAAACCAAGGTGCCGGCGCTCGGCGCGTCACCGCAGAAGCGCGGCGTCTGCACGCGCGTGTACACCACGACGCCGAAGAAGCCCAACTCGGCGCTGCGCAAGGTATGCCGCGTGCGCCTCACCAACGGCTACGAGGTCACCAGCTACATCGGCGGTGAGGGGCACAATCTGCAGGAGCACTCGGTGGTGCTGATCCGCGGCGGCCGCGTGAAGGATCTGCCCGGGGTGCGCTACCACACGGTGCGTGGCACGCTCGATTGCGCCGGCGTCGGCGAGCGCCGCCAGGGCCGCTCGAAGTACGGCGCCAAGCGCCCGAAGAAATAAGGGGTACGCATGTCGCGTCGCGCGCAAGCACCGGTCCGCACCATCCTCCCGGACCCGAAGTTCAACAACGAGATGCTGGCCAAGTTCATGAACGTGGTCATGAAGAACGGCAAGAAGTCCGCCGCCGAGCGCATCATCTACGGCGCGCTCGACCGCATCGCCGAGAAGACCGGCAAGCAGGGCGGCGAGGCGATCGACGTGCTGTCGACCGCGCTCGACAACGTCAAGCCGGTGGTCGAAGTGAAGTCGCGTCGCGTCGGCGGCGCCACCTACCAGGTGCCGGTCGAGGTGCGCGCCACCCGCCGCCAGACACTGGCGATGCGCTGGGTGATCGAGGCCGCGCGCGATCGCAGCGAGAAATCCATGGCGTTCCGCCTGGCGCACGAGCTGATGGATGCTTCCGAGAACCGCGGCGCCGCCGTCAGGAAGCGTGAGGACACGCACCGCATGGCGGAGGCCAACAAGGCCTTCGCCCACTACCGCTGGTAAAGCCGCAAGGATACTCACGTGGCACGCGCGACGCCCATCGAGCGCTATCGGAACATCGGCATCTCCGCGCACATCGACGCGGGGAAGACGACCACGACCGA
>DATHQM010000075.1:0-7754 GCA_035482695.1 Steroidobacteraceae bacterium | reverse complement strand
GAGCATCGCAACAGGCGCGACTGCTGCCTGATCGCAGTCGCTGGGGCGCGCGCCCCGACTTCCAACGAAGTCGCAAGTGGCCGCATGCGCACCCTGCAGCGCCAGACGAAGACGCCTGCAGGACGACTCCGTCAGACACGGTTCGCATACCACTAGGCTGAGCGAAGACGTTCCGCGTTCTTCGCGACGCCCAATTCCCGCACGTGACTTCTAACAATATCTAGATGACCTAAGCGTCGCGTTGTAACACGGCACTTCCGTCGCATAAGTCGCCCGACAGCTCGCAAGCATCTTAATTGCTCGATCTTCAGCCTCGCCGCTCGCGACACTCTTCATGATTGCGCCCCCGAGCCGCAGTCTTCGCCCGCGCGCCGCCCGCTTACGCCCTCGGGTCTGCCGGCCGCGTCGGCGCGCCCGGCTGCTCGGGCGGCGGCCGGCGAATGATGCTGGTCGCCATGGTGACCACGGAGGCGAGGTCGGAGAGATGCCCGGGCACGACGAGCGTCGTGCTCTCTTTGGCCATCTTGCCAAACTGGCGCACGTACTCCTCGCCGATGCGCAGCTGCATCGCTTCGATCCCGCCGCGCTCGCTGAGCGCGCCGCCGACGCGGCGCAGGCCCTCGGCGGTCGCGGTCGCGACCGCGAGAATTGCCGCTGCCTGGCCGTCCGCCTCGTTGATCTGCTGCTGCTTGTTGGCCTCGGACGCCTTGATGACGCGCTGCTTGTCGCCCTCGGCCTGGTTGATCTTCGCGTCGCGCTCGCCCTCGGAGGTCAGCACCACGGCGCGCTTCTCGCGCTCCGCGCGCATCTGCTTCTCCATCGCCGACAGCACGTCCTTGGGCGGGGTGATGTTCTTGATCTCGTAGCGCATCACCTTAACGCCCCACGCGACGGAAGCCTTGTCGAGCTCCGCGACCACGTTGGCGTTGATGATGCCGCGGGCCTCGAAGGTGCGGTCGAGCTCGATCTTGCCGATCTCGCTGCGCAGCGTGGTCTGCGCGAGCTGCGCGATGGCGAAGCCGTAGTTGGTGATGCCGTAGGAGGCCAGGTGCGGATCCAGCACCTGCATGTACAGGACCGCGTCGACCCCCACCTGGACGTTGTCGCGCGTGATGCAGATCTGCTCCGGCACGTCGAGCGCCTGCTCTTTGAGGCTGTGCCGGTAGGCCACGCGCTCGACGAACGGAATGAGGATGTGGAAGCCGGCCTGGATCGTGCGGCTGTACTTGCCGAGGTTCTCGATGACGTAGGCGCTCTGCTGCGGCACGACGGTTGCCGTGCGCCACACCACGATCACGGCGATCACGGCCAGCGCGATGAAGACATAGGAGGTGTACATGGCGTGTCCCGCGGTGACTTAGACGTCGGGTCGTACGAGGAGCGTGAGATCACGCACGCTGGTGATGCGTGCGCGAGTGCCGGAGGCCAGCGGTGTGTCGCTGTCGTTGCGCACCGTCCAGAAGGTGCCGCCGTACTCCGCCTGGCAGCTCTCGCCGGCCGCCAGCGGAACGTGCAGCGTGAGCACGCCGCCGGCGGGTCCGGTGTTCACGGTGGGCGAGGCGCCGTGGAACCTGCGGTAGATGCGACTGCGAAACGTCACCATGGAGACGATCGCCAGCACCGCGAACAGCGCCCACTGCACCCACGAGGCGGCCGCGGTGATCATCGTCACCAGGCCCACGAGGATCGCCGCGCTGCCGATGAACACCAGGTAGAACTGCGCGTTGACGAAGGTCAGCTCCGCCCCGAGAAGGATCGCGCCGGCGATTATCCAGCCCCACCAGCTCATCTGGGCGCCTCATGGTTGTTGGTGGACGCGCGCCACCGGCCCGGCGCAAATTATATACGAAGGTACGGTCCGCCCTTGTGTCAGGCGCCCCCGCCACTGACGTTGGCGCGCTCCGCGCGCGGGCCGCGCCGCCCGCAGCGGCCCGCAGCTGTATGAAATACGGCAAACGCGCACCATATGCCGCTTCCTTCCCGGGCGGTCGTCTGCTTTCATCGCCGCACGAGGTGTGCGCCGTGCCGACTTTCCGCAGGCTCGCTGAACGGGCGGCAGGAGCACCCGGGCTGCTCGCCGTGGCGCGCGAGCGCATGCGCACGCGCCACCTCGCGCTGCGCACCGAGCAGGCGTACCTGCAGTGGATGCGGCGTTACGTCGCATTCCACCAGCGCCGCCACCCGCGCGAGCTCGGCGCAGCGCACCTCGAGCAATTCCTGACCTTCCTGGCGGTGCGTCGCAAGGTGAGCGCCGCCACGCAGAACCAGGCGCTGCAGGCACTGCTGTTCCTCTACCGCCAGGTGCTCGGCATCGAGCTGCCGTGGCTCGAGAACATCACGCGCGCCACCAGCGCCAAGCGGCTGCCGGTAGTGCTGACCCGTGAGGAAGTGGGCGCGCTGCTGGCGCGGCTGCAGGGCACGCCGTGGCTCGTGGCGAGCCTGCTGTATGGCAGCGGGCTGCGCCTCATGGAAGGGCTGCGGCTGCGGGTCAAGGATCTCGCGCTCGAGCGCGGCGAGCTCATCGTGCGCGAAGCCAAGGGCGGCAAGGATCGCGTCACCATGCTGCCTGGCGCGCTCGATCTCGCCGTGCGTGCGCACCTGGCACGGCTGCGCGCCTGGTACGACGACGAGCGGCGGCGGCAGCAGCCGGGCGTGTCGCTGCCGCGCGCGCTCGGGCGCAAGTTTCCGCGCGCCGGGATGCAGTGGGGCTGGCAGTACCTGTTCCCCGCGGCCACGCTGTGCCGCGATCCCTACACGGGGCTGCCCGTGCGGCACCACCTGCAGGAGAAGGCCATCCAGCGCGCCGTCGCGGCGGCGGTGCACAAGGCGCACCTGACACAGCCGGCGAGCTGCCACACGCTGCGCCACTGCTTCGCCACGCACCTGCTGGAAGACGGCTACGACATCCGCACGGTACAGGAGCTGCTCGGCCACGCGGACCTGAAGACCACGATGATCTATACCCACGTCATGGCGAAAGGCGCGAACGGCGTACGCAGCCCGCTCGACCGGCAGGGCGCCGCGGCGCCGGCGCCGCGCCCGGGCGGCTCAGCGCCGCCGCAGCGCGGTGGCCCCTGAGAAGCCGTTCTGCCGCCACGCTTCGTACACGACCAGTGCAACCGCGTTGGCAAGGTTCAGGCTGCGGTTGTCCGGGCGCATCGGGATGGCGAGCTGCCGCGCGCGCGGCACCAGCGCGAGCACCGCTGCCGGCAGGCCGCGCGTCTCGGGGCCGAAGAGGAGCGCATCCCCGGCGCGAAACCTTGCCGCGCTGTAGGTGCGCGTGCCGTCCGTCTCGATGCTGAACAGCCGCGCGCCGGCGAGCGCGGCGTGGCATTCCGCGAGGCTGGCATGCACGTGCAGCTCGGCGAGCTCGCCGTAGTCCAGGCCGGCGCGCCGCACCGCCTTGCGCGTGAGCTCGAAGCCGAGCGGCCGCACCAGGTGCAGCGTGCTGCCGCAATTGGCCGCCAGGCGCATGACGTTGCCGGTGTTGGGCGGAATCTGCGGCTGAAAAAGCACTATGTGGAACATGGCTGGTGCGATAATGCTCTCGTATGGCGACGGTCACACCGGAAAGCCCGGCGCGCGCGGGGCCGGCGGCGCCGGCCGCAAGCCCGCTGCACCTGAAATTCTGCGGCCTTAACTTCGCCTCGCCGATCGTGCTGCTCTCCGGGTGCGTCGGCTTCGGCGAGGAGTACACGCGCATCGAGGGGTTCTCCAACCGCGATGCCGGCGCCATCGTTCTCAAGGGCACCACCGCCAGGCCGCGGCTCGGCAATCCGCCGCACCGGGTGTTCGAGACGCCGGGCGGCATGCTGAACGCCATCGGGCTGCAGAACCCGGGCGTGGACGCGGTGGTGCGCGACATCCTGCCGCAGCTGGACTTCAGCGAGACGCGCTTCATCGCCAACGTCTGCGGCTCGACGCTCGAGGAATACGTCGAAGTCACGCGGCGCTTCGATGCCTCGCCGATCGACGCCATCGAAATCAACATCTCCTGCCCCAATGTCAAGGAAGGCGGGGTCGCCTTCGGCAACTATCCGGACATGTCGGCGCAGGTGGTGGCCGCCTGCCGGCGCGTCACGCGCAAACCCCTCATCACCAAGCTGTCGCCGAACCAGACGGACATCCGCGAGAACGCGCGCCGCTGCATCGAGGCGGGCACGGATGCGCTCGCGGTGATCAACACCATCATGGGCATGGCGATCGACGTCGCCGCGCGCCGCCCGGTGATCGGCAACGTGCAGGGGGGACTCTCGGGGCCGGCGATCAAGCCGATTGCGCTGCTTAAAGTGCACCAGGTCTACGAGGTTGCAGCTCCCCATCGCATCCCGATCATCGGCCAGGGCGGCATCGTCAGCGCCAGCGACGCACTCGAGTTCCTGCTCGCCGGCGCCACCGCGGTCGGAGTCGGCACGGCGCTCTTCTACGAGCCGCTGGTGTGCAAGACCATTAACGAGGGGATCAGCGCCTACCTGCGCGCGCAGGGCGTGGCGAGCGTGAGTGCGCTCGTCGGCGGCCTGCGCACGTCGCGGGACGTGACGGACTGCGCGGTCTCGGGCTAGATGCTGACGCGCAGCCCCTGGGCGCTGCCTGCCGCGCTCACCGTCGCGCTGAGCCTCGCCGTCGCGCTGGGCCTCGCGGTCGTCGCAGGCAGCGCGACCGCGGAGGATCCCGCTGATGCCTCCGGGCGCGCCGTGCAGCTGCGGCTCGATCAGAACGAGCAGGCGCGCGGCAGGGCCGATGCGCCGCTCACCCTGGTGGAATTCACCGACTACCAGTGTCCGTACTGCCGCCGCTTCGAGGCGCAGACCTGGCCGCTCATCAAGCGCGACTGGGTGGATACCGGCAAGGTGCGCTTCATCGTGCGCGACCTGCCGCTCGAGTTTCATTCCGCCGCGCGCCCGGCCGCGGAAGCGGTGCACTGTGGCGCCGAGCAGGGCCGCTTCTGGCCGATGCACGATGCGCTGCTCGCGGCGCACGCCGACCTCACCCCGGCAGGGCTGTCGCGCACGGCCGCCTCGCTCGGCGCCGACCCGGCGCGCTTTGCCGCCTGCACCACCGAGCATCGCTACGATGCCGCGATCGCGCACAACGCCGCCGAAGCGCAGGCGCTCGGCCTGCACGGCACACCGGCGTTCGTCATCGGGCGCGTGCGCGACGGGGTGCTGCAGGGGTGGGTGCTGCTGGGTGCGCGGCCCTACGAGGACTTCGACGCCGCGCTGCACGAGGTGCTCGCGGCGAACTGAGCGCGCGCTGCGCGCCGCGAACGCGGCTTGCCGTGCATGAGTGAGGCCGCGCGCTACAGCAGGCGCTGCTGTCCGCTCGCCTCCGCGGCAGGCGCGGCCGGCAGGTGCAGCCGCACGGCGCGCGGGGCGACTGCGGAGAAACTCACTTCCATGGCGCGGAAGCGCTCGAGGATGCGCAGGTTGATGCTCTGCTGCGCATCCGCATAGCTCTTGTAGTCGGCGCGGGTGACGTAGTACACGGTCTCGAACTGCAGCGCCGCATCCGTGCAGCGCAACAGGTGGCAGCGGTCGAAGCGCGTGTCGGGGGTCGCCTCGATGATCTCGCGCACGGTACGCGGCACGGCGGCCAGCGTCGCCACCGGCGTCTCGTAGTGCACGTCGAGCAGGAACAGAGCGCGCCGCTCCTGCAGGCGGCCGAAGTTGCGCACCCGCGCCTTCACCAGGTCGCCGTTGGCGATGATGATCTGCTCGCCATTGATGCTGCGCAGCCGCGTGCTCCTCACGCCGATGTGCTCGACCGTGCCGGTGCAGTCGTCCACGCTCAGCGCATCGCCGATGCCGAAGGGCTTGTCGAGCGCAATGGAGAGCGACGCCAAGAGGTCGGCGAGCACCGTCTGCACGGCGAGTGCGAGGGCGATGCCGCCGATGCCTATGCCCGCGAGCAGCGGCTTGATCTCGATCCCGAGGTTGTCGAGCGCGAGCAGCACCGCCACCCCCCAGACGAGGAGCCCGGCGACGAACAGGATCACCTCCATCGAGCTCTTGAGCAGGGTGTCGGGACCTTTGGAGCGCTGCCGCCGCGCGTCGATGGCGTAGCGCACGGTCGTCATGGCCCACAGCGCCGCCTGCATCCAGAACAGCAGCACCAGGGCGACGCTCAGCACGCGCTCGAGGCGCGGCGGGAACGTCAGGTCGCGCGAAGCGAGCCAGAAGGCGGCGCCGAGGAGGAATACCCGGCTGGTGCGCTCCACCAGCAGCCCCGCGAGCTCGATGGCCTGTATCTGGGGCAGGTGGTGCTGCGAGAGGCGCCGGCGCTGCGCGCCGATGAAGCCCTTGGCGAGCGGCAGGACGGTGAAGGTGACCAGGAACACGAGCAGCGCGAACGCCCACGCGCCCAGCTCGTTGCCGAGGAAGGCGATCTGCCACACCGCGCGCCAGTCCGACATGCGTCAAGGCTCCCGCGCGCGCCGCTTGAGGGTGGGCGCGCTCCAGACAGTCCGCGCGAACCTTAGCGCCTTCGCGGCGGGGCGACTATTCGTCCTGGCCCGGGCCGCCGTTCATGCCGTGCTCCTTCAGCTTGCGGGTGAGGGTATTGCGACCCCAGCCCAGGAGCTTCGCCGCCTCCTGGCGGTGGCCCTGGGTGCGCTTGAGCGCCGCGCGGATCAGCACGCGCTCGAACTGCGGCTGGGCGGCATCGAGCAGCGGCGCACTGCCGGTGAGCAGGTGCCGCTCGGCCCAGTCGCCGAGCACCACAGCCCAGTCGGCCTCGCGGCGGGTGGCGATGGGGCCGGCGAGCTCCGCCGGCAGGTCGGCGAGGTGCACCTCGCTTCCCGGGGCGAGCACCGAGAGCCGCCGGCACAGGTTCACCAGCTCGCGCACGTTGCCCGGCCACTCGTGCGCCGCGAGCCGCTCGAGCGCCTCCGCGGCGAGCGCTTTCGGCTCGACGTCGAGCTCCTGCGCGGCGAGGCGCATGTAGTGGCCCAGCAGGTCCGGGATGTCCTCGGGCCGGGCGCGCAGCGGCGGCAGCTCGATGCGGATCACGTTCAGGCGGTGATACAGGTCCTCGCGGAACAGTCCCTTGGCGACGCGCTCCTGGAGGTTCTGGTGCGTGGCGGCAATCACGCGCACGTCGACGTGGATCGGGGTCTGGCCGCCGACCCGGTAGAACTCGCCCTCCGCCAGCACGCGCAGCAGCCGGGTTTGCAGCGGCATCGACATGTCGCCGATCTCGTCGAGGAACAGCGTGCCGCCGTCGGCCTGCTCGAAGCGCCCGCGCCTGAGCGAATCCGCCCCGGTGAAGGCGCCGCGCTCGTGGCCGAACAGCTCCGACTCGAGCAGGTCCTGGGGAATCGCCGCGGTGTTGAGCGCAACGAACGTGCGCGCGGCGCGCGGGCTGTGCCGGTGCAGGGCGCGCGCCACCAGCTCCTTGCCGGTGCCGGATTCGCCGGTGATCAGCACCGTCACCGAGGAGCGCGCCAGGCGGCCGATGGCGCGAAACACCTGCTGCATGGCCGGCGCGCGCCCGAGGAGCTCCGGGATGCGCGGTGTCCCCGCCTCGCCGTTGCCGCCGCCGAGCGAGCCGCTCGCCGCACGGCGCACCAGCGCCACCGCCTGGTCGATATCGAACGGCTTGGGCAGGTACTCGAACGCCCCGCCCTCGTAGGCCGACACCGCGCTGCCTAAGTCCGAGTGCGCGGTCATCACGATCACCGGCAGCGCCGGGCGCGCATCGCGGATGCGCCGCAGCAGCTCCAGTCCCGAGGCGCCCGGCATGCGGATGTCGGTGAT
>DATHQM010000074.1:0-43524 GCA_035482695.1 Steroidobacteraceae bacterium | reverse complement strand
CCAGGGACGGTGTGCATCTCGGTGGTGCGCAGCTGCGAGAACAGCTGCTGCGCCAGGTCGAACTCTGCCGGCTTCGACAGATGGGTGATGTCGCCGGTATGGATGATCAGCGGCGGCTGCTCCGCCATGGCGTTGACGAGTGCGATGCTCTGCGCCAGGGTCCCGTTGACATCCGGATTCGCCTCCTTGTTGAAGCCGATGTGCGTATCGCTGATCTGCACGAACAGCGGCTTCCCCAGCCGCGCGGCGCCCTGGCGATCCGTGGCCGCCATCGCCAGGTCGATGGGAGTGAAAACGCCCCCGGCGAGTGCGAACAGCGTGCCCGCCCCGCCATAAGCCATGCACTTGAGCATGCTGCGGCGCGATCTCAGCGATGGTTCGTCCGACATGTCCGTCTCCTTCGTTGGCATACGAGGGAGAAGACTGCGGACCGGGAGTTTTTATTCCACCTGCTGCAGCGATGCGCCGTCGCTGCGCGGCGTTGCGCTCTCAGCGCGTGTCGCCGTCAATGCGGGTCGCCGTCAGCGCGTGGCGCCGTCAGCGCGTGGCGCCGTCAATGCGGGTCGCCGGCACCGGCGTCGCGCAGCAGCCGCACCAGCGCGGACAACTCCTCCCAGCCGGCGTCGGACACGGCGCAATACTGCAGATTGCCCACTCGCCAGAAGGCGACGTGATAGCCGCTGCGGGTGGTGCGCTCCGGGAACGTTTGCCTTCCTGCAACCCACGTGAACACGTTGATGACGTGGGCGCCGTGCTGATAGACCACGACCGCGGCGCGTTGATGATCGAAGTAGTCTGCACGGCCGCCCACCAGGCGATAGCCCTGAGCGGCAAAGTCGGCCACCACCGGCGAGACATCCACGTGTCCGGCAAACCACGGCTTCACCGTGTGGCGGTCGGTGGACACGACGTCCGTCAGGTGCTCAGGCATCAGCGAGCGCACGTGGGCGCTGATGACATCATCGAGCAGCGGATCGGTGGGTGTGGCAGAGAGGACGAACAGCACCACACTGGCCGCTAGCGCCGCACCGAGGCCGCCGGAGGCTCCCAGCCAGAAGGTGCGCGTGCGCCAGGCGGGCGACGTCGGACGGCGGGCGACGGTGCGCGGCCGCGCCGCGGCGGCCGCGGTCGTTCCGCCAGCACTCTCCTCATCGAGCATGCGTTCGATCGCCAGGCGCAGCCGCGGCGGCGCCTGGCCGTATTCCAGCTCGCGCTGCATGCGGGCGCGCATCTGCGCGAGCTCCTCGAGCAGTGCGCTGCATTGCGGGCATTGCGCGACGTGCCGCTCGACGTCGGCGGCCGTAACCGCATCGACCTCACCATCGAAGTAGGCCTGGGCGCGTGAGCTTTCAGCGCACTGCATGTGGCTCTCCTTCGGCTTGCTGCAGCCACCTGAGCTTCAGCGCGGCACGCGCACGCGCCAGCCGTGACATCACGGTCCCGATCGGCACCTGCGTGACGGCGGCTATTTCGCGGTAGCTCATGTCCTCCATTTCCCGCAACAGCAGCACTTCACGATGCTCCTCGGGGAGCGCCGCGATCAGCTGATCGAGCACGCGCCGCTGATCCTGCTCGATCGAGGCGCTCTCCGGGTCGGGCGTGGCGGCGAGCGCCTCCCCGCCAGCGGGCGCCGCGGGCTCCTGAGCCAGCCCCACCTCCCCACGCCGGCGCTGCTGCTGCACGGCGGTCGCATGGCAATTGCGCACGATGGTGAAGAGCCAGGCTTTCGGCTCCCCGCCCCGCAGCGTGTCGAATGCGCGGAATGCGCGCAGAAACGCCTCCTGCACAACGTCGTCCGCCTCGACCGCCGAGCGCGCCAGCCAGCGTGCAAAGCGGTACGCGGCGTCCAGGTGCGGCATCACCTGCGCCTCGAAACGAGCGCGCTTGTCATCCATGGGGACCTTATCTCTCCGCGGCGCCGCTACCGTCGTCCCCGTGAGAGGAGACTTACCGGTGTGCGATCTTATTCCCTGGCAGCCCGTAAGTTTGCTGCATCGACCGTATTCGACAGCAGCATGGCGATGGTCATGGGACCCAAGCCCCCCGGGACCGGTGTGATCCAGCCGGCGCGTGCCGCGGCGCTTGCGAACTGCACATCGCCCACCAGCGCACCGCCGGCGGTGCGGTTGATGCCGACGTCGAACACCGCCGCCCCCGGACGGACCCACTCGCCGGGGATAAATCCGGCCTTGCCGACCGCCGCGACCAGCACTTCCGCGCGCTCGACCTCGGCGCGCAGGTCGCGTGTGCCGGTGTGGCACACGGTGACGGTGGCGCGCGCCAGCAGCAGCTCGAGTGCCATCGGGCGTCCGACGATGTTGGAGGCACCCACCACGGTGGCGCGCGCCCCGGTGAGGGCGATGCCGTACTCCTGCGCGAGGCGGATGACGCCGAAGGGCGTGCACGGGCGCAGGCGCGGGCGCTTCTGTGCCAGCAGCCCGGTGTTGAGCGGGTGAAAGCCGTCCACGTCCCTGGCCGGGTCGACCGCGTCCATGACGCGATCGGCGTTGACGCCCTGCGGCAGCGGCAGCTGCACGAGAATGCCGTCGACCCGCTCGTCGTGATTGAGCGCGGTGATGAGTGCGAGGATCTGCGCCTCGCTGGTCGTGGCAGGCAGGTCGTGGGCGAACGAGGCGATCCCCGCCTCCTGTGAGGAGCGGCGCTTGTTGCGCACGTAGACGCTGGAGGCCGGATGCTCGCCCACCTGCACGACCGCGAGTCCGGGCGGCCGGCCGTAGCGCGCCGCGAACTGCGCCGCGCGCTGCGCCACCTCCGCGCGCACGCGCGCCGCGACCGCCTTGCCGTCGAGCAGCAGCGCGCCGCCGCCGGCGGCGCGCTGCTGGTGCGGCGTGTGCTTGGGCAGCGCGGCGCCCGCGCCTTCCGCCGGAGCCGCCATCAGTAGCGGTACTGCTCGGGCTTGTAGGGCCCGGCCTTGTCCACGCCGATGTAGCGCGCCTGCGTGTCGGTCAGCTCGGTGAGCGTGACGTTGAGCTTGCGCAGCTGCAGCCGCGCGACCTTCTCGTCGAGGTGCTTGGGCAGCACGTAGACCCCGACCGGGTAATCGGCGGTGCGGGTGAACAGCTCCACCTGCGCGATGACCTGGTTGGCAAAGCTCGAGCTCATCACGTAGCTCGGGTGCCCGGTGCCGCAGCCGAGATTCACCAGCCGTCCTTCGGCCAGCAGGATCAGCCGCCGCCCGTCGGGCAGAATCACGTGATCGACCTGCGGCTTGATGTTCTCCCACTGGTAGCGTTTGAGGCCCGCCACGTCGATCTCGTTGTCGAAGTGGCCGATGTTGCACACGATCGCGTTGTGCTTCATGCGCACCATGTGCTCGTGCGTGATCACGTGGAAGTTGCCGGTGGCGCTGACGAAGATGTCGGCCTTGTCGGCGGCGTAGTCCATGGTGACAACCCGGTAGCCCTCCATGGCCGCCTGCAGCGCACAGATCGGATCGATCTCCGTGACCCACACCTGCGCGGACAGCGCACGCAGCGCCTGGCTGCAGCCCTTGCCGACGTCGCCATAGCCGCAGACCACGGCGATCTTGCCCGCCACCATCACGTCGGTGGCGCGCTTGATGGCATCCACCAGCGACTCGCGGCAGCCGTACAGGTTGTCGAACTTGCTCTTGGTCACCGAGTCGTTCACGTTGATTGCCGGGAACGCGAGCCGGCCCTCGCGCGCCATCTGGTAGAGGCGCTTCACCCCGGTGGTGGTCTCCTCGGTCACCCCCTTGATGTGGCGGATGCGGCTCGAGTACCAGCGCGGGTCGGACTGCAGCCGCGCGCGGATCGCGGCGAACAGCGCGCGCTCCTCGTCACTGGTCGGCTTGGCAATGACCGCCGCGTCGCTCTCGGCGCGCACGCCCAGATGCAGCAGCAGCGTTGCATCGCCGCCGTCGTCGAGGATCATGTTGGCGTAGCCGCCGTTCGGCCACTCGAAAATGCGATGCGTGTATTCCCAATAATCGGCGAGCGACTCGCCCTTCCACGCGAACACCGCCGTGCCGCGGCTGGCGATCGCCGCCGCCGCGTGATCCTGGGTGGAGAAGATGTTGCAGGACGCCCAGCGCACCTGGGCGCCGAGCGCCTGCAGCGTCTCGATCAGCACCGCAGTCTGGATGGTCATGTGCAGCGAGCCGGCGATGCACGCGCCGCGCAGCGCCTGCGTGGACGCGAACTCCTCGCGGATCGCCATCAGGCCGGGCATCTCGGTCTCGGCGATGGCGATTTCCTTGCGACCGAACTCGGCCAGTGCCAGGTCCGCGACCTTGTAGTCGCCGGCGCGTGTGACGGCAGGTTTCAGTGTGGCGTTCATACTCAATGCTCCTGTGACTTGAGTGAGCGCCGTGTGGATAACCGACGATTGCTGAGCCTGGCAGGCGCAGCGGATGGCATCCGCTCGTCCCGTCGCAGCGCTCCTCAGCCCGCGTCGCTGCCGCAGTTGCGGCTGCATTCGAATTCAGGCGGCTCGCATCCCCTTGCCCTCGGCAGCGAGCGCCTCGGCACGATCGGTACGTTCCCAGGTGAACTCCGGCTCGGTGCGGCCGAAGTGCCCGTAGGCGGCGGTCTTCTGGTAGATCGGCCGCAGCAGGTCGAGCATCTCGCGCAGCCCGTAGGGGGTGAGATCGAAGTGCTTGCGCACGATCTGCGTCAGGCGATCGCGCGACAGGCGGCTGGTGCCGAAGGTCTCCACCATGATCGAGGTGGGCTCGGCGACGCCGATGGCGTACGACACCTGCACCTCGCAGCGCGCGGCCAGTCCCGCCGCGACGATGTTCTTGGCGACGTAGCGCGCCGCGTAGGCGGCCGAGCGATCGACCTTGGAGGGGTCCTTGCCGGAAAAGGCGCCGCCGCCGTGGCGCGCGTAACCGCCGTAGGTATCCACGATGATCTTGCGCCCGGTGAGCCCGCAGTCGCCGACCGGACCGCCGGTGACGAAGCGCCCGGTGGGATTGATGTGGTACTTCGTGCGCTTGTCCAGCCACTTCGGCGGCAGCACCGGCTTGAGGATCTCCTCCATCACCGCCTCGCGCAGCGCCTTGGTGGAGACCTCCGGACTGTGTTGGGTTGAGAGCACCACCGCCTCCAGACCCACCGGCTCGCCGTCCTCGTAGCGCAGCGTCACCTGGCTCTTGGCATCCGGACGCAGCCACTCGAGCTTGCCGCTCTTACGCACCTGCGCCTGGCGCTTCACCAGGCGGTGGGCGAGTGTGATCGGCGCGGGCATCAACACGTCGGTCTCATTGGTGGCGTAACCGAACATCAGTCCCTGGTCGCCGGCGCCTTGGCGGCGCTCGTCCTTGCGATCGACGCCCTGGGCGATGTCCGGGGACTGCTTGCCGATGATGTTGAGCACCCCGCAGCTGGCGCCGTCGAAGCCCATCTCGGAGGAGTCGTAACCGATGTCGAGGACGGTCTTGCGCACCAGCGCCTCGACGTCCACCCAGGCGCTGGTGGTGATCTCACCGGCGACGATCACGACGCCGGTCTTGACGAGGGTCTCGCAGGCGACGCGGCCGCGGGGATCCTCGCGCAGGATCGCATCCAGCACCACGTCGGAGATCTGGTCCGCGATCTTGTCCGGGTGCCCCTCGGAGACTGATTCCGAGGTAAAGAGGTAGTCGTTCGCCATGGGCTTTTGGTTCGCGGTGCGCTGGTGAGTGGAAAACACGCAGTTTAACCCAGGTCGTCCGGGGCTTGCTCCCCTTCGCAGCGCGGGCTGAAGGCGGCCTCGCTCAAGCGCTCGGGCGCAAAATGCCCCGGAAATATGTACGGGGGCGGCGCCGGCAGCGCCGCAATAGCCTCAAGCCTTCGCCTAGGGAAACGCCTGCCGCAGGCGGCTGGCAAATTCCTCGCTGGTGAAGCGGTGATTCTGCGTGCCGCGCGCCTCGATCTTGATCGCGCCCATGAGCGCGGCGATCTGCCCGGTGGCGCGCCATTCCAGCCCGTGCAGCAGCCCGTGAATGAGCCCGGCGCGGTACGCGTCGCCGCAGCCGGTCGGATCCACGACCGCCTTGGCCGGTGCGGCCGGGATCGCGATCTCGCCCGTGCGCGTCGTGATGGTGGAGCCCGCCGCGCCGCGCGTCACGATCAGCGCCTCGACCCGCTCGAGGACGTCATGCACGCCCCAGCCGGTCTTCTGCTGCAGCAGCTGCCACTCGTACTCGTTGACGGTCAGCCAGCGCGCCTGCGACACGAAGCGCTGCAGCTCGGCGGCGCCGAACATCGGCAGGCCCTGTCCCGGGTCGAAGATGAACGGGATGCGAAGCTGCGCGAACTGCGCCGCATGCGCGAGCATGCCCTCGCGCCCGTCGGGGGCGACGATGCCGAGCACGATGTCGCGCGCTTCGTCCACGCGGTTGGCGTGGCTGTGCTGCATGGCCCCGGGGTGAAAGGCGGTGATCTGGTTGTCGTCGAGATCGGTGGTGATGAAGGCCTGCGCGGTGAGCTCGGTGTCGATGACGCGTATGTGCTCCGTCGGCACGCGCGCCGCCGCCAGCCACTCCTTATAAGGAGCGAAGTCGCGGCCCACGCTCGCCATGGGGACGCCGAGGTCCCCGAGGAGCCTCAGGTTATAGGCGATGTTGCCGGCGCAGCCGCCGAATTCCCGACGCATCTGCGGCACGAGGAACGACACGTTCAGCATGTGGATCTTGTCGGGCAGGATGTGATTGGCGAAGCGATCGCCGAACACCATGATGGTGTCGAAGGCCACTGAGCCGCAGATCAGGACGCGCCCCGGAGCCAAGGGCGCCGGGCTCATGCTCCCGCGCCCTTGGGGGGCGGAGCGACATCGGGGGCGTGCGGCGCGACGGGTGGGGATTTCGCCGCCTCGTGCAGCAGCGCCACCGCCTTTTTCCCCACCTCGCTCAAGCCCGCGCCCTGGCGCTGCTCGTAGTAGCTGAGCATCTGCGCGCGCATGCGCGGCTCCCAGTAGCGCTTGAGGTGGTTGGCCACTGCCTCCGCCGCGGCCTCGGTATCGGTCGTGCCGGCGAAGAACTCGCCGATCTCGTTGGTCATCTTGATGAGCAGGTCGATGTTCATACGCTATGCGCTGCCTCCCGCAGCCGCTCGGGGTGCGCGTACACCACGTGCTGGTCGGCGCGCGCGAACGCCACCAGCGTAAGCCCGCAGCGCTCGGCGAGCCGCACCGCGAACGCGGTCGGCGCCGACAGCGCCACCAGCAGCGCGATGCCGACGGTGGCGCACTTCTGCACCATCTCGTAGCTCGCGCGGCTGGTGATGAGCATGTAACCGCCGGCCAGGTCCGCGCGCGCGCGCACCAGGGCGCCGATGGTCTTGTCGAGCGCATTGTGCCGGCCGACGTCCTCGCGCACCAGGCGGATGCCCTCCCCGGGCACCACCCAGGCGGCCGCGTGCACGCTGCCGGTACGGGCGTTGATCGGCTGCCGTGCGGCCAGCTGCGCGATGGCGGCGTGCAGCTCAACGGTGCTGACGCTGACGCCCGCCGGCACCGGGGAGCACTCGCGGATGGCATCCGCGGCGCTCTCCGCGCCGCACAGACCACAGCCGGTGCGGCCGGTGAGGTTGCGGCGGCGCTGCAGCAGCTGCGCGAAGCGCTCCCAGGCGACCGTGATCTTCACGTCCATGGAGGCCTCGCCCGCGACCACTTCCACGCCGCGGATCTCATCGGCGCTCGCCACCAGCCCCTCGCTCAGCGTGAAGCCGATCGCGTAGTCCTCGAGATCGGCGGGGGTCGCCAGCATCACGACGTGCGGTACGTCGTGATAGACGAGCGCCACCGGCATCTCCTCGGCGACCAGGTCGGTGGTGTGCTCGATCGAGCCGCGCTTCCAGCGCTCGACGGCGACTTCTCGGCTGACGCTGTCCGGAATGGCTGGCGCGTCCACCTTCAGGCCGGCGTCGGATCCTGTCGGCGCTTGCGCGCCGGCCGCGGCAGCGAGCGCTCCGCCTCGGCGCGCTTCTCCCAGGCGTCCTTCTGGTTCACCAGTACCACCTCGACCGCGGTGACCTTGTACTCCGGGCAGTTCGTCGCCCAGTCGGAGTTCTCGGTCGTCACCACGTTGGCGTTGGTCTCGGGGAAATGGAAGGTGGTGTACACCACCCCCGGAGCGATCTTCTCCGAGACCTTCGCCCGCAGCACCGTCTCGCCGGCGCGGCTGGTGAGACCAACCCAGTCGCCGTCACTGATGCCGCGCACTTCCGCATCGTGCGGATGGATCTCGAGCACATCCTCCGCGTGCCACACCACGTTGCCGGTGCGGCGCGTCTGCGCACCGACGTTGTACTGCGTGAGGATGCGGCCGGTCGTCAGGATCAGCGGGAAGCGGCTGGTGGAGCGCTCGCTGGTGGCCACGTACTCGGTGGGCCAGAACTTGCCCTTGCCGCGCACGAACTGGTGCACGTGCATGGTCGGGGTGCCCTCGGGCGCCTCGTCCGTGCACGGCCACTGGATGCTGCCGAGCCGGTCGAGCTTCTCGTAGGTGAGGCGGCTGAACGTCGGGGTGAGCCGCGAGATCTCCTCCATGATCTGCGAGGGATGGTCGTAGTGCATCGGGTAGCCGAGCGCATTCGCCAGCAGCACCGTGATCTGCCAGTCCTCGTAACCGGCCAGCGGCTGCATCACCTTGCGCACGCGTCCCACGCGGCGCTCGGCGTTGGTGAAGGTGCCGTCCTTCTCGAGGAAGGAGGAGCCGGGCAGGAACACGTGGGCGTACTTGGCGATCTCGTTGAGGAACAGGTCCTGCACGATCACGCACTCCATGGAGGCCATCGCGGCGCTCACGTGATGCGTGTTGGGATCGGACTGCACGAAGTCCTCGCCCTGCACGTACATTCCTCGGAAGGTGCCGTCGAGCGCCGCCTCGAACATGTTCGGGATGCGCAGGCCGGGTTCGGACTGCAGCTGCACCCCCCACGCGTCCTCGAACGACTTGCGCACCAGCGGGTCGGACACGTGGCGATACGCGCTGAACTCGTGCGGGAACGAGCCCATGTCGCACGAGCCCTGCACGTTGTTCTGGCCGCGCAGCGGGTTGACACCGCCGCCCTCGCGGCCGAGGTTGCCGGTGGCCATGGCGAGGTTCGCGATCGCCATCACCGTGGTGGTGCCCTGGCTGTGCTCGGTGACGCCGAGGCCGTAGTAGATGGCCGCGTTGCCGGCGGTCGCGTACAGGCGCGCCGCATGGCGTACCTTATCGGCCGGCACGCCGGTGATGCTCTCGCTCGCCTCCGGCGAGTTGCGCTCCTGCGCGACGAACTCGCGCCACTGGCGGAACGAGTCCGGCTCGCAGCGCTCGGCGACGTAGGCCTCCTTGACGAAGCCCTCGGTGACCACCACGTGCGCCAGCGCATTGAGCAGCGCCACGTTGGTGCCGGGCTGGAGCTGCAGATGCTCGTCGGCCTGGATGTGCGGGGTGCGCACCAGCGCGATCTCGCGCGGATCGGCGATGATCAGCTTCGCGCCCTGACGCAGGCGGCGTTTCAACTGCGAGGCGAACACCGGGTGGCCGTCGGTGGGATTGGCACCGACGATGAGCACGGTGTCGGCCTGCATGACCGAGTCGAAGGCCTGGGTGCCGGCCGACTCGCCGAGGGTGTTCTTCAGACCGTAGCCGGTCGGGGAATGACACACGCGTGCGCAGGTGTCGACGTTGTTGTTGCCGAACGCCGCCCGCACCAGCTTCTGCACCAGGAAGGTCTCCTCGTTGGTGCAGCGCGAGGAGGTGATGCCGCCGACCGAGTCGCGGCCGTACTTGGCCTGGATGCGCCGGATCTCGCTCGCACTGTAGGCAATCGCCTCCTCCCACGACACCTCGCGCCAGTTGTCGCGGATGCTCTTGCGGACCATGGGCTTGAGCACCCGGTCGGGATGGGTCGCGTAGCCGTAGGCGAAGCGCCCCTTGACGCACGCGTGGCCGTGGTTCGCGCGGCCGTCGCGGTCGGGCGTCATGCGCACCACCTCGACGTCCTCGCCCGTACCGCGCAGCTCCGCCTTGAAGCCGCAGCCGACGCCGCAGTAGGCGCAAGTCGTGGCGACGGCGCGCTCGGCGGCACCCAGGCCGATGATCGATTTCTCGGTGAGCGCCGCGGTCGGGCAGGCCTCGACACACGCGCCGCAGGAAACGCACTCGGACTCGAGGAACGGCTCGTCCTGGCTCGCCGACACCTTGGAATCGAAGCCGCGCCCCTGAATGGTGAGCGCAAACGTTCCCTGGATCTCGTCGCACGCGCGCACGCAACGCGAGCAGACGATGCACGAGTCCGGGTCGAAGGTGAAATACGGATTGCTCTCGTCCTTGGGCTGGCCGCGATGGCGCTTGCCGTTGGCGTACGGAGTCGACTTCACGCCGAGCTTGTCCGCCATGACCCGCAGTTCCGTGCGCTCCTCTGACTCGCTCGGCTGGCGCTCGAGCGGATAGTCGGACAGATACAGCTCCATCACACTGCGGCGCAACTGCTGCAGCTTCGGCGACTGCGTGCGAATCTTCATGCCCGCGACGACGGTCGTCGTGCAGGAGGCCGGATAACCCTTGCGGCCTTCGACCTCCACCAGGCACAGGCGACACGAGCCGAACGCCTTGAGCGTGTCGGTGGCACACAGCTTCGGCACCTTCACTCCGGCGAGCGCCGCGGCGCGCATCACCGAGGTGCCCTCGGGCACGGTGAGCGCATGGCCGTCGATCTCGACGCTGACCGGCGCGCCTGCGCTTACCGGCTGCGGCGTCCCAAAGTCTTCATAATCTATGGCATACATGATTCGAGCCTCACTCGTGCGGCGCTGTCAGTTGACGCGCGCGCGAAAATCCTCGCGGAAATACTTCAATGCGCTCTGCACGGGGAACGGCGCCATGCCGCCCAGCCCGCACAGCGAGCCCTGCACCATGGTCTCACACAGATCCTCGAGCAGCTTAAGATTGCGCTCGCCGTCGACGCCTTCGAGAATGCGATCGATGATCTCCATCCCGCGCGTCGAGCCGATGCGGCACGGGGTGCACTTGCCGCACGATTCGACGGCGCAGAACTCCATCGCGTAGCGCGCCATGCGCGCCATGTCGACGCTGTCGTCGAACGCCACGATGCCGCCGTGTCCGAGCAGCGCGCCGATGCCGGCGAGCGCCTCGTAGTCCACGGCGGTATCAAATTGCGATGCAGGGATGTAGGCCCCAAGCGGCCCGCCCACCTGCACCGTGCGGATCGGCTTACCCGTAGCCGAGCCGCCGCCGTAGTCGTACAGCAGCTCGCGCAGGGTGAGCCCGAAGGCGCGCTCGATCAGTCCACCCCGCTTGATGTTGCCCGCCAGCTGGATCGGCAGCGTGCCGCGCGACTTGCCCATGCCGAAGGCCGCGTAGGCTTCCGCGCCGTGCACCATGATCCACGGGACGCTCGCCAGCGTCACCACATTATTGACAATGGTCGGCTGGCCGAACAGGCCCTTGATCGCCGGCAGCGGCGGACGCACGCGCACCTCGCCGCGCTTGCCCTCGAGACTCTCGAGCATCGAGGTCTCTTCGCCGCAGATGTAAGCACCGGCGCCCAGGCGCACCTCGAGCTCGAAGCGCTTGCCGCTGCCGGCCACGTCCGCGCCAAGATACCGGGCGTGCCGCGCCGCCGCGATCGCGGTCTTGAGCGCGGCGTGCGCGTGCGGGTACTCCGCGCGCAGGTAGATGAAGCCCTGGGTCGCACCGACCGCGATGCCGGCGATGGTCATGCCCTCGATGAGGACGAACGGATCGCCCTCCATCAGCATGCGGTCGGCGAAGGTCCCCGAGTCGCCCTCGTCGGCGTTGCAGGTGACGTATTTCTGTGCGGCCTGCTGATCGAGCACCGTCTTCCACTTGATGCCGGTCGGAAACGCCGCCCCGCCGCGCCCGCGCAGGCCGGAAGCGGTGATGGCCTGCACGATCGCCGCTCCCTCGAGCGACAGGGCGCGCTTGAGTCCCTGGTAGCCGCCGTGCGCCACGTAGTCCTCGACACTCGCCGGGTCCACGATGCCGACGCGCTCGCAGGTGAGACGCTGCTGACCCTTGAACCAGGGGATGGCCTCGGTCGGACCAAGCCGCAGCGCGTGCGCTCCGCCGTGCAGGAAGTCCGCATCGAACAGCGCACGCACGTCGCCCACCGTCACCGGCCCGTAGGCGCAGCGACCGGCGGGGGTGACCACCTCGATGAGCGGCTCGAGCCAGTAGGCGCCGCGCGAGCCGTTGCGCTTGAGCGTGACTTGCGTGCCGCGGCGCCCCGCCTCGGCGGCAATCGCCGCCGCGACCTCGCCGGCCCCCAGCGACAAGGCACCCGCATCGATGGGAACGTAAACTGTGACCGTCATGACGCTGCGGAATCCTGGGCTATGAGCTCATCGAAGCGCTCCGCGGTCACCCGTCCGTAAAGTTGCCCGTCAATCATGGCCGCGGGCGAGCAGGCGCAGTTGCCGAGACAATAGACCGGCTCGAGCGAGAAGCGCCCGTTCGGGGTCGTCTCGTGGAAATCGATCCCGAGCCTTTTGCGGGCGTGCTCGGTGAGCGCCCCGGCGCCCATGGCCTGGCAGGACTCCGCCTGGCAGAGGCTCACGGTGTGGACCCCGGGGCGGGAGCGGCGAAAGTAGTGATAAAAGGTGACGACGCCATGCACCTCGGCACGCGACAGGTTCAGCTCCTGGGCGAGGAGCGGAACGGCGCCCGCGGGGATGAACCCCAACGCCGCCTGCACGGCATGCAACACTTCCAGCAGAGGGCCTGGACGCCCCAGGTGTTCGGCGACAATGCGCCGCACGACGGCGCTGTCGCCCGGCGATAGGGTCTCCATAGATATGCAGTATACCTCCGAGGGGGCCCGGACGGGCTTGCACGGACCCGCCGGGTGCCTCCAAGGATAAGTCCCATCCGCGGCCGACACACATCAGAAATGCCAGAAACCGTGGCTGCCATGCACCGTTTCAGGGCTTTGCTGGCAGGCCGGCTGCTGGCCTGGGCGCTCTTTGCTTCGGCGGGCCCGGCCGCGGCGGCAGGCTTTCCCGATGACCTGAGTGTAGGAGGAAGCCTCAGCCTGACCAGCGATTACATCTACCGGGGCCTTGCCGAAAGCGACGGACACGGCGCGGCGCAGGTCGACGTGCACCTCGACAGCGGCAGCGGAACCTACCTCGGGGTGTGGGCGTCGACGCGCGACCGCCAGCTGCCGCCCGGGGCGGCGGACGAGCTGGAGGTGTACCTGGGTCAGCGCTGGCAGCTCAGCAGTACCTGGAGCGCCAGCGTCGACGGGCGGGCGCACTACTACGTCGCCGGCACGCCGTACACCTCGCTCGATTACCAGGAGGTGGCCGCGAAGGTGACCTACCTCGACCGCTGGTCGTTCTCCGTGACCGCCATCCCGAACGCGGTGCGCTACTGGTACAGCGAGCGCCTGAGCCGCGGGCCGGCTTGGGTGGCGGATGCCTCGGGTCAGTGGCTGCTCACCGGCGGCCTGTTCGCGACCGGCGGCGTCGGCTACTACTACGCGAGCGGCCGCAGCACGCCGCAGCCCCCGGCCGACTACGAGGAGCCCCCGGCGCCCTCCGGAGCCGGGGGCTACGCCTATGGAAACGCGGGGCTGGCTTACGAATATCGCCGCTGGCGGCTCGAGGCGGGCTATTTCCTCACCCAGGGCAAGGCGCAGCAGCTCGCCCCCTACCCGCTCGCCAATCACCGTCTCGCGGCCACCGTGAGCTGGCGCTTTTGACCGCCGTGCAGGGCTTCGGACATAGTGACTGAACCGCAGCAGCGGCACGCGACACTCACCGGAAAGGGCGCTTTTTCCTCTTACGACCACCGTAAGGACGACGGCGAACACGGCATGGCAGAGCTCAACGTACGTGGGGCGGGCGGCGCGGCGCGCGAGGTGGAGCTCATTGCCCGCATCGGCGAGGGCGATCGCAAGGCGTTCGAGGAGCTCTACAACCTCTACCATCGGCGCATGGCGCGCTTCCTCACGCGCCTCACGCACCGCTACGACATCGCCGAAGAGGTCATCAACGACACCTTCTGGGTGGTGTGGCGCAAGGCGCGTACCTTCCGCGGCGACTCGCAGCCCTCGACCTGGATCCTGGGGATTGCGTACCGCAAGGCGCGCAACGCGTTTCGCGCCTCGGCGCGTCTGGCCGAGCAGAACCTGGAGGCGACCGAGCTGCCACTCACCACGGAAGGTAGCTCCGGCACCGAGGAGCTGCGCGACTGGCTCGGCCAGGCACTCGCGCAGCTGCCGATCGAGCAGCGGCTCGCGGTGGAGTTGTGTTACGAGCTCGGCCACTCCTGCGAGGAGATCTCCGTCATCATGAATTGCCCGGTAAACACGGTGAAGACACGCTTGTTCCATGCGCGCGGCAAGCTGCAGAAGCTGCTGCCGCTCCTGGCACAGCCGACGGCGGGCGGCGCCGCGCGTGCGGCATGGACGCAGGGCGTCTGATGGGCACCGCACCCTCGCTGCACGAAGAGTGCTGGCTGCTGCTGCCGTGGCTGGCCAACGGCCGGCTCGCAGCGGCGCAGCGCGCGCTCGTGGAGGAGCATGTCGCGGCCTGCGCCGAGTGCGCTCGCGAGGTGGCACGCGAGCGCCTCATGTGCGAGGCGCTCACGCAACCCGAGCGCGTCACCTACGCGCCCGGTCCCTCGTTCCGCAAGCTCCTCGAGCGCATCGACGGCCGTGCCGCTGCGGTACGCACCACGACGGGCGCGCGCGCCGCCGCGCCTGCCAGACGCACGCTGCGGCCGGCGGTGTCGACCTGGCGTCCCTTAGGTCTTGCCTGGGCGGCGAGTGTGGTGCTGGTCGCGGGCCTCGCGGCGCTCACGGCGACCACCTGGCGCTGGTCGCAGCCGCTGTATGCGACCTACACCAGTTCGGCCGCCACCAGCGCCGAGGTGCTGCACATCGCCTTCGTGCCGTCCGTGTCGGTCGGCGAGGCCGGTCAGCTGCTGCACTCGGCCGGCGCGCGCGTGGTGGAGGGTCCGGATTCCGTCGGCATCTTCGGTATCGCTCCTGCCGCGCCCGCCTCGCCCGACGGCGCCGGCGCGCGGCTGCACGGAGAGCTGAGCGAGCTCGCGCAGCGGCTGCGCGCGGATCCGCGCGTGCGCTGGGTCGAGCCGCTCGCCGCAGCCGCCGCGGTGACCAACCCGGAGCGGCAACCGCCGCCGCCTTGATGCGCCCCCTCGCGTGTGCGCTCCTCGCCGGGCTGGCAGCGCTCAGCGCCGGCGGGGCGCTCGCCGCACCGCCGGCGCCGACCCCGGGCGCGCTGCCGCGCATCGTCGTGGCCTTCGCCAACGAGCAGCACGCGCCGCCGGGACCCGCCGGCTCGAGCGGCAGCCGTTATGGCGGCAGCGGCTATGCGGTGGGGCAGAGCGCGCAGCAGCAGGCGCGGCGCGTCGCCTCGCGCTACGCGCTGCACCAGGTGGCGAGCTGGCCGATCCAGGCGCTGTCGATGCACTGCGTCGTGTTCGAGATCACCGACGGCAGGAGCGTCGCGACGGTGCTCGAGGCGCTGTCGCACGACGGCAGCGTGGTGCTGGCGCAGCCGCTGCAGGAGTTTCATTCGCTGACTTCGAGCGCGGACGCCCACTACAACGACCCGCTCTACGACCTGCAGACCAACCTCGCCGTGCTCGGCATCCCGCGCGCCCACGAGCGCACCCAGGGGGCGGGCGTGCGCGTGGCGCTGATTGACACCGGCGTCGACGCCTTGCATCCGGATCTCACCGGCCGCATCGCCCGCGTGCGCTCCTTCGTCCCCGGGCCGGCGCCGCCGGCCGCGGCGCTGCGGCACGGCACGGCCATGGCCGGCGTCATCGCGGCCGTCGCCAACAACAACATCGGCATCGTCGGCGTCGCGCCCGCGGTGCGCATCGAGGTATTCGCCGCGTGCTGGCAGCTCGAGGCCGCGAGCGACGCGGCCGCCTGCAACACCTTTACCCTGGCGCAGGCGCTCGCGGCCGCACTCGCCTCGGGTGCGCCGCTGGTGAACCTGAGTATCGGCGGCCCCGCGGACCCGCTGCTCGCCGCGCTGGTGACGAGCGGCCTCAGACACGGCGTGGTGTTCGTCGGCGCCGCCGCCGGGGCGGACGCGCCCTTCCCCACCGCCATTCCCGGCGTGATCACCGCCAGTGCCAGCGAACAGCCGGCCGTACCGCGCGCGCTCGCCGCGCCCGCCGAGCACGTCCTCACGCTGCGCCCGAACGGCGAGTACGACTTCGCCTCGGGTACGTCGGTGGCGGCGGCGGAGATCACCGGCGCGCTGGCGCTGCTGATATCCGCCTCGCCCACCCGCCTCGGCGCCGACACCCTCGCCGCGCTGCTGCGCGACAGCGCCGGTCTAGGCGGCGCCGCGGCCGATGCGCCGCCGGTCGACGTGAGCATCGCGCTCGCCCGCTTGAGCGCGCGCCTGGGGGCTTCCGCCTCCGCCGGCGCGCTGCGCTGAAAGTGAACGCGCGCTTAGTGCGCTTGACCGCAGCGGCGCGCGCCCGCCATCCTCGCGCGCTATGGCGGACGAACCGACCGGATTCAGCTTCGAGCTCATCGAGCAGGCACGCGCGCGCCTGGCCGGGCGCATCAGCCTCACCCCGGTGATGACCAGCAGCAGGCTCGATGCGCTCGTCGGCGCGCGCCTGTACTTCAAGTGCGAGAACTTCCAGAAGGGCGGCGCCTTCAAGGCGCGCGGCGCGACCAACGCGGTGTTCTCGCTCGGCGAGGCGCAAGCGCAACACGGCGTCGCGACGCATTCCTCCGGCAATCACGCGGCAGCGCTGGCGCGCGCGGCCGTGCTGCGCGGTATCCCCGCCTTCGTCGTGATGCCCGACAACACCCCGCAGGCCAAGCGCGCCGCGGTCGCGCTCTACAAGGCGCAGGTGACCTGGTGCGCGCCGACGCTCGCGGCGCGCGAACGCGCCGCGAGTGAGGTCGTGGCCGCTACCGGCGCAACACTCATTCACCCCTACAACGACCACGCGGTCATGGCCGGGCAGGCGACCGCGGCGGTGGAACTGCTCGGGCAGGTGCCCGAGCTCGACCTGCTGCTGTGCCCGGTGGGCGGCGGCGGCCTGCTCGCCGGTTCCGCGGTGGCCGCCACGCACCTGAAGCCCGGCATCCGCGTCATCGGCGTCGAGCCCGCGGGCGCCGACGATGCGGCGCGCTCGTTCCGCGCCGGCCGGCTGCTGCCGCCGGAGCGCGCGCCGGTCACGATCGCCGACGGCCTGCGCGGTGCCCTAGGGGAGAAGCCCTTCGCCGCGATCCGCGGGCGGGTCGAGGATATCGTGACGGTGACGGAAGAAGCGATCGTGCAGGCGATGCGCCAGTTGTGGGAGGTGCTCAAGATCGTCATCGAGCCCTCGGCCGCGGTGCCGTATGCGGCGCTGCTCACGCAGCGCGACAAGCTGCGCGGCTCGCACATCGGCGTGGTCCTGAGCGGCGGCAATCTCGATCTGGACCGCCTGCCCTGGCAGTCCCCGCCGGCCGCGAGCTAGACGCGCTCGAGAATCAGCGCGATGCCCTGTCCGACGCCGATGCACATGGTGCACAGCGCGTAGCGGCCGCCGCTCGCCGCGAGCTGCCAGGTCGCGGTGGCCGCGAGGCGCGCGCCGGACATGCCGAGCGGGTGACCGAGCGCGATCGCCCCGCCGTTGGGATTCACCTGCGCGGCATCGTCGGGCAGGCCGAGCTCGCGCAGCACGGCGAGCGCCTGGCTCGCGAATGCCTCGTTCAGCTCGATCACGTCGAGCTGCGCTAAGGTGAGCCCGGCCACCTCGAGCACCTTGCGCGTCGCGGGCAGCGGGCCCATGCCCATGATGCGCGGCTCGACCCCGGCGGTGGCCGCGGCAACGATGCGCGCGCGCGGCGTGAGCCCGAGACGCGCGGCCGCGGCCGCGGACGCGACCAGCAGCGCGCAGGCGCCGTCGTTGATGCCGGACGCGTTGCCCGCGGTCACGGTGCCGCCGGCGCGAAATGGCGCCGGCAGCGAGGCGAGCTGCTCGAGCGTCGTCTCCGCACGTGGATGCTCGTCGCGACCCACCTGCAGCGGCGCCCCCTTCTTCTGCGGCACCCCGATCGGCACCAGCTCGCGGGCGAAGAAGCCGCGCGCCGCCGCGGCCGCGGCCCGCTGCTGACTGCGCAGCGCGAAACGATCCTGGTCGGCGCGCGCGACGTGGAACTGCGCGGCGACGTTCTCCCCGGTCTCGGGCATCGAGTCGATGCCGTACTGCTCGCGCAGGCGCGGGTTGACGAAGCGCCAGCCGATGGTGGTGTCGAACACCTGCGCGTCGCGGCTGAACGGGGCGTCCGCCTTCGGCATCACGAATGGCGCGCGCGACATCGACTCGACCCCGCCGGCGATGACGAGCTGCGCCTCGCCGACGCGGATGGCGCGCGCGCCCATGGCCAGCGCGTCCAGGCCCGAGCCGCACAGGCGGTTGATGGTCGCCCCGGCGACCGATACCGGCAGCCCCGCGAGCAGCAGCGCCATGCGGGCGACGTTGCGATTGTCCTCGCCCGCCTGGTTGGCGCAGCCGAGCAGCACCTCCTCGACCGCGGCCGGATCGAGCGTCGGATTGCGCGCCAGCAGCGCACGGATCGGCACGGCCGCCAGGTCGTCGGTGCGCACCGCGGCGAGCGCGCCGCCGTAGCGGCCGATCGGCGTGCGCACCGCATCGCAGATGAACGCGTCGTTCATGGGGGGCATGATAGCGGATGGCGCACAGGCGGTTCCGGCGCCGCGCGCCCCGCCGCTGCCGCGCCCGCCGCCAGGCGCTGCGCCCGCCGCCAGGCGCTGCGCGTATCGGTGTCTCCCCCGTACAGTGCGCGTCCGCGGCCGCGGCGCTGTATCTGCCCTGCGCGGCGGCGCACAGGCACCGTACGCCGATGATCGATCCGCTCCCCTTCGTCACCTACACCTTCGTCATGTCGATCACCCCGGGGCCCAACAACGTGATGTTGACGGCCTCGGGCGCGAACTTCGGTTTCCGGCGCACGGTGCCGCACCTGCTCGGCATCGCCGGCGGCTTCGTCGTGCAGCTGCTGCTCGCCTGCGCCGGGCTCGCGGCGCTGTTCACGCGCTGGCCCGCGCTGCAGGGCGCACTCGCCTGGGCGGGCGCGGCGTACCTGCTGTATCTCGGCTGGCACATGCTCGGCCGCGCCGAGCGCGCCGCGCGTGCCGCGACGCGGCCGGTGACGTTCCTGCAGGCGGCGCTGTTCCAGTTCCTCAATCCCAAGGCGTGGGTGATGACGCTCACCGCCGCGACGCTGTTCCTGCCGCGCGAGCTCGGCGTCATCGGCAGCGGCGCCTACATGGCCGGGATCATGGAAGGCATCGGGGTGCCCTGCATGATCGCCTGGGCGCTGTTCGGCAGCTCGCTGCGCCGGGTGATCGGTGCACCGCGTGCCCGCATGGTGTTCAATGTGGCCATGGCGCTGGCACTGGTCACCACTGCCTGCCTGATGTTGCGGTGACAGAAGCCTTAGGTGCGGAGGTGCGCCGATGTTCGAGCTGAGCCGCGAGTCACCCGTGGCGCTCGTCGACCAGATCTGCGAGCGCGTCACCGGGCTGGTGCGCTCGGGCCGCCTGCCCCCGGGCACGCGGCTGCCCTCGATACGCAAGCTGGCACGGCAGGTGAGCGCCAGCCCGTTCACGGTAGTGGACGCTTATGATCGCCTGGTCGCGCGCGGGCTCATCGAGTCGCGCGCCGGGCGTGGTTTCTTCGTCACCCATCAGCGCCTGGCCGCGCCGCTGGTCGCGATCGAGGGCTCCGCCACGGACGGCTCGGATGCACTGTCGCTCGCGCAGCTGTGCCTCGCGCAGTGCAGCGACATCGTGCCGGCGGGCTCGGGCTTCCTGCCGGAGAACTGGCTGCTGGACGGGGCCTGCGCCAGCGTGCTGCGGCGCCTGCAGCGCCGCGGCTCGCAGCCCTGGCTCCCCTGTCCGACGCAGGGCCTGCCGCAGCTGCGCGAGCAGGTGGCCGCGCGGCTGGTGCAGCAGGGCGTCGCCGCGGGCGCGGCCAACATCATGACCACCTATGGCGCGAGCCAGGCGTTCGACCTGCTCGCGCGGTTGTTGCTCGCTCCGGGGGACGCGGTGCTGGTGGAGGACCCGGGCTATTTCGTGCTGTTCGAGCAGCTGCGCGCCCACCACGTGCGGCTGATCCCGGTGCCGCGCCTGGCCGCGGGCCCGGATCTTGAGGCGCTCGAGGCGGCCTGCCGCGCGCACCGGCCGCGCGCCTTCTTCATGCAGACTCTGGTACACAACCCCACCGGCTGGAGTGCGGAAGCTGCGCACTGCCACCGCATCCTGTCGCTCGCCGAGCGCTATGGATTCGTGGTCGTGGAGGACGACGTGTACGGCGACCTGTACGAGGGGTCCGCGGTACGGCTGGCGCAGATCGACGGCCTGCGGCACGTCATCTACGTCGGCAGCTACACCAAGCTCATAGGTCCGGCGCTGCGGGTCGGATTCGTGGCCGCGGACGCCGCGCTGGTGGCACGCCTCACCGAGCGCAAGGTGCTGTCGGTGCTGGCCGGCTCGGCGCTGCTCGAGTGCTTCGTCGCCGAAATGCTCGACGGCGGGCGCTACAAGCGCCACGTCGAGCAGCTGCGTGCGCGGCTGGCGCGCATGCGGCGCGCCGCGCGCAGTGCGCTCGAATCGACCGGCATCGAGTTCTGCGGCGCGAGCGGTGAAGGCATGTTCCTGTGGGGGCGGGTACCCGATGCGACGCCGGTGGACGAGCTGGTGCGCCGCGCGCGCGCCCAGTCGATCCTGCTGGCGCGCGGTGCGCTGTTCTCCGCGGACGGGGGCTGCGGACAATGGCTGCGCTTCAACGTCGCCCACAGCACCAGCCCGCCGCTCATCGAGTTCCTGCGCGGCACGCTGCGCGCCGCATGACGGCCGGGTCGATGCCCGCGGCACTGCAGCTCGCGGATGCGACCGCGGCCGACCTGCCGGGACTGCTCGCAATCTACAACGAGGTGATCGCCACCTCGACGGCGGTCTACTCCCACCTGCCGGTCACGCTCGATGAGCGCCACCAGTGGTGGCAGGGGCGCCTCGCGCAGGGTTATCCGCTGCTGGTGGCGCGCGACAGCGCCGGCGTAGCCGGCTTCGCCAGCTTCGGCGACTTTCGCGCCTGGCCGGGCTACCGCTTCACGGTCGAGCACAGCGTGCACGTGCGCGCCGACGGCCGCGGCCGCGGCATTGGCACGCAGCTGGTGCGGGCGCTGATCCCGCGCGCCGCCGCGCTCGGCAAGCACGTCATGATCGCGGGCGTGGACGCGGCCAACGCCGCCGCCATCCGCTTTCACGAGCGGCTGGGCTTCACGCACGCCGGCACGCTGCGCGAGGTCGGTTACAAGTTTGATCGCTGGCTGGACCTGCTATTCCTGCAGCGCGCGATCTGACACCGTAAGATCCGCAGATGTTTCCCTCGCTGCCGCCCGCCACGCGGGCGCTGATCCTCGTCAACGTCGCGGTGTTCCTGCTGCAGCAGGTCGCGCGCGCCTTCATGGACCAATGGTTCGCGCTGTGGCCGCTGGGCAGCGGGCAGTTCCACGTCTGGCAGCTCATCACCTACGCCTTCCTGCACGGCAGCCTGGCGCACATTTTCTTCAACATGTTCGCGCTCTACATGTTCGGCGGGGAGCTCGAGCGCCTTTGGGGGCCGCGGCGCCTGGTCGGCTATTTCCTGGTGTGCGCGCTCGCCGCCGGAGTGACGCAGCTCGCGGTGCAGGGCACGAGCACCGCGGCGGAAGCCACTATCGGCGCCTCGGGCGGAGTGTTCGGCGTGCTGCTCGCCTTCGCCTGGTACTTCCCGCGGCGGCGCCTGTTCGTGATCCCGATACCGATCCCGCTGCCCGCGTGGCTGTTCGTGACGATCTACGCGCTGCTCGAGCTGCTGTTCGGCGTGACCGGGCGGGAGCCGGGCGTGGCGCACTTCGCCCACCTCGGCGGCCTGCTCGGCGGCGCGCTGTGCATTCTCTACTGGCGGGCGCGACGGCGCTTCGGCTCCTGAGGCGGCGCGATGCGCACCGGCCCACGCCAGGTGCCGCAGGCATCGCACAGCAGCGCGTTGCCGAAGCGGCTGCGGCCGAACATGCGTCCGTCGGGGAGCGTGATCCAGTTGCCGCCGCCTTCGACCTGCGCGTCGGCGAGCCGTACGTGCAGCGCACAGGCCGGGTTGCCGCAGAACGGCGCGCCGCGGTCGAGCTCGCTGTACGCCAGCAGCGCGTCTTCGCAGCACGCAGAACCCATGCAAGCCCTTTTAAGGTTGGCACAACGCCCGCGCGTTAGTGTGCGGCCGGTGCTTGACGGGCACATGACGCGCCCGTGGCGGTGCCGTGACGCAAAACGCCTTACGTGTGCGCCTTCGCTGTGTCACATGAAGAACACGGCATAATTTATTGAAATGCAAGACAGATTAAACAAAGTTGAATTCCACTCCGGGTCGCAGCCACAATCGCGCCCTTTGAATGTGACGGGAACTTTTCGCCTCACGGCGGACTAAAGAGCGCAAAACCGCATGATCAGGACCGAACATCTCACCAAACACTACGACTCGCTCACCGCCGTCGAGGATGTCAGCTTCGAGGTGGGGCCGGGCGAGGTGCTCGGATTCCTCGGACCGAACGGGGCCGGCAAGACCACCACCATGCGCATGCTGGCCGGGTTCATCGTGCCGACCTCCGGGCGCGCGAGCATCTGCGGTCATGACGTCGAGAGCGAGCCGCTCGCCGCCAAGGCGGCCCTCGGTTACCTCCCGGAAGGCGCGCCCCTCTACGGCGAGATGACGGTGCGGCAGTTCCTCGCGTTCGTGGCCGACCTGCGCTCGCTCGAGGGCGAGCGGCGCCGCACGCGGCTCGCGCACGTCATCGAGCACCTGCAGCTGCAGAGCGTGCTCGAGCAGACCATCGAGACGCTCTCCAAGGGCTTTCGCCGCCGGGTGGGACTCGCGCAGGCCATCGTGCACGACCCGCCGGTGCTGATCCTCGACGAGCCGACCGACGGCCTCGATCCTAACCAGAAGCACGAGGTGCGTACGCTTATCAACGACATGGCGCGCGACAAGATCATCGTCATTTCCACCCACATCCTCGAAGAGGTGGACGCGGTGTGCACCCGCGCGATCATCATCGCGCGCGGCCGCATCGTCGCCGACGACAGCCCGGCGGGACTGGCGACGCGCTCGCGCTACCACAACGCGGTCTCCATGCAGCTCGAGGAGCCTGCGCAGCTGCCGGCGGCGCGCGCGGCGATGGCGGCGCTGCCGGCGGTTGCCTCGGTGGAGGTGAGCGAGCGCGACGCGCGCCTCACCGCGCTGCCGCGCTCGGGCGCCACCATCCTGGCGGCGATCTCGGAGCTGGCGGCGCGCAGCGGCTTTAAGCTCAAGGAGCTGCACCTCGAGTCCGGGCGCCTCGACGAAGTGTTCCGCACCATCACGGCCTGAAACGAAAGCACCGCATGCGCAACGTGGGCATCATCATGCGCCGCGAGCTGGCGAGTTACTTCGCCACCCCGCTCGCGTACGTGTTCATCCTCATCTTCCTGGTGCTGGCGAACGCCTTCACCTTCTACCTCGGCGGCTTCTACGAGCGCGGCCAGGCCGACCTCGACCCGTTCTTCAGTTTTCACCCGTGGCTGTACCTGTTCCTGATCCCGGCGCTCTCGATGAAGCTGTGGGCCGAGGAGCGCAAGTCCGGCAGCATCGAGCTGCTGATGACCCAGCCGGTGCGGCTGCGCGATGCAGTGCTCGGCAAGTTCCTGGCCGCCTGGATCTTCACCGCGCTCGCGCTCGCGCTCACCTTTCCGCTGTGGATCACGGTCAACTACCTCGGCAGTCCCGACAACGGCGCGATCCTCGCCGCCTACCTCGGCAGCCTGCTGCTCGCCGGCGGCTTCCTCGCCATCGGCTCATGCATGTCGGCGCTGACCCGCAACCAGGTGGTCGCCTTCATACTCGGGGTGGTGGCGTGCTTCGCGTTCCTGCTGGCCGGCTTCCCCATGGTGCTCGATCTGTTCCGCACCTGGGCGCCGCAGGCGCTCACCGACGCGGTCGCGTCACTCTCCTTTCTCACGCACTTCGAGTCGATCGCCAAGGGCGTCATCGACGTGCGCGACCTGTTGTTTTTCGCGATGCTGATCGGCTTCTTCCTGCTGGCCACCGGCGTCGCGCTCGAGTTGCGCAAGGCCGACTAGTGAAGGGCACCGCCATCCCATGAACAAACGCTCGACACTCGGCGGCGGCACGCTGCTCGGGATCGCCCTGCTGCTCATCGGCCTCACGGTGCTGTGCAACTACGCACTGCGCGGTTGGCGGCTCGATCTCACCCAGAACCACCTGTACACCACCGCCCGGGGCACCGAGCGGGTGCTGGCGAGCATCAAGGAGCCGATCAACCTGTACTTCTTCTTCTCGGAGAAGGCCGCCGGGCAGCTGCCGCAGCTGAAGACCTACGGCATGCGCGTGCGCGAGTTCCTCGAGGAGCTCGCCGGCCGCTCCGGCGGCAAGCTGCACCTGCACGTGATCGACCCGCAGCCCTTCTCCGAGGAGGAAGACCGCGCCGCCGAGCTCGGCGTGAGTGGCGCGCCGCTCGGCACGAGCGGCTCGCAGTTCTACTTCGGCCTCGCCGGCACCAACGCCACCGACGGCCGTGCCGTGATCCCGTTCTTCGATCCGGGCCAGGAGCAGTTCCTCGAGTACGACGTCGTCAAGCTCGTCTACCAGCTCGCCAATCCCAAGAAGCCGGTGGTCGCCTGGCTGACTTCGCTGCCGATGGGGCCGGGCTTCGATCCGCAGACCGGACAGATACGCCAGCCGTGGACGATCTACGCC
This sequence comes from Steroidobacteraceae bacterium, assembly GCA_035482695.1. Lineage (GTDB taxonomy): Bacteria > Pseudomonadota > Gammaproteobacteria > Steroidobacterales > Steroidobacteraceae > 13-2-20CM-66-19. Next base: position 18,716 of record DATHQM010000074.1, on the reverse strand, counting down.
GACGCGCAGCAGCTGTTCGACCTGCGGCCGCTCGAGCCGGGCGCCACGCACCTCGACCCGGAGGTGAACGTGCTGGTGCTGGTGCATCCGAAGGAGCTGTCCCCGGCGCTGCAGTTCTCGATCGACCAGTTCGCGCTGCGCGGCGGCCACATCCTGGTGTTCGTCGATCCGCTGGCCGAGTCCGACAACTCCGGCGCCGACCCGCAGAACCCGATGGCGTCCATGGGCGCCGACAAGTCCTCGCACCTGACCGCGCTGCTCAACGCCTGGGGCGTGCAGTTCAATCCCAACCAGGTGATCGCCGACCGCGGCCACGCGCTCACCGTCACCATGCGCCAGGGACAGGAGCCGGTCGAGCACCTGGGGATCCTCGGCCTCGACAAGAGCAGCTTCACCTCCGACGACGTCATCACCGCCGGGCTGTCCAACGTCAACGTGGCCACCGCCGGCTACCTCGAGCCGCTCAAGGGCGCACAGGCCTGCCAGCCGGTGCAGGGCGCGAAGAGCTGCTTCGAGCCGCTGCTGCTGTCGAGCACGGACGCCGAGCCGCTGCCGGTATCGCGCTTTCGCATGCTGTTCGATCCGGCGACGCTGCAGGAGGGTTTCAAGCCCACCGGGCAGCGCTACGTGCTGGCGGCGCGCGTGACCGGCAACGTGCACAGCGCCTTCCCCGCCGGTCCCCCGCCGGGCGTGACGCTGCCCGCCGGCCAGACGGACCTCAAGGCGTCGGTGAAACCGCTCAACCTCGTCGTGTTCGCCGACACCGACCTGCTGTCGGACTACCTGTGGGTGCGCGAGCAGAATTTCTTTGGCCAGCGCATGACGCAGGCGGTCGCCAGCAACGGCGACCTGGTGCAGAACGCACTCGACAATCTCGCCGGCAGCGCCGACCTCATCAGTGTGCGCGGCCGCGCCACCTTCACCCGTCCGTTCGAGCGCGTCGAGAAGCTGCGTCGCGCCGCCGACGAGCGCTTCCGCGCCAAGGAGCAGGAGCTCGAGCAGCAGCTGCGCGACACGGAGACCAAGCTCGCCGCGCTGCAGGGCAAGAACGACAACGGCGTGCTGATCCTCACCCCCGAGCAGGAAGCGGCGCTCGCGCGCTTCCAGACGGAGAAGCTGCGCATCCGCAAGGAGCTGCGCGCGGTGCGCGCCGGGCTCGATGCGGAGATCAAGCGCCTCGGCACCACCCTCAAGATCCTCAACATCGTCGTGGTGCCGGTGGTGTTCGCGCTGGCGGTGCTGCTGATCGCGACCTGGCGCCGGCGACGGCGCACCAGCGCCGCCGCTGCCGGGCGGGGTGCGCCATGAGCGCCCGCCGTGCGTTCTGGCTGCTGGTCGCAGGCATCGCGGTCATCGCGTTCGCGATCTGGCTGTCCTCGCGGCGCCACCTGGAGCGCGACCTGGCGGCCGGCGAGCTGGTGTTGCCCGGGCTCGAGCAGCAGGTGAACGCGCTCACCAGCGTCAGCCTGCGCCGCGGCGACGACACGCACACCACGCTGCGCAAGGACGCGCACGGCTGGCAGGTCGCCGAGCGCGACTGGCCCGCCGACCTGAGCAAGGTACGCAAGCTGGTCCTCGGTCTCGGTGCGCTCAACATCGTCGAGGAGAAGACCCGCCTGCCGGCCAACTACCCGCAGCTCGGGGTCGAGGATGTCGCCTCGCCCAAGGCGGGCGGCACGCTGATCGAGCTCACCGCACCGGCGCACCGCTGGGCGCTCATCGTCGGCAAGTCCTCGGGCGCGAAGTCAGGCTACGTGCGCATCGCCGGCACGCCGCCGAGCCTGCTCGCCGCGCCGCAGCTGAGCGTCGATGCCGACCCGAAGGTCTGGCTGGCGCACGAGCTGCTCGACATCTCCGAGCAGCGTGTGCGCGAGATCGAGGAGCAGCCGGCGCAGGGCGCCTCCTACAAGGCGGCGCGCGACAAGGCGCAGGACGCCAACTTCAACGTCAGCCCGCTGCCCAAGGGCCGCGCGCTCAGCAGCCCCGGGGCGGCCGACGGGCTGGGCGCGGCCTTGAGCACGCTCACGCTCGACGACGTCCGCAAGGCAGCGCCGCCGGCCGGGGCGGCGGCAGCGCAGCCGGCCGGGGCAGCGCTCGCGCAGCCGGCTGGGGCGGCGCTTACGCAGCAGGCCGGCGCGGCGCTCGCGCACGCAACTTTCCGCACCTTCGACGGACTGGAGGTGCAGCTCGCCGGGCGCAAGGACGGTCCACATGCGCTGGTCACGATCAACGCGCGCTCGAACGCCCCGGTCACCGCGGCGGAAGCGCAGACGCTCAGCGCGCGCCTCAGCGGCTGGGAATTCGAGATACCCGACTACAAGTACGGGCTGATCTTCACGCCGCTTGAGGATCTGCTTGCCAAGCCGGCGGCGCCGGCCACCAAACCCAGGGACAAGCCCGCCAAGGGGCACGCGGCCGCCGCGCCGCTGCCGTCGCGCTAAGCGTCGCTACTACGGCTTCACCTGCGAGAGGATCGCGAGCGCACGCCCTTCGGGATCGCTGAAGTGCGCCATCCACTCCTCCGTGCCGTCGGCATGGCGGTGGATCATGTGCGGCGCCTCGCCGAACTGCACGCCGCGCGAGCGCAGCAGCTCGTAGGCCGCGCGGATGTCCTCGACGCGCAGGTAGAGAATGGACTCAGGCCCTGGCTGCTCCTGCGCGGACAGCATCAGCCGCGTGCCGCCGCAGTCGAAGAAGGCGAGTGAGCCGAAGGTGTAGAGGTGGCGCAGGCCGAGCGTCTTGCCGTACCACGCTTCCGCTTCCTTGATGTCGCGCACGCTGCGCGCGATCTGCGCGAGCGGGCCGAGTGTCACGGTGCTCATCTGCGGTTTCTCCCTGCGGCTGAGCGCGCTGTGGCGCGGCTCGCGAAACCAGCCGCGCAGCCCGCGGCGGTTCACCACCCCGAGCTTGGCGATGGCGTTGGCCACGTGATACTTCACCGCATCGCGGCTGATTCCGCGGCGCGCGGCGATCTCGCGATTGCTCAGGCCGTGCTGCACGGCGTGCACGACCCGCCACTCGGCGGGCGTCAGAACGTCGGCATAAGCAGGGCGGCCCCGCGGGCGTGTTGCGGCCATGAGCACATCCTAAGACCACGGATCGGGATTTACCCTCCCCTGCCGCGGGCTGGCGCGGATCCCGGGAGCGGCACCGGCCACTCCCGGGGATAGCCGCTACTGCTGCCGGTCGCTACTGCTGCCGGTCGAGCGTGAACGTCGTCGTTTGCCCGTGCTGCACGTCCTTGTCGGTGACGTCGACGGTCTTGCCGTCCTTCGCCGCAGCCAGGTGGATCTCGTCCGTGACCTTGCCCATGCGATAGTCGGTCTCGTCCACCGTGTTGTCGTCGATGCGCTTCAGTATCACTTTCGTATTTCCCGGGTCGCCGGTAACCGCGTACTGCTTGCCGTCGAACTTCGCGTCATAGCGCTGGCCGTTCCACTGCATGGTGAAGGCATCCGGGGTCATGCCGTAGCGGTAAGTGAGCGCCGCATCGTTCGCATCGCTGATGGCCCCCGCCAGCCACGAGCCGGACACGGCGTGCGCCCCGCTCGGACCTGCGGCGACGCGGGTCTCCGAGAAGGAGCCGGTGGCGGTCTTGGCGCCGGTGTTGTCGACGAACTTGTTGCTGAGCGTCTTGCCGTCGGCCGAGACGGTGTATGTCACGCTGACGACCGGCTTGCCGGCCTTGGTGTTCGTTACCTCGATCGAGGTCGGGCTGACGATCTTGACGTTGACCGTGTCGTAATAGGCGTGGCCGGTCACTTTCTGGTCAGTGCCGTCCGCCTTCACCTTGATCTCCGGAACACAGCTCGAGCAGGTGTACATGCCCTCGGCGACGACGAACACCTCGGGCTTGCCGCTCACCTTCAACGAGTCGGGACGCAGCTTCCAGGTGCCGTCGAAGGAGCTGGCAGCGAGTGCCGTGGCGGGCAGCAGCAGCAGCGCCGCAATCGTAGTTCTCATGGTGTTGTCCCCTTGCGTGTTGTTGTGGGGCGGCCCGGGCGGCGGGCAGCGCCGGTGACGCACAGTCTAGGCCTCGCGACGCGCGCGCGCCAACGATCGCGCTCGCCGCGGTGCGGCAACGCCCCGCTAACGCGCGCGCGCCAGCAGCGTGAAGGTCACCAGCGCCAGCAGCGCGGTGGGCAGCCAGGCGAGCAGCACCGGGTCGAGGTTGAACACCACGGTGCCGCTCTCGATCAGCCGCTGCAGCAGGAAGAAGCCGATGCCGAGAATCATGCCGAGCAGCATGCGCGCGCCGGCGCCCGCCGAGCGCAGCGAGCCGAGCACGAACGGGATCGCGAGCAGCACCGAGAATACGACCGCGACGGTGCGCGCGATGCGCGACCAGAAGGCGAACAGGTACTCGCGCGCATCGAGCCCGTTGGCATGGTAGTAGTTGATGAGCCGCCGCAGCGCGCGGCTGGTGAGCTGCTTGGGATCCTCCACCGCCAGTCCCAGGAAGCCGGCCGAGACGTGGGAGGCGAGCAGGCGCGGCGCCGGCGGGCTCGTCGTGACAGTGTCGTCCGCGAAGCGCGACTCGGTGTAGCCGCTCAGCGACCAGGTGCCGCCGCGCGCGCCGGCGACCGCGCGCTGCGCATGGCCGAGCGCCAGCAGCCGGTGCTGCGGCGACAGCTCGAACAGCTGCATGCTGCCGAACCGACGCAGGCTCGACTGCCCGGCGATATTCAGGATCATGTCGCCGTCGCGCACCCAGGCGCCGCCGCCGCCGAAGCTCACGCCGTTCAGCTTGCTGAAGGCCTTGTGCTCGCGCGCCGCCTGCTGCAGCGGCGGGGCGAGGAACTCGCCGAGCAGTATGGCGAGCAGCATCAGCAGCAGCCCCGCCAGCAGCGCGATACCCGCCAGGCGCGCCACCGATACGCCGGTGGCGCGCACCACGGTGAGCTCGCTGCCGCGGGCGAGAGAGCCCAGGCCGAGCAGCGAACCGATGAGCGCGGTGATCGGCAAGAGCTCGTAGGCGAGCTGCGGCAGATTGAGCAGCGTGTAGCCGAAGGCGGCGAGCGCGGTGTAATGCCCGGTGCCGACATCGTCCTGCTGGTCGATGAACATGAACAGCGCCCCGAGCACCAGCAGCACCATCATCACCAGCAGCACCGCGCCGAGGATGGCGCGCACGATATAACGGTCGAGGATGCTCATGTCGCGCGCCGCCGGTAGCGCAGGCGCACCCGCAGACCCGGCGCGAGGATCACCGCGCCGGCGAGCAGTACTACTACCGCGTGCGTCCACCACAGCCCGAACGCCGCCGGCACCGTGCCGCGCGCGATCCAGGTCTTGCCGATGGCGACCAGGTCGTAGTAGAGGAAGAAGATCAGCACCGCGACCCACACGCGCGCGTAGCGTCCCTGGCGCGGCCGCAGGCGCGCGAGCGGTGCGGCCAGCAGCGTCAGCACCAGGCACATGACCGGCATGGTGACACGCCAGTGCAGCTCGGCGCGCGCCGCCGGGTCTTGCGATTGGCGCAGGCTCGCCGTGGCACGGGCCTCGAGGTCGCGCACCAGGTCGGTGAGCGGCGGCACCTGCACCGGCACCACGTGCTCGGCAAACCGCACGATGCGAAACTCCGCGCTCCCCGGCACGCCCTCGAAGCGCTCGCCGTCGTAGAGCGTGAGGATATGCGTCATGCCGTCGGCGGTGACCGCATGACGCGCGCGCTGTGCGAGCGCCACCTCCACCAGCGGTCCGCTGTTGCGCTCGACGAACACCTTGCCGAGCGTGCCGTCGCGCGCCACGCTCTCGGCGTACACCACCGCATTGGCGCCGCCGCCGAAGGTGCGGAACTTCCCCGGGGCGAGCGGCGCGAGTTGCCCGGCGTGCAGCGCCGCATTGCGCACGCTGAGCACCTCGGCGGTAGCCTGCGGCGCGACCACCAGCGTCAGCCAGGCGAGCAGCGCCGCCGCCGCCACCGCGAGCAGCGCCACGGGAACGTAGACATCCCGGGGTCCTGCGCCGCAGGCGAAGGCGGCGGTGAACTCGCTGTCGTGGTACAGGCGGCCGAAGGCGAGCACCACCCCGAGCAGCAGTCCGACCGGCAGCAGGATCGACAGGTACTGCAGCGCTCCGAGCCCGATCAGCTCCAGCACCACGCTCTGCGGGTACTGGTTGGCGGCGGCCCGCTCGAGCACGCTCACCACCTCGTTGGCCAGCAGGATGACGAGCAGCACCAGGGTCACGACCACCCAGGCTGTCACCACCTCGCGCAGAACATAACGGCTGAAGATGTTGCCCAACGCGCCCCTTGTCCGCACCCGTCCACAATCCCGGCGGGCTCTTGAGTTACACTTGCCGCGCTTACGCCAGTGGCTGCGCAGTGAGCGCGCCGCAGGCTTCAGCGGCGCCGGTAGCGCGAATAAGGTAAAGCATCACGCGCGCACGCCTCAACGGCAAGGGGACATTGCATGGAATTCGGGGTCTGGACCAGGGGCTTGCCGACGCTGAGCGTCGAGTGCCTGGTGGTCGGGGTGTTCGAGGAGGCGGAGCTCGGCGCGCCGGCACGCACCGTCGACGCCGCCTGCGGCGCCAGGCTGAAGAAGCTGCTGGCGCGCGGCGACTTCGCCGGCCGCGCGGGCGAGACGCTGCTGCTCGCGGACCTGCCGGGGCTCAAGGCCTCGCACGTGCTGCTCACCGGGCTCGGCGCGCGCAAGCAGTGGCAGCGCAAGGCGTGGCGCAAGGCCTGGGCAAGTGCCGTCGGCGCGCTCAACCGCACGCGCATCGCCAGTTGCGCCGTCGCCCTCGACCGCCCCGACACCCGGCAGCTCGATGACTATTACCTCGGCCGCGCGGTGGCCGAGATCGCCGGCACGGTCCTCTACCGCGTCAACGATCTGAAAACCGGACGCAAGCCGCCGCCGCCGGCGCTGCGCAAGATCCTGGCGGGCCCGGTGCGCAAGGCGCCGCCGGCCGAGCGCGGCCTCACTCACGGCGCAGCCGTCGCGGCCGCCATGAACGTGCAGCGTGACCTCGCCAACCTGCCCGCCAACGTCTGCACGCCGACCTACCTGGCGGAGGAAGCGCGCGCGCTCGCCAAGCGACACGGCCTGAGCATCAAGGTGCTCGATGAGGCCGCCATCCGCCGCGAGAAAATGGGCTGCCTGCTCGCCGTGTCGCAGGGCAGCCACCAGGCGCCGCGTTTCATCGTGCTCGAGTACCAGGGCACGAAGAAGGAGCAGGCGCCGCTGGTGCTGGTCGGCAAGGGCGTCACCTTCGACAGCGGCGGTATCTCGCTCAAGGACCCGCCGGGCATGGACGAGATGAAGTTCGACATGAGCGGCGCGGCGGCGGTCATCGCCACGCTCACCCTGGCCGCGCAGCTGCGCCTGCCGCTGCACGTGGTGGGCCTGGCGGCGGCCGTGGAGAACATGCCGGGCGGCAAGGCGGTGAAGCCCGGCGACATCGCCACCAGCGCCTCCGGACAGACAGTCGAGATCCTCAACACCGACGCGGAGGGTCGGCTGATCCTGGCCGACGCCCTGCACTATGCGCGGCGCTTTCGCCCGGCGGCGGTGATCGATATCGCGACCCTCACCGGGGCGTGCGTGATCGCGCTCGGCCATCATCACTCCGGCGTCATGGGCAACGACGAAGGCCTGGTGCGCGAGCTGCTCGAAGCCGGGCGCCGCGCCGACGATCGCTGCTGGCAGCTGCCGCTCACCGAGGAATACGCCGAGCAGCTCAAGAGCAATTTCGCCGACTTCGCCAACGTCGGCGGACGCGACGGCGGCGCGATCACCGCGGCAACCTTCCTCGCCAAGTTCACGCAGGGGCTCGCCTGGGCGCACCTCGACGTGGCCGGCACCGCGTACCAGAGCGGGCCGGCCAAGGGCAGCACCGGGCGCCCGACGGCGCTGCTCGCGCAGTTCCTGCTGCAGCGCGCGGCGCGCTGAAGCGCGCGCCAGGCACGCGCCAGGCACGCGCGCCGCGTCCGCTCGCGCGACGATGCGCACCCGTACGCCGCTATAATCGCCCGCGTCTCTTTCGGAAATTCCTCGCCCATGGACAAGGTGTACGCGCCGCAGGACATCGAGCGGCGCAGCTACGAGCGCTGGGAGTCTCACGGCTGGTTCGCGCCGCGCGCCAGCGGCACGCCGTATTGCATCATGATCCCGCCGCCGAACGTGACCGGCACACTGCACATGGGGCACGCGTTCCAGCACACGCTGATGGACGCCCTCATCCGCTACCACCGCATGCTGGGCGATGCGGTGCTGTGGCAGCCGGGTACCGATCACGCCGGCATTGCCACGCAGATGGTGGTGGAGCGGCAGCTGAACGCGCAGGGCACGACGCGCAGCGCGCTCGGGCGCGAGGCCTTTCTCGAGCGCGTCTGGGCCTGGAAGGCCCAGTCCGGCGGCACCATCGCCGCGCAGATGCGCCGCCTCGGCGATTCGGTGGACTGGTCGCGCGATCGGTTCACCATGGACGAGGAGCTGACGCGCGCCGTCGTCGAGGTGTTCGTGCAGCTGCACGCCGAGGGGCTCATCTACCGCGGCAAACGCCTGGTCAACTGGGACCCGGTGCTGCTCACCGCGCTGTCGGACCTGGAGGTGCAGGCACAGGAGGAGGACGGCCAGCTATGGCACCTGCGCTACCGGCTGGTCGGCGGCGGCGGTCACGTGGTGGTGGCGACCACCCGGCCGGAAACCCTGCTGGGCGATGCGGCGGTGGCGGTGCATCCCGAGGACGAGCGTTACCGCGCCCTCGTCGGGCGGCGGGTGCGCCTGCCGCTCGCCGAGCGCGACATCCCGGTGATCGCCGATGCTTTCGTCGATCCGGCCTTCGGCTCGGGCTGCGTCAAGATCACGCCGGCTCACGACTTCAACGACTACGAGGTCGCGCTGCGCCACCATTTGCCGCTGATCGTGATCTTTACCCCGCGCGCCACGCTCGCCGACAACGTGCCGGAGCGCTTCCGCGGGCTCGACCGCTTCGTCGCGCGCGAGCGCATCGTGGCCGAGCTCGGCGCCGCCGGCCTGATCGAGCGCGTCGAGAAGCACCGCCTGGTGGTGCCGCGCGGCGATCGCAGCGGCGCCGTGCTCGAACCCTATCTCACCGACCAGTGGTACGTGCGGATCGCGGCACTCGCCGCTCCGGCGATCGCGGCGGTCGAGGCGGGGCGCACGCGCTTCGTGCCGGAGAGCTGGGCCCGCACCTACTTCGAATGGATGCGCAACATCAAGGACTGGTGCGTCAGCCGCCAGCTGTGGTGGGGACACCGCATCCCTGCCTGGTACGACGCCGCGGGCAACATCTACGTCGCCCGGAGCGAGGCGGAGGCGCGCGCGCAGCACCAGCTCGCCCCGGACCTGGCGCTGCGCCAGGACGAGGACGTGCTCGACACCTGGTTCTCGAGCGCGCTGTGGCCGTTTTCCACGCTCGGCTGGCCGCAGGCCACGCGCGAGCTCGAGCGCTTCTACCCGGGCAGCGTGCTGATCACCGGCTTCGACATCATTTTCTTCTGGGTCGCACGCATGATGATGATGGGGCTGAAGTTCATGGGCGACGTGCCGTTCCGCGACGTGTACATCACCGGACTGATCCTCGATGAGCACGGCGACAAGATGTCCAAGTCCCGGGGCAACGTCATCGATCCGCTCGACATCGTCGACGGCATCTCGATCGCGGACCTCGTCGCCAAGCGCACCAGCGGCCTGATGCAGCCGCAGCTCGCGCCGGCGATCGAGAAGACCACCCGCCGCCAGTATCCCGAAGGGATCGCCGCGCACGGCACCGATGCACTGCGCTTCACTTTCGCCGCCCTCGCCTCGCCGAGTCGCGAGATCCGCTTCGATCTGGGGCGCGTGGCCGGCTATCGCAACTTCTGCAACAAGCTGTGGAACGCGGCGCGCTTCGTCACGCTCGCGCTCGGCGAGACGCCGCCGCCGGCCGCCGGCGCGGCGGCGCTGTCGGTTGCCGAGCGCTGGATATGTGCGCGCTTCGGCCGCATGCTCGGCACGGTGGAGCGCGCGCTGCGTGACTACCGCTTCGATTATGCCGCGAGCGCGCTCTACGAATTCACCTGGTACGACTTCTGCGACTGGTACCTCGAGCTCGCCAAGCCGCTGCTGCAGAGCGATGCCGACCCGGCTGCCAGGCTCGGCACGCAGCGCACGCTGGCGCAGGTGCTGGAAGCGCTGCAGCGCGCGCTGCATCCGCTGATGCCCTTCATCACCGAGGAGATCTGGCAGCGCGTCGCGCCGCTCGCGCAGGTGCGCGGCGACACCGTGATGTTGCAGCCCTATCCGCACGCCGGCGACTTCCCCGCCGACGAGGAGGCCGAGCGCGAGATCGGCTGGGTCCAGGCGCTGGTGCTGGCGGTGCGCCAGATCCGCGGCGAGCTCAACATCAGCCCGGCCAGGCGCATCGGCGTGCTGCTCAGGGACGCCGGCGCCGAGGACGAGTCGCGGCTCGTGCGCCACCGCCGCTGGCTCGAGCGGCTGGCGGGCATCGACAGCCTCACGCTGCTCGCCCCCGGGGCGAGCGCGCCGCAGTCCGCCTCGGCGCTGGTGGGCACGCTCACGGTGCTGGTCCCGATGGCGGGACTGATCGATGCGGACGCCGAAGCCGAGCGGCTCGGACGGCTGCTGGCGCGCGCCCAGGTCGATCTGGAGAAGACGCGCGGCCGCCTCGCTAACGAGAACTTCGTGCGCAACGCGCCGGCGGAGGTGGTGACGCTCGAGCGCGAGCGGGCGCGCGAGCTGGAACGCACCGCCAGCGGCCTTGCCAGCCAGCTCGAGCGCGTGCGCGGACTGCACTCGTGAACAGCGCCGCGGCCGCGACGGTCGACGCCGCGACGCTCGCGCGCGTGCTGGCGACGCTCGAGACGGTGATCCTCGGCAAGCCGCGGCAGATCCGCCTGTGCCTCGCGTGCCTGCTGGCGCGCGGCCACCTGCTCATCGAGGACGTGCCGGGCGTCGGCAAGACGACGCTCGCGCATGCACTCGCGCACGTGCTGGGGCTGGTGTGGCAGCGCGTGCAGTTCACCAGCGACCTGCTGCCGGCGGACATCATCGGGGTGTCGGTGTTCGACCGCGCCAGCCAGAAGTTCCACTTCCGCCGCGGGCCGATCTTCACGCAGCTGCTGCTCGCCGACGAGGTCAACCGCGCGAGCCCGCGCGCGCAGAGCGCGCTGCTCGAAGCGATGGAGGAGCGCCAGGTGAGCGCCGACGGCACCACCTACGTGCTGCCCGAGCCGTTTTTCGTGGTCGCAACGCAGAACCCGCACGAGCAGCTCGGCACGTTTGGTCTGCCCGAATCGCAGCTCGATCGCTTCCTGATGCGCGTGGTGCTCGGCTACCCCGATGCCGCCCACGAGCGCGAGCTGCTGCGCGGCGGTGAGCGGCGCGAGCTGCTGCCAGCCATCACCCCGGTGCTGTCCGCCGCGGGAGTGCTCACCGTTCAGCGCGCGGTGCGCGCGGTGCACATCGCCGACGCGCTGCTCGACTACACGCAGGCCCTCATCGCGCGTACCCGCGAGGCGGGCGAGCTGAAACTCGGGCTGTCGCCGCGTGCCGGGCAGGGACTGGTGCGCGCCGCGCAGGCGTGGGCCTACCTCGACGGCCGCGAGGCGGTGCTGCCCGAAGACGTGCAGGCGGTGCTGCCGGCGGTGGTGGCCCATCGCCTGGAGCGGCGCGACCCCGCCGCAGCCGCCGACGTGGAGGTCGCCGCCGAGATCGTGCGCGCCGTGCCGGTGCCGCCGTAGTGGGCGGCGCGGGCAGCGTGCTCATCCAGCGGCCCCGCGTGCTGCTGCGCGGCGGCGAGTGGCTGCGCGCGCGCACCGCGCAATGGATGCGCCGCCGCCAGGGGCCCGACCAGCTGCCGGTGAGGCTCGCGCGGCGGCGTCTCTACATTGTGCCGACGCGCGCCGGACTGGCGTTTGCGGTGCTGCTGTTCCTGATGCTGCTCGCGGGGCTCAACTACGGCAACAGCCTGGCGCTGCTGCTCACCTTCGTGCTCGTCGGGTTCGCACTGGTGGTGATGCAGCAGTGTCACCGCAACCTGCTCGGCACCGAGCTGCTCGCGGTCAGCGCCCCGCCGGTGTTCGCCGGCACCTGCGGCAAGGTGCAGCTCACCCTCGGCAGCGGCGGTGGCGGAGCGCGTCTGCAGCTCACCGCCGCCCTGCCGCACTCGCCGCAGAAACCGCTCGACGTGCCGCCCGACGGCGCACAGCGCCTCGAGCTGCCGCTGCCCGCGCCGACGCGCGGCCTGGTGCGCCTCGAGCGGCTGCGGCTCGCGACCGCGCACCCCTTCGGCCTGTTTCGTGCCTGGACCTGGGTGCACACGCCCATCGAGATGCTGGTGTACCCGCAGCCGCGCGGCTCGCTGCCGATGCCGGCGCAGCCGGGCGTGCGGCACGGCGCGCAGGCGGCGAGCGCCGCCGGTACCGACGAGTGGGCGGGGCTGCGGCCGTTTCGCGACGGCGACTCGCCGCGCCACGTGGACTGGAAGGCGTACGCACGCGAAGCGCCGCTGCTGGTGAAGGAATACACGCAGGGGGCCGCGGAGCTGCGCGACTTCGATTTCGCGCGCCTGCCGCTTGCCGACTCCGAGGCGCGGCTGTCGCAGCTGGCGCGCTGGGTGGTCGATGCGGAGGCCCACGGGGAGCGCTACGGCCTGACACTCCCCGGGGTGCGCCTGGCAGCGGGGCACGGCCCGGAGCACCGCCACCGCTGCCTCGCGGCGCTGGCGCTGTTCGGTACAGCGCAGGCGCGCTAAGCGTGTCCGCCGCCGCACCGGCCGCGCCAGCGGCACTGCCGGGACTCATCTGGACCTGCGCCGCATTCACCGGCGGGGTGCTGCTGCATGTCGATCGGCTGCCGTTGTGGGCCTCGGGGGCCGCGCTCGTCATCGTCGCCTGGCGACTCGCCACCGCGCGCCGCGGCGGCTGGTATCCCGGCGTCATCGCGCGCGCGCTGCTGGCGCTGGCACTCGTCGCTCTGGTGGTCGCCAGGTACCACACGCTCAACGGACTGGCCGCCGGTACCACGCTGCTGCTGCTGATGGCGGCGCTGAAACTCCTCGAGACGCGCAGCGCGCGCGACGAGGGCGTCATGCTCGGCGTAGCGCTGTTCCTGTTGCTGGCCGCCTGCCTCGACCGCGAGGCGCTGGTGCGCGCGCCGCTGTATGCCGGAGAGGCATGGCTGTGCTGCGCGGCGCTCGCCGTCATTGCCGCACCCGGCCTCGGCGGCGGCGCGGCGCTCAAGCTCGCAGGTCGTGCGCTGCTCTTGTCGCTGCCGCTCGCCGTGGCGCTGTTCCTGTTCTTCCCGCGCCTGGCGGGAGCCTTCTGGGCGATCCCGCAGGGCGAGCAGGCGGTCACCGGGCTGTCCGACAGCATGAGCCCGGGCAGCATCCTCGCGCTGATCGCCAGCTACGAGCCCGCGTTTCGCGTGAAGTTCACCGCGGCGCTCCCGCCGTCCGCGGAGCGCTACTGGCGCGGCCCGGTGCTGCACGACTTCGACGGCCAGACGTGGCGCGCCGGCGCAGTGTTTCGCACCCGCGAGCCGCTCACTTACCTCGGCACCGCCTACCGCTACGAGGTGGCGCTCGAGCCGAGCCATCGCCGCTGGTGGCTGGCGCTCGACACCCCGCTCGCATCCCCGGATGCGCACGTGCTGCTGACCTACGACTACCAGCTGCTCGCGGAAGAGCGCGTCAACCAGCCGGTCACCTACGAGGTGGTCTCCTACACGCACACCGGCACCTCGCTGCCGCTCGATCCGGCCGCGCGGCACGAGGACACCGCGCTCCCCCCCGGCGCCAACCCGCGCACACGCGCCCTGGCGCAGTCGCTGCGCGCGCGTGCCGCCGACGATGCGGACTTCGTGCACGCGGTGCTCGAGCACCTGGCGCACGGCGGCTTCGTCTATTCACTCACCCCCGAGCGGCTGGGCGCCAACGCGGTCGATGAATTTCTCTTCGACACGCGCGAGGGTTTCTGCGGCCATTACGCCTCGGCGTTCGTGACGCTGATGCGCGGCGCGGGTGTGCCGGCGCGCGTGGTAACCGGTTATCTCGGCGGCGAATGGAACCCCATCGGCCGTTACTTCGTGGTGCGCCAGTCCGACGCGCACGCCTGGGCGGAAGTGTGGCTCGCCGGGCGGGGCTGGACGCGCGTCGATCCCACCGCGGTGGTCGCGCCGGAACGGCTGCGCCGCGGGATCCTCGACCTGATGCCTGGAGCGCTCTCCACGCCCGCGTGGCTGCTGCACAGATCGCCGTGGCTCACGCAGCTGCTGCAGCGCTGGGACGCCGCAAACAACTGGTGGAGCGAGCGCGTGGTGAAATTCGATTACGCCGCACAGCTCGAGCTGCTGGGGCGGCTCGGCATCCGCACGCCCGACGCGAGTTACCTCGGCTGGGGCTTCATGCTCGCGCTGTGCGGCTGGCTGGCGATCATCGCCTGGCACATCGGCCGGCAGACGCGCCGCGGCGCTCTCGATCCGCTGGCGCGTGCCTACCTCAGCTTATGCCGCAAGCTGGCGCGCGCCGGTGCCGCCCGTGAAGCGCACCAGGGACCGCTGAGCTTCGCCGCCGCCGTGAGCGCGCGCCGACCGGATCTGCACCAGCCGGTGCACTCGCTGCTCGCGCGCTACGCGCAGCTGCGCTACGGCCGCCCCGCTCCCGCCAGCCGCGCGCGCGACATCGGTGAGTTCCGCCGCGCCGTGGCACGGCTGCACGTGCGGCGCGCAGCGCCACGCTGAAGCGCGCGCACCGCCGCGCTCAACCGGAACTGAAGCCGATCTTCGCGTGGGTGCCGTCGCAGAACGGCTTGGTGGCGCTGCCGCCGCAGCGGCACAGGTAAGTCGAAGTGACGCGCGCCACCACCCGGCCGGTACCGCTCGTGATCTCGAGATTGCCGCGCACCCGCAACGGGCCGTTGGTCTGCGGATCGATCGCCAGCACGCCGTCGCGCACGGCGAGCATTTCCGCCGGACCGGAAAGCGGCTCGCCGGTGGCGTTGAAGCCGATCGTGTGATGCGAGCCGTCGCAGTAGGGCTTGTGCTTCGAGGCGCCGCAGCGGCACAGCGTGGCGCGATAGCCCGCGGCCGCCCCGTCGATGCGCAGCTCGGCACGAAAAGCGTAAGGTCCACCCTCGCGCACGCTGGCGAGATTCACCGGCGGCGCTGACTCCTCGGCTCCGCCATCGAGACGGCGGTAGCGGATGGCACCCGAGGGACAGGCGTGTGCCACCTCGACCACCCGCTCCACCGGCATGGCGTCCGGGTGGATCCAAGCGCCCGGCACGTTGGCAAGAAACACCCGTGGCCCCCAGGTCACGCAGAAGCGCGAATGAATGCAGCGCTGCGCCTCGAACTGCAGCTCGAGTGTCTCACCGCGCACCGTCTCGATGCCCTCGGGTGGTGGCGCCGCTGCGGTGCTCGCGTTCGCGGGCGCGGGCGCGGGCGCGGGCGCGGATGATGCACCCGCCCCGCTGCCGGCCGCGGTTGCCGTGGCCGCACCACCGGCGGCCGCCGCCGACAGCTCGAACTCGCGCTCGGCACGCGCGGCGAGCGCGGCCAGCCGTTCGGCTGCCTGCGTGGCGCGCGCATCGCCGCCCGCGCGCAGCGCGGCACCCGCCTCCCGCAGCTCGGCGAAGCGCTCGATGAACAGGCGCCGCGCTGCCCGCCCCGGCGGCAGCGGGCTCGGATCGCGCAGCGCGATGAACGACACCCCCGCATTGCAGTGCGGGTTGGACGGACCGGCGGGCAGCCGCGCCGCCCGCTCGGCGAGCGGCATCAGCGCCTGCATGAGGCCCACCGCGAGGTCGACCGTGAGACTTTTCTCGGCGCGCGGCCCGCGCAGCGTGTACGCATAGGCGAGCAGGCGCAGCATCAGCCCGTAGCTGGCGTTGGCGAGATCCACGGTGGCGAACGCGTCCGCATCCTCGATCCACACGCGCCCTTCCGGGCGCGGCGGGCGCCGCAGCACGGGGTTGGTGGCTGCGGCGAACGCAGGGTTGAAGGCGGAACTGCGCGCCATGAGTGCCTGCAGCTCGGTGCGCACGCCGAGAAACTTCTGGAAGTGCGAGTCGCGTGAGTCGCGCGGTGCTCCCTCGCCCTGCTCGACGATGGCCGCGAACGCCTCGAGCGCCGTCTTCAGGCAGCGCACCGGCCGCGCGCCGGCGAGATTGACTTCCGTAGGCGACAGCTGCAGCGCCGGGTCGCCGTCGAACGCATCCGCCTCGCCGTGGCGCGCGACGAACGCGCGCAGGCCCTCGCTGAGCCTCGCGTAGAACTCGCCGACCGTCGCGTAGTCGCGCGCCATGGGTGTCAGGTGCGGGCGCTCGGTGCCGCGCACGTAGGGGCGCTCGCAGGCAAAGCCCTCGCCCTCGCGCTCGTCGGAGTCCTGCGGCCGCTCGAGAAACACGAAATGCTGCAGCGTCTCGGCGTTGAAGGGCGCGAGCTTCACGATGATGCTCGCCGGCAGGTAGCCGGGGTCGAGCGGAAAATTGCTGCGCCCGACGCGCGGACTGGCACCGAGCGCGGAGGTGATGTTCCACACCGCCGCGAGGTGCCCCATCTCCTCGATCGCCACCGTCAGCAGCACCTGCCGCCAGCGGCGCACGCTCGCCGCCTGCGCGGGCTGCAGTCCCTCATCCGCACCGCTCCTCAGGCTGGCGGCGGCGTACAGGTAGGTACACATGAGGTCGTGCTCGAGCTCGGCAGCCTCGTACAGTCTGTTGACGAGGATCTCGCGCTGCAGGAGCGGAGCGGCGGTGGCGGGGACGTCGTTCATGGGGCCTCTGGTGCGCCTATGTCGCACAAATCGCGCGCGCGCGCCATCCCCCCGAAGGCGCCCGCCGCGGCCGCGGCGCCCGCGCCGGCGGCGGCGCGGTGTGCGCCTACTGCGGCGCGGCGTGCTCGCGGATCTCGCGGAACACGATGCCCGGCCAGCGCTCCTGCGTCAGCTGCAGGTTGACGCGCGAGGGCGCCAGATACACCAGTGCGCCGGTGTGATCGATCGCGAGGTGGTCATGGGCGCGAGCGCGAAACTCGGCGAGCTTGAGCGCATCCGCGCTCTCGACCCAGCGCGCGGTATGCACCGTTACCGGCTCGAACACGCACTGCACCCCGTACTCGTCCTGCAGCCGGAACGCCACCACCTCGAACTGCAGCGGACCGACCGCGCCGAGAATCATCTCGTTGTTGCGCAGCGGCCGGAACAGCTGCGTGGCGCCCTCCTCGCACAGCTGCGCCAGGCCCTTCTGCAGCGCCTTGGCGCGCAGCGGGTCCTTGAGCACGGCGCGGCGGAAGATCTCTGGGGCGAAGTCCGGCACACCGGTGAAGGTGAGCCGCTCGCCCTGGGTGAAGGTATCGCCGATGTTGATGGTGCCGTGATTGTGCAGGCCGATGATGTCGCCCGCCCAGGCTTCTTCCGCCTGCGCGCGGTCGGCGGCCATGAACGTCAGTGCATCGGCGACGCGCACCTCCTTGTCGAGGCGCACGTGGAACAGCCGCATGCCGCGCGCGTAGCGACCGGCGCACAGCCGCAGGAACGCGATGCGGTCGCGGTGCGCCGGATCCATGTTGGCCTGGATCTTGAACACGAAGCCGGCGAGTGCCGTCTCTTCGGGCAGCACGCTGCGCTCGCGCGCCGCGCGCGGCAGCGGCCCCGGCGCGTAGCCGGTGAACGCCGCCAGCAGTTCCTCGACGCCGAAGTTGTTGATGGCGGAGCCGAAGAATACCGGCGTCTGGCGCCCGGCGCGGTACGCCGCGACGTCGAAGCGCTCGCTGGCGCCGCGCACCAGCTCGATCTCCTCGGCGAACGCGCCGCCGGCGGCGCCCAGGAACTCGCGCGCTGCCTCGCTGCCAAGTCCGGCGATGGTGCGGTTCTCGCCGCGCCGGCCGCGCTCGCCCTGCGTGTACACGTAGATGCGATCCTCCGGCAGGTGATAGATGCCGCGCAGCTCGCGCCCCATGCCGATCGGCCAGGTGACCGGGGCGGTGCGGATGTTGAGCACCTTCTCGATCTCGTCGAGCAGCTCGAGCGCCGGGCGCCCGTCGCGATCGAGCTTGTTGATGAAGGTCATGATCGGCGTGTCGCGCAGCCGGCACACTTCCATCAGCTTGATGGTGCGCTCCTCCACTCCCTTGGCGCAGTCGATCACCATCAGCGCGGAGTCCACCGCGGTGAGCGTGCGATAGGTGTCCTCGGAGAAATCCTCGTGCCCGGGAGTATCGAGCAGGTTGACGACGCAGCCGCCGTAGGGGAATTGCATCACCGAGGAGGTGACCGAGATGCCGCGCTGCTGCTCGAGACGCATCCAGTCGGAAGTGGCGTGCCGCGCGGCCTTGCGCCCCTTGACGGTGCCGGCCATCTGGATGGCGCCGCCGAACAGCAGCAGCTTCTCGGTGAGCGTCGTCTTGCCGGCGTCGGGGTGCGAGATGATCGCAAATGTCTTGCGACGGGCGATCTCGGCCCTCGTGTCGGCGGAGCTCATCGCGCGCGCGTGCGCCGCTGGGGACCGGGCGCCGCCCCTTTCTTGTCGCCTTCGAGCCGGATCGTGATGCCCGGCTCGCGCGGGTCCGGCGCCGCGGTCGCGCGCCCGAACGCGCCGGCCGCGTGGGCGGCGACGTCGACGATGGAGAACGTCCGGTCGACGTGGATCTGGCCCACGTCGGTACCGCGGATCTGTCCACGGCGGCACACCATCGCCAGGAGTCGTCGCGCGTCGGCCTGCGTCTCGCGGCCCCAGGAGACCC
>DATHQM010000073.1:0-47882 GCA_035482695.1 Steroidobacteraceae bacterium | reverse complement strand
TGTCCATGAGCTGATCCGTTTTGTCATTCGCGTCCACGGTCAGCTGCACCAGCCGGCGGGTGCGCGGATCAATGGTGGTCTCGCGCAGCTGCGCGGGATTCATTTCGCCCAACCCCTTGAAACGGGTGACCGAAGGCTTGGTACGCGCGTTCTCCTTGGCGATCCGGGCGATCACCTGATCGCGCTCGGCATCATCCAGGGCGTAGTAAATCTGCTTGCCCGCATCGATGCGATACAGGGGCGGCATCGCGACGTAGATATGCCCGCCGGTCACCAGCGGCCGGAAGTGGCGCAGGAACAGCGCACACAGCAGCGTCGCGATGTGCTGCCCGTCGGAGTCGGCGTCTGCCAGGACGCAGATCTTGTGGTAGCGCAGCTGCGAGAGATTGCTCGAGCCGGGCTCGACCCCCAGCGCTACGCTGATGTTGTGCACTTCTTCGCTGGCGGCGATCTCGCCCGCATCGAGCTCCCAGGTGTTCAGGATCTTGCCGCGCAGCGGCATGATGGCCTGGAAGTCCTTGTCGCGCGCCTGCTTGGCGGAGCCACCCGCGGAGTCGCCCTCCACCAGGAACAGCTCCGAGCGCTTCGGCTCCTGGCTGGTGCAGTCGGCGAGCTTGCCGGGCAAGGCCGGCCCGCCGGTCATGCGCTTGCGCACCACGCGCTGCGCGGCTTTGGCACGCTCCTGCGCGTTGGCGATCGCAAACTGCGCGATGCGCTCGCCGGCGTCGGGATGACGGTTGAGCCACAGCGCCACCGAATCGCGTATGAATCCTTCCACCAGCGCCGCGGCATCGCGACTGCCCAGGCGCTCCTTCATCTGCCCGGCGAACTGCGGCTCCTGCATCTTCACCGACAGCACGTAGTTCGCCTTGTCCCACACGTCCTCCGGGGTGAGCTTGATGCCGCGCGGCACGAGGTTGCGGAATTCGCAGAACTCGCGCACCGCCTGCGCCACACCGGCGCGCAGGCCGTTGACGTGCGTGCCCCCTTCCGGGGTGGGAATCAGGTTGACGTAGCTTTCACCGATGGCGCTCTCGGCATCCGGTGCCCAGCACAGCGCGTAGTTCACCGCGTCGTTGTCGCCCTCACGGGTGCTGGCGATGGGCTCCGGCGGGATACGCTCGTGCTTGCCGAGCTCCTCGACGAGATAGGCGCCCAGGTCGCCGCTGTAGAACCACTCGTCCTTCTCGCCCGTGGCTGCGTTCTTGAACGTGACGCGCAGCCCCGGGCACAGCACCGCCTTGGCCTTCAGCATGTGCTTCAATTGCGGGACCGAGAACTTGTCCGAGTCGAAAAACTTCGGGTCCGGCCAGAACTGCAGGCGCGTGCCGGTGTTGCGCTGGCCGACGCTGCCGATCTCCTCGAGCTTCGAGGAGACCTTGCCGTCCTTGAAGCCGATGTTGTATTCCTTGCCGCCGCGCTTGATCCAGCACTCGAGATGCTTCGACAGCGCGTTCACCACCGAGACGCCGACGCCGTGCAGGCCGCCGGAAAACTTGTAGGTCTTGTCGGAGAACTTGCCGCCGGCGTGCAGGCGCGTGAGGATCAGCTCCGCGCCGCTCACCTTCTCTTTCGGATGGATGTCGACCGGCATGCCGCGGCCGTCGTCCTCCACTTCCAGCGAGCCGTCCTTGTGCAGGATGACGTCGATCTGCTTGCAGTGGCCGGCGATCGCCTCGTCGACGCTGTTGTCGACCACCTCGTGCGCGAGGTGGTTGGGGCGCTGCGTGTGGGTATACATGCCCGGCCGTCGCCGGACGGGCTCGAGGCCGGAAAGGACCTCGATGTCGGATGCGGTGTACGACTGGCTCATCCCGTGCAGTGTTTCCAGGTAGCGCAGCGCGTGCGCAGCATGCGGCCGCGGGCCGCGGGCGGCGCGATCTTAGCAGAGGAGGTTGGCGCGCTGCCCCGCGGCGGATGGCCACGCTAGCCGAAGTCGGTGAGCAACGCCTGCCGCACCGGCAAGGGCACGTCGGCGATGTCGTAGCGGTAATGCGGGTGATCCATGCCGAGCGCGAGCCCGGCACCGCTGCGCAGGCTCGCGATCATGGGCGCAGCGAGCTCGAAGCGCAGGAAGTGGACCGCCGAGGTCTTCTCCTCGTTGGCCCGCTGCATGTCCTCGTCCGCGATGGCGAAGACGCGCGTCTGGCCGGCGATCTGCACCCAGCAGCGATTCTCGATGTTCTTCAGCAGCGCGAGCGCACGCGCGCGCTCCTCGGGCTGGGTGAACTCGATCAGCAGCGTCACCTTCCAGTTGCTGCCGTCGGGTATCAGCGGGTTGTAGGCGCCGAGCTCGTCTGCGATGGCCTGCGGCTCGAAGATGCGCTCTACGCGCAGCATCTCCTGCACCTGGTATTGCACCGTGAGGCGGTCCTCGAAGCACCAGGTGGCGTTCGGCCCGACGGCGAGCTGCCGCTCGACCTTGTGCTGCAGCACGCGCGTGCGGAATGCCGGCCGCTCGCGCGCGTACTGCTCGAGCGTCAGCAGATCGCCCGGGGTCAGTTTGTTGGTCGCCGCCATGACACTAGAGTCCATAAGCGATGCGCAGCAGCCGCAGCGGGTGCTCCGGGGCGCGCCCGTCCGGCAGGCCGCTGGCGATCTGCTCGCCGGCCATCGGGCAGTCGCTGCTGTAGTGATCGCACTGCGCCGCCTGCACGCGTTGCACCACCGGGCGGCCGATCCTGACCGAGGCGGCGCGAAAGCGCTGCTTCACGCCGTAAGTTCCGTTGTGCCCCGAGCAGCGCTCGATCGCATCGACGCTCGTGCCCGGCACGAGCCTGAGCAGGTCGCGCGTCTTCAGGCCGAGATTCTGCACCCGCAGGTGGCAGGGCACGTGGTAGCTCACCTTGCCGAGCGAGGTGGTGAAGTCGGTGCGCAGCAGCCCGGCCGCATGGCGCAGCATCAGGTACTCGAACGGATCGAACATGCGGCCGGCGACGCGCGCCACCGGCGCATCCTCGGGGTACATGAGGGGTATCTCCTGCTTGAACATGAGCACGCAGGAGGGAATCGGCGCCACGATATCGAAGCCTGCAGCTACCGCCTCGGCGAGCTGCGGGATGTTGTAGTCCTTCAGCCGCGCCACGCCGGCCAGATCGCCGAGCTCGAGCCGCGGCATGCCGCAGCAGCGCTCCTGCGGCAGGAGCACCACCTCGATGCCGTTGTGAGCGAACACCGCGGCGAGGTCGGCATCGAGCTCGGGCTCATTGCGGTTGCCATAGCAGGTGGTGAACAGCGCGACGCGACCGGTGGTGTCGGCGGTGGGCTGTGGCGCCGGCCGCTCGGCGCGCCGCGCCGGGGCACGCGTGGTGCCGAGCGATGCCAGCACGCGGCGCGCCGGGCGGCTGCGATATTCCGGCAGGGGTGCGGTGCGGTCGATGCCGAGAGTCTTCTCGAGCAGCACGCGTGCGGTGCCGGAGTGGTTCAGGGCGTTGACCGCCTCGCTCACCACCGGGATACCGGCGATCCGGCCGACCACGTCGGTGGCCGCGAGCAGCCGCTCCGCGAAGCCGATACCGTCGTCCCTGGCGCGTACGGCCTTGGCGCGCAGCATCAGGTGCGGGAAGTCGACGTTCCACGGGTGCGGCGGCACGTACGGGCACTTCGTCATGAAGCACATGTCGCACAGGTAGCAGTGATCGACGACCTCCCAGAACACCTTGCGCTCGATCGCGGCGACTTCCCCCTCGCTGGTGGCATCGACCGCATCGAACAACGTCGGGAAGGCGTTGCACAGACTGAAGCAGCGCCGGCAGCCGTGACAGATATCGAACACGCGCTCGAGCTCCTTCTCGAGCGCCTGCCGGTCGTAGAAGGCGTCGCTGCGCCACTCGAGCGGGTGACGCGTCGGCGCCTCGAGGCTGCCTTCGCGTCTCGCTGCGGGTGATGGCGGAGCGGCGGGCGTGTCGCTCACGGTGGCGGCCTGCGGCCCGCGCCGCTCGCGCGGCCCGAGCCGCCGCGGGCGCGCGCCACTTAGATGTTGTCCAGCGCCTTCTGGAAGCGATTGGCGTGTGAGCGTTCGGCCTTCGCCAGCGTCTCGAACCAGTCGGCGATCTCGCCGAAGCCCTCCTCGCGCGCCGCCTTGGCCATGCCCGGGTACATGTCGGTGTACTCGTGGGTCTCACCGGCGATGGCGGCCTTGAGATTGAGCCGCGTCTCGCCGATCGGCAGACCGGTGGCCGGATCGCCGACCGCCTCGAGGTACTCCAGATGCCCGTGCGCGTGGCCGGTCTCGCCCTCCGCGGTCGAGCGAAACACGGCGGACACATCATTCAGGCCCTCGACGTCGGCCTTGGCCGCGAAATACAGGTACCGGCGGTTCGCCTGGGACTCCCCGGCGAACGCGTCCTTCAGGTTCTTCTCCGTCTTGCTGCCTTTAAGATTCATCACGCCCTCACTTAGACTGGGTCTAATACAGGGGCGGAACTCTATACCCCCCGGCGCAACGGGTGCAACCCTCGCGTTGACCCTGGGCCGAGGCGCTGTGTAACGTTCGCGCGCGCAGCACGGTGCGCGATCCGCGCGCTCATCGGAACCTTAAGACTCCACGTGTCCGACCAACCACAGGATTTCGAGCAGGCGCTCGCTGAGCTGGAAGCGCTCGTCGAGCGGCTCGAGCACGGCGATCTGCCCCTCGAGGAGGCGCTGCGCACGTTCGAGCGCGGCGTGGTGCTCACCCGGCACTGCCAGGCCTGCCTGCAGACGGCGCAGCAGAAAGTCGAGATTCTTCTCAAGCGCAGCGGCCAGCCGGAGCTGCAGCCCTTCGAGCCGACGAGCGACGAGCCGGCCGCGGCAGACACGGACGAGGAGTGAGCGCAGCGCCGCGCGAAGCGAGGCGCACCGCACCGCCAGCTTCGCACCGTCACGCCCGCCGGCGTGCTTTTCGGTCCCACCGGGGGCGCCCGTGTAAACTGCGCAACGATGAGCGCCGCGCTCGACAAGTACCCGCTGCTCGCCGCGATCGACACCCCCGCGGACCTGCGTCGCCTGCCAGCCGGGAAACTTCCGGCCCTGGCGCACGAGCTGCGCGAGTTCCTGATCCAGACCGTCAGCACCCGCGGCGGGCATTTCGCGGCGGGCCTCGGCACGGTGGAGCTGACCATCGCGCTGCATTACGTCTACGACACCCCGCGCGATCGGCTGGTGTGGGATGTCGGTCACCAGGCCTACCCGCACAAGGTGCTCACCGGGCGGCGCGAGCGGCTGCACACCATCAAGCAGGCCGGCGGGCTGGCGCCCTTCCCCACCCGCGCCGAGAGCGAGTACGACACCTTCGGAGTCGGCCACTCGAGCACCTCGATCTCCGCCGCGCTCGGCATGGCGGTGGCGGCGGCGCGTGCCGGCGAGGAGCGCAGCGTGGTGGCGATCATCGGCGACGGCGCGATGACCGCCGGCATGGCCTTCGAGGCGCTCAACCATGCCGGCTCGCTGCCGGCGAACCTGCTGGTGATCCTCAACGACAACGACATGTCAATTTCCGAGAACGTCGGCGCACTGTCGAACCAGTTCGCCCGCGCGCTCTCGGGGCGCGTCTACGCGCACCTGCGCGAGGGCGGCAAGAAAGTGCTGCGGCCGATGCCGACGGTGTGGGAGCTGGCACGCCGCTCGGAAGAGCACCTCAAGGGCATGGTGCTGCCCGGTACGCTGTTCGAGGAGATGGGCTTCAACTACATCGGGCCGATGGACGGTCACGACGTGAAGGCGCTGGTGAGCACGCTGCGCAACGTGCGCAAGCTGCGTGGGCCGCAGCTGCTGCACGTCGTGACCCGCAAGGGCAAGGGCTATGCGCCCGCCGAGGCCGATCCCATCAAGTGGCACGGACCGGGGCCCTTCGATCCGGCGAGCGGCACCATTTACAAGGAAAAGAGCGGCGGCCCGAGCTACTCGCAGATCTTCGGCCAGTGGCTGTGCGATATGGCGGAGCGCGACCCGCGCATCATCGGCATCACGCCGGCGATGCGCGAGGGCTCGGGGCTGGTCGAGTTCTCGCAACGCTTCCCCGAGCGTTATTTCGACGTCGCCATCGCCGAGCAGCACGCTGTGAGCTTCGCCGCCGGGCTCGCCACCGAGGGCCTCAAGCCCGTGGTGGCGATCTATTCGACTTTCCTACAGCGCGCCTATGACCAGCTCATTCACGATGTCGCGCTGCAGAACCTGCCGGTGGTGTTCGCGGTGGACCGCGCCGGCCTGGTCGGCAGCGACGGCGCCACCCACCAGGGCAGCTACGACCTGTCGTACCTGCGCTGCATTCCCAACACCGTGGTCATGGCGCCGGCGGACGAGAACGAATGCCGCCAGATGCTCTATACCGCCAGCACTCTTGGCGGCCCCGCCATCGTGCGCTACCCGCGCGGCACCGGTCCGGGCGTGGCGGTGTCCGCCGACATGGTCGCGCTGCCGCTCGGCAAGGCGCAGCTGCGGCGCGAGGGCAAGAGCGGGCTGGCGCTGCTCGCGTTCGGCGCGCTGGTGGCGTCCGCGGCGCAGATCGCCGAAGCGCTCGATGCGACGCTCGTCAACATGCGCTTCGTCAAACCGCTCGATGAGGAGCTGGTGGTAGCGGTGGCGGCGCGCCATCGCGCGCTGATCACCATCGAGGAGAATGCCACCCAGGGTGGCGCGGGCTCGGCCGTCGGGGAGCTGCTGAGCGCGGAAGGCCTGCAGCTGCCGCTGCTGCAGCTCGGCATCCCCGATCGCTTCATCGAGCATGGCTCGCGCGACAGCTGCCTCGCGGCCGCCGGTCTCGACAGTGCCGGCCTCGCCGCCAGCGTCGAGCGCTGGTGGGCGCTGCAGGCCCCGGAACGCAAACGCTCGGCCGGCGGGGCGTAAGGCGCGCGGCGGCGGCCTGCGCGGCGCGTACCGCGCCCGGGCGTGACAGATTCATCTATGCAATCCGGGGTATTCCGCGCCGGCGCGCGCCGCGTCAGAATGTTGCCATCCAGGCTCGCGACATGTTTCCTGTAGGCTGCCCAACATGAATCCCCCGGCCGGCTTTGCCAAGATCGCGCGCGCCACTGTCGCCGCCGTGGAGGACGTGCAGGCGCGCGCCGATACCCGCCAGCTGCCCATCAACCGCGTGGGCATCAAGGAGATCAGCCATCCGGTGCGGGTGAAGGACCGCTCCGCCGGCGAGCAGCACACCATCGCGACCTTCAACATGTATGTCGGCCTGCCGCACAACTTCAAGGGCACGCACATGTCGCGCTTCGTCGAGATCCTGCACGCCGAGCGCGAGATATCGGTCGAGTCGTTCCGCGGCATGCTGCGCACCATGACCACGCGGCTGGAGGCCGATACCGGCCACATTGAGATGAGTTTCCCGTTCTTCATCACGAAGCAAGCGCCGGTTTCCGGGGTGGAAAGCCTGATGGACTACCGTGCGACGCTCATCGGCGAGCACAATCGCGGCCACACCGAGCTGTGGGTGCGCGTCGCCGTCCCGGTCACCAGCCTGTGCCCCTGCTCGAAGAGGATCTCCGCCTACGGCGCCCACAATCAGCGCTCACACATCACCATCAGCGCGCGGCTGCGCGCCCACATGTGGATCGAGGAGCTGATCGAGATCGCCGAGAGCGAGGCCTCCTGCGAGCTGTACGGCATTCTCAAGCGCCCGGACGAGAAGTACGTGACCGAGCGCGCCTACGACAACCCCAAGTTCGTCGAGGACATGGTGCGCGACGTCGCCACGCGGCTGAACGACGACCCGCGCGTGGCCGCCTACGTGGTCGAGTCGGAGAACTTCGAGTCCATCCACAATCACTCGGCCTACGCTCGCATCGAGCGCGACAAGGACGGCTGAGGCGTGCGCCGGCGCGCGGCGCATCCGCAGCGCCGCGCATGAACATTTCTTAATGCCGCCTTCATTGCGGCGTGAGGCGCCGCCTTCTAACTTCGCTCCTCCTAAAGTCAGCTTCAAGGAGAGCGGGCATGAAGATCCTGAGCGCGCTGGCCGCGTGCGTGGTCCTCACCTGCAGCAGCGCCCGCGCCGCCGATCCGCCCGCGGCACCGTCGGCCACCCCGGTCAGGCATCCCACTGTCAAGGTCTGCAACAAGCAGGCTGACGCCCGGCAGCTCAGCGGTGCGGCGCGCGCCGCGTTCGTCAAGGACTGCAGGGCGGGCAAGAGCTCCTGAGGCGGCGCGGGCGCGCGTGCCGCGCTGCTGCGTCACACCGGCAGATCGACCAGCACGCGCAGCCCCGGGTCGTTGGCCTGCAGCTCGAGCCGCCCGCGGTGCAGCCGCGCGATCGCCGCCACCAGCGACAGGCCCAGCCCGCTGCCCTCCGCACTGCCCCCGGTCCCGAAGCGCACGAACGGCTGCGGTGCGCGCGCCCGGTCGGCGGCGTCGATGCCCGGACCGTCGTCGCTCACCGTGAGCCGCACGCACTCGCCCCGCGGCTGCACCGCGACGCTGATGCGACCGCCTGCGGGCACGTACTTCAGGCCGTTCTCGATCAGGTTGGTGATCAGCTGCGCGAGCAGCTGCCGGTTGCCCTGCACCACGGCCGCACCTGTTGGCGCGCATTCGAGGCTGAGGCCGCGCGCGGCGGCCACCGGCTCGAACAGCTCGACCAGCTCCGCGGCGAGCTCGCCGACATCCACGGCCGCGGCCGCTGCCAGCGGCACCCCCGACTCGGCGAGCGCGATCTGCAGCAGCGTGCCGAGCGTGCGCTGCAGATGGTCCACCTCGCGCATGGCCGCCTCGACCGACTCGTGAACTGCGGGTTCGAGCGGCGGTGAGCGCAGCAGCAGTGCGTCCATGCGCGTGCGCAGCCGGTGCAGCGGCGCACGCAGGTCGTGCGCGGTGCTGTCGAAGGTCGCGCGCAGCGTGCCGGTTTGTTCCTCGAGGCGATCGAGCACGCGGTTGACCGACACGGCCAGCGCATCGAACTCATCGTTGGCGCCGGCGAACGGCAGGCGTCGCCCCGGCTCACCGGCCATGATGCGCTGGCAGGTGCGCGTCACCTCGCCGACGCGGCGCGCCAGACGGTAGCTGAACCAGAACCCGGCCAGCGCCGCCGCCAGCGTCGACAGCCCGATACCGGCGAGCGTCGCGAAGCGGAACTTCTCGGCGAAGCGCCGCCCCTGCGAGATGTCGGTGCCGACCAGCAGCAGCTCGCCGCCCGGCAGCGTGCGTACCGCGGCGCGCACCGGGTGCACGGCGCGCCGCCCCGGCTCGATGGTGGCGATCTCGAACTCCGGGCGCGCTTCGGTGGGCATGCCGTCGAAGGGCCAGTGGGTGACGTTGCCGGAAATGCGCTCGAAGTTGGCATCGGCCAGCATGTAGACTGCGCCGATGCGGCCCCAGCTATCGATGCGAAGGTTGATCTCGTCGGTGACGCCGGGCAGGCCGCTGCGCGCGAACTTCTCCTCGAGACTGCGCAGCTCGGTGTCGATGATCAGGTCGACCTCGTCGGTGATCAGGCTCTCGGTGAGCAGGTAGGCGCTGCCGAGCGTCACGCCGACCGCCAGCATCACCAGCAGCGTGTAGCCCACCGACATGCGGAAGGCGGTGGTGTTGAACAGGTCGAGCCGCACGGATCCTCAGGAATCCCTGCGCAGCACGTAACCCGAGCCGCGCACCGTATGGATCAGCGGATGGTCGCTGCCGCGATCGATCGCCTGGCGCAGCCGGCTGATGTGCACGTCGATCAGGTTGCTCTGCGGGTCGAAATGCAGGTCCCAGACGCCCTCGAGCAGCATGGTGCGCGTCACCACCTGCCCGGCTCGCCGCATCAGGAACTCGAGCAGCTTCAGCTCGCGCGCGGTCAGCTCCAGCGCGCGGCCGCCGCGCGTCACGCGCCGCGCCAGCAGATCGAACTCGAGGTCCTCGAGCTTCAGCCGCGTGGTATCCACCGCCTGCGGGCGGCGGCGCAGCAGCGCCTCGATACGCGCCAGCAGCTCGGCGAAGGCGAACGGCTTGGTGAGATAGTCGTCGCCGCCCGCCTTGAGTCCGCGCACGCGGTCGTCGACCGCGCCGAGCGCCGACAGCACCAGCACCGGCGTGCCGACCCCCTTGGCCCGCAGCAGCTCGATAATGGCCAGCCCGTCGAGGTGCGGCAGCATGCGGTCGGTGACGATCAGGTCGAACTGCCCCTCGGTGGCACGGAACAGTCCCTCGCGGCCGTCGGCGGCATGATCGACGCTGTAGCCGCTCTCGCGCAGGCCCTTGACCAGGAAGCGCGCCGCCTCGGTATCGTCCTCGATGAGCAGCAGGTGCACGGGGCGAGAGAGTAGGAGGCGCCACCGCCGCCGCGCAAGGGTCGCCGCCGCGGGCGGCTCCTGAGGAAGTGTTGCGGGCGCGCTAAGCGCTGCGGGCGCGCTCGGCGCTCTGCAGGCGCGCGATCAGCGCGGAAAGGAACACGCGGTTGAAGCGCAGCTGGCACGAGGCGGAGACCTGCTCGAGCAGCGTCGAGCTCACCTTCAGCACCGTCACCGCGCCGCCGGCGCGGATGGTGGCGGTGCGCTTGGCGCCCGGCACGTAACTCGCCTCGCCGAAGCAGTCGCCGGTGCCGAGCGCACCGATGCTCTTGCCGTGGCGCTCGACCACGCAGCCGCCGCTCACCAGGATGTAGAAGCGATCGTCCATCTCGCCTTCCTTGACGATCTCCTCGCTCGCGGCGTAGTCCTGCCAGCTGCTGGCGCGCAGGACTTCCCAGATCTCGGCGTGCGAGAACTCGTGGAAGAACTTGAGCCGGCGCAGCACGCCGAACTGCTCCTGGCGGTCGATGCGGGCGTTGGCCTCGCGCAGGCGCTGGTGCACGCGCGTGAGCTCAGCGGCGAAATCGAGGCCGCTCTTGCAGCGCTTGTCCGGATCCTTCTGCAGCGCCAGCGCCACGACGTTCTCGAGCTCCTCGGGCACGTCCTTGCGCAGCGTGTGGATCGGCGGCGCCGTCGCGTACACGATCTGGTGCAGCAGCTTCTGCAGGTTGCCGGCGCGGAACGGGCGCGCCCCGGTGAGCAGCTCGTACATCACCGCACCGAGCGAATACAGGTCAGAGCGGTTGGTGAGCTCCAGGCTCTGCACCTGCTCCGGGGACATGTACGAGGGGCTGCCGGCGATGCCCTCGATGCGCGAGATGTCCGAGTCGGACACCAGCGCGATGCCGAAGTCGATGATGCGCACGTCGCTGTCCTGCGTGAGCATGATGTTCGAGGGCTTGACGTCGCGATGGATCACGCCGCGCGAGTGCGCGTAGTGCAGCGCCTTGGCGCACTTGAACATGATTTCGACGGTGTCGTCGATGCGCAGCAGGTTGTCCGGGCGGCAGTAGGCGGCGAGCGTACGTGCGCCGTGCACGTGCTCGGTGACGATGTAGCAGTGGCCGTTCTCCTCGCCGGCGTCGTAGATCGGCAGGATGTGCGGGTGCTGCAGCATGCCCACCAGGTGCGCCTCGGAAAGGAACATCTTGCGCGCGATGCGCGCCCGCTCCTCGTCCCCGCCGGTGTCCATGTTGTAGACCTTGATGGCCACGTCGCGCCCGTAGTACGCGTCGTGCGACAGGTACACCACACCGGTGCTGCCGCGGCCGACCTCGCGAATGACCACGTACTTGCCGATCTTGTCCGGCATGCTGGCGCCGGGCCGGGCGGGAGGCATCGATTTTGAAGCCGGTAGTGACATGGCGCGGCGCGGTTGCGAACGGCTCGTCAGGATAAGACGCCGTGCTGCGCGACGACTGTGATGCAACCCTCACGCGCCCGGCCGCGAGCGGGACTGTGCCGCGCCTTGCGCCACGCGCGCCGCACGCGCGCGCGTCAGCCGAAATGCTGATAACCCGAATGCGAGAACTCCATCACAGTACCTTCGCGTAATACCCGCGCGCCGCTGCTCGCGGTGAGCGTGCCGATGCGCGCGTAGCGCCAGTGCTCGGGCGGCAGCTCGCTGGTGAGCCGCGCGACCGCCTGCGCGGGCACCGCAAAGCACAGCTCGTAATCGTCCCCGCCGCCGAGCGCGAGCTCGCGGGCGCGCGGGTCGCCGACCGTCGCCAGCAACGACGCGGACAGCGGCAGCTGCTGGTAGTCGAGCTCGACCCCCGTGCCGCTCGCCGCGGCAAGCTTCGCGGCATCCCCGAGCAGCCCGTCCGACACGTCGATGCACGCGCTCGCATGGCTGCGCAGCCGCTCGCCGAGCGCTACGCGCGGCTCGGGCCGCAGGAAGCGCGCGCGCAGGTAAGCGGCTGCCGCGGGCGGTGCGCTCAGGTGTGCCTGCTCGAGCGCCAGCCCCGCGGCGGCATCCCCGGGTGTCCCTGAGACGAACAACGCATCCCCGGGACGTCCGCCGGCGCGCCGCAGCGCGCTGCCGGCCGGCACATGACCGAGCAGCTGCACCGTGATGCACAGCGGGCCGCGCGTGGTATCCCCGCCGACCAGCGCCACCTCGTGACCGCGCGCCAGCGCGGCAAAGCCGGCGGCGAACTCCGCGAGCCACGCCTCGTCCGCCTGCGGCGTGGTGAGGGCGAGCAGCGCCCAGGCGGGGCGCGCGCCCATCGCCGCGAGATCGCTCAGGTTCACCGCGAGTGCGCGGTGCCCGATCGAGGCAGGCGGCGAATCGGGCGGAAAATGCACCCCGGCGACCAGCGTGTCGGTGGCGGCCACCAGCTCGCTGCCCGGCGGCGGCGCCAGCAGCGCCGCATCGTCGCCGATGCCGAGGATCACGTCGCTGCGGCGCGCGCCGCAGGCGCTGAAGTAGCGCTCGATCAGGGCGAATTCACTCAGCGCCATGCGCTCTCCCGCGGCGCTAGTGCTCGGCCGGTCGCAGCTCGCGCGCTGCGCGGTCGAGCACCGCATTGACGAACTTGTAGCCGTCGGTGGCGCCGAAGCGGCGCGCGAGCGCCACCGCCTCGTTGATGGCGACGCGATAGGGTACGTCCGCGCAGGCCGTGAGCTCGTACAGACCGATGAGCAGTACCGCGTGCTCGATCGGATCGAGCAGCGCCGGCGCGCGGTCGGCAAACGCGGCGAGGTGCGCCTCGAGCTGCGCGTGCGAGCGCCACACACCCTCCACCAGGGCGCGGAAGTACCCGGCGTCGGCGCGCGGCATGTCCTCGGCCGCGGCGAATTCCTGCACCAGGTCCTGCCACGGAGCGGCGTTGAGCTGCCAGCGGTACAGCGCCTGCAGCGCCAGCTTGCGCGCCACGCTGCGCGTGCCGCTGTGCCCGCGCGCGGCCGAAGGCTTCATCGCTGCGCTACGCCCTAAAGCCGCGCCATGAGCGCGGCCATCTCGAGCGCGCTGTCCATGGCCGCGCCGCCCTTGTTGCCGGCGCCCGGGGCGGCGCGCTCGAGCGCCTGCTCCACCGTCTCGACGGTGAGCACGCCGAACGCCACCGGCACGCCGCTGTCGAGCGCCGCGCGCTGCAGGCCGCGGGCGCATTCGCCGGCGACGTACTCGAAATGCGGCGTCTCGCCGCGGATCACGCAACCGAGCGCCACCAGCGCATCGAAGCGGCCGCTGCCGGCGAGGCGGCGCACGGCCACCGGCAGCTCGAAGGCGCCGGGCACGCGCACCACCGTCAGCTCGCCCGCCTCACCGCCGCGCGCGAGCCAGGCGGCCTGCGCTCCCTTGAGAAGGCTCGCGACGATGAAATCGTTGAAGCGCGCCGCCACGATCGCCACCTTGCGTCCCTGCGCGTTCGGCTCGCCCGCGATGACGCGCGGCGCGCTCACCCCTCTTCCCCGACGTAGCCTTCGACCTCCAGGCCGAAGGCGGAAATGCCGTGCATCTGCTTCGGCGCCGACAGCACGCGCATGCGCCGCACGCCAAGATCCTTGAGAATCTGCGCGCCGACGCCGAAGGTGCGCAGCACCGCGCCCTGCGCCGCGCAAGTTTCGGCGGCCGGCGTCGCCGGGCTCGCCGCCAGGCCGCGCATCGCCTCGGCGAGCTCGCGCGCGCTGTCCTGCTGGCGCAGCACCACCACCACGCCGTTGCCCGCTTCGACGATCCGCTGCACGGCCGCGCGCAGTGTCCAGGCGCGCCCCGCGCCCTGCACGCCGAGCAGGTCGCGCAGCGTGTCCGCGAGGTGCACGCGCACCACCGGCGTCGCCGCGCCGTCGAGGTTGCCGTGCGCGAGCGCCAGGTGTACCTCGAGGCTCACCTCGTCGCGGTAGGCGTACAGCCGCAATTCGCCGAACTCGGTCTGCACGCTGTGCTCGCCGATGCGCACCACGGTGCGCTCGGTGCGCAGGCGATGACGGATGAGGTCCGCGATCGTGCCGATCTTCAGGGCGTGCCGGCGTGCGAACTCCTGCAGCTGCGGGCGGCGCGCCATGCTGCCGTCATCGTTCATGACCTCGCACAGCACCCCCACTGGCGCCAGTCCCGCCAGCCGGCACAGGTCGACCGCCGCCTCGGTATGCCCGGCACGCACCAGCACGCCGCCGCGGCGCGAGCGCAGCGGGAAGATGTGGCCGGGACGCGCGAAATCCGCCGGGGCGGCGTCCGGGCTCGCCAGGGCGCGGATGGTCGCGGCGCGATCGATCGATGAGACGCCGGTGGTGGTGCCGGCGCGCAGGTCCACCGACACGGTGAAGGCGGTGCGCTGCGACTCGTTGTTGACCGGCACCATCTGCGGCAGATCGAGCCGCGCCAGGCGCTCCTCGTCCATCGGCACGCAGATGA
Source organism: Steroidobacteraceae bacterium (assembly GCA_035482695.1). Lineage (GTDB taxonomy): Bacteria > Pseudomonadota > Gammaproteobacteria > Steroidobacterales > Steroidobacteraceae > 13-2-20CM-66-19. The sequence goes on along the minus strand of DATHQM010000073.1, from coordinate 33,272 downwards.
TGCCGCTGGTGTGCCGGATCATGAACGCCACGCTCTCCGGCGTGGCGCATTCGGCGGCCATGATGAGATCGCCCTCGTTCTCGCGATCCTCGTCGTCCATGACGACGACCATCCGCCCGGCGCGCAGCTCGCCGAGGATCTCGGTCATGGAGCTGAGCGGTGTGCCCTCCGCGGCAGCGGCCGCCTTGGCGCCAATCGGCAGGATTTTTGACATGACGGCTCGCCTGATACGGCAGCGCAGTATAGCCGACCGCGCTGCCCGCTCGCGCCTGCGCAGGCCGCGGCGGCAGCCGTGTAGTATTAGTGTACGCGGCACAGGGAGACTCGGGCGCACCATGCCATTCCGCCTGTCAGCGATGCGTAGGCGCCGGCTGCTCGCCGGTCTCATGCTGGCGGCGTTTGCCGTGCGGGCGCTCATCCCGCCGGGTTTCATGCCCGCACACGCGGCGCCGCTCACACTCGAGATCTGCCCCGACGGCTTCCCCGCGCAGCTGCTCGGGCACGCCGCTCACCAGTCGCACGGCAATCACGCGCACGCCGATCACTGCGTATTCGGCGGCGCCAGTGCCGGCGGTCCCGCGCCGCAGCTCGCAAACCTCGCCGTCCTGTGGCTCGCGCCGCAGCCGCCCGTCGAGCGGCGCGAGCGCGTAACGCCCGTCGTCCAGCTGACTCATCTGCCGCAGGCCCGCGGACCTCCCACCGCCCTCTGAGCGGCGCATTGCGCCGCACCTGCTGTCCGCCCTCGTCCTCGTCAGCGCGCGTCTGCACGGCGCGCGCCGCGAGGCTGGTCCGCTTGGGGAGGAAACTTCAGTGGCCGAACCTTGCAGCTGCGCGCCGCGCGTCCGCCGTTGGCCGCGCCGGCTCGCCGCCGTGATCGCGACCGCGCTGCTCGCACCCGCCGCGGCCCTGGCCGCCGACGTCGGCAGCGTTCACGGCGTGGTGCACGATGCCCAACATCGGCCGATCGCCGGCGCCACCGTGGAGCTCAGGTCGCGCACTTCCGCCCGGTCACAGCGCGCGACGAGTGATGCCAGCGGCGAGTTCGCCTTCCCCGCGGTGCCGGTCGGCGATTACCTGCTGAGCATAGGGCGCAGCGGCTTCGCGACGCTGGCGCTGCCGCTGACGGTGGTGTCGGGCGCCGCGCCCTCGACGCACGTGCAGCTGCAGCCCGGCGCGCCCGAGGAAACGGTGACAGTGAGCGCCGCGGCGGCGACGGCCACTGCCGATTCGTTCACGCCCACCACGCTCGTCGACCGCCGGGACATCGCCCGCACGCCGGGGGCCGATCTCACCAACAGTCTGGCGATGATCACCGACTTCGTGCCGGGGGCCTACTTCGTTCACGACCAGCTGCACGTGCGCGGCGGCCACCAGACCAGCTGGAACATCGACGGGGTGGAGATCCCCAATACCAACATCGCCAGCAACTTAGGGCCGCAGATCGATCCGAAGAACATCGACTACCTGGAGGCGCAGGGCGGCAGCTACCCGGCCGACGAGGGTGATCGCACCTACGGGGTGTTCAACGTCGTGCCGCGCACCGGCTTCGAGCGCGACCGCGAGGGCGAGCTGGTGGCGAGCGGCGGCAATTTCGGCCAGACCAATGACGAGCTGAGCGTCGGCGATCACACCGATAACTTCGCCTACTACGGCAGCGTCAACGGCAATCGCAGCGATCTCGGGCTGATGACCCCGGTGGAATCGGTCCTGCACGATGCGCAGTACGGCTACGGCGCCTTCACCACGCTCATCTATAACGCAGCGCCGGCAGATCAGCTGCGGCTCGTCGCCGCCGCGCGGCGCGACGACTACCAGATTCCCAATACGCCCGGACCGGCGGCCGACGACGTGCAGCGCGAAGCCGACGCGTTCACGATTCTCTCGTGGGTGCACACCTTCAGCAGCCAGCTGGTGCTGACCAGCTCGCTCTTCTATCACTACAACCGCGCCGACTACGACGGCGACCGGGAGGATTTCCCGATCAGCACGACCTATCAGCACTCCTCCAGCTACTACGGCGCCCAGGAAGCCGTGCGCATGAGCCTCGGCAGCCATCAGCTGGAGGCCGGCGTGCTCGGCTTCGGTCAGGCCGATGACCAGTTCTTCCACGTGCTCTTCAACGACGGCAGCTTCCCGACGGTGCAGCAGACATTCAGGCCGCACGGCAACCTGGAGGCCGCCTATCTGCAGGACACCTGGAAGGCGACCCCCTGGCTGAGCCTGTCGGCTGGCGTGCGGCAGACGCATTTCGACGGGCTGATCGTCGAGAACGCCACCGATCCGCGGCTCGGTGCCACGGTACGGCTCCCGGGCCTGGATTGGGTGTTACGAGGCTTCTGGGGCGAGTACTACCAGGCGCCGCCGCTCGAGACCATCGGCGGTCCGCTGCTCGAGTTCGCGCAGGCCAACGATCTCGCCTTCCTGCCGCTGCACGGCGAGCGCGACAACGAGTGGCAGTTCGGCGTGACGGTCCCGCTGCGCGGCTGGAGCATCGATGTCGATCATTTCCGCACCCGCGCGCAGAATTTCTTCGATCACAATCCGATCGGCAGCTCCGATGTCTTCCTGCCGATCACGATCAGCGGGGCGCTGATTTCCGCCACCGAGCTCAGCGTTCGCTCGCCGCGCTTCTGGAGCGGTGAGCGCTTGCACCTCGCCTGGTCCAACCAGACCGCCGACGGCACCGGGACGATTACCGGCGGGCTGACGAATTTTGCGCCGCCGACGGGCTACTACGCACTCGATCACGACCAGCGCAACACGCTGAACGCCGGGTTCGACGCCGATCTTCCCTGGCAGTCGTTCGCCGCAATGAACCTCTATTACGGCTCGGGCTTCTCCAACGGCGCTGCGCCCCCGAGCCACCTGCCGAGCCATGCGAGCCTCGACGTGAGCCTCGGCAGGAATTTCAGCCGCGAGTGCGTGGCGTCAGTGACGGTACTCAACGTCGCCAACCGTCATCTGCTCATCGACAACAGCCTGACGTTCGACGGTTTCCACTGGAACGATGCGCGCGAGATCTACGCCGAGCTGCGCTATCGCTTCCACTACTGATCCGTCGCCGTGCCCCCGAAGGCAGCGCCGCCGCCGTGCAGCAGGCGCTCCACGTAGCGCGCCAGCTGATCCACCTCGAGGTTGACCCGCGCGCCGCTGCTGAGCGCGCCGAGCGTGCTGTTGGCGAGCGTGTGCGGGATGAGGTTCACGCCGAAGCTCGCGCCGGCCACGGTGTTGACGGTGAGACTCACTCCGTCGACGGCCACCGAGCCCTTCGGCGCCAGGTAGCGGGCAAGCGTGGCGGGCACCTCGATGGTCGCGCGCCGGGAGCGGGCGTCATCGCTCACGGCGCTGACCCGGGCGACGCCGTCGATGTGCCCCGATAGCAGGTGCCCGCCGAGCGGTTCGCCGGCGCGCAGCGCCGGCTCGAGGTTCACCGCCGCACCCACGGTGAGCTCACCGAGCGTGGTGAGCGACAGCGTCTCGCGCGACACGTCGGCGGCAAATGCGCCGCGCTGCACCTCGGTCGCGGTCAGGCAGCAGCCCTGTACGCAGATGCTGTCGCCGGCGCGGATGCGCGCCAGGTCGAGGCGCTGCACGGCAATCACCAGCCGCACATCGCCGCCGCGCTGCTCGCACGACTGCACGCTGCCGACGTCCTGAACTATGCCGCTGAACACCGCTTGAGGCTCCTCGGGCCGCGCTCACGCCTGCCGCGGCCGCAACCGCAGCCGCAGATCCTCGCCCAGCTGCTGCATCTCGAAGAATGCCAGGGTCGGCGCCCGCTCGAGCGCACCCGGGTCCGGCAGCGTCACCAGCGAGCGCGCCTCCGGCCCGAGCAGCCGCGGGCCGACGTACAGCAGCAGTTCATCGATGAGCCCCTGAAGCAGCAGCTCCCCGGCGAGCGTCGCGCCGGCCTCCACCAGCACCTCGTTGAGCTCGAGCTCAGCCAGGCGATCCAGAACCGCCGGCAGCGCCAGCCGCCCGGCGTCGGTCGGCAGCGACTCCAGCCGGGCGCCCTGGGCCGCCAGCGCCGCGGCACGCGGATCATCGGCGGACGTGACGCCGGTCAGGATCAGCACCTCGCCGCCACCGGCCTGCAGCAGCCGTGAGGCCGGCGGGGTGCGCAGCCGCGTATCGAGAACGATGCGCAGCGGCTGACGCCGCGCGCGTCCGGGGGTCTCATCCGGCAGGCGCACGTCGAGGCGCGGATCATCGGCGAGCACCGTACCGACCCCGGTGAGCACCGCGGAGCTGCGCGCCCGCCAGTGCTGCACGTCGGTCCGTGCCGCCTCACCGGTGATCCAGCGGCTCTCGCCGCTGGCGAGCGCGGTGCGCCCGTCGAGACTCATGGCGAGCTTGACGCGCACCAGCGGGCGCCCGTGGCGCATGCGCTTGATGAAGCCGGCGTTGAGCTCGGCGGCCTCCGCAGCGAGCAATCCCTCCTCGACGCCGATGCCCGCGGCCCGCAGCGCCGCCGCACCGCGCCCGTCAACCTGCGGGTTGGGATCGCCCATGGCGTAGACGACGCGCGCCACCTGCGCGGCGGCGAGAGCCTCGACGCACGGCGGCGTGCGGCCGTGGTGGCTGCACGGCTCGAGCGTCACGTAGAGGTCCGCGCCGCGTGCCTGCGTGCCCGCGGCAGCGAGCGCCGCAACCTCGGCGTGCGCCTCGCCGGCACGCTCGTGCCAGCCCTCGCCCACGATGCGGCCGCGCTGCGCGATCACGCAGCCGACGCGCGGATTCGGATCGGTCGTTTCCAGGCCGCGCGCCGCGAGCGTCAGTGCGCGCTGCATGGCGAAGCGGTCGAAGTCGGAAAACATCAGCGCGCGCCCGCCGCGCCGCTCATGGCTTGCCGCCCTCGTCCGGCTCCGCGTCGTTGGCCGCGGGGTCCGCGGGCAACAGCGGCAGCTGATCGCGGCTCGCGGCGCGCGCCGCGGCGCGCTTGCGCGCCGGGTGCGCCAGGTGCGTCGCGCCGCGCGGCTGGTTGCGTGCATCGCGCAGACGCTGGATTTCCTCGTGGAACGCCTCGACGTCCTCGAACTGACGGTACACGGAGGCGAAGCGCACGTACGCCACCTCGTCGAGGTGGCGCAGCTCCTCCATCACCAGCTCGCCGATGGCGCGCGCCGAGACCTCGCGATCGCCGAGACTGCGCACCTTGTGGACGATGCGGCTGAGGGCTTCGTCGATCTGCTCGCGCGCGACCGGGCGCTTCTCCAGGGCCTTCTCCATGCCGGTGCGCAGTTTGCGCTCGTCGAAGGGCTCGCGGCCGCGGTCGCCCTTGACCACCAGCGGCATCAGCAGCTCTGCGGTCTCGAAGGTCGTGAAGCGCTCGCCGCACTTGAGGCACTCGCGCCGGCGGCGGATCTGGCGTCCCTCGCCCGCCAGGCGCGAGTCGTTCACCTTGGTCTCCTCGTGGCCGCAGAACGGGCAGTGCATGCGCCGCGCGTGCCTCGCCTTAGGCTAGGGTCCGTAGACCGGGAAGCGGCGGCACAGCTCGAGCACCTGGGGCCGCACGCGCTCGACGACGCCCGCGGCACCCTCCGCGTCGAGCACCTCGGCGATGAAATCCGCCACCTGCTCGACTTGCGCCTCGCGGAAGCCGCGCGTGGTCGAAGCCGGCGTACCGATGCGCAGGCCGCTGGTGATCATCGGTGGCCGCGGGTCGTTGGGCACGGCGTTCTTGTTCACCGTGATGTTGGCCTTGCCGAGGGCGGCATCGGCGTCCTTGCCGGTGATGTTGCGGTCGGCGAGGCTCATGAGGAACAGGTGATTGTCGGTGCCGCCGGAAACGATCTGGTAGCCGCGCTGGCTGAGGCGCGTGGCCATGGCACGCGCATTCGCCAGCACCTGGCGCTGGTAGTCGCGGAACTCCGGCTGCAGCGCTTCGAGCAGCGCCACCGCCTTGGCGGCGATGACGTGCATCAGCGGTCCGCCCTGGGTGCCAGGAAACACCAGCGAGTTGACCTTCCTGGCGATGTCCTCGTTGGCGCGCGCCAGGATCAGGCCGCCACGCGGCCCGCGCAGCGTCTTGTGCGTGGTGGTGGTGACGAGGTCAGCGTGCGGCACCGGATTGGGATAGATGCCCGCGGCCACCAGTCCCGCCACGTGCGCCATGTCGACCACGAAGTACGCGCCCACGCCGCGTGCGATCTCGGCAAAACGCGCCCAATCGATGACGCGCGAGTAGGCGGAGAAGCCGGCGATGATCAGCTTCGGCCGGTGCTCCTCGGCGAGGCGCTGCACCTGCGCATAATCGATCTCGCCGGTGTCGGGACGGATGCCGTACTGCGTGGCACGGAAGAACTTGCCGGAGAAGTTGACCTTTGCCCCGTGCGTCAGGTGACCGCCGTGGTCGAGGCTCATGCCGAGGATCGGATCGCCCGGCTGCACCAGCGCCAGGTAAGCGGCGGCGTTCGCCTGCGAGCCCGAGTGCGGCTGCACGTTGGCGAAGTCGGCGCCGAACAGCCGCTTGGCGCGGTCGATGGCGAGCTGCTCGACGACGTCCACGTACTCGCAGCCGCCGTAGTAGCGCTTGCCCGGATATCCTTCGGCGTACTTGTTGGTGAGCACCGAGCCCTGCGCCTCGAGCACCCTTGGTGAGGCGTAGTTCTCCGAGGCAATCAGCTCGACGTGCTCCTCCTGACGGCGGCGCTCGCCGGCAATCGCGCGCGCCAGCTCGGGATCGAAGCCTTCGATAGTCATGGAGGTGCGGAACATGCACGGCGCCTGTGGCTGGAAGTTAGCGCAGCGGGGCGCGAATTGTACCGGGGTCCCCGGGAAATCGCGCGTCCCGCTGCCCCGTTAGAGCAGGTTCTCCACCACCGCCGACCAGGCATTGGCCAGATTGGTGCGGTTGTAGCCGCCGCCGCCGAGCGCCAGTACGCGGCCGTGGCCCAGGCGGTCGGCGAGCACGCCGAGCTCGCGCGCCGCGCGTCCGTGCACTTCGGGCGTGAAGCGCAGGTGCGTGATGGGGTCGCCCTCGAGACTGTCGGCGCCGCACTGCAGGATGATGAATTCCGGCGCAAAGCGCTCCAGGTGCGCGAGCACGCGCGGCCAGACGGCCGCGAACACCTCCGGGTCGGACCCCGGCGGCAGCGGCACGTTGAGCTTGGTGCCGGCCGCGGCGCCGCGGCCGATCTCATCGGCCGCACCGGTGCCGGGGTAGAGGTAGCGCCCGTCCTCGTGCAGATCGGCGAACACCACCGCCGCATCGTCCTCGAAGGCGTAGAACACGCCGTCGCCGTGATGCGCATCGATGTCGACATAGGCGACGTGCTTCAGGCCCGCGCGCTTCAACTGCTCGATCGCCACGCCGCAGTCGTTGAATACGCAGAAGCCGGCGGCACGGCTGCGCGCCGCGTGGTGCAGTCCGGCGATCGGCACGAAGGCACGCCGGCACTCGCCGCGCATGATCGCCTCCATGGCGGTGAGGGTCGCGCCCACCACTCCGGCGGCCGCCTCGTAGACGCCACGGAAGGCGGGGGTATCGCCGGCATCCAACAGCCCGGTGCCGCTCATCGAGCGTTCGCGGACGAACTCGAGGTAAGCGGCGCTGTGGAAGGAGCGCAGCTCCTCGTCGCTGGCGGTGCGCGGCTCGAGCGTGGTCACGCGCGTGGCGAGCCCGCGGGCGGTGAACTCGCGCACGAAGGCGGCGAGCCGATCGGGCCCGAACGGATGGCCGTCGCCGAAGCCGTAGAGCGCGAGGCGTTCGCTCACGATCACGCCGACGCTCATGGGGGTGGTACGCTCCTCGCCGGGCGGACGCCCGCTAAGGCCGCGAGGTTAACACAGTGGCGCGCGCCGCACGGTGCGTGCGCCGCGCGCCATCGCCATCGGCCACGCCCTCGACGATAATCCACACATGGCGCAATACATCTACACGATGAATCGCGTCGCCAAGGTGGTGCCGCCCAAGCGAGTCATCCTGCGCGACATCAGCCTGTCGTTTTTTCCCGGCGCCAAGATCGGCGTGCTCGGCCTGAACGGGTCGGGCAAGTCCTCGCTGCTGCGGATCATGGCCGGCATCGACCCGGACTTCGACGGCGAGGCTCGTCCCCAGCCCGGCATCCGCATCGGCTTCTTGCCGCAGGAGCCGCAACTGGACCCGGCGCGCGACGTGCGCAGCACGGTCATGGAGGGCGTGGGGGAGACGTTCCGGCAGCTCGAGGAATTCAACCAGATCAGCGAGCGCTTCGCCGCGCCGATGGACGATGAGCAGATGAACACGCTGCTCGCGCGCCAGGCGCAGCTGCAGGACGCGATCGACGCGGCGGGCGGCTGGGAGCTCGAGCGCAAGCTCGATATCGCCGCCGATGCGCTGCGGCTGCCGCCGTGGGAGACCGGCATCGCCACGCTGTCCGGCGGCGAGAAGCGCCGCGTGGCACTGTGCCGGCTGCTGCTGTCGGCCCCGGACATGCTGCTGCTCGATGAGCCGACCAATCATCTCGATGCCGAGTCGATCGCCTGGCTCGAGCGCTATCTCGAGGAATACCCGAGCACGGTGATCGCGGTGACGCACGATCGATATTTTCTCGACAACGTGGCGCAGTGGATCCTCGAGCTCGATCGCGGCCACGGCATCCCCTGGCACGGCAACTATTCCTCGTGGCTGGAACAGAAGGAGCAGCGCCTGGCGCTCGAGGAGCGCGAGCGCGAGGCGCTGCGCCGCACGCTCGCGCACGAGCTCGAATGGGTGCGGCAGAACCCGCAGGCCCGCCAGGCGAAGAGCAAGGCGCGCCTGCAGCGCTACGAGGAGCTCGCCTCGCGCGAATTCCAGGAGCGCAACGAAACCAACGAGATCTACATCCCCCCCGGCGAGCGTCTCGGCGAGCTGGTGATCGAAGTCGCCGGGCTGCGCAAGGGTTACGGCGAGCGGCTGCTGATCGATAATCTCAGCTTCAAGATGCCGCGCGGCGGCATCGTCGGCATCATCGGCCCGAACGGTGCGGGCAAGACCACGTTGTTCCGCATGCTCACCGGCACCGAAGCGGCCGATGCCGGTGAGATCCGCATCGGCCCCACGGTGCGCCTGGCGTACGTCGACCAGTCGCGCCAGACGCTCGATGACAAGAAGAGCGTGTGGCAGGAGATCTCCGGCGGCCTCGACATGATCAAGGTCGGCAGCTACGAGACCCCCTCGCGCGGCTACGTCGGCCGCTTCAATTTCAAGGGCGCGCAGCAGCAGCAGCTGATCGGCGAGCTCTCCGGCGGCGAGCGCAACCGCGTGCACCTCGCCAAGGTGCTGCGCGCCGGCGGCAACGTGCTGCTGCTCGATGAGCCCACCAACGATCTGGACGTCGAGACGCTGCGCGCGCTGGAAGAGGCGCTGCTGAGCTTTCCCGGCTGCGCCGTGGTGATCTCGCACGATCGCTGGTTCCTCGACCGCATCGCCACACACATCCTCGCCTTCGAGGGCGACTCGCAGCTCGTGTGGTTCGAGGGCAACTACCAGGAGTACGTCGCGGACTTCAAGCGGCGCAAGGGCGAGGACGCTGCCCAGCCGCATCGCATCCGCTACAAGCCCCTGACCCGCTGAGCACTCTCTTGTCCGGTCCGATGAGCGCGCAAGAGCCCTCCGCCGGCGAGCAGCCGACGTTCTGGCGCTGGGTGGGTCCGCTCGGAGCGCTGCTGGTGTTCGCCGGCGTGGTGCTGGTGCTGCATCACCAGCTCGCGCACCTGCACGTCCGCAGCGTGTTTGCGCACCTGCACGCCATCCCGCGCCGCCAGGTGCTCGCCGCCCTCGGCTTCACCGCCGCGAGCTACTGGCTGCTCACGACCTACGAGGTGCTGGCCCTCGCCTACCTCCGGCGCGCCATCCCCTACACGCGCATCCTGTTCACCTCGTTCATCGCCTACTCCTTCGGCCACACGCTCGGCTTCGCTGCCTTCACCGGCGCCGCCATCCGCTTCCGCCTGTACGCCACCGCCGGCGTCACCGCCATCGATGTCGCCACCATCACCGCGTTCTGCAGCCTGTCGCTCGGCATCGGGCTGGCGACCGTGTCGGGCGTGTCGCTGTTCCTCGCCCCGGGACACGCCGCGAGCGTGCTGCGGCTGCATCACAACTGGTCGATCCTGGTCGGAACGCTGCTGCTCGCGACGGTCGCCGCCTACGCGCTGTGGGCGTGCCTGGCACGCGCCACCCTCGAGATCCGCGGCTGGGCGCTGCGTGCGCCGGGTACGCGCATCGGCCTGGCGCAGCTCGCGCTGTCGGTGATGGACCTGTCGCTGTCCTCGGCGGTGCTGTGGTCGCTGCTGCCGCCGGCGGCGCACATCGGCTTCATCCCCTTCCTGGGCGTGTACGCCGCGGCGGTGATCGTCGGCATCGTGAGTCACGTGCCCGGCGGCGTCGGGGTGTTCGAGGCGGTCATCCTGCTCACCCTGCCCGGCGTGCCCACTGATGCGCTGCTCGGCTCGCTGCTCGCCTACCGCGCGGTGTACTACCTGGTGCCGCTGGTGTGCGCGACGCTGCTGTTCGCCTCGAAGGAGCTGGGCGCGCAACGCGCGGCGCTGGCGCGCGCCCACGAGCTCGCCACGCAGTACATCGCGCCGGTGGTGCCGCAGATCGCCGGCTCGCTCACGTTCCTCGCCGGTGCGCTGCTGCTGTTCTCGGGTGCGACTCCGGCGATCGACGAGCGGCTGGCGTTCCTCGACCAGTTTCTGCCGCTCGCGGTGCTGGAGATTTCGCATCTCGCCGGCAGCATCGTCGGCCTCGGCCTGCTGGTGCTGGCGCGCGCGCTGTTCCGCCGGGTGCGCGCCGCCTACCACATCTGCGTGTGGCTGCTGGTGGCGGGCGTGTTCGCCTCACTGCTCAAGGGGCTGGACTTCGAGGAGGCGAGCCTGCTGCTGCTGGTGCTCGGGGTGCTGGTGCTCGGGCGCCGCGCCTTCTACCGCCCGACCGCCATCCTCTCGGAGCGTTTCACCCCGGCCTGGCTGGCGAGCATTGTCGGCGTGATCGCGATGGCGCTGTGGATCGGCGTCGTGTCCTCGCGTCACGTCGCCTACCGCCACGAGCTGTGGTGGACGTTCGCGCTCGATGGCAACGCACCGCGCGCGCTGCGCGCCTCGCTGGCGGTGGTGGTGCTCGGCGCCGCCTACGTGTTGCTGAACATGCTGCGCCCGGCGCGTCCGGAGCCCGCGGTCGCAGGTGTCGCGGAGCTGGCGCGGGTGCGCCCGCTGATCGCCGCCGCCGACCTGACGCTCGCCAACGCCGCGCTGACCGGCGACAAGCGCCTGCTGTTCAGCGACGCCGGCGACGCCTTCGTCATGTACCAGGTCGCGCGCCACAGCTGGATCGCGCTCGGCGACCCGGTGGGCTCGCAGGGCGGCGCCGAGGAGCTGGTGTGGCGGCTACGCGAGATGTCCGACCAGCACGGCGCGCAGACGGTGTTCTACCAGGTCGCCGGCGAGCGGCTCGGGCTGTACGTCGACCTCGGGCTCGCGGCACTGAAGATCGGCGAGGAGGCCCGCGTGCCGCTCGCCGACTTCTCGCTCGAGGGAGCCGCGCGCGCCGACCTGCGGCAGTCGCACCGGCGCGCGCAGCGCGACGGGGCCAGCTTCGAGGTGATCCCGCCGGAGGGCGTCGCGCGGCTGCTGCCGGCCCTGCAACGCATCTCCGACGCCTGGCTCACCGCCAAGTCAACCGGCGAGAAGCGCTTCTCGGTCGGCGCGTTCTCGGCGAATTACCTGCGGCAGTTCCCGCTCGCGCTGGTGCGCGCCGACGGCGTGCCCGCGGCCTTTGCCAATCTGTGGACCACCGCGACGCGCGCCGAGCTGTCGGTGGACCTCATGCGGTTCGGCCCGGATGCGCCGCGCGCTGCCATGGACTACCTGTTCCTCGAGCTGATGCTGTGGGGACGACGCGAGGGCTACCGCTGGTTCAATCTCGGCATGGCGCCGCTCGCAGGGCTGGAAACGCATCCGCTCGCGCCAGCATGGCACCGCGTCGGCAACTTCATCTTCCATCACGGGGAGCACTTCTATAACTTCGACGGGCTGCGACGCTACAAGGCGAAGTTCGATCCGACCTGGGAAGCACGCTATCTGGCCGCGCGCGGCGGCATCGCGCTGCCGCGCGTGCTGGTCGACGTCTCGGTGCTGATCGCCGGAGGAATGAAGGAGCTGTTCGCCCGATGAGATGGCAGCTCGCGCGAGCCTGCCTGCCGGAGGCAGGCTCGCGTACCGTGTGACATAACGCGCAGCGCGCGCGCCGGCTCCCGGGATGCGCAAGCCGCGGACGCGCCCGCGGCGCGCTTCGGTTAACATGGGTGCTCGAAGGCGGCACACACAACAACATGAGCCGCGGACATGTCGCTGTACATCGACGCAAGCAGCCAACTGCATCACGACCTGGCGAAGAATCTGGTGGTGACCTGTCCACACTGCCAGGCGGTGGCGCACATCACCCCGAGCGCAGTGCCGCGCTTCGAGGACCTGCAGCTCTACCGTCCCCGGCAGGTGGGCCTGGTGTACCTGTGCGATGCCTGCCACATGCCGATCTTCCTGCGTTTCACGGTACGCGTGTACGGCGCGGCGCGCATCGAGCTGTCACCGCAGTTCACCGAGATCGAGCGGGCACGCGAGAAATTCAGCTTCGCCTACATCCCCGAGGACGTGGAGCTGCTGTTCCGCGAGGCGCTCAGCTGTTTCGCGCAGGGTGCGTTCAACGCCTTCGCGTCGATGTGCCGGCGCACCGCGCACGCGATGTTTGCCGACCTCGGCGAGGCCGGCAAGCTGCGGCTGTTCGACGAGCTGAACGAGGTGCGCGAGCTGGCGGGCATCGCGCCGGAGCTCTTCGCCAAGCTTAGGACCGTGCTGTTCGGCTCGGATCCTGAGGCGCAAACCCCGCTGCCGCTGCTCGACGGCTACGAGGGGGGCATCCTGCTCGAGGTGGCGAAGGATCTGCTCTACGAAGCGTACGTGCGCAAGGGCAAGCTGCAGCAGGCGATCATGGTGCGGCGCTTCTTCCTCGACGAGACCGGCAGCCAGGTCGCGCCGTTCGTGTCGGCGAGCTGAACCCTAGCCGACGAAGCGCCGCGCGTTGCGGAACAGCCGCATCCAGCCGCTGTAGGCGCCGGCGTCCGCCGGTCGCCAGGAGTTCTGCAGCGAACGGAACGAGCGCTCCGGGTGCGGCATGATGATGGTGACGCGTCCGTCGCGGTTGGTGAGCGCCGCCACGCCCTCGGGCGTGCCGCTCGGATTGGCCGGGTAGCGCGTGGCGGGGCTGCGGTCGGGATTCACGTAGCGCAGCCCGACCAGGCCGCTGGCGCGGCAGACGGCGCGATCTTCCGCCGAGGCGAACTCGGCGCGCCCTTCCCCGTGCGACACCGCGACCGGCAGCAGCGAGCCGGCCATGCCCGCGAGCAGCACCGAGTCGCAGCGCTGCACTTCCACCAGTGAGAAGCGCGCCTCGAACTGCTCGCTGCGGTTCTGCACGAAGCGCGGCCACGCCTCGCTTCCGGGTATCAGGCTCTTGAGCGCGGCGAACATCTGGCAGCCGTTGCAGATGCCGAGCGCGAAGCTGTCGGCCCGTGCGAAGAAGCGCGCGAACTGCTCGCGCAGCGCGCCGTTGAACAGGATGGACTTCGCCCAGCCCTCCCCGGCCCCGAGCACGTCGCCGTAGGAGAAGCCGCCGCAGGCCACCAGGCCCGTAAACTCAGCGAGCGTGCGCCGGCCGCTGAGCAGGTCGCTCATGTGCACGTCGTGCGCGGTGAAGCCGGCCTGCGCGAAGGCCGCCGCCGTCTCCATGTGGCTGTTGACGCCCTGCTCGCGCAGGATCGCCACCGCCGGACGGCCGCTGCTGGCGACGTACGGCGCGGCGACGTCCTCGTGCGGATCGAAGCTGAGCTCGACGGTCAGCCCGCCGGCGCGCTCGTCGGTGTGCGCCGCGAATTCCTCGTCGGCGCATTGCGGATCATCGCGCAGCCGCCGCAGCCGCCACGAGGTCTCCGACCAGGCGCGGCGCAGGTCGGCCCACGACTCGTCGAGCTGCAGCTCGCCGCTGCGCAGCCGCACGCGCAGCTCGCGCTGCGGCATGCCCAGACGCACCGCGTGCTCGAGCAGCCCGTGGCGCGCCAGTACCTGGGTGAACGCTGGCTCGTCGGCGGCCAGGACCTGCACCACCACCCCGGGTTCCTCGGCGAACAGCCGCGCGAGCGGCGCGCTTCCGGCCGGCAGCGCGACCTCGAGGCCGCAGTGCCCGGCGAACGCCATCTCCACCAGTGTGACGAACAGGCCGCCGTCGGAGCGGTCATGGTAGGCGCGCAGCAGCCCCGCGGCGCGCAGCTCCGCGAGCGCCGCGGCGAGCTGCAGCAGGCGGCCCGGCTCGTCGAGATCGGCGGGCTCCTCGCCCAGCTCGCCGTACACCTGCGCGAGCGCCGAGCCGCCCAGGCGGCTACGGCCCCCGGCCAGGTCGACGAGCCACAGCGAGCTTGCGCCCTCGTACAGCTGCAGCGCCGGAGTTAGCGTGCGGCCGGCATCCGTGACCGGCGCGAACGCCGACACCACCAGCGAGACTGGCGCGATGACGCTCTTGTGCGCGCCGTCCGCCTCGCGCCAGTCGGTCCGCATCGACAGCGAGTCCTTGCCGACCGGTATGGCGATGCCCAGCTGCGGGCACAGCTCCTTCGCCACCGCACGCACCGTCGCGTACAGCGCTGCGTCTTCGCCGCGCTCGCCGCACGCCGCCATCCAGTTGGCCGACAGGCGGATCTGCGACAGCGCCGCGATGTCCGCCGCCAGCACGTTGGTGATCGCCTCCGCGACCGCGAGGCGCCCGGAGGCGGGCGCATCGAGCAGCGCCACCGGGCTGCGCTCGCCGATGGCGAACGCTTCTCCCGCGCAACCCTGGTAGTCGGCGAGCGTCACCGCCACGTCGCTCACCGGCACCTGCCACGGTCCCACCAGCTGATCGCGGCTGATGAGACCGCCGACGGTGCGATCGCCGATGCTGATGAGAAAAGTCTTGTCGGCCACCGCCGGCAGGCGCAGCACGCGGTACGCGGCCTCGCGCAGGACGAGCGCGCCGGTGTCGAACCGCCGCGGCGCGCTGGCGGCGCTCGCCACCGTGCGCGTCAAACGCGGCGGCTTGCCGAGCAGCACCTCGAGCGGCATGTCGACCGGGTCGCTGCCGAACAGCGGGTCGCGCACCTTGAGCCGTCCGCTCGCATCGATCGTGCCGATCACCGCGTACGGGCAGCGCTCGCGGGCGGCGATCGCCGCGAACTGCGACAGCGCTGCGGGCGCGATGACCAGCACGTAGCGCTCCTGCGCCTCGTTGCACCACAACTCGAGCGGCGAGAGTCCCGGCTCGGCGCTCGGGATAGCGCGCAGATCGAGGTGCGCGCCGCGCCCGTCGTGCGCCACGGCCTCGGGCACGGCATTGGACAGCCCGCCCGCTCCGACGTCGTGAATGAGCGCGATGGGGTTGTCTGCGCCGAGCGCCCAGCAGCGGTCGATCACTTCCTGGGCGCGGCGCTGCATCTCGGGATTGCCGCGCTGTACGGAGGCGAAATCAAGGTCCGCGCTCGAGCTGCCGCTGCCGAGCGAGGAGGCGGCGCCGCCGCCGAGGCCGATGAGCATGGCCGGGCCGCCGAGCACCACGAGTGGCGCGCCGACCGGGATCGGTGCCTTATCCACGTGCATGCGCCGCACGTTGCCCACGCCCCCGGCGAGCATGATCGGCTTGTGATAGCCGCGCCGGCGCTGCGGTGGATCCCCGGGCGCGTGCTGCTCGAAGGTGCGGAAGTAGCCGCACACCGCCGGCCGGCCGAATTCGTTGTTGAACGAGGCCGCCCCGATCGGTCCTTCGATCATGATGTCGAGCGCCGAGGCGATGCGCGCCGGTGCGCCGAACGCGCGCTCCCACGGCTGCTCGTAGCCGGGAATGCGCAGGTGCGACACGCAGAAGCCGGTCAGCCCCGCCTTGGGCTTGCCGCCGCGGCCGGTCGCCCCCTCGTCGCGGATCTCCCCGCCCGAGCCGGTCGCCGCTCCCGGGAACGGCGAGATCGCGGTGGGGTGATTGTGGGTCTCCACCTTGATGAGGATGTCGATCGGCTCGTGGCTGGCGCGGTAGACGCCGCTGCCGGGAGCGGGGAACCAGCGCGCGCCGTCTGCACCCGCGAGCACCGCGGCGTTATCCCGGTAGGCCGACAGCACTCCGGCGGGGTGGCGCTCGTGGGTGTAGCGGATCATGTCAAACAACGACTCCGGCTGCGCCTCGCCGTCGATGATCCAGCGCGCGTTGAAGATCTTGTGGCGGCAGTGCTCGGAGTTGGCCTGCGCGAACATCATCAGCTCGACGTCGCTCGGGTCGCGTCCGAGGCGGGCGAAGCTCGCGAGCAGGTAGTCCATCTCCTCCACCGACAGCGCCAGGCCGAGCTCGCGGTCGGCCGCCTCCAGCGCACTGCGGCCCGCGGCCAGCGAGACGCAGGTGAACGGGCGCGGTGCGTGGTGCTCGAACAGCCGCGCGGCCGCGGCGTCATCGAGCAGCACCTCCTCGGTCATGCGGTCGTGCAGCAGCGCGGCGAGCTGCAGCAGCCGCGCCGGGCCGAGCGCCTGGCGCGCGCGCAGGCGGTAGGCGATGCCGCGCTCGATGCGGCGCACGGCGCCGAGTCCGCAGGCCTGAGCGATCTCGCTCGCCTTGCTCGACCAGGGCGAGATCGTACCGAGCCGCGGCACCACCAGCACGCACTCGCCCGCGCCGCCGGCCGCCGCCGGCTGCCGCGGCCCGTAGGTGAGCAGCTCCTCCAGCACCTGCCGCTCGGGCGGCCCGAGGGTGCGCGCCAGGTCGACGAAGTGCACGTAGCACGCCTCGACGCCCTCGACCGCGGGGTCGCGCGCGCGGAGACGCTCGAGGAGTTTGGTGATGCGGAACGCGGAGAGTGCGACGGGACCTGCGAGCTGCAGCATGGACTGCGCGGCGGTCACTTCTTCTCGCCCGGCGGCGTCGAGTAGATCGGCATGGGGAACTGCGCCACGTTGGTGCCGCTCTCCAACACGGTGATCTTCGCCGGGCCGTGCTTGCGCACTTCGTCGATGCGCAGAATCGAGTGCATGGGCAGGAAGGTGCGCTTGACGCCGGAGAACTCGCCCTTGATGCGCTCCTCGCCGGGATCGAGCACCACCGAGGAGCGCTCGCCGAACAGCAACTCCTCGACCTCGATGAAGCCGAATAACTCGCCGTGGCTCACCTTGCGGGCGTAGACCTCGTAAATCTTGCCCTGATTCACGAACATAATGCGGAAAATGTGACTGGTTGCCATGGCGGGGCCGGGGGTCGCTGCTACTTTGACGCCGACATTATATGTCCGGGCGCGCCGGGGAAGCTGCCGCGTCCGCGCGAAACTGGGGCTGCAGGCGTACCTACACCGCAACGGATGACTCCTTTGAGTCGGGGAACCATGCTCAGGCTGCGAATCGTCAGTGACCAGCGGCGTTCGCTTGCCGAGCGCAGCAGCGCGCTCTTCTCGGTGGAGGGCGGCACCATCGGCCGCTCCGCCGACAACGACTGGGTGTTGCCCGATCCGCTGCGCTACGTGTCGGCGCATCACGCGCGCGTGCTGTTCCGCGACGGTCAGTTCTATCTGCAGGACGTCAGCACCAACGGCGTATACGTCAACGACGACATGGAGCCGCTCGCCAAGCGCGGCTCGAGCGGCTATCGCCTCACCAACGGCGACGTGCTGCGCATGGGCGACTACCATATCGTGGCCGCGCTCGAGCAGGCGGAGCGCGAGGGGGACGCCGCGGCCGCCGCGGTCCCCACCAGCATCCACGCGCTGCACACGCTCGGCCGCGCGACCGAGCGCGACATCGGCGCGCGGCTCAACGTCGAGGAATTGCTGGTGCCGGTGATCGACCTGGATCCGGTGCTGCCGGTGAATGCCTACGGCCAGACGGTGACCTCCGGACGGGTACAGGCGCTCGCGCAATCGTCCGAGGACACCGCGCCACCCTCCCCCGCGCAGTCGCTCGCGCGGCTGGCGGAGGTGGTGGCGCGCGAGCCGAAGAACGGCGGCGCGCTCGCGCTCGAGGATATCCACACCGGGCTCGATGCCTTCTGCCGCGGTGCCGGCATCGAGTCCGAACAGCTGCCGGCGGATGCACAGACGCGTCTGCTGCACCTCGCGGGTCGGCTGTTCCGCGAAGCGCTGGTAGGGTTCAAGGAGCTCGAGCGCACCCGCGGCGAGACCCGCAACCGCTACCGCATCGAGCTGCCGCCGCCGGAGCACGACGACCCGCGGCCCTCGCTCGCCGACTCCCGGGTCGAGGACCTGGTGGTGGCGCTGTTCGTGCAGCACGAGGGGCGACGGCTCGACTCGGTACAGTGGCTGCGCGAGACGATCGGCGAAGGCAAGCAGCACGAGACCGCCACCGCGCAGGCGACGCGCGCCGCGTTCGTCGAGTTCCTCGACCGCCTCGACCCGGCCGAGCTCGAAGCACGCTTCGAGCGCGCCGCGCGGCGTGGCAAGGCGCGCTCCGCCGACAAGGCGCAGTACTGGGAGCTGTTCACCACCTTTTACCGCAATCTCATCGAGATGCCGGCAGATCATCTGCCGCACACCTTCGTCGAAGCGTTCGCCGCCGCTTACCGCGAGGCATTGAAGAAGCCAGCAGCTTGAGCCGGAGCGCGCAGGCGCGCGCGGCGCCGGTATGCGCAAGCCGCGGCGTGCACCGGCGGGGGCGCGCTTGACGCGCGGCGCGACACTGCAGCTATAGTGCGACGCGCTGCCCGGCGGGACCTGACGCGGAGCATGGCGGCGCGATGACGTGAGGTGGCGGAGAGGGTGGGATTCGAACCCACGTGCCGGAATTACCCGACCATCCGATTTCGAGTCGGCGCCGTTATGACCGCTTCGGTACCTCTCCAGTCGTGAGCCTCGTTTTTTGGGGCGGGTATTCTAGCGGAAAGCCGTGCGGTGAGAGGAGCTTCGTGCGCGCATGCACCCGCGTCATGGCGCTCGGCCTGCTGGCCGTGAGCGCCGCCTGCGGCCACGTCGGGCCGTCGGCACTCGAGGAGATCCGCGCACGCGGCGAGCTGCGCGTGGTCACGCTCAACCTGCCGACCTGCTACTACCTCGGCGCGCAGGCCACCGAAGGGCTCGAGTACGAGCTGGCGGGCGCGTATGCCGCGCGGCTGCGCGTAAGGCTCAGCATGTACACGGTCGCCGACGAGCGCGCCATGCAGGCCGAGCTCGCCGCGGGACGCGCGGACATCGCCGCCGCCTCGCTCACCAACACCACCGAGTGGAGCCGCGTCGCCGCCGCCGCCGCCCCCTACGCGCGCATCCCGCAGCTCGTGGTCTATGCGCGCAGCGGCGTGCGCCCGCGCGACACGCTGCAGCTCGAATCCGCGCGCATCGCGGTGCGCGCCGGCAGTGTGCAGGAGCGCATCCTGCAGCGTCTGAAGAGCACCGTCGCCCCGGCGCTGCAGTGGGTAGAGACGGCGCCGAGCTCGGCGGATCCGGTGGAGGACGTCGACTCGGGTGAAGCGCAGTACGCGATCACCGACGCGCGCGAATTCTCCTTCGCCCATCACCTCTACCCCAACGTGCTCGTCGGCTTCGCGCTCACCGAGGAGCGCCCGGTACAGTGGCTCGTGCGCCGCAACGCCCCGGAGCTGCTGGCGAGCGTCGACGCCTTCTTCCGCGACCTCGGCGCCTCCGGGCGCCTGGCGCAGTTGCTGCAGGAGTCCTCCGGCGACACGCGGCGCTTCGCCTACGAGGAGTCGCGCGAATTCCAGACGCACGTCGCCGACCGCCTGCCGCTGTATCGCTCGTGGTTCGAGGCAGCCGCCACCCAGTCGGGCCTCGACTGGCGCCTGCTGGCGGCGATCGGCTATCAGGAGTCGAAGTGGGATCCGCACGCGCAGTCGGGCGATGGTGCGTTCGGCGTGATGATGCTCACCGCGGACACCGCCCAGGCCATGGGCATCCGCGACCGAGGCAACCCCGAGCAGAACATCTTCGCCGGCGCACGATACCTTGCGCAGGTGCGCGAGATGATCCCCGAGCGCATCGCCGAGCCGGACCGCACCTGGCTGACCGTGGCCGCCTACAACGTCGGCTTCGGGCATCTCGAGGATGCGCGCATCATCACGCAGGCGCTCGGCAAGAACCCGGATTCCTGGAGCGAGGTGCGCGAGCGCCTGCCGCTGCTCGCCCAGGAGCGCTGGTCCAGCCGCGCGCGACGCGGCTACGCGCGCGGCTGGGAGCCGGTGCAGTTCGTCGATCGCATCCAGCGCTTTCTCACACTGCTCGAATGGCAGCCCGGGGAGAGCGGCCCGGCGGCGGCCGCGGCAGCCGCCGCGGCCGCAACCGCGCCGGCGCCCGCCGCGCAGCCCCCGGCCCCCGCCGGGCACGCGCCGCCACCGGCCGCACCGCCCGCAGCCACGCGCGCCGCGACGCCCGGGGCCTGAAGCGCCCTCAGTCGCGGCGCTGCGCGAAGAACTGCTGCAGCAGCCGCGCGCAATCGTCCATCAACACGCCGCCGAACACGTCGACGCGATGATTGAGGTGCGGCAGGGCGAATACGTTGGTGACGCTGCCGGCAGCGCCGGCGCGCGCATCCCAGGCCCCGAACACCAGCCGGCGCACGCGCGCGTGCACCATGGCGGCGGCGCACATCACGCACGGCTCGAGCGTCACGTAGAGCGTCGTACCGCCGAGGCGGTAGCTGCCGCGTAGCTGGCCGGCCGCGCGCAGCACACGCACTTCGGCGTGCGCGGTCGGGTCGTGGCTGGCGATCGGCGCGTTGCCGGCAGCGGCGATGATGGCATCGTCCCCGACCAGCACGGCGCCGACCGGCACCTCGCCGTCCGCCGCTGCTGCGCGCGCCTGTTCGAGCGCCGCGCGCATGAAGGCAGCGTCACGGCCGGGGTCGCCCGTGCCGGTCACGGGGTCGCGGCGGCGACTGGCGGCAGGAACAGCGCCGGATCGACGAAATCCGCGTTCAGCGCCACGCCGAAGTGCAGGTGCGGCCCGGTGGCGCGGCCGGTCGAGCCGACCCTGCCGATCACGCTCCCGGCGCGCACCCGCTCCCCGGGGCGCACGCCAATGGCGCTCATGTGGCAGTACATCGTGACGAGGCCGTTGCCATGATCGAGGATCACGGTGTTGCCATTGAAGAAGAAGTTACCGCTGTCGACGACGCGGCCGTCGGCGGCGGCGTGAATGGGAGTGCCGGAATCGGCGGCGATGTCCATGCCGCTGTGCGGATTGCGCGGCTCGTTGTTGAATACGCGCCGCGAGCCGAATGAGCTCGAGCGCACGCCCGCCACCGGCGTCAGCAGCCGCAGGCTCACCGGTGCAGTCTCCGAGTAGGTGGCATACGCGCCGCGCAGGCGCGGTTGCTCGCGGTTGACGCGCGCCAGGTCCTTCGCCGACAGGTTCACCTGCTGCGGCGCCACCGTGAGGCGCTGCACGACGTACTGCTTGTCGGCGACCTCGAAGCCGACGACGCTGCCGCCGGCGCTACCGTCCTGCACCTGCACCTCGGCGTGCCCGGGCGGCTGCGACAGCGGGATGCCGACCACCGCCAGCCACTGGTCTGCGCGGCGCACCAGCAGCACGCGGTGCCCGGCGAACGTGACCGGCGGCGCGCGCCCGCCGGGCGCGTCGATCGCGAGCAGCGCCACCCCACCGGGCACGCGCTCCTCATCGGGCAGGCCGGGCGCTGCCGCTGGTGCCACGGCGTCCGGCGGCACCGCTGCCGCCGGCTGCGCCCAGGCCAGGCGCATCCCGGCGGCGCACAGCAGCAGCAGCACCAGCCACGCGGCGTGCCGCCTCATTTGCGCCCGGTCACGCGCGCGGTGAGCGTGCCGCGCGCCAGGCGAGCCTCGATGAGGTCGCCGCCGTGCACGCTGGCGGCATCCGTCAACAGCGCGCCGTCCGCGGCCGTGACGATGGCAAAGCCGCGCGCCAGCGTCGCCAGCGGGCTCACGCTGTTGAGCGCGCGCGCCGCCAGATCGAAGCGATGGCGCGTGAGCGCGAAGCGCGCGGTGAGCGTGCGCAGCAGCCGCGCATGCAGCGCGGCGTGCGCAGCCTGGTAATGCTGCAGCAGCTGCCGCGCGCCGTGGCGGCCGAGACGCTCGTGGCAGTGCCGCAGGTGCAGCGCATCGCGCTGCAGGCCGCCGCGTGCGGCTGCCGTCAGGCGCTGCTCGAGGTCGTCGAGCCGCTGCAGCTGCTGTTGCAGCCGTGCGCCGGGATGTGCGAGCTGCAGCCGCCGGCCGAGCGCCGCGGTGCGCGCCTCGCCCGCGCGCAGTTCGCGCCGCATGCCTGCGCCGAGTCGCTGCGCGCTGCGCCGCAGTGTCTCCAGGCAGGCACGCCGGTCGGGCACCACCAGCTCCGCGGCGGCGGACGGCGTCGCGGCGCGCGCATCGGCGACGAAGTCCGCGATGGTGAAGTCGATCTCGTGCCCGACCGCGGACACCACCGGTAGCCGGCAGGCGTGGATGGCGCGCGCCAGGCGCTCGTCGTTGAACGCCCACAGGTCCTCGAGCGAGCCGCCGCCGCGCGCCAGTATCAGCACGTCGCACTCGGCGCGCGCCGCGGCACTCTCGAGTGCCGCCACCAGCGCCGGTGCCGCTGCCGCCCCCTGCACCGCGCTCGGATAGACCACGACCGCGGTGGCCGGATAGCGGCGCGCGAGAATGTGCAGAATGTCGCGCAGCGCCGCACCACTCGGTGAAGTGATCACGCCGACGCGCCGCGGGAAGCGGGGCAGCGCGCGCTTGCGCGCGCTCGCGAACAGCCCTTCCGCGGCCAGGCGGTTCTTCAGGCGCTCGAACTCGCGCCGCAGCGCGCCGACGCCGGCCTCCTCGAGGTGCTCGACGAGCAGCTGGTACTCGCCGCGGGCCTCGTAGACACTGATGCGGCCGCGGACCAGCACCTGCGTGCCCGAGCGGGGCGTGAAACCGACGAGGGTATTCTTCAGGCGGAACATGGCGCAGCGCAGCTGCGCCTCGCGGTCCTTGAGCGAGAAATACCAGTGGCCGGAGGCCGGCTGCGAGAAGTTCGACAGCTCGCCCTCCACCCACACCACTCCCAGCCCGCGCTCGAGCAGTACCCGCACTTCCCGGTTCAGCCGCGAGACGCTGTAGACGTTGCGGCCAGGTGGCGCGGCAATGCCGCTTTCGTGAGGCGCAGACATAAACGTGAACCTTAACATGAGGTTTACCGCGCCCGCCCGAGCGCCTACAATTGCGCATGCGCATCCTCGAAGAAGCCCTCACCTTCGACGACGTCCTGCTCGTCCCGGCCTACTCCGAGATTCTGCCGCGCGAGGTCGACCTCGCGACCCATATCACGCGCCGCATCCGCCTCAACGTGCCGCTGATGTCGGCCGCCATGGATACCGTGACCGAGGCGCGCCTCGCCATCACCATCGCCCAGGAAGGTGGCATCGGCATCATCCACAAGAGCATGACGATCGAGTCGCAGGCGCGCGAGGTCGGGCGGGTGAAGAAGTTCGAAAGCGGCGTCATCCGCGACCCGATCACGGTCTCGCCCGACATGTCGATCCGCGAGGTACTGGACCTCACCCGCGCGCGCGGCATCTCCGGGGTTCCGGTGGTGGTCGGCCGCAAGGCGGTCGGCATCGTCACGCACCGCGACCTGCGCTTCGAGGAGAAGCTCGAGGCCCCGGTCTCCTCGGTGATGACGCCGCAGGAGCGCCTGGTCACGGTGCGCGAGGACGCCCCCAAGGAAGAGGTGCTCGCGCTGCTGCACAAGCACCGCATCGAGAAGCTGCTGGTGGTGAGCGGCGCGCACGAGCTGGTCGGCATGATCACCGTGAAGGATTTCCAGAAGGCCAAGGAATTCCCGCGCGCCTGCAAGGACGACGGCGGGCGGCTGCGCGTCGGGGCGGCAGTGGGCACGACGCCCGACACGCTCGACCGCGTCGCCGCCCTGCGTGATGCGGGCGTGGACCTGGTGGTGGTCGACACCGCGCACGGGCACTCGAAGGGCGTCATCGAGACGGTGAAGCGGATCAAGGCCCGGTGGAGCGACAGCCAGGTGATCGCCGGCAACATCGCCACGGCGGAAGCCGCGCGCGCGCTGGTCGATGCGGGCGCCGATGCGGTCAAGGTCGGTATCGGTCCGGGCTCGATCTGTACCACCCGCATCGTGGCCGGGGTCGGCGTGCCGCAGATCTCCGCGGTGGCCAACGTCGCCGCAGCGCTCAAGGACGCGAACGTGCCGCTGATCTCCGACGGCGGTATCCGCTTTTCCGGCGACATCGCCAAGGCGCTGGCCGCCGGCGCGCACGCGGTGATGATCGGCGGGCTGTTCGCCGGTACCGAGGAGTCCCCCGGCGAGGTCGAGCTCTACCAGGGCGCCTCCTACAAGTCCTATCGCGGCATGGGCTCACTTGGAGCCATGGCCGGGCGTCATGGCTCCTCCGACCGCTACTTCCAGGACGCCGCCAGCGAGCTGGAGAAGCTCGTGCCCGAGGGCGTCGAGGGGCGCGTGCCCTACAAGGGCAGCGTGGTCACCATCCTGCAGCAGCTGTCGGGCGGATTGCGTGCCGCCATGGGTTACACCGGCAGCCGCAGCATCACCGACCTGCGCACCCGACCGGTGTTCGTGCGCATCACTTCGGCGGGCGTGCGCGAGAGTCACGTGCACGACGTCAGTATCACCAAGGAAGCACCCAACTACCGGGTGTCCTGAAGTCACGCATGGCGAGCCTCCTCCGTCCCGCGCCCGGCGCCGGCGCAGAACCGGCCGCACAGCGCGACATCCACGCCCACCGCATCCTCATCCTGGATTTCGGCGCGCAATACACCCAGCTGATTGCGCGGCGCGTGCGCGAGCTCGGCGTGTACTGCGAAATCCATCCCTGGGACCTGGACGCGGCGGCGGTGCGCGCCTTCGCGCCGCGCGGCGTCATCCTGTCCGGCGGACCGGAGTCGGTCACGCAGCCCGGGGCGCCGCACGCCCCGCCAGCGGTGTTTGAGCTCGGCGTACCCGTGCTCGGCATCTGCTATGGCATGCAGACCATGGCACAGCAGCTCGGCGGCAGCGTGGCCGCCTCGAGCGAGCGCGAGTTCGGCTACGCCGAAGTCACCGTGACCGCGGCGAACAGCCTGCTCGATCAGCTGGCGGACCGGCGCAACGCCGCCGGCCGCGCGGTGCTCGACGTATGGATGAGCCACGCCGACCGCGTGGCGCTGCTGCCCCCGGGGTTCGTGGCGAGCGCCACCACCGGCAGCATCCCGTTCGCTGCCATGAGCGACGAGCGGCGGCGCTTCTACGGCGTGCAGTTTCATCCCGAGGTGACCCACACCACGCAGGGCGCGCGGCTACTGGAGCGCTTCGTGCGCGAGATCTGCGCCTGCGATGCGCTGTGGAGTACCGGTAACATCATCGCCGACGCCGTGGAGCGCGTGCGCGCCGAGGTCGGCGCCGGCAAGGTGCTGCTCGGTCTGTCCGGCGGCGTCGACTCCTCCGTGGTGGCCGCGCTGCTGCAGCGGGCCATCGGCGCGCAGCTCACCTGCGTATTCGTCGACCACGGATTGCTGCGCCTCGCCGAGGCGGACCAGGTGATGAGCACCTTTGCGCAACACCTGGGCGTGCGCGTGATCCGCGTGGATGCCGGGGCGCGCTTCCTAGCCGCGCTCGCCGGGGTCAGCGACCCGGAAGCCAAGCGCAAGATCATCGGCCGCACCTTCATCGAGGTTTTCGACGAGGAGGCCCACAGGGTGAGCGGCGTGCAATTCCTGGCGCAGGGCACCATCTACCCGGACGTCATCGAGTCGGCCGGCGCACGCAGCGGCAAGGCACACGTCATCAAGTCACATCACAACGTCGGTGGCCTGCCCGAGCGCATGCATCTGAAGCTCATCGAGCCGCTGCGCGAGCTGTTCAAGGACGAGGTGCGCCGTCTCGGTACCGAGCTGGGTCTGCCGCGCGAGCTCACCCATCGCCATCCTTTCCCGGGGCCGGGGCTCGCGGTGCGCATCCTCGGCGAGGTGCGCCAGGAGTACGCCGACATCCTGCGGCGCGCCGACGCCATCTTCATCGAGGAGCTGCGCAAACACGATCTCTACGAGCGCACCTCGCAGGCGTTCGCCGTGTTCCTGCCGGTGCGCTCGGTCGGGGTCATGGGCGACGGGCGCCGCTACGACTACGTGATCGCGCTGCGCGCGGTGGAGACGGTGGACTTCATGACCGCCCAGTGGGCGCGGCTGCCGTACGAGTTCCTCGAGCACGTCTCGCGGCGCATCGTCAACGAGGTCGCCGGCATCTCGCGCGTGGTTTATGACATCTCCGCCAAGCCGCCGGCGACGATCGAGTGGGAGTGACCCATGAAAGAGTCACTGGTGTTCACTGTCGCCTTCGCCCTGGTGTTCTATGCAAACGGTGCCGGTGTCATCGAGGGCTTCGTCAACTACAGCAGTTGGCACCTCATAGGCGCGAGCGAATTCGTTACCTTCCACAAATTCATTACGCCACGCGTACTCGCCTTCCTGGTCGCGCCCTCGGCTCTCGCGACCGTGTTTTCGATCCTCATGCTCTGGTTCCGGCCACCGTCGATTCCCGCATGGTCGGTGTGGTTGGTGATTGCGCTGCAACTTGTGCTGTGGGTCTCCTCAGTAACGATTCAAATACCGATACAGTTCAAGCTCGAGGCTCAAGGTCTATCAATACCTTTGATCGACCATCTGATCGTGACCAACTTCTGGCTACGGCGTGTTCCAAACCTCATCACGGCAGCGATATTCCTGTGGATGATGCTCACCGTGCTGGGCAAAGCGAGAGCTCCCGCCTGACGCGAAGGCTCCGGCGCTGCCAGCACGCCGAGCTGGCGTGGGGGCTCATCTGGATTGCGTGAGCGACGTCTGATTCCCGCAATACCGTCCCAGCGATTATGACCAATGGGGGGAACAGGACCAGTCCTGGTAGGTAGGCTTTCTTAGGACGCTTGCTGAGAAGGGAATCGCCGGATGAGAGCATGCCTGCCGCTGCTGATTGCTTTGCTCTCGGGTTGCGGGGCAGCGGCGCTCTCAACGAACGCTCAGCAATCCATGCAGCAAGGACATGAAGCCCCACCCGGGCCGCCATCCCCTGCATTTGCGCAGCCCCCGCCTGCACCGCCCCCGGCTGCACCGCCGCCTACCACTACAAATGTCGCTGGTATTTGGGATGTCAACGACACTGTCAATGGCCACGCGGTGAATGAGGTGGCGCTGATAGCCAACGGCATGTATTTCTCACTTGCAACCGCCGACCAGGATGGCTGCAGCAGCATCAGCGGCGGCACATACACCATCGCTGGTCAGATATTCAGCGGCACCGGGATCACCGAGATGCTGGCGGCCTGCACGCCGCCGAGCGGTCTGAGCTACTACCCATGGACACTGAACGTGTATGGCACCAATGGCGCGCTGAACCTGACGTTTACCGCTGGCAGCGGCGCAGTCCCGACGCTCGGAGCTACGCTCGACCCGTTCTACAACCTATACACGTCCAGCATTGCCACGCTGGTTGGCAATTGGGATGACCATGGGAACGTGCTCTCGGTAAATCCCGACGGGACGTTCTTCGAGCAACAAGGCAATGGCTGCACGATCAGCGGCGCATACACGCTCGTTGATCCCGCGCACAATCTCTATGGCGTGTCGTTCCTGTTCGACGCTGCGACGTGCACTAACAATATCGCGGGGATTCAGTTCACCGGGCTCGCGTACCTCACGCCCAGCTCCCCATCAACGTGGTATCACCTGTTGGAGGACGCCTCCGGCGTCAACGCGAGCGGCGCGCTCGTGGTGGTGTTCGACAGCATCACGCCATACTTCACGCCACCGACAGGGTGAGACCAACAGGCAGTCACGGTCTGCGCCGCACACCGGCCGTTGTTCCGCACTAGTGTGCGGGGCTGCCACTATCGGGCGCGGCGAGAAACTCGCGTATCGCCAGGTTCACAAGATCCGCTCGGGTCTGCAGGGTAGCGTGGCCGGCCAACAGCATTTCGCCTCTGAAGCTGTGCATGCGACCTCCAGCGGACCGGACGCCGGCGAATTTACCCCGCGCGAGCGTCGCGGCGTTTGGGCTTGCCGGGCTTGCGGTCACGCGGCTTGCCGGGCCGCGCGCTGCACCGACCAGCAGGGCTGAAGAACGTTGCCTTTGCGCCTGGCTGCAATCAACAGCAGCACGGCCGTGGAAGTGCAAACCAGCAACGCGACCGCGGATGCTTCCACCCCGAAGGCCCCGCCGGTCAGCCACTCGGCGCCGACCAGTTTCGCCTGCAGCAGGCCCTGCGTCGCCCCGCCGGAAACGGCGGCGGAGAAGATTCCCCCCTGGGTAAAGTTCCAGGCGAAATGGATGCCCATGCACAGCCACAGACGTCGGGTCAGCATGTAAGCTGCCGCCAGCAATATCCCAGCCTCGAGCATGACGGCGCCTGCGTTGAGCAGCGTCGTCCCCGCATTGAGCAGGTGGAGGGCGCCGAAGATCGCCGCCGACAGCGCCAGGGCGAGCCAGCTTCCCAGCGATTGCTCGAGTATGCGGAAGACCACCCCCCGCATGACCACCTCTTCGAGAACCGCCGCCAGGATGAAGCCGGGCACGGTGGCGAGCATGGCCAGCCATCCGTTGTTGCCCGTCACCCGGTAGACTCCCAGTGCCGCGAGGACTGCCATCGTCACCGACAAGAGCAGCGCCCCGAGGAGCAGCCCCGCGCCGAGTTCGCGCACTGCATGGGGTCCCGACAACTCCGCCACGGAGCGCTGCTCGGCGAGTCGTACGTAGCCACTGTAGGCGCTCACGACAACCACGGTGAGCAGCACAGCCCCGGCCTTCTTCAGGAGCTTGTCCGACACATACAGATTGAAGGGAATTGCCACGGCGGCAAATGGAACGGCGATGGCAAGCAGTGCTGCGACGATCCGGCTGACGGATGACCGTAGCAGTCGCTCGCGCCACGGCGTCGCCGCGCGGGGTGTGCCTGACACGCCGTTCATCGCCGCTCCTGTCTGGCTTGCCCGTGGGCCGCGATCGTGCGCCCGGACGCGCTCAACTGGCAACCGTTATCAGGCCCGTGGAACCCCTGACCAGCAAAGACCTTGTACTGTCTTGTCCCGCGAGGACTAGAATTCCTCGCTTGGAATCCAACTAGAAATACGCAGCGGGAGAAACGCGCATGACTTCCAGGCGAACCTTTCTGCAGACGACCGGCGTGCTGGCAGTCGGCATGGCCGGCGCATCGCGAGAATCCGCGGCGGCCGCCGGCACCGCAATGGCCGCAGACTACGCTGGCCCGCACGAGATGCCGACCAATGTCACCCTGCTGTCCATGCGCAATGCCGATGGCACGGAAACCCTCGGGGTGAAGGTCGGCGACGATGCGGTCATCGACGTGCGTCAGGCTCGCCGGTTGCTCGGCATGACGGCCCCGCTGACACTCGAGGAGTTGCTCAAGGAAGGCAACGCCGGCGGACTCAACAAGCTGATCGCTGCCGCACAGAGCTCGCACCGGGCCAGTGCTGCCATGGTGAAGGAATCATCCATCACCTTCGGCAGACTGTTCACGCGTCCGAGCAAGATCGTGTGTATCGGCCTGAACTACCGGGCGCATGTCCAGGAAACCGACATGAAGCTGCCGAGCGTGCCGATCCTCTTCAACAAGTACAACAACGCGCTCGCGGCGCACAACTGCACGATCCAGCTGCCGCCGCGCGACGTGGCCTACAAGTTCGACTACGAGACCGAGATGCTGATCGTCATCGGCAGGAAGGCCCGCAACGTCTCTGAAACCGAGGCGCTGAGCTATGTTGCCGGCTACTGCACCGCCCACGACTTTTCCGCCCGCGATCTGCAGCTGGAAACTCCCAGCGTGCAATGGATGATCGGCAAGACCCTGGATAATTTCGGCCCCATCGGCCCGTATTTTGTGTCGGCGGACCTGGTCGGCGATCCCAACAACCTGAAGATCCAGACTCATGTGAATGGCGAGGAGCGCCAATCCTCCAATACCAGCTTCATGATCTTCAACCCGCAGAAGCTGATCGCCTACATCACGCGCATGTGGACACTCGAGCCCGGTGACATCATCTGGTCGGGGACACCCCAGGGCGTCATTCTCGGCTACCCCAAGGACAAGCAGGTGTGGCTGAAGCCCGGCGATGAAATCGTGAGTACGATCGAGAAGCTCGGCTCGCTCAAGTTCCGGCTGGCGTAGCGGCGCAGCGGCGGCAAAGCGGATCAGCCGCCGCCCAGCGCGTGCCGGCCCGGCAGCGGCGTGACGAATATCGAGGCCAGGCGCCAGCCGGTTTGCGTCCGGACGAATACGCCTCCCCAGCTCACCGTGACGGTGGCGGCATCCGCGCCGGGTTTGCCCTGCGTGAGCAGCAGCGGCGTCACCAGCACGGCGGTATCCGCTGCCACGCTGGCGATGCGCAACTCTTTCAGTTGCGGCTCGAGCTTCCAGGTCCCCTGCCACTGCCGCTCGAACGCCTCCATGGCCTCGCGGTATCCCCACACCGCGTCGCCGCCGTGCCCAGTCCACACGAAATCCTGCGAGTCCAGCAGCACGGCGGCCAGGGCCGCGCGGTCGTGAGCGTTCTGCGCGGCGATGAAACGTGAATACACGGCCATGATCTCCCACTGCGCGCCGTTGTCGGCCGCCGCCGCGGGCGCCGCGGGCACGGCGACTGCAGCGGGAGCCGTGGCAACTGCCGGTGCCGCGACCGCCGCCGCGGCAACGCCGGTGGACGGCACGGCGACGGCCGCGGGTGCCGCGGCCGGTTGCGCCGGCGGCGGTGGGGCGGTATTGCCGCTGCCGCCGGCTTTGGCGCTCGCCGCAGTGCGGGGCACCAGGTAGCCGCTGGTGATCAGCAGGCCCTTCTGCTCGGCGTCTGCGCAGCTGAGCGGACTGACGGCGACACCCCGGACGCCGGTGGTCCCGTCACGCCGCGACAGCGTCTGTGCGGAGACGGCATTCGGCTCATTCCTGCCGGTCTTCGGGTCGATCAGGCAGTAATAACGATGGGTGTCAGGCGCTGAGCCGGTGTCGAAGTGTCCGCGTACCACTTCCCGGTCGAAGTCCTCCTTGAACGCCTGCGTGAAGGTGGACAGAAATCCTCCCCTCACCTCGGACACCTCGCCCGGCGCTGCGCCCGCCGCGGGAGCGGCGGCGGTCGGCGGAGGATCGGCTCGCGCGCCGTCGGCCACGGCGGTGAGGAGCAGCAGGCTCCCCGCAACCTGAAGCGCACACCGCGAAATTCGATTCATCGCCAATCCCCCTCGCGCCGGCGCGAGCGCACTACGCGCGACGCCGTGCGCCATTGTACTGGTGTTGGCGCTGGGCGCCGCTGGCGCCGCTGGCGCCGCTGGGCTACGACCTGCGCCGGCGGGCGGCCGAAGCACTAGCGAATGCCCACCTGCCCGCGCACCGCATCGATGAGGCGCTGCGGGTCGTAACCCGCGCCGTCCTTGAATACCAGCGCGACGTTCTCGATGTCGGCAATGTGCGCCGCCGGGTCGCCATGCACCAGTATCAGGTCCGCGCGCTTGCCGGCAGCGATGGTGCCGATGTCGCGATCGCGGCCGAGGAAGCGGGCGCCGTTCTGTGTGCCGATCTGGATCGCCTGCACTGCGGTGAAGCCCGCCTCCACCAGCAGCTCGATCTCGCGCTGATCGCCGAAGCCCGGCAGCACACCACCGGCCCCGGTCGGATCGGGTCCGGCGAGCAGCAGCCCGCCGGCCGCGGCAAAGGCGTACTCGAAGTCCATCTCGGTACGAAACAACTTCGCCGGCGTGGTGTTGGCCGGATCTTGTTGCGCGCGGTAAATGAGGTAGTTGTCGCGTGCACTGCCGGACATGGCATCGAGTGCGCGGCGCTGCGCCGCCGGCCTGCCGGGAACGGTGAGCTCGAACACCGGCAGCGTGGAGGTCACCGCTACGTGATGATCGATGAGGGTGTGAATCAGACGTGCGAGCTCGGGGTCGGCGGGCTGCCTGCCGAGCCACGATCCGCTGAGCGCCTCGCCGCTCGGGCAATGGTCGGGCTGTCGGCCGGCGACGAACTCGCTGTCGGTGTAAACCGGGCCATGCTCCAGGTCGTCGATGCCCGCCGCGATCGCTTCCGGCCAGCTGACCGAGCACAGATGCCCGGTGAGCTTCAGTCCGTGGCGGTGCGCCGCGGTAACCGCCGCCGCCAGCTCGGCGCGCGTGATGTTCATGTAGGCCTTGAAGGAGGTCATCCCGGTGGCGGCCCAGTAGTCGACGAACCGCGTCGCCTCCTCGGGTCCGGCAAGCTCGTGCATCTGCGCGAAGAAGGTGCCGTGGCCCTCGAGGTACGGCGCGGTCAGATCGAGGTGCGGCCCCGGCATGGCACCGGATTCGATGCGCGCGCGTACCTTGATATCGGCGTAGGGCTCGATGCTGCCGGTCGTGCGCAGCGTGGTCACGCCCGCCGCGAGATACAGGCGCGGCGCCGAATAGGCGATCTCATTCACCACGAAGCCCGGCTCGATGCCGCCCGGTGAGTTGCGCTGCGCGTCGCGCGAGGCGGTGTAGAAGAGATGATCGTGCATGCCGACCCACCCGGGGAGCACCGCATCCCCGGGAGCATCGCGCAGCAGCGCACCGTCGGGCACGGTGATGCTGGCCGCGGGGCCTACGGCCGCGATCCTGCCGTCGGCAATGATCAGTGTCTGATCGCTGCGCGGTGCGGCGCCGCTGCCGTCGATGATCTCCACGTGTCGCAGCGCGATCACCGGGCCGTGCAGCGCGACGTAGGTCGCAGCGTCGGGCGGCGGTGCCGCAGCACCGGCTGCGCCGGGCAAAACCAGCGCCGCAGCCACCGTCCAGCGAAATGCCCTGCACATGAGCCCACCGCCTGTCCGCACAAAGTGGCGCATGGCACCACATCAGGGTCCTTGCCGCAACGTCCGGCGTGCTGCCGCGCGCCGCCGCCGCTGCGGCTCTCGCGGTAAGATGCAGCGCCAGCCGCCCGCCCAGGTCGCCGACGCATGACGCCCGAAGAAAGCCACCACGAGATCCGCCGGACCGGTCACCGCTGGATCGACATCAGCGTCGCCGCCTGCGCGCTCACCGTATCGGTCACATCGCTGTTCGTCGCGATCCGCCACGGAAGGTCCATGGATCGGATGGCCGAGGCCAACGCCAGGCTGGTGCAGGCCAACTCCTGGCCGCTGTTGCAGCGCTATCAATCTGACCTGGGCGCGCAGGGCGCGCGGGTTTATTCACTCGACGTAGTCAACAATGGCGTCGGCCCCGCGAAGGTGGAGTCCGTCGAGGTGTTCTGGA
>DATHQM010000072.1:0-1589 GCA_035482695.1 Steroidobacteraceae bacterium | reverse complement strand
TTGGTGGCGACGCTGTTCCACACATAGGACTCGAGCATGCTGTCAAAGCGCATGCCCGCGAGCGCGATGCCGGCATTGGCCAGCACGTGCGCGGCGTACTTGAGGTTGTGACCGACCTTGCCGCGGCCCGGGTCTTCCAGGATCGGCTTCAGGGCCGCCAGTACCGCAGCACGCGCCAGCTGCTCGGGCGCGCCCGCATAGAGGTGCGCGAGCGGCACATAGGCCGCCACGCCCGGCTCGATGCAGAAGGACACGCCGACGATCTCCGCGCGCATGTAATCCAGGCTCGTCGTCTCGATGGCGAACGCGAACTGCGGCGCGGCGCGCAGGGCGTTGAGCCAGTGCTCCAGCTGCGGCCCCGTCGTGATCGTCTCGTAGTGCCGCTCAGGCTGTGTGAGCGGCGGACCCGCCTCGCCGCGCGCTGCGGCGCCGTCGGCCGGCGCGGCCGCTGCCGCGGCGACCGCCGCGTCGCTCCCCTCCAGCTGCCGCAGCAGTGCACGCAGCTCCAGGCGCGAGTACAGCTCGCGCAGCGTGGCGACATCCGGGCTCCCGGGCGCAAGCTCCTCGAGCGCCAGGGGCAGTTCGAGGTCGGTGCGAATCGTCGCCAGGCGGCGTGACAGCTCGAGCGTGCTCACTCCCGCGCGCAGGTTCTCGCCCACCTTGCCGGGGACTTCAGCGAGGTGCGCGAGCACCCCGTCGAGACTGCCGTACTGCTGCAGGAGCTTCGCGGCGGTCTTGGGTCCGACCTTGTCGATGCCGGGAATGTTGTCCGAGCTGTCACCGATGAGGGCGAGGTAGTCGATGATCTGCTCGGGGAACACGTCGAACTTCGCCTTGACGCCCGCGCGGTCGAGCAGCGAGTTGTTCATCGTGTTGATGAGCGTGATCGACTCATTCACCAGCTGCGCCATGTCCTTGTCGCCGGTGGAGATGAGGACCGACTGGCCCGCCTGTGCGGCGCGGCAGGCGAGCGTGCCGATGACGTCGTCCGCTTCCACGCCCGGCACGCGCAGCAGCGGCAGGCCCTGCGCCTGGATGATGCTGAGCAGGGGCGCGACCTGCGCGCGCAGATCGTCGGGCATCCCGGGGCGTTGCGCCTTGTATTCGGCAAACAGCTCATCACGGAAGGTCTTGCCCGGGGCGTCGAACAC
Organism: Steroidobacteraceae bacterium; assembly: GCA_035482695.1. GTDB lineage: Bacteria > Pseudomonadota > Gammaproteobacteria > Steroidobacterales > Steroidobacteraceae > 13-2-20CM-66-19. Next base: position 438 of record DATHQM010000072.1, on the reverse strand, counting down.
CACGGCGATGCGGCGCGGCTGATAGTCCTTCAGAAACTTCAGCAACATATTGAGCACGCCGAGCACCGCCCCGGTCGGCTCGCCGCGCGAGTTGGACAGCGGCGGCAGGGCGTGGAACGCCCGGTAAACATAAGAGGAGCCGTCAACGAGAACCAGGTCCGGAGAACGCGTCATGAAGGGTGCTGCCTGGGGCGGGCCGCGAGTATAACGAAAGCGCCCTGGCCCCCTGATGCGGTCAACCCGCGCCACCCCTGCTGCGCTATAGGGGTTTAAGACACCACGGATACCTGCGCATGCTTGAGCCTGCCACTGCCGCGATCGCCGCCAACCGCTTCGGGCTCGGTGCCCGTCCCGGGGAGCTCGCCACGATCGGCGCGGGCGGGCGCGACTGGCTGCGCGCGCAGCTGAAGGCGCCGCCGCCGCTGCTCGGTGCTGCCG
>DATHQM010000071.1:0-15633 GCA_035482695.1 Steroidobacteraceae bacterium | reverse complement strand
CCGAGGCCCTGCGGCGACGGTCGACTTCTTGTGATCGGGCGGCCGGGCTGGTATAAAGCCCGGCCCGGCAGGCGGGGGAAGAGTCTTCCGCCCGATCAAGCTATTGAATTTCCAGGACTATTCGTATGTCCCGAGTCTGTGAAGTCACTGGCAAGAAGCCCGCGGTGGGCAATCGCGTTTCCCACGCGAATAACCGCACGCGCCGCCGCTTCCTGCCGAACCTGCACACGCAGCGTTTCTGGGTGGAGACCGAGAAGCGCTGGGTGACGCTGCGCCTGACGACGAGCGGCATGCGCACGGTCGAGAAGAAGGGCATAGACAAGGTGATCGCGGAGCTGCGCGCCCAGGGGCGCAAGCTCTAGCGCACGCCCGGAAGGAGTTCTCCCAACATGCGCGACAAGATCAAGCTGCTGTCCTCCGCCGGCACCGGTCACTTCTACGTCACGACCAAGAACAAGCGGCTGCATCCGGACAAGATGGAAGTACGCAAGTTCGACCCGGTGGCGCGCAAGCACGTCCCCTACAAGGAATCCAAGATCAAGTAGGCGCGGGCGGAAGCGAAGGCGCGCTTGCCCGAGCTGCCCGAGGTCGAGACGACGCGTCGCGGCCTGGTGCCGTACGTGCGGCGCCGGCGGATCACCGCTCTCACCGTGTACGAGCCGCGCCTGCGCTGGAAGGTGCCCGCCGAGCTGCCTGAGCAGGTCGCCGGGCAGCGCATCCTGCGCGCCGGAAGGCGCGCCAAGTACCTGCTGCTGCGACTCGAGTCCGGCACGCTGCTCGTGCATCTGGGCATGTCGGGCAATCTGCGCGCCGTGCCCGCCGGTACCCCGCGCCTCACCCACGACCATTTCGACCTGGTCCTCGATTCCGGGCTGGCGCTGCGCTTCAACGATCCGCGCCGCTTCGGCAGCCTTCTCTATACGAGCGGCGACCCGCGCGCGCATCCGCTGCTGGCGAACCTCGGGCCCGAGCCCTTCTCCGCGGCCTTCGATGCGGATTACCTGTGGCGCATCACCCGCGGCCGGCGCATCGCCATCAAGCAACTGGTCATGAACAGCCGCCTGGTGGTCGGCGTGGGCAACATCTACGCGAGCGAGGCGCTGTTCCGGGCGCGCATCCGCCCCCGCCGGCAGGCACACACACTCTCCCGCGCGGATGCCGCGCGGCTGGTGCGTGCGGTGCGCGCGGTCCTCGCCCAGGCCATCCGTGCCGGCGGCACGACGCTGCGCGATTATCTCGGCGCCGACGGCGCGCCCGGTTATTTCCGCCAGCGGCTGTACGTTTATGAGCGCCGCGGCCGGCCCTGCCGGCGCTGCCGCACACCGGTGCGCGCGCTGGTCCAGGGGAAGCGCTCAACTTACTATTGTCCCTCCTGCCAGAAGTAGCCGCGTACCCGCCGTCTTCAAATCCTCCCGACGAATCCGTGAGCCAGCACATCCTCGCGCATCTGTCCTCTGCAGACCCGGTGCTCGCCGGCCTGATTCACGCCGTTGGCCCGTGCTTGCTCGAGCCGGAAAGCGAGTGCCATCCGTTTCAGGCTCTCGCCCAGGCCATCGCGCACCAGCAGCTCAACGGCACGGCGGCCAACACCATCCTCAAGCGCTTCATCGACGGCTGTGGCCAGGGCGCATTCCCGACTCCACAGATGGTGCTCGCGGCCTCCGAGCGCAGCCTGCGTGCGGCAGGCTTCTCGTTCGCCAAGGTGGCAGCGCTGCGCGACCTGGCTGATAAGACCCTCGCCGCCCTCGTGCCCGAGGCCGCCGCGCTCCTCGCGCTGGGCGATGAGGAGATCGTCGCGCGGCTGACCCAGGTGCGCGGCATCGGCCGCTGGACGGTGGAGATGTTGCTCATGTTCCGGCTGGGGCGGCCGGACGTGCTGCCGGTGGACGATTTCGGCGTGCGCAGCGGCTTTCGCGCCGCTTATGGCCTGAGAAAGCTGCCGCGCCCGCAGGTGCTCGCCGCTTGGGGCGAGCGCTGGCGGCCGTACCGCAGCACGGCGGCCTGGTACCTGTGGCGCGCGCTCGAGCTCGAGCGCGCCGGGCAGCTGCCGCCGCCGGCGCAGCGCGTGCGCCTGCCGCGCGTGCGGCCCAGGCGGCGCCGCGTCACCTCCGGCGCATCTTCTTCAGCTCCGCCTCGACGATCGGGTGGACGAAGCGGCTCACGTCGCCGCCGAGCACCGCGATCTCGCGCACCAGGCTCGAGGAGATGAACGTGAACTGCTCCTGGGGCGTGAGAAACACGGTCTCGAAATTACGGTCGAGATGGCGTGACATGTTGGCAAGCTGAAACTCGAACTCGAAATCGGAAACCGCGCGCAGCCCGCGCACGATCACCGCTCCGGGGTACTGCTGTGCGAACTCGACCGTCAGGCCGGCGTAGCCGTGCACCTCGACGTTGGCAAGATCCTGCAGCACGCGGCGCGCCAGCTCGACGCGCTTCTCCAGCGTGAACATCGGCGTCTTGTTGCTGTTGGCGGCGATGGCGACGATGACGCGATCGAAGATGCCGGCGGCGCGGCGTACCAGGTCGTGGTGCCCGTTGGTGATCGGATCGAACGTGCCCGGATAGACGGCGTTGCTTCTCATACGGCCCGCGTGACTCCCCGCGCAGCGTGCGCGAACAGATGATAACCGACCTCGCCGGCCTGCTTCGCCTTGAGCGGCTGCCAGCTCGCCGGCAGCGACGGCAGGGGTTCGCGGGCCGCACATTCCACGTAGACCAGGGCACCCTCGCGCAGCCAGCCGTGCTCGAGCAGCGCCGCCGCGCGCGCCAGCAGTCCCGCCGCAAATGGCGGATCGAGGAACACTATGTCGTATGGGTGGGCGGGCGGCGCAGCCAGGTGGCGCAGCGCGTCCGCGCGCACCACCAGGGCATTGCCCGCGCCCCATTCCGCGAGCCGCTCGCGCAACGCCGCGACGGCCGCGGCCTCCTGCTCGATGAAGGTAACATGCGCGGCGCCGCGCGACAGCGCCTCGAGCCCGAGAGCGCCGCTGCCGGCGAACGCATCGAGGCAGCGCGCCCCTGCGGTTGCCGCGCCGAGCCAGTTGAACAGCGTCTCGCGCACGCGGTCGGGGGTCGGCCGTATCGCGGCCGCTGCCGGGAAACGCAGCTTCCTGCCGCGCCACGTGCCGCCGATGATGCGCAGTACCCGTGCGTGCGCGGCGCGGCGCGGCGCCGCGCCGGCGCGCTTGGCTGACTTGCGAGAGATCACCTTGAGCGCGCTCGCGTCCTTACGCCGTCGCACCTTGCCACTATTCTCGCCGGGAGCGTACTCTAGCTTGCCTCGTCCAGGAGCGCTGAACAGCCCCGGCGGGAAAAGGGGGATATGAAAAGAATCATCACCGCGGGCGTCCTGGCGGCCGCGTTTCTCATCGGTGGTTGTGGGTCCGGCGGCCGCGGCACCATCGGCCCGTCTGACCTCACCTTGCTCAACGGCAATCCCGGCGGCTCGACGCCACCGGAACAGCCGACCTCGAGTACCGCGCTGTTCCAGCCGGCCGCGGGCGTGTTGCCGTATCCGACGGACCTGTATTTCGCCGGCTCCACCGACGGCACCCTCAACATCCAGCCGGCGAACGCCCTGCTGCCCAACCAGGCGGCGGTGAACGCGCTCGATGGCTTCTCGACCACCGCGGTGATCCGCGAGCGCTTTGGCGGCGCGCTGAATCCCGCCTCCTTCACTGCCGCTTCGGTCATCGTCGTGCCGGTCACTACCGACAACGAGACCAAGGCGACGACCGGCGTGCTGGGCGCGCCGCTCACCATCGGTACGGATTTCACCGCCGCGCTCGCCACCGATGCGCTGGTCGGTGCCACCATCCTCGAGATCACCCCGCAGCACCCGCTGATGCCGAGCACCTGCATCAGCGGCGGCGCGTTCCTCGGCGCCAACTGCAAGACCGGCACCGGCTATCTGGTGATCCTGACCAACGGCATCACCGATACCTCGGGCAACCCCGCAGTGCCGGATGTCGATTACGCCGCCATCAAGAGCGCGCTCGCCGGCGGCCCCACCTGCCCGAGCATCACCGACCCGACGCTGAACGGCATCTGCCAACTGACCGGCGCGCATCTGCAGATCGCGCAGGCGCTGCACCTCAACCCGGCCAACATCGTGCTCACCTTCAGCTTCACGACCGAGTCGACGACCGACACGCTCGAGCTGCTGTCGGCCACCACCAGGCCGTCGACGCTCAAGCTGAACGCCACCGGCCTGCCGACCAGCGCGGCGGATCCCGTGCTGCCCGGTCATTCGGACATTTACGTCGGCGCGCTCAACATCCCGTACTACCTGAGCAAGAGCGCGCCGCTCACCGGCTCGTGGCAGGCGCCGCCCTTCCCGCTCGATCCGTCGAGCACCTTCGTGACGCGCTTCAACCCGCTGCCGGTAGCGACGCAGAGCCTGCTGATCCCGGTGCTGGCGACGGTGCCGAACGCGAAGTCGCTGGCCGTGCTGGCCGGCGCCACAGCGCCCTGGCCGGTGCTGATCTTCCAGCACGGCATCACGCGCAACCGCGAGGACATGCTGGCGGTCGCGGATTCCTTCGCCGATGCCGGCTTTGCCGTGGTGGCGATCGACCTGCCGCTGCACGGCGTGACGAACACCAAGGATCCTCTCTATGCCAGTGCGGCGAACCCTCTCTATGCGGGTTTGGGGTTGCCGGCGGGTCAGACGTCGATCGAGCGCACCTTCGATCTCGAGCTGATCACTCCGGGCACCATCGATCCTTCGGGCTCGCACTTCATCAACCTGACGAGCCTGCTGACTTCGCGCGACAACAACCGCGAGGGAGCGGCGGATCTCATCACGTTCGAGCGCTCGGTGGCCGGCGCGACCGTCGCCAACGCCGGGGGTATCACCCCGTTCGTCGCGGGACACACCCACTACCTCGGACACTCCCTCGGTGCCATCGTCGGCGGCGTGTTCCTCGGCGTCGTTCCGGCGAGCGATGTCAGCACCGGCACGCTTGCCAACCCCGGTGGCAAGCTGTCGACGTTGCTCATCAACTCGCCATCGTTCGCCCCCGAGATCAACGCCGGGCTCGAGGCGCAGGGTCTGACGCCCGGTACCACCTTGTACGCGCAGTTCTTCCGCGACTCGCAGACGGTCATCGACGCGGGTGACCCGATCAACTACATCTCGCTCGCCACCGCGCAGCATCCGATCCACCTGCTGCAGGTCGTGGGCAGCACGCCACCGCCGGCGAGCTGCACTGCAAGCTCGCCCGCCAACGGCTGCCCGGACCAGGTGGTGCCGAATTCCGCCACACAGGCCCTGATCACCGCGTCGCCCTACGGACCCGCGGGTGCGGCGGGTGCTCTGACGCGCATTGCCGCTCCGGCCGCGCCCGGACCGCTGCTCAATCCGAACGGCTTCCGGGCCTACGTGAACTTCATCGAGGGCGACCATGGATCGATCATCGATGACGTGGTGCCGGCCGTGACCGCGGAAATGCAGGGGGAGGCGATCAGCTTCGCCGCCTCGAACGGACAGGAGATCCTCATCAGCATCCCGAGCGTGATTCAGCCTTAAAACGCTCGCGGAACTAGGGCGCTGGGGCCCAAGAGACGGCACATCGGCCGCCCTTCTGGCTCGCCCGCTACAATGCCCGCATGTTCCGCCGTGCGCCCGCAGCACCGACTGCGACCGAAGATCGTCCGGGGTTTCTGCGCCGGCTGCGCCAGCGGCTGAACCGCGGCAATTCCTGGCTCAGCTACGACCTTGCGGACCTGTTGCGCGGTCGGCAGATCGATGCGGCGATCCTCGAAGAGCTCGAGACGCGCCTGATCAGCGCCGACGTGGGCGTGCAGGCAAGCGAGCGCATTCTCGCCGAGCTGCGCACGCGCGTGGCGCGCCGCGAGCTCACCGACGTCGGCGCGCTGATCGCGGCGCTGCGCGCCAGCATCGTGGACATTCTCGCGCCGTGCGCCCGGCCGCTGACGATCGACCGCGCCCACCGGCCGTTCGTGATCCTGGTGGTGGGCGTCAACGGCTCCGGCAAGACCACCACCATCGGCAAGCTCGCGCGCCGCTACGGCGCGCAGGGGCTGTCGGTGCTGCTCGCCGCCGGCGACACGTTTCGCGCCGCCGCCATCGAGCAGCTCGAGGTGTGGGCGCAGCGCAGCGGCGCCGATTTCGCCGCCCAGGCGCCTGGCGCCGACCCGGGGGCGGTGGTGTTCGACGCGCTGCAGGCGGCGCGGGCGCGCGCCACCGACGTGGTGCTCGCCGACACGGCCGGGCGGCTGCACAACCAGTCGCACCTGATGGAGGAGCTGAAGAAAGTCCGGCGCGTCATCCAGCGCTTCGATGCGAGCGCGCCGCACGAGGTGCTGCTGGTGCTCGACGCCAACCAGGGGCAGAACGCGCTGACCCAGGCGCGCGAGTTCACCGAGGCGGTGGGCGTCACCGGGCTGGTGCTCACCAAGCTCGACGGCACGGCCAAGGGCGGCATCGTCATTGCCATCGCGAACAGCCTGAGGATCCCGATCCGCTACATCGGCATCGGCGAGGCGCCTGAGGACTTCGGCGAGTTCGATCCGGCGGCCTTTGCCGCCGCGCTGGTCGAGGGGGGCGAGGAGCCCGCGGCCGGCGCGGCGCCAGACGTGCAGCCATGATCGTCTTCGACCGCGTCAGCAAGCGCTACGCCAACGGACGCGAGGCGCTCAACAGCGTGAGTTTCGAGGTGCTTACCGGCGAGATGGTGTTTCTCACCGGGCGCTCGGGCGCCGGCAAGAGCACGGTGCTCAAGCTCATCGCGCTGCTCGAGCGGCCGACGCGCGGCGCGGTGGTGGTGAACGGCCGCAATACCCAGACGCTCAAGGCGCGGCACATCGCCGCGTTCCGCCGCCGCATCGGCGTGGTGTTCCAGGACCACAAGCTGCTCGCCGACCGCCCGGTGTACGACAACGTGGCGCTGCCGCTGGCGGTGGCGGCCACGCCGCTCAAGGAGATCGACAAGCGCGTGCGCGCCGCCCTCGACCAGGTGGGGCTGCTCGGCAAGGAGCGCGCGCTGCCGCAGGAGCTGTCGGTCGGCGAGCAGCAGCGTGTCGGCATTGCACGCGCGGTGATCAGCAAGCCGCCGTTGCTGATTGCGGACGAGCCGACCGGGAACCTCGACCCCGACCTGTCGCTCGAGGTGATGCGGCTGTTCAGGCGCTTCCAGGACGTCGGCGTGACGGTGGTGATCGCCACGCACGATCATCACCTGGTGCGCGAGTTCGCCCAGCGCGTCCTGGTGCTCGAGAACGGCCGGCTGCAGGGCGGCGCCGCGGCCGATGCACTGCCCTCCGTGGTGGCGACGCGATGAGCCTGGTGGTCGGAGTGGGGCGGCACCTGCAGGCGCTGCTCGGCTCGGTCGGCAGGCTGGCGCGCGCGCCGCTGGCGACGCTGCTGACGCTGCTGGTGATCGCGCTGGCGCTGGCGCTGCCGGCGGCGCTGCGGCTGTTCGTCACCAACGCGCAGGCGGCGAGCGGCAATTTCGTCAACGCCGTCGACCTGTCGGTGTACCTGCACACCGACGTGCCGCTCGCCAAGGCCCAGCAGCTTGCGCAGGTGGCGCAGCAGCGCCGCGAGGTCGCGGCGGTGCAGCTCATCTCCGCCGACCAGGGACTGCAGGACTTCCGCACCTACTCCGGATTTGGCGATGCGCTCGCGGCGCTCAAGGACAACCCGCTGCCGCACGTGCTGCACGTGCGGCCGCGCCCCGAGGACAGCTCGCCGGCAGCGCTAGATTCGCTGCGCCGTTACTTCAGCGCCTGGCCCGAGGTCGACGTGGTGCAGATCGACGCCGAATGGGTGCTGCGCTTCAACGCCATACTGGAGTTGCTGCGCCGGCTGCTGCTGATCGCCGCGGCGCTGCTGGGCGTCGGCGTGCTGGCGGTGGTCGGCAATACCATCCGTCTGGAGATCGCCGCGCGCCGCGCGGAGATCGAGGTCACCAAGCTGGTCGGGGGCTCGAACGCGTTCGTGCGCCGGCCGTTCCTGTACACCGGCATGCTCTACGGTCTGGGCGGGGCGCTGCTCGCATGGGGGCTCATCGCGCTCGCCATCGCGGTGCTCGGCGAGCCGGTGGCGACCCTGGCGCGGCTGTACGGCAGCCGTTTTGCGCTGCGCGGACCGACGCAGCAGGACGTCGCCGCACTGCTCGGCGGCGGCGCGATGTTGGGATGGCTCGGGGCCTGGATCTCGGCGGCCCGGCACCTGCGCAGCATTGAGCCGCGCGCCTGAGCGCCGTGCGCGCGATCGCCGTACGCTTAGGTGGTGGTGGCGGCAGTCTGGGTGGCGTGCATGAGCGTCGACTCCACCCAGCGGCGCACGCGGCGTGCATCGGCGACCCGGGTGCGCTTGCCGAAGGAGTTGAGCAGCACGATGACCACAGTGCGGTCCTCGATCACGGTCTGCATCACCAGGCAACGGCCGGCTTCCGAGATGTAGCCGGTCTTCTGCACCACGATCTTCCAGTCCGGCTGGCTGACGAGCGAATCGGTGTTGCGATAGTGCAGCAGGCGCCGACCGACCTCGACGACGTAGTCCGTGGCGGTCGAGTACTCGCCGATCACCGGAACCTGGGCGGCGGCCATGACCAGCTTGGAGAGGTCGGCGGGGCTCGCGACGTTCTCGTCGGAAAGACCGGTGGGCTCGACGAAATGCGCGCTGCTCATCCCGAGCTCGCGGGCCTTGGCGTTCATCGCCGCCACGCACGCGGCGACACCGCCGGGGTAGTTGCGGCCGAGCGCGTGGGCCGCGCGATTCTCCGAAGCCATCAGCGCCAGGTGCATGAGATCGCCGCGCGACAGCTCCGTCCCGGGCACGAGGCGCGAAAAGGCGCCCTTGCCGAGGCTGCGGTCCGCGTCGGTGACAGTGAGCCTCTCATCGAGCGGCTGGCCGGCCTCCATGACCACGAGCGCCGTCATCAGCTTGGTGATCGAGGCGATCGGCATCGGGATATCGGAGCGGCGCGAATACAGCACCGAGGAGTGCGTCGTGTCGAGCACCAGTGCGGCGCTCGAGCGCAGCGCGGGCTCGGCGAGCGAGGCGCGGCCGGCGTACTTCAGGTGCGTGCGCACCGCCATCCCCTGGGGCACGGCGGCTTGCGAGACTGCAGCGATGAGCAACAGGCAGGTGGCTGCTCCAAGCCTCAAACAGCGACCGTGATCCATCGAACTGTGCCTCGCCCCCCGGCTTTTCATGAGTCTATCAGACCATCCCATATGTCATGCAGCCGTGACGTACTGCGAGGTTTTCGCGCGCATGGCGGGGCCTCGCATCCGTACTTACCGCACGCACGGTCATAACACGCGCCGCGCGTGACGCACTCCTCGGCCGGGCCCTCCCGCATGCCGGCAGCGGCGCGGCGCGCCGCTTCCCGTCAGCGCGGCCACAGCCACCCGAAAGTGCCTGCCGTGAGGCCGGCGTAGATCACTCCGTCCAGGGCCGCCTTCAGCGTCAGGCTCCAGGAGCGCCGGTACCAGATGGACAGCTCGCACAGCGCGAGCGAATACCCGATGAAGGCGACGATGCCGGCAACCTTGAAGACGCGCGGATAGGCAGTGCCGATGGGCAGGGTCTGGCCGGTCACGAGGGCCACGAAAATCCCCACCACGATCAGGAACACGAACCACTGCGCGAGGCTTCGGTTCATATTGATCATGCCGTTGGGAAGTACGGTCATCACGACCACCGGCCCGCGCTGCAACTTGTCCTTGAATTCGGGCGAGCGCATCTCGGCCATGCCCGGGGCGCGCGGGATGAAGTAGTCCCCGGGCGCAATCGCGAGCGGCCGCAGCGCACTCAGCACTTCCGCTTCCTGCGGCATCCGCGGGAAGTCGCCACGGTGCCAGAGCGGCCCCATGTGGATGATGGAGCTCGCGACGAAGACGATCACGGCCGAGAGCAGGATCGGCAGCCACAGCGAGGCGACGCCGGAGACGAGGCTTGCGGTCATGGGAACCCCCTGCATTTTTCTTACTCGAACGGGTGCTGAAGGCTTTGAGCGGGGGAGGACTGTAGCGCCAAACGCGCCGCCTGAGTTACCGCCCTAGGTCGCGCCCGCCCCGGCCGCTCCCTTGTCTGTCCGCGGCCCCCCGGAAGAGGGATTCCGGAAGCCCGCGAGCCGCGTAAGCTCTTGTCCTGAAAGAGCGAATCGACCCTTTCCCGGGGGGAACTCCGGCCCCCGTTAGCACTCTAAGCCCTCGACTGCTAAAATGCCCATCCAAGCCACGGGAGATTGCATGACCAGAACCGCATTGGTCGCCCGCTATGGCGACCCTGCACTCGCCGGCCCCCTCGGAAGCCTCGACGCCTATCTCGAGCGGGTCAGCCGTATTGCCGTCCTCGACCGCGACGAGGAGCGCGCGCTCGCCGAGCGCTTTCGCTCGCAGGCCGACCTTGAGGCTGCCCGCCAGCTGGTGCTGTCGCACCTGCGCTTCGTCGTGCACATCGCCCGTGGCTACAGCGGCTACGGACTGCCGGTGGGCGACCTGATCCAGGAAGGCAACGTCGGCCTGATGAAGGCAGTGAAGCGCTTCGACCCCTCGCTCAATGTGCGGCTGGTGTCCTTCGCGGTGCACTGGATTCGCGCCGAGATCCACGAGTACGTGCTGCGCAACTGGCGGCTGGTGAAGATCGCCACTACCAAGGCGCAGCGCAAGCTGTTCTTCAACCTGCGTCGCCTGAAGAAGAACCTCACCTGGCTGTCGGCGGAGGAGACCGCTGCGGTGGCCCGCGATCTGGGCGTCACGCCCGCCGAGGTCACCGAGATGGAGAAACGGCTCGCGGCCCGCGACATGTCGTTCGATCCGGCTCCGGAGGCCGAGGACGAGGAGCTCTACAGCCCGGCGGCCTATCTGCCGGCGCCCGATGCGGACCCCGCCGCACAGGTGGAGGAAGCCGAGAGCGCCGACGACTCGTCCATGCGCCTGCGCGGGGCCCTCAGCGGTCTCGACGAGCGCAGCCGCGACATCGTTGAGCGCCGCTGGATGGCCGAGGACAAGGCGACCCTGCACGAGCTCGCCGGCAAGTACGGCGTGTCCGCCGAACGCATCCGTCAGATCGAAGCGAGCGCCCTCGGGAAGCTGCGCGGCCTGATGGTCGCCGCCTGAGCTCACCCGCGCTGCGGTGCGCTCCTTGCGGCGCGGCCGCAGCAGCGCTAGCGTTTCGGCCATGCGCAGCGTGACCGACTGGCTGAGCGAGTACGGTCTGAGCCACCAGCACCCGACCAACGAGCTGCTGCACTGGATCTGCGTCCCGCCGATCGTGCTGTCGGTGATCGGACTGCTGTGGTCGGTGCCGGTCCCGGGCGCTTTCCGCGTGGCGTCTCCCTGGCTCAACTGGGCCACCCTGGCGGCCGCCGCCGCCGTCATCTACTACCTGGTGCTCTCGCCCGCGCTCGCCAGCGGCGTGCTCGGCGCATTCGCGGTGCTGCTCGTCATCACGCAGTGGCTTACCCACCTGCCCTGGCCGCTGTGGCTGACCTCGCTGGCGATCTTCGTCGTGGCGTGGATCGGCCAGTTCGTCGGCCACGCCGTCGAGGGCCGGCGTCCTTCCTTCTTTAAGGACCTGCAGTTCCTGCTGATCGGGCCGCTGTGGCTGCTGGCAGCGGTGTACCGCCGCTTCAGCGTCCCGTACTGAGGCGCAGCTCCGCATCCGCCGCCGCGCGCACTGCCGCGGTGACTTTCTCGTGCAATTCCTTGTCGAGCGGATCGGGCACCAGCTCATCGCCGCGCGCCTGCGCCGCGATCGCATGCGCCGCCGCCATCAGCATCGCGTCGGAGAAGCCGCGCGCGCGCGCCGTGAGTGCGCCTTTGAACAGGCCGGGAAAGGCGAGCACGTTGTTGATGCCCTTGCCGTCGGCGGCAAACGCGGCGCCGTGCGCGCGCGCCACCAGCGGCTCGATCTCGGGATCCGGATTCGACAGCGCGAGCAGCACCTGGCCCTTGCGTACCCACTCGGGCCTGATGAGGCCCTTCACCCCGGTGGTCGCGATCACGATATCGGCGCGTTGCATGAGCGCCTCGAGCGTCACGCCTTCCACGCCAGAAGGGGCGAGCCGCGCGACCGCGGCAGGATTGCGGTCCGTGCCGAGCACCTGGCGCACGCCGTAGGCCTGCAGCAGCCGCACGATGCCCGCGCCCGCCGCGCCAAGGCCGATCTGCCCGACGATGCTGCTCTTCAGGTCGATGCCCGCATGGCGCTGGGCGCTGATGAGCGCGGCAAGCACCACCACGGCGGTGCCGTGCTGGTCATCGTGCAGCACCGGCTTGGCCAGCCGCGCGCGCAGCTGCTGCTCGATCTCGAAGCACTCGGGAGCGGCGAAGTCTTCGAGCTGAATGGCGCCGAAGGAGCTGGCGATGCCGCTGACGATATCGACCACGCGCGCCGGCTCGGTCTCCTCGAGCAGGATCGGCACGCCGTTGATGCCGACCAGATCGGCGAACAGCGCGGCCTTGCCTTCCATGACCGGCAGCCCGGCGAGCGCGCCGATGTTGCCCAGCCCGAGCACCGCGGTGCCGTTGGTGACGACGGCGACGGTGCTGCCGATCGCGGTGAAGTCCCAGGCCGCCGCGGGGTCGTTGCGGATGGCGAGACATACGCGCGCCACTCCGGGGGTGTAGACGTCGCGCAGTATCTGGCGCGTGGTGATGGGCACGGTGGCGACGGTGCGGATCTTGCCGCCGCGATGCCGGTTGAACACGCGGTCCGACTTGCCCACGAAGCGCGCATTGGGTAACTGGCCGATACGCTCGAACAGCGAGCGGTCGGCCTCCTCGTCCATCTCGAGCGTGATCTCCCACAGCGTGCGGCCCTGGTCGCGCCGCAATGCCGTCAGGTGCTCGATGGCGAGTCCCGCGTCCGCGATGACCTGCAGCACTTTGGCGAGGCTGCCGGGCTGGTGGATGGTCTCCACGATGAGGATCTCGGGGATCTTCATGGCGGCAGAGGTTGCACCAACGCCAGCCCCGATGCCAGCGCAGATGTCCCGCCGCAGCGATACCCGCTATCATTCGCGCCCCTTCGCACCAGCGTTTTTTGAGGTATCGACCGTGGCCACCGCCGCCGCTTCCAGCCCCGCCGCCGCCGGCAAAGCGGCCGCCTCCGTCCTCGATCCGCTCGACCTGTACGGCGTGCGTGCGGCGCTGAGCGAGGACGAGCGGCTGGTGCAGGCTGCCGTTGCGCGGCTGGTGGATGCCGAGGTGCTGCCGATCATCCAGCGCTGCTTCGAGGAGCATCGCTTTCCGCGCGAGCTCGTCCCGTTGCTGGCCGCGCAGGGATTGCTGGGGTCCTCCCTGCAGGGGTACGACTGCGCGGGCCTCAACGCGATCTGCTACGGCCTGATCTGCCAGGAGCTCGAGCGCGGCGACTCAGGCATCCGCAGCTTCGTGTCGGTGCAGTCCTCGCTGTGCATGTATCCGATCTGGGCTTACGGCAGCGAGGAGCAGAAGCAGCGCTATCTGCCGCGCATGGCGCGCGGCGAGGTCATCGGCTGCTTCGGCCTCACCGAGCCGCACGGCGGCTCGGATCCGGCCAACATGAAGACCCACGCAAAGAGGCGCGGGACCGATTGGGTCATAAATGGCTCGAAGATGTGGATCACCAACGGGGCGATCGCCGACCTCGCGGTGGTGTGGGCCACGACTCCCGAGGGCATCCGCGGCTTCCTCATCGATAAGGGCACGCCGGGATTCTCCACCTCCGAGATCCAGCACAAGTTCTCGCTGCGCGCCTCGGTAACCGCAGCGCTGTTCTTCGACAATGTCGTGGTGCCCGACAGCCAGGTGCTGCCCGGGGTCCTCGGCCTCAAGGGGCCGCTCTCCTGCCTCAACCAGGCGCGCTACGGCATCTGCTGGGGCGTGATTGGTGCGGCACAGGCCTGCCTGCGGCAGGTGCTCGATTACAGCGCGACGCGCGAGCTGTTCGGCCGGCCGCTGGCCGCAAACCAGGCGGTGCAGCTGCGCCTGGCCGACATGGCGCGGCGCATCACCAGCGCGCAGCTGCTCGCGCTGCACCTCGGGCGGCTGAAGGATGCGGACGCCATGCACCCGGCGCAGGTCTCGCTCGCCAAGTGGAACAACTGCCGCATGGCGCTCGACGTGGCGCGCGACTGCCGCGACCTGCTGGGCGGCTCAGGGATAAGCGCCGAGTACGTGCCCATCCGCCACATGCTGAACCTCGAGAGCGTCATCACCTACGAGGGCACCGAGACGATTCACCAGCTCACCATCGGGCGCGAGCTGACGGGCATCAACGCGTTCTGATCGCCGCGTGCTGCGGCTCGAGCCGTCGCCGCGAGGCGGCGCTCCGCAGCGGCGGCCGCACGCTTACTGCGTCACCGCCACCGGCAGCGTCATCGCCGCCGGCGACAACAGGTAGAAGGCGACCGCGACCACGATCAGGTAGGCGAGCAGGATGAACGTCCAGCCCATGTTGTGGCGGATGACATCGCCTTCCTTGCGTACAAACTTGCTGGTCGAGACGCCGACGCTCGCGGTCTGCGGCGCTATCGGCTTGCCAATCTCCGCTCCCACCGAATTCAGCGTCGGCAGCAGCAGCGGCGGCATGCCGAGCTGTGCGCCGACCAGCGCCTGGAACTTGCCGAACATCGCGTTGGTGGAGGTGTTCGAGCCCGACAGCGCCACGCCGATGAAGCCGAGGATCGGCGCGACGATGATGAACGCGGTGCCCATGCTGGCGAAGCCCTTGGCGAGCGAGGCCGCCATGCCGGAGTAATTGAAGGTGTAGGCGAGTCCGAAGATGTACACGCCCACCAGCAGCGCGCCCCACATCTGGTGGAAGGTGCGCCGGAAGACTTCGCCGAGCTGCCCGACCTTGAGACGGCCCATGACGATCAGCAGCAGCGCGACGATCACCCAGGAGGTGAGGATGGCCGTGCCGGCGATGTAGGGCGCGAAGTTGAACACGGCGGTGACGCTGGGTTTGGCGACGCTGCAGGTGCTGGCGAGCGCCGAGCAGCCAACCGCCTGCGCCTTGAACCAGCTGATCTTCGGCAGCGGCGACCAGGGTCCGGTCCAGGCGGCCACCACGATCAGCAGCACCGCGAACGGCATCCACGCCTGCAGCACCTCGCCGGTGCGCAGCCCGTGTCCCTGGTGCTGCCGGGCGACGGCCGCATCCACCGGGACCCCGCCGTAGCCGAGCACGCTCTTCGGCTGCCAGAACTTCAGGAGCGTCAGCAGCGCCGCGAAGCAGACGATCGAGCCGGTGACGTCGGGCAGGTAGGGGCCGAGGTGCACCGCCACCGGATACTGGCCGGCGATGTAGCCGAGCGAGCCGACCACCGCCAGCGGCCAGGCGCCCTTCATCCCCTCGCGGCCCGACACCAGGTACAACAGCACCCACGGCGGCAGCAGCGCCAGCACCGCCACCACCGTGCCCACCGAGCCCGACAGCGCGAGCAGCGGATAGCCGGTGACCGCGGCGAGCGCGATGAGCGGCGCGCCGAGCGCACCGAAAGACACCGGCGCGTTGTTGGCGATCGCGGCGACGCGGATCGCGTCCAGGTCCGACAACCCGAGCGAGATCAGGATCGGCGCGACCACGGCCCAAGGATAGCCAAAGCCCACCAGCCCTTCGAGCAGCGCACCGAAAGCCCAGGCGAACAGCATCGTCTGCACGCG
>DATHQM010000070.1:0-47026 GCA_035482695.1 Steroidobacteraceae bacterium | reverse complement strand
CACCTCCACCAAGACCGGTTCGATCACCTCGATCCAGGCGGTCTACGTTCCCGCCGACGATCTGACCGACCCGTCTCCGGCAACGACCTTCGCGCACCTGGATGCGACCGTCGTGCTGTCGCGCCAGATCGCCTCGCTCGGCATCTATCCGGCGGTCGATCCGCTCGACTCGACCAGCCGCCAGTTGGATCCCCTGGTGGTCGGCGAGGAGCACTACAACACGGCGCGCGGCGTGCAGGCGGTGCTGCAGCGCTACAAGGAGCTGCAGGACATCATCGCGATCCTAGGGATGGACGAGCTGTCGGAGGAGGACAAGCTCACCGTGTACCGCGCACGCAAGGTGCAGCGCTTCCTGTCGCAGCCCTTCAACGTCGCCAAGGTATTCACCGGCCAGGACGGCAAGATCGTACCGCTGGCGGACACCATCCGCGGCTTCAAGGGCATCATCGGCGGCGAGTTCGACTCACTGCCCGAGCAGGCCTTCTACATGGTCGGCTCGATCGAGGAGGCGGTCGCCAAGGCGAAGACGCTGCAGTAGGCAAGCAGATGGCCGAAGCCCACACCATTCATGTCGACATCGTGAGCGCGGAAGGAGAGCTGTTCTCCGGTGCCGCCGCCATGGTGTTCGCTTCCGGCTCCGAGGGCGAGCTCGGCATCACGCCGCGGCACGCGCCGCTGCTCACCTTGCTGAAACCCGGCGAAGTGCGCGTGCGCACGCCCGACGGCGAGGAGCATCACTTCTTCGTCGGCGGCGGCGCGCTCGAGGTGCAGCCTAACAAGGTGACGGTGCTCGCCGACACGGCGCTGCGCGCCAAGGATCTCGACGAGGCCGCGGCGCTCGCCGCCCGAGAGCGCGCGCAGGAGGCGCTGCGCGACAGGAGCGGAACTCCTGTGTCCATCGCCCAGGCCCAGGCAGACCTGGCCCGCGCGGAGGCGATCCTGCGCCTGCTCGAGCGGCTCAAGAAACTGCGGGGTTAAGGCGGCTGGACCCTTACGCCACTTCCGCCGATCCCGTGCCCGCAGCGCCGCTGCCTGAGCCGCGCGGCTTCGTCGCAGCCCTGGCGCGCAACCTGCGCGGCGGGGTGCAGTTGCTGGCGCTGCGGCGCCTGACGCCCGCGCAGTTCTCGGTCAGCTTCGACCAGCTCGCGGCGCTCCTCGTCGTGAATCTTGCGGCCTGGGTGCTGCTCGATTTCCTGCACGCCGCAAAGCACGCGCCGCTGGCGCTCGACGGACTGTTCGGCTGGGCCTGTTATCTGTTGCTCGCCCTCGTGGCCTGCGCCCTCATTGCGCGCTCGCACAACCGCGCCGCCGACACGCGCGCACTTCTGGTCGTGGTGCTCGCGGCCTCGCCGTTGGTACTCACGCTGTTCTGGCTGGCGCAGGACCTCGCGCTGGTGAGGCGGCACGCGCTAGCGCTGAGCGTGCTCGCGCTCATCTATCTCGCCTGCCTCAGCCTGCGTGCGCTCGGCGCGGCCTACGGCACGGTGCGCGCGGCGCCCGCGACGCTCGCGCTGCTGCTGCTGATCGCTTCCCCGTGGGCGTTGCAGCTGCTGAACCTCGACACGCGGCTGTGGGTGGTCGATCAGACCGCGCAATCGCAGCAGGACGACGACGCGGACGACGCCGAAGCGCTCTTCTACGACCAGCCGGCGCGTATTGCCGCGGCGGTAACGCGTGTCGCCCCGACCGAGCCCGGCAAGCCCGCGGCGTATTTCGTCGGCTTCGCCGGCGATGGCGGCCAGGGCGTGTTCCGCCGCGAAGCGCAGTTTGCCAGCGAGGTGTTCGGCGCGCGCTTCGACTCGCTCGATCGCACCGTGCTGCTCATCAACGACGTCGACGACCGCGATTCCTACCCGCTGGCGAGCGTTACCGGACTGTCGCAGACGCTCAAGAGCCTCGCGGCGCGCATGAACCCGCAGAGTGACGTGCTGGTGCTGTTCCTCACCTCGCACGGCTCGGCGGACGGACTCGAGGTCGAGAACGGCTCGCTGCCGCTTGCGCAGCTGGCTCCGACCGACCTGCGCGAGGCGCTCGATGAGTCCGGCATCCGCTGGCGCATCGTGGTGGTGTCGGCCTGCTACGCGGGGGTGTTCGTCGATGCGCTGAAGAACGATACCACCGCGGTTGTCACCGCGGCCGATGCCGAGCACAGCTCCTTCGGCTGCGAGAGCGATCGCGAGCTCACCTGGTTCGGCGAGGCGTTTCTCAAGGACGCGCTGCCCGGCAGCGCCTCGCTCGAGGAGGCGTTTCATAAGGCGGCGGGGTTGATCGCCAAGCGCGAGGACACCGAGCACGAGACCCATTCCAATCCACAGCTGTATATCGGCCCGCTGATCAGGAAGAAGCTGGCGGAGCTGCCGGCGGGCAAGCCGGCCGCCGACAGCCACGCCTACACGGTGCGCCGCTGAGTACAATGCACGCGCATGCCTAGGGGCGATTCTACAGCGCCGCGCAGAGCGCGCCGGCCAGCGCGCGGCGCGGCCGCAGGCGGGCGGGCGAGCCCGCGGCGAGGCACGGCGATGAAACATGCGCCGCGCCAGCGCGCCCCCCTGACGGTCGTGATTCTCGCCGCCGGTGAAGGCAAGCGCATGAAGTCGGCGCTGCCGAAGGTGCTGCAGCCGCTCGCCGGCCGGCCGCTGCTGAAGCACGTCATCGACACGGCGCGCTCGCTCGAGCCGGCCGCGGTGCACGTCGTCTACGGCCACGGCGCGGATGCGGTGCGCGCGGCGCTCGCAGGCGAGGCGGTCTCCTGGACGCTGCAGCCCGTGCGCCTCGGCACCGGGCACGCGCTGCTGCAGGTGATGCCGCAGATTTCCGACGCCCACCTGGTGCTGGTGCTGTACGGCGACGTGCCGCTCATCAGCCGTGCGACGCTTCTGAAGCTCTTGTCGCTGGCCGGACCGAAGCAACTGGCGCTGCTGAGCGTGAAGCTCGAGGACCCCCAGGGCTACGGCCGCATCGTACGCGGTGCGTCCGGGCTCGTGCAGCGCATCGTCGAAGAGAAGGACGCCACGCAGCGGCAGCTCGCGATCCATGAATGCAACACCGGGGTGCTGGTGTGCCCGGCGCGGCTGCTGCGCGGCTGGCTCGGACGCCTGCGGACCAACAATGCGCAGCGCGAGTACTACCTCACCGACGTCATCGCCATGGCGGTGAGGGACAAGTTGGCGGTGCGCGCGGTCCTCGCGGCCGATGCCGGCGAAGTGCAGGGCGTGAACGACAAGGCGCAGCTCGCCGAGCTCGAGCGCCTGTGCCGCGCGCAGCGCGCGCGCGAGCTGCTCGAGGGCGGCGTGACGCTCGCGGATCCTATGCGCATCGACGTGCGCGGCACACTCGACCATGGCAGCGATGTCTGCATTGACGTCAACGTGATTTTCGAAGGACGCGTGCGGCTCGGCGACCGCGTGCGCATCGGCGCGGGCTGCGTGATCCGCGACAGCGAGATCGGCGCGGACACCGAGGTGTTTGCGCACTGCGTCATCGACGGCGCGCGCATCGGACCCGATTGCAGCATCGGGCCGTTCGCCCGGCTGCGGCCGGCGGCGCGGCTCGCGGGCCGCGTGCACATCGGTAACTTCGTCGAGGTGAAGAACTCGCAGCTCGGGGAAGGATCGAAGGCGAACCACCTCGCCTACGTCGGCGACGCCGAGGTCGGCAGCCAGGTCAACATCGGCGCCGGCACCATCGTCGCCAACTACGACGGTGCCACCAAGCACGGCACGCACATTGGTGACGATGTTCACACCGGTTCTAACAGCGTGCTGGTCGCTCCCATCACCGTCGGCGCCGGCGCGACCATCGCCGCCGGCTCCACCGTCACGCACTCGGTGCCCGGCGGCAAGCTCACCGTGGCACGAGCGCGCCAGGTGACGCTCGAGAACTGGCGGCGGCCGGTGAAGCCGGCGAAGTGATCGTCCCTTTCTGCGTTGATCTCGACGGGCACCAATCCGCCCCTGCCCGGTACCGGCACCCTCAATTTCAACGCCGCGCCCCTGCCCCGCTGGCCTTGGGGCTACCCGGGCTCGCCCGCAGGCCCCTCGGCCGCGCCCCTGCAGCGCCCGCTGCGCCTGATATACCAATCGGGAAGCCCGCACCCGGGCGGTCGCGGCTTTCCGCGCCCACCGTTATGTCGATCCGAGCGCGACCTCCATCATGGCTTTGGTGGGTGAAATCGGCGTTTTCCGCCCGATTCAGGCAAACTGACCGACCCGGCAGTCCCGGGCCCCCCTGAAGGCCGGCTGCCGAATCGAGCGAGGAACCATGTGCGGAATCGTCGGAGCGGTCGCCGAGCGCAACGTCGTCCCCATCCTGATGGAGGGGCTGCGCCGTCTCGAGTACCGCGGCTACGATTCGGCCGGCATCGCGGTGCTGAACGGCTCGAAGCACCTCACGCGACTGCGCACCGTCGGCAAGGTGCGCATGCTGGACGAAGCCCTGGAGCACACCCCGACCAGCGGCAAGATCGGCATCGCCCATACCCGCTGGGCCACGCACGGTGTGCCGAGCGAGCGCAATGCGCACCCGCACATCTCGCACGACGGTCTCGCCATCGTGCACAACGGTATCATCGAGAACCACGAAGAGCTGCGCGCGGACCTGGAGCGTCGCGGTTACGAGTTCAACTCCGAGACCGATACCGAGGTCATTGCTCACCGCATTCACTATCACCTGCAGACCGTCGGGGACCTGTTCAAGGCCGTGCGCGCCACGGTTGCGGAGCTCGAGGGGGCGTACGCGCTGCTGGTGGTGAGTGAACACGACCCCGATCGGCTGATCCTCGCGCGCGAGGGCTGCCCGGTCGTGATCGGCCTGGGCGACGATGAGAATTTCGTCGCTTCCGACGTGGCAGCGCTGCTGCCGGTCACGCGCCGTTTCATATTCCTGGAAGAGGGCGATGTGGCCGAGGTGCGCCGCCGCTCGCTGCGCATCATCGACCGTGGCGGCAACACCGTGGAGCGCCCGGTGCGCGAGAGCGAGCTGTCGGCGAGTGCCGCTGAGCGCGGTCCCTATGCGCACTTCATGCTCAAGGAGATCCATGAGCAGCCGCGCGCCATCGCTGACACGCTGCAGGAGCGCGTCGCGAACGGCCGCCTCCTCGAGGCGGCGTTCGGGCCGGCCGCCAGCGCGGTGTTCAAGCGTACGCAGAACGTGCACATCGTCGCCTGCGGTACGAGCTTTCATGCCGGCTGCGTCGCACGTTACTTCATCGAGCAGATCTGCAAGATCCCGTGCTCCGTCGACATCGCCAGCGAATACCGCTACCGCAGCCCTCTGGTGCCGGCTAACTCGCTGTTCGTCACCATCTCGCAATCGGGCGAAACCGCCGACACGCTGGCGGCGCTGCGGCTGGCGCGACAGTCCGGCTACCTCGCAGCGCTCGCGATCTGCAACGTCCCCGAGAGCTCCCTGGTGCGCGAGTCGCAGCTCGTCATGCTGACCCGCGCCGGGCCGGAGATCGGCGTGGCTTCCACCAAGGCCTTCACCACGCAGCTCACCGCGCTCGGCATGCTGGTGGTGGCGCTCGCTAAGCACCACGGCGCCGATGCCGAGCGCGAGCGCGGCCTGGTGACCCGGCTGATCGAGTTGCCGTCACTCGTCGAGAAGACTCTGGCGCTCGACCCCGTGATCCAGGAGCTGGCGAAGCGTTTCGCGGACAAGCACCACGCGCTTTTCCTCGGGCGCGGCGCGCTATATCCCATTGCTCTCGAGGGCGCGCTGAAGCTCAAGGAGATCTCTTACCTGCACGCGGAAGGCTATCCCGCCGGCGAGCTCAAGCATGGGCCGCTGGCGCTGGTGGACGCCGACATGCCGGTAGTCACGGTTGCGCCCAACAACGATCTGCTCGAGAAACTGAAGTCGAATCTCATGGAAGTGCGGGCGCGCGGCGGGGAGCTCATCGTGTTCGCCGATCCCGAATCAGGGATCCAGTCGAGCGATGGCGTCACCGTCATCGAGATGCCGCGACACGTCACCTACGTGCAGGCGCCGGTGGTTTACAGCATCCCCCTGCAGCTGCTTGCCTACCACGTGGCGATCCTGAAGGGCACCGACGTCGATCAGCCGCGCAACCTCGCCAAGAGCGTGACCGTCGAATAACGCACCGCGCTCGCGCGCGGTTGCGCAACAATGCCTCGCTCGCGGCGGCACCCACAGGCCGTCGGCGTGCGTGTCGCCCCGGGCAGCGCCCGGAAGCGCTTGCCCGGCTTTGGGGTACGATCCGGGGGCCGATGACAACAAGAACCACCACGGTCCCCGACCTGCTCGCGGGTCTCGCAATTGCAGGGCTCCTGCTCCCGGAGGCGGTGGCCTACTCGGGCCTGGCGAACCTGCCGCCCCAGGCAGGCGTCATGGCGCTGTTCGCGGGGCTCGTCTGCTACGGCCTGATCGGCCGGAGCCGCATCGCCATCGTCAGCGCGACTTCCTCGTCGGCCGCGGTGCTGGCGTCGGCCCTGCTGGCGCTGGGCGCGAGTACGCTTGCCGAACGCACCGCGCTGGCCTTGATGCTGGTGGTCGGTTGCGGGGTCGCCTTCGTCCTGTGCGCGAGCCTGCGGCTCGGCGCCATGTCGAACCTGATCGCCCGCCCCGTGCTGCGCGGCTATGCGTTCGGCCTGGCGCTGGTGATCGCGGTCAAGCAGTGGCCGACGCTGGTGAACGTGCATGCCGGGAGCAGCTACTTCTTCACGCTGCTGGTGGAGCTCGCACGCGGCTATGCCGGCTGGCAGCTGCCGAGCCTCGCGTGCGGGATGATCGCATTGGCCGGACTCTTCGTCCTCGAGCACGTGCCGCGCGTGCCCGGGACGCTCGTCGTCATCATCGCCGGGATCCTGGCGGCGCCGATGCTGGCCGCGCACGGCGTGGTGCTCACCGGAGCGATCCACCTCTCCCTCGGGCTGCCGGTGTTCACGCTGCCCGGCGAGGAACACTGGCTGCAGCTGGTCGAGTATTCGTTCGCGCTGATGTTCATTCTCTACGCCGAATCCTACGGCTCGATCCGCACTTTTGCGCTGCGGCACGACGAGCCGGTGCAGCCGAACCGCGATCTGCTGGCGCTCGGCGTCGCCAACGCGGTGGCGGGACTCTTCCAGGGTACGCCGGTCGGGGCGGGCTACTCGGGAACCTCCGCCAACGATGCGGCCGGTGCACAGTCGCGCCTTGCCGGGCTGTTCGCCGCGGCCACTGTGCTGGTGCTGGTGCTGCTGTTCGTCCGCTGGATCGAGCGCATACCGCAGCCGGTCCTTGCCGCGATCGTCATCCACGCGGTGAGCAAGTCGCTGCGCTTCGACGTATTCAGCCACTACTTCCGCTGGCGGCGCGACCGCGAGGTGGCGCTCGCCGCCGTCCTGGCGGTCATGCTGTTCGGCGTGCTGGACGGCCTGCTGGTGGCGATCGCCTTCAGCCTGGCGATGTTGTTGAAATCCCTCGCCACCCCGCACCTGTCGGTGTTGGGGCTCATTGGCGGGCATGACTACGTCAGCCTCGAGCGCTTTCCGTCCGCGGTGACCCGGCCGGACATGCTGGTGGTGCGGCCCGAAGAGCCGCTGTTCTTCGCCAACGCCGACCCGCTGCTGGCGCAGGTGCGGCATCAGGTGCGTGCGCACCCGGGCACCAGGCTCGTGGTGCTGAGTCTCGAGGAGTCCCCCGATCTCGACAGCACGGCGCTCGAGGCGCTCGGTGAGTTCTGTGGCTGGCTGTCGGCCCGCGGCTGCCAGCTGCGCGTCGCGCGTCTCAAGGAGCGTGCCCGCGAGGCGTTGCTGCGCGCCGCCATCCCGTCGCTGCCCGAAGGAGCCCTCGAGTTTTCGAGTGTGGACGATGCGGTGAGGGGGCAGCGGGTTACCCCCGGGGCAGGGAAATCTGCGTGACGACCGCGGGCCGCCGGCAAGCTGACGTTAAAATAACTTAAGGATCCCTTCCGGCCCTGACCTTGGCTGTTGGTGGGCGCGGCCGCTGGCTTGGCGTGTTGTTCGTGCTACTCTTCGTAACTAACTTGAGGAGGCGCAGTACGGTCCCTGCGCTTTTCCGTGTCGGCAAAACCAAAAGCGAGGATCACGCAAATGAAGAAGTTATTTGTTGGGCTGCTGGCAACGCTGGCGGTCTTGTCCCTCGTCGGTTGCGAGAACCAGAAGATACCTGCCGAGCAGGCGGTGGCGGCTGCGGACGCGGCTCTGGTCCCGATCCGCGACAGCGCCCTGAAGTACGCCCCCGACCAGCTGCAGGCGATCGACGCGCAGCTCAATGGCGTCAAGGACAACCTCGCCAAGGGCGACTACAAGGGCGTGCTCGCAGCCATGCCCGCCATCAATACCTCCATCAGCGGGCTGAAGGACACCGTGACGGCCAAGGCGCAGGAGGCGCAGGCGGCGCTGCAGAAGGCCCAGGAGGACTGGGGCACGGCGAGCAAGGAAGTGCCGAAGATGGTCGATGCGATCGAGAGCCGCGTGAACACGCTCTCGAAGTCGCATCACCTGCCGAAGGGCGTCACCAAGGAAAGCCTGGCGGCCGCGAAGTCGGGTGTGGACGCGATGAAATCCGCCTGGAGCGATGCCTCGAGCGCCGCCACCGCCGGCGATTTCACCACCGCGATGAACAAGGCTCAGGCGGTGAAGGACCAGGGCATGAAGATCATGGAATCGCTCGGCATGAAGTCGAGCTGACTGACCCCCGCCGGCCGCCTCAACGCTAAAGCGCGGTGAGGTGGCCGGTGAGGTCGTAGGCGTCTGCGGCCACGATCTCGACATCGGCCCATTCGCCGGGCTTGGGGCTGGTGATGGTTTTCTCGGCGCCGACAATCCTGATTACCCCGTCGATCTCGGGCGCTTCTGCGGCGCTGCGCGCGATGGCCACACCGTCCGCAACCGTATCCACGAGCACGCGCGTGCGCTCACCGATCCGTGCCCTGAGCCGGCGCGTGCTGATCGCGGCGGCGCGCTCCATGAACCGCGCGTAACGCTCCTCCTGGAGCTCCGGCGGCACGTGTCCGCCCAGCGCATTCGCCGCGGCGCCTTCCACCGGGGAGTACTTGAAGCACCCGACGCGATCGAGCTGCGCCTCCTCCAGCCAGGCGAGCAGTTGCGCAAATTCTGCCTCGGTCTCTCCGGGGAAGCCGACGATGAATGTGCTGCGCAGCGTGAGCTTCGGGCAGGTCCGGCGCCACGCGCGGATGCGCGCCAGCGTGTCCTCGGCGTGGGCCGGGCGGCGCATGCGTTTCAGCACCTCAGGCGCGCCGTGCTGGAAGGGCACGTCGAGATAGGGCAGCACGCCGCTATGCGCCATGAGCTCGATGACGGCATCGACGTGCGGGTAGGGATACACGTAGTGCAGGCGCACCCAGGGAGCGAGCTCGCCCAGTGCGCGCGCCAGGTCGAGGAAGCGTGTCTTAAGCTGCACGCCGCGCCACTCGGCACCGGCGTAGCGGATGTCGGCACCATAGGCGCTCGTGTCCTGCGCGATGACCAGCAGCTCCTTCACGCCGGCGCTGACCAGCCGCTCGGCTTCGCGCAGCACCTCGTCGATGCGGCGGCTGCGCAGCCGCCCGCGCATCGCGGGGATGATGCAGAAGCTGCACTTGTTGTTGCAGCCTTCCGCGACCTTGAGGTACGCGTAGTGGCGCGGCGTCAGCCGCACGCCCTGCGGCGGCAGCAGGTCGAAGAACGGCTCGTGCCGGGGCGGCAGCTGCGCGTGTACGGCGGCCACCACCTCCTCGTAAGCCTGCGGGCCGGTGACCTTAAGCACGCTCGGGTGGCGTGCGAGGATCCTCTCAGGTTTCGCGCCGAGACAGCCGGTGACGATCACGCGTCCGTTGTGCGCGAGCGCCTCGCCGATCGTCTCGAGCGACTCGTCCACGGCCGCGTCGATGAAGCCGCAGGTGTTGACCACCACGAGATCGGCGGCTTGGTAGCTGGGCGCGATCTCGTAGCCCTCCGCGCGCAGCTGCGTGAGGATGCGCTCGGAATCCACCAGCGCCTTCGGGCAGCCGAGGCTGACGAAGCCCACCCGCGGTGGCCGCTGCGCGGCGCGCGCCACAGGACGCCCGGCGCGGCGCGTGCGCGCGGCAGCGGTGGTCCGGGTGCGGGTTCGGGCGGCTGGCATTCGGGCGGCTGGCATGATGGTGCTTGAAAAAAGGGCGGCCATCCTAGCCGCAGACGCGCAGCAACGCCAACGCCGGTGAAATTACTGCTGCGCGGGTTGCGTGGAGGCGCCGGAAGCCGCAGGCGTCGCCGCCGGCTCGTGGTGCGGCTGTTGATGTATCCGATAGAGCGCGAAAAACGCCACAACCACGATGAACGGCATGACGAGATACGGCCACAGCGCGGTGCGCCGCTCGCGCGATGCGCCCGCAGCGCCGCGGCGACCGGAGGCGTTGCGCGGCTCAGCGGCCATAGACTCCCATGAGCTCCGCGTGGCCGAGCGCCTGCGCGCGCACGTTGAAACCGACGAACGCGGCCGTAGCGTCTGCGGGCAGCTCGAGTTTCGCGACCTTGAGCGCATAGAGCCGGAAGTAATAGTGGTGCGGCTTCCCCGGCGGAGGGCACGGGCCGCCGTAACCGGAGGTGCCGAAGTCGGTGCGTCCCTGGACCGCACCGGCGGGCAGGAGGCTCTTCTGCGCATCACCGGCGCCGGCGGGAAGTGAGCTGGTGGCGGCGGGGATGTTGTAGAGGACCCAGTGCCACCAGCCGCTCCCCGTGGGCGCGTCCGGGTCGTGTACGAGCAGCGCGAAGCTCTTGGTGCCGGCCGGCGCACCGCTCCAGGCGAGTGCCGGCGAGATGTTGCCGCCCTTGCAGCCGAAACCGTTGAATACCGCCGTTTCGGCGATCTTGCCGCCGGCAGGAATATCGCTGCTGGTGAGCGTGAACTTGCCGTCGGCACACGCATCGGGCGCGGCGGCAGCGCTCGTGGCCGCCAGAACCGCTGCGAGCCACATCCCTGCAAACCCGGTCCGCCTCATCAAGGCACTCCCGCTTGTTCTTGATAGCCGCGCAGAGTGTGCAGCGCCGGGGGCGGGGAGTGCAAATGTGACGGTGGTGGCGTGCACCGGTCGCCCGCTCACGGGCGCCCGGTGCACGCGCTCAACTAAGGATCAGGTCAGCCGCGCTCCCAGTGGCCCGGCCGCATGTGCCAGCCATTACCCGAACGGACCCAGGCATGGCCTATCCAGTGATAGCCCGGTCGGGGTGCCGACCAGTGGCCGGGATGCCAGGCGTAGCGGCCGCCTTCCCAGAACCAGGCGCCACCGATCCAGAAGTATCCGGGTACGGGAGCAACGCCGATGGTTTCGACCTGCACGGGGGGCGGAGCCTGGTAGGCAACGACCTCACCATACCCCGGTGCCGGAGCGACGACGCATCCTGACAGCGCCACGCACAGCAGCGCGCCAGCGATCACGAGCTTGGCGGAAACGAGTTTCATCGATAGCCTCCTCAAGAGTCCCCGCGCACGCATGCCGGGGTCATATCCACACATAACGCACGACAAGCAGCCAAGCATACATACGGGAAATCCCAAGTGAACCGCGCCGCTGCAGAAGTGCCAAACACGTCGTGTCCGCACTGGCGGCTGCGCGTTCAGTGGCCATTCAGCGCGGCCCGCTGCCGCGCGCGCTCCCGGCGGCGACAGGCGAAATGTGACGCACTCGTCAGATGCGGACGGTCGGCTAAGGGCCGGGCGTGGCGCAAACGAACAGCTGCGCCGGCGGTAGATTCCTGCCTTCGAAACTGCGCCGCACGTCGCCGAAAGTCCGCCGCAGCGCCGGCAGCACCCGCGCGGTGAACTGGTAGACGAGAAACGCGCCACCGGGCTCGAGCGCCGCGCGGGTCTTGGCGACGATGTCCGCGCGCACGGCTTCCGGCATGCTGCCCAGGGGGATGCCGGAGATGATGTAGCGCGCGGCCGGGAGCCCGAGGCGCGCGAGGATCGTCTGTACCTCGGCGGCGGAATCGTGCACCACGCGCAGCCGCGGATCGGGCAGCGAGCGCTCGAGGAAGCGCACGAAGTCGCGATTGGTCTCGATGGCGACCAGCTTCGCGTCGCTGCGCATGCGGCGCAGGATCTCGCCGGTGAAGGTGCCGACCCCCGGGCCGTATTCGACGATGACGTGTGCCCGTTGCCAGTCGATCGGCTCGAGCACCTGGTTCACGAGGAACGGCGAGCTCGGGATGATAGAGCCGAGCATGTGCGGGTGGCGCAGGAAGTTGCTCGCAAACAGCAATGTCTCGGCGAGCTGCGATCGGACGTTCTGTGTCATGGCATTCTCCGCCTTCTCAAGGGCTACGGTTTACGGCATTCCGACCCATTCGGCGCTCCTCTTCCACAGCGACTCCTGCAGCTGCAGATCGTTCGCCAGCGGCGCCGCGGGCTGCTGATTCTGATGCTGATCGAAATAGTGGCCGCTCACCCCAACGACCTCGGCGGCGAGCGCCAGATAGAGGCTGGTGCGCGCGCCGCGCTCGACGTCGATGACCTGGCTCAGCAGCGGCTTGATGAGGCGCAGCCAGCGCGGCAGCAGGTTGGTCGCGACCACTCCCGGGTGCAGGCAGTTGACGCAGATCCGGCTGCCGGAAAGCCGCCTGGCGAGCGCGAAGGTGTGCAGCACGTTGGCGAGCTTCGACTGCGCGTAGGCCGCTTGGCTTGAGTAGCGCGCCTGCGGGTTGGTGATCGTCTCGGGCTCGAAGCGGCCGCGAAAATGGATGCGCGAGGCGACGTTGACGATGCGCGCGTCGGGCGCGAGAGAATCCAGCAGCAGCGCCGTGAGCAGGAACGGCCCCAGGTGGTTGGTCGCGAAGGTGAGCTCGAAACCGTCCGCCGACATGCGGTGCCGCACGCTCACCATGCCGGCGTTGTTGATCAGCACGCCGATCGGGGTGTAGTCGCGGCGCACGGTCGCGGCGCACTCGCGCACCGAGCGCAAACTGGCCAGGTCGCAGTGCACGATGTGGATGGCGGCGTGCGGCAGCTGCCGCAGAATCTCGTCACGTACCGTGTGGGCGGCCGGCACGTCGCGGCACAGCATCACCACGGTGCGCCCGGCGCGCGCCAGCTCGCGGCTGGTGACGCGGCCGATGCCGTGCGTGGTGCCGGTGATGACCGCGATCCGGCTCACGCGCTGCCCGGCAGCGAGAGCAACGGCTCTCCCATGCGGATCACGTCCCCCTGGCGCAGGCCGGCGCACAGGTGCACCCCGGGCGGCGCGAACGCGATCATGGTCGAGCCGTGCTGGAACCAGCCCATCTCCTCCCCTTTGCGTAAGCTCGCGTCGCACGGCAGGGTGTTGGGTCCGCGGTAGCGCAGGTGCAGCAGCACGTCGACGAAGTGCAGGCGGATGCTCGCCACCAGGATCGCCGCGACCGGCACGAGCGTGATCAGCGGGCCCGAAGGCAGCCGGCAGCGGATGATGGCGCGCTCGTTCTTGCAGAACAGCCGCTCGATGCGTTGTAGCGTGATCGGATTGACGTTCCAGGTGTCGCCGGAGACGTAGGTCACCTGCTCCACGCGGCAGTCGTAGGGCGCGTGGAAGCGGTGATACATGTCCGAGCGCAGGCGCAGCGTGACGAACGTCCCCTCGAGGTAGGTGCGCACCAGCGCGGCATCCCCGAGCAGATCCATGAGCGTGTAGGGGAAACCCTTGGCCTGCAGCACCGAGCCTGCGACCACCGGGCCCATCTCGCCGACCACGCCGTCGCACGGACTTACGAGCACCGCCGGGTCGGCCTCCACCTGCCGCGCGCCGTCCTTGAGCTCGCGGGTGAAGAACTCCTGCAGGCTGCGAAAGCGCGTGATGCGCGCCTCGCTCAGGTCGAGCGGCGCGAACAGTCGCCAGATGCCGATGCAGGCGCGGCACAACAGCGGCTGCTCCAGGCGGCTCAGCCAGCCGACGAATATCGTCAGCCAGCGCCGCGGCAGGCGGTTGGTCAGCAGGAAGTTCAGGTCTTCCTGCTGCGTAATGCGCATAATGACCCGGCGCACTGTCATCGCCGTGTCATCGAGGTGAAATAGTTTGCGCGAGCCAATCATGCTCTGGTATCTCGCCGCCATCCTCATCGCCCTCATCGTGCTGCGCAAGGCGCAGCTGCGGCTCA
The DNA here is from genome assembly GCA_035482695.1 of Steroidobacteraceae bacterium. Lineage (GTDB taxonomy): Bacteria > Pseudomonadota > Gammaproteobacteria > Steroidobacterales > Steroidobacteraceae > 13-2-20CM-66-19. Next base: position 32,957 of record DATHQM010000070.1, on the reverse strand, counting down.
TCCTCTCGCGTGCCAAGCACCGCTCGCTCGCCGGACACGCCCGTCTCGGGCGGCTCGTGACCCGGCTGATCCCCTATTACGAGTACGACGAGACGCGCTTCTTCTGCGCGGATGATGCGCCGGCGGAGGTCGCCGCCACGCGCCGCGAGGCGTTCACGCGGCTCGCGGCGCTCTACACACAGCGCTTCGCCAGGAGCGCAGCGCTCACCCGCGAGGTCGCGCCCACGGTGTCCGACCTGCAGTTCACCCAGCGCTACCGCGTGCCGTTCCAGTTCAGCCGCATGGTGCGTCAGCACCTGCAGGGCGGCGCCTTCCTCGAGTCCTCCTCGGGCACCACCGTCACCGACCTCGACGGCAACCGCTTCTTCGACCTCGCCGGCTCGTATGGCGTGAACCTGTTCGGTTACGACTTCTACAAGGAATGCATCGAAGAGGGCAGCGCGCTGGTGCGCGAGCTCGGACCGGTGCTCGGCGCCTATCATCCGCTGCTGGCTTACAACGTGCGCCGGCTGCGCGAGATCTCCGGTCTCGACGAGGTGTCGCTGCACATGTCGGGCACCGAGGCGGTGATGCAGGCGGTGCGCCTGGCGCGCTATCACACGCGCCGCAAGTACCTGGTGCGCTTCTGCGGCGCGTATCACGGCTGGTGGGGCGACGTGCAGCCGGGAGTGGGCAATCCGCTCGCCGCCGAGGCCACCTACACGCTGAAGGACATGGATGCCGCGACGCTGCGGGTGCTGCGCACGCGGCGCGACATCGCCTGCGTGCTGGTGAACCCGGTGCAGGCGATGCACCCGAACGCCAGTGCGCCGGCGGACTCCGGGCTGATCGACAGCGCCCGCAACGCCCGCTTCGACCGCGCGGCCTACAGCACCTGGCTTGCGAAGCTGCGCGAGGTCTGCACGGCGCGCAACATCGTGCTCATCTTCGACGAAGTGTTCGTCGGCTTCCGCCTCGCGCCGGGCGGCGCGCAGGAGTACTTCGGCGTGCGCGCCGACATGGTCACCTACGGCAAGACGCTCGGCGGCGGACTGCCGATCGGCGCGGTCTGCGGCCGCCGCCAGCTGATGCAGCGCTACCGCGAGCAGCGGCCCGCGGACGTGTGCCTGGCGCGCGGCACCTTCAACGCGCACCCCTATGTCATGGGCGCCATGCACGTGTTCCTCAGGCGCCTGGAGAGCGAGCCGCTGCGCTCGCTGTATCGCGACCTGGATGCGCTGTGGGAGCGCCGTGCGCGCGAACTCAACGAGCGCCTGGCTGCTGCGCAACTGCCGGTTCAGGTCTCGCATCTGTCGTCCATCTGGACCGTCAATTACCTGCAGCCTTCGCGTTACAACTGGATGTTCCAGTACTACCTGCGCGCGCAGGGGCTGGCCTTGAGCTGGGTGGGCACGGCGCGGTTCATCTTCAGCCTCAACTACAGCGACGCCGACTTCGCCGCGGTCGCCGACAGAGTACTGGCGGCGGCCGAAGCGATGCGTCGCGACGGTTGGTGGTGGCCGGGAACTACGCTGACCAACAAGGCCATCAGGCGTCGCATGTTGCGCGAGCTGCTTCAGGCCTGGTGGGCCACGTCCTCCATCGGATCGCGCAGCTCGCCACGCAGCAGGTACAGCGGGGCGCGGCAGTAGAGTTTGACGTCGTGAAACGGGTCGGTGAGGATCTTGGTGGCCCATACCAGTCCGGTCATGACGCTCTGCTGCACGAACAGCTGCACAGTGCGGAACACCAGCGCCCCTGCACCCAAGGCGAGCCACACCAGGCTGATGTGCCGCAGCAGATCGGTGTTGCGCGTCGCGCCGTGGAAGATGCCGAACAGCGTCGGATCGAGCCACAGCACGAGCGGGGAGATGGCCCAGATCGACAGCAGCACGACCTTTCGCCTCAGGTTGTAGCCGACCTTGATGTCTTCCTTGTGCTCGAAGGTGGCGTGGTTCACCTCGTCGTAACCCTTGGGCTCGAAGAAAAAGTGTCCCGCCTGGCGCGACACCATGGCGAGGAGCCAGCCGATCAGCGCCGCAGCGGCGGGGTTGGTGAAAATCGACACGTAGGCGGTGAGAAAGCTCAGCGCACTCACCAGATGCAGCGTCTGGTTGATGCGCGAGTGGTGGTAATAACGATGGTCGTCCCAGCGTTGCTTCTTCAATTCCGCAAAGAACCCGTGCATTCGACCTCCTCGGGCTAGACCTGCGCGCGTCGACGCGCTGGCGTGAAGGAATTATAGGAAGAGTATGAAGAAATGATGACAAGCCGATGTTCATGCGTGCTTTTTTAATGTGAGTGGTTCTGGTCTGCTTCACGTCTTTGTCACAATTTGAGGTAAGGATGCATCGCAGCATGAGGATCATGGTCGTGACCGACGCCTGGTTTCCCCAAACCAACGGTGTCGTGAACACTCTGGCGCAGACTGCCGCCTGGCTGGGACGCTTCGGGCACGAGGTCCGGCTCACCGAGCCGCGCGAATTTCGCACCTTCGCCTGTCCGAGCTATCCGGAGATCCGCGTGGCGCTGCGGCCGATGGGCCGCCTCGCGCACAACTTCGAGCAGTTCCAGCCCGAGGCAGTGCACATCGCCACGGAGGGGCCGCTCGGCCTGGCCGCGCGGCGCTACTGTGTGCGGCGCGCCTTGCGCTTCACCACCTCCTACCACACGCAGTTCCCCGAGTACCTGCGCTCACGCTGGCCGATCCCGCTGTGGCTCTCCTACGCGGGGCTGCGCTGGTTCCACGGCGCGGCGCACGCCTGCATGGTGAGTACGCAGACCGTGCGCGGCATGCTGCGCGCCCGCGGCTTCCGCAACCTGGTGCACTGGCAGCGCGGCGTCGACACCGAGCTGTTCCGCCCGCGCAGCAAGGACTTTCTCAAGCTGCCGCGTCCCGTAGCGGCCTACGTCGGACGCGTCGCGGTCGAGAAGAACATCGACGCCTTCCTCAAGATGCCGTGGCAGGGCTCGAAGATCGTGATCGGCGATGGCCCGGAGCGCGCGCGCCTGCAGATGCAATACCCTGAGGCGCGGTACGCCGGCTTTCGCTTCGGCGAGGACCTCGCCGCGCACCTGGCCTCCGCCGACGTGCTGGTGTTTCCCAGCCTCACCGATACCTTCGGCCTGGTGAATCTCGAGGCCATGGCGTGCGGCGTGCCGGTGGCGGCGTTTCCGGTCACAGGTCCTATCGACGTGGTGCAGGACGGGGTCACCGGGGCGCTCGACGCGGATCTGGCGCGCGCCGCATCACGGGCGCTGCAGATCGATCCCCAGGCCTGCCGCGAGCGCGCGCTGCAATCCTCCTGGGCCGCGTGCACGCGTGAGTTCGAGGGGAATCTGGCCGACTGCCGCCCCGAACCGCTGGCGCGGCTCATGCCGAAGCGGCGCGCCCTGCAGCGCACGGCCTAGGCGCGAAACTTTCGCTAGTATGGCCGGGCTCACCACCCGCCATGCGCTTCGATCGCGACTACTACCGCCGCTACTACTTCGACCCGCGCACCGCCGTGGCGAGCCGCGCGGAAATGCGCGCGCGCGCCCGCCTCATCGCCGCGCTCACCGCACACTTGGGGTTACCGGTGCGGCGCATCCTCGAAGCCGGCGCCGGCACCGGCCTGCTGCGCGCGGCGCTGCTGAAGCTCCTGCCGCGGGCGCACTACGTGGCGCTCGAGAGCAGCGCATATCTGTGCCGTCGTTACGGCTGGACGCGCGGCGGCATCGAGCGCTACCGCGCGCGCGCGCCCTTTGATCTGCTGATCTGCTATGACGTGCTGCAATACCTCGAGGCGCGCGACGCCGAGCGCGCGCTCGCCAACTTCGCGCGCCTCACCCGCGGGGTGCTGTATTTCAGCGCGCTCACCACGCGGGATTTCCGCCGCAACTGCGACCGCGCGCGCACCGATGCCGACGTGCACCTGCGCAGCGCGCTGTGGTACCGCCGGCGGCTGCGCGGGCGCTTTCGCGAGGCGGGCCTGGGGTTTTGGGTGCGGCGCGGTGCGCCGCTCACGCTCTGGGAGCTGGAGTCGCGGTGAGTGGCGCCCGCTCGGCGCGGCGCCGGCGGAACAGCGGGTAGAGCGGCAGACCGAGCGCGATCAGCACCAGCGTGGCGATCGACTCCTTGGGCGCGGTGATGAGCGCGCTCGCCACAATCCAGACCATGACGAGCGCGAACACGAGCGGCACCAGCGGATAGCCCGGCACGCGGAACGGGCGCGGCTCGTTCGGCAGCTTGCGCCGCAGCACGATGACCGCGAGTGAGACCGGGATCCAGAAGGTGGCGTACGACATCACCGCCATGTTGGTGAGCTGGTCGAAGGTGCCGGAGACGGCGAGCAGCGCGCCCCAGGCTCCGAGCAGCACCAGCGAGGTGAGCGGCACCCGGCTCGCGGGGCTCAGGCGACCGAACGGCGCGAAGAACAGCCCGTCGCGCGCCGCGGCGTACGGCACGCGCGCCGCGGAGAGGATCACGCCGTTCAGCGAGCCGATGGTCGAGATGAGGAAGATCAGCGCCGCGACCGGCGCGGCGCGACCGCCGAGGAAGGTGTGCACCGCGCGCGCCGCCACCGAGGGGGCGTCGGGGTAAGCGGTGGAGTTGGCGCTGGCCACCTGCCAGAAGGGCAGCGCGTAGAGGTAGGCGGTGTTGATGATGAGGTAGAGCGCGAGCACCAGCAGCGCCCCGCCGACGATCGCGCGCGGCACGTTGCGCTGCGGCTCGCGCACCTCGCCGGCCGCCATCGGCAGAAACTGCCAGCCGCTGTAGGCCCACAGCGCCGCGAACATCGCGCCACCGAAGCCGGCGAGGCCCGCGCCGCCGCTGCTCCCGGGGGAGTTGCGCAGGTTCGACCAGTCGTGAGTGTCGCCGAAGGCGAACACGCCGAGTGCGACCGCGAGGATCGCCGCTACCTTGATGACGGTGAGCACGGTCTGCACGCGCCCGCCGAGCATGACACCCAGGCAGTTGATGACGGTGAACACACCGATCACGCCGACCGCGATCAGCTGCCGCATGCCGAACTCGAGCGTCCAGGCGACGCCGAGGAAGTGCAGCGTGTGCTGGTACCAGAGCGCCTCGAAGCGGTGGATGTCGGTCACGAAGATCGCGACCGCCGCACCGTAGGCGGCGACCGCGGCGCCGCCCAGCACGAAGGCGTTGCAGGCGAACAGGAACCCCGGCAGCTCTCCGTACGCCCGCCGCAGATACACGTACTCCCCGCCGGCGTGCGGCAGCAGCGCCCCGAGCTCGGCGAAACACAGCGCGCCGAGCATCGCCACCAGCCCCGCGGCCACCCACGCGGCCAGCACCAGCGCGGGGCTGCCCACCGCCTGCGCCATGCTGGCGGCCTTGAGAAAGATGCCGGTGCCGATGATGACGCCGACCACCAGCGAGGTCGCATGCGTCAGGGTCAGGTCGCGGCGCGGCTGCAGGTCCTGTGCGGGCACGTGCCTATCGTACAATTGCCCGCGCAGCGCCACGGAGGTAAACGCCATGCCCAAGCACGAATACCTCGCCCGCATCCACTGGGAGCGCGGCGCAGCCGCGTTCACCGACAACCGCTACAGCCGCGGCCATTCGTGGCATTTCGACGGCGGCGTGGAAGTGCCGGCCTCCTCCTCGCCGCAGGTCGTGCGGGTGCCGCTGTCCGTCGAGGCGGCGGTTGATCCCGAGGAAGCCCTGGTGGCATCGCTGTCCAGCTGCCACATGCTGTGGTTCCTGTCGCTGGCGGCCGCCGGCGGCTGGCGTGTCGATGAATACACCGACGACGCGAGCGGCGCCATGGGGCCGAACGCCGCCGGCAAGACCGCCATGGTGCGCGTCACGCTGCGCCCGCGGGTGAGCTTCTCCGGCGAGCGGCTGCCCGGGCGCGACGAGCAGGCGCAGCTGCATCACCGCGCCCACGAGGAGTGCTTCATCGCCAACTCGGTCACCACCGACGTGCGCGTCGAGCCGCACTTCGATGGCTGAGCTGCTGGCGACCTTCAGAGGCCCGGTGAGCTGCACGCGGGCCGCGCAGGTTCCCGGGCTCACGCTGCAGGGGGACACCGCGGAGGCGCCCGGCGAGTACACCACGCTCGGCTTCAGCGCCGCGGCGCCTGCGGACCTGCCGGCGGCGCTCCCCGACGCCGTGGTGGAGCACCTGGGCGGAGGGCACTACCGCATCCGCACCGCAGGCAGGGAGTGGCTCATCGAAGCGCCCGCGGTGCACCTGCACCGCGAGATCGCCGCAGCCTTCTACCGCGCCATCCCGCCGCGCCCGGTGCCATGGGTGAGGCGCCTGTTCCTGAGCGCGGTGCTCACTCTCGCCGCGAGCCGCGCCGGGATGGCGGCGCTGCGCGCGTTGCGCCGCTGACCATGCAGGTCCTGCTGTGTATCGTCGCCTTCGCCGCCGGCGTGGCGCTCATCGTGCAGGTGGCAGTGAACTCCACGCTGCGCCGCTCGCTCGGCACGCCCGTGGGCGCGGCTTTCATCAGCTTCCTGGTGGGGACGGCGGCGCTGCTGTTGTTCCTGCTCGCGAGCCGCACACCCTGGCCGGCCCGCGCGCAGCTGTCCGCCGTGCCGCCGTGGGCCTGGGCGGGCGGCATTCTCGGCGCCTACTACGTGGTCGCGACCATCATCGTGGGTCCGAGGCTGGGAGCTGCGGCGCTGCTCGCGCTGGTGGTCCTGGGCCAGCTCGTGACCTCGCTGCTGGTCGATCACTTCGGCTTGCTGGGCTTTCCGCAGCAGCCACTGACGGCGGTGCGGCTGCTCGGCGCGGGGCTATTGTTCTGCGGCGTGCTGCTGGTGGTGCATCGCGCCTAAGGCGAGCGTAGCTCGAGGATGTCGCCCTCCGGCAGCGGCAGGCGCCGCGAACCGACCAGCGACACGTAGGTCGCCAGCTGCCCATGGAAGGCGCGCGTCCAGGTGAACTGGCGCAGCACGCGCGCGCGCGCCGCAGCCCCGACCGCCTCGATATCCCGCTCGTAGAGCGCCTCGATCGCTTCGGCCATGCCGCGGGCGCTGTCGGGCTCGGCGAGCTGCCCGACGCTCTCGTCGATGAATTCCGGGAACGCACCGGCGCGCGCCGCCACCACCGGCCGGCCGCACGCCATGGCCTCCAGTACCACCAGGCCGAAGGTTTCCTTGGTGCCGGCATGCACCAGGGCATCCGCCGAGGCGAGCCAGCCGGCAAGCTCGAGGCTGTCGCGCCGGTAGGGCAGCAGCGTGACGTTGGACGCGAGTCGTGCCGTCTGCTCCCCGCCGATCAGCACCAGGTGGTACGGCGCGCCCAGGCTTGCGACCGCCTGCAGCAGCACCGCCAGGTTCTTCTCGCGCGCGAAGCGCCCGGCGTACGCCAGCAGGCGCACGCCGGCGGGCAGGCCGAGATGCGCTCGCAGCGCGTCGCTGCGCCGTGCGGGATGAAACACCTGCGCATCGACGCCGAGCGGCTGGTGCACCGCGTGCTGCAGCCCGAGCGCGCGCAGGTACTCGCACATCAGGCGGCTCGGAGCGAACACCAGGTCGCAGCGCTCGTACAGCTCGCGCAGGTAGCGCCGCAGCACCGGCTCGGTGAACCAGCCGCACCAGCGCTGGCCGGCGAGCTGCGGCAGGTTGGAATGATAGAAGGCCACCAGCGGAATGCCGCGCCGCTGCGCCACCTGCCAGCCGCACCACGCCGGGTGGAAGGCGTCGCCCGCCTCGATGACGGTCGGCTCGAGCGCATCGAGCACGCGCGCCCAGCGGCGCGGGTTGAGCGGCAGGCGGTAGTTGAACGTGCCCGGCACCGGGCAACCGGGCAGCGTGCACACCCCGCCGCGCTCGAGCTGCACGTCCGTCCCCGGTACGACGATGGTGTGCTCCCAGGCGGTGTTGGCCGCGAGCCAGGCGTGTTTGGCCGTGAGGTAGCGCTTCACGCCGCCGCTGGTCGGTGAATAGAACAGGGTCGTATCGACGAGATGCATGATTTCTTCGGCCCTGGCTGACTCGCACGCTCGTAGGATGGCATTGCACCCTTTATGACGTTTGAGTGTCAAGCGTGGGCGCGGCGCTTACCGCCCCCGAGGTCAAGCCTCGCGGCGCGTGTTGGCACGGCGCACAACCAACAGTTTGTAACTTGCGCGCCGTGCGCGTTCGCCGCAGCGGGTGCCGGCACGCCGCTGTGGCACACTAACGAGTTGTTCGCGCTTTCGTGAAAGTGGGGAATGCATGCGCCAGCTCCTGCAACGCCTCGTCGTCCTGCAGCCCGGTGAGGCGCCGGCGCTGCTCGCGTCCTTCGCGACGCTGCTGTGCATGTTCGCGAGCTACACGATCCTGCGCCCGGTGCGCGACGCGCTCGGCATCACCTCGGGGCTGGAGAAGATCCCGTACCTCTTCTGGGGGGTGTTCGTGGTCATGCTGGTGCTGCAGCCGGTGTACGGCTGGCTCACCTCGCGTTTTCCACGCACGGTGTTCCTGCCGTGGGTATACGGATTCTTCGCCGCTAATCTCGTCGGCTTCTATCTGTGGTTCCGCCTGCAGGAGGACCACGTGTGGATCGCGCGCACCTATTTCGTGTGGGTGAGCGTCTTCAATCTGTTCGTGGTGGCAGCTTTCTGGAGCCTGATGGCGGACGTGTTCAACCGCGAGCAGGCGGGCCGGCTGTTCGGCGCCATCTGGGCCGGCGCCAGCACCGGCGGCCTGATCGGTCCGCTGGTCGCACACTATCTCGCCGTGCCGCTCGGCGCCATCAACCTGCTGCCGATCTCGGCCGCCCTGCTGCTGCTGTCGCTGGTCTTCATGACGCAGGTCATCCGCTGGCAGCGTGCGCACGCCGCCGCGCCGCGCGAGGTCGCGGGCCAGCCGCCCGAGCCGCGCGCGGATGCGGCCCTGGGCGGCAGCATGTGGGCGGCGTTCGCCCAGGTGGTGCGCTCCCCCTACCTGCTCGGCATCGCGCTGTTCGTGCTGCTCATGACCTGGGTGTCGACGTTCCTCTACCTCGAACAGCAGGCGTTCGTGGCCAAGGTGTTCACCAGCGCCGATGAGCGCACGCGCTTTTTCGGTGGCATCGACTTCTGGGTGCAGGCGGCCTCGCTGGTAATCCAGCTGCTGCTGTTCGGGCGGCTCTTCAAGTGGGTGGGACTGCGCGTGATCCTGGTCTCGGTGCCGGTCATCATGACCGCGGGCTACGCGCTGTTTGCGCTCGCGCCGCGCTTCATGGTGCTGGTGGTGGTGTACGCGGTGCGCCGCGTCGCGGACTACGCGCTCACGCGGCCGTGCCGCGATGCGCTGTTCACCGTGGTGAGCCGCGAGGAGAAGTACAAGGCGAAGAGCCTCATCGACACCTTCGCCTACCGCGGCGGGGATGCGCTCAGCGGCTCGCTGTACAAGGCGCTCACCGGCGGCTTCGGCGCGACGCCCGCGTCCATCGGCTGGCTCGGCGCGGGGATCTCGGCCGCGTGGACGGTGCTGGCGCTCGCCCTGGGAAGCGCCTTTCAGCGGCGCGGGCGCGCACTCGACGCGCGTTGAAATCGCTTAACTGGCGCGCGGCGGGAGGCCTAAGCCGCGCTCGGCTGCACCTGGTCGGTAGTCGACAGGTCCGCGGCGGCGGTGCTGAGCAGCGCCGCGGCCGCCGCGACGATCTCGGCGGCGGTCGCGTAGCGCTCGCCGCGTCCCTTGGCGAGGAGCTTCGCGAGCAGCGGCTGGTAGCGCGCCAGGTCGCCCGGCAGCTGCGGCAGTGGCGCACTCACGTGCTGCTGCAACACTTCCATGGCGGTGGCCCCGATGTAGGGTTTCTGGCCGCTCAGCATTTCATAGCAGATGACGCCCAGGCTGTAGAAGTCCGAGCGGATATCGAGCGGCTCGCCGAGCGCCTGCTCGGGGCTCATGTAGTACGGCGAGCCGAGCAGCACGCCGGTCTGGGTACTGATGGTGTTGCCGTCGACCGAGCGCGCCAGTCCAAAGTCGATGAGCGCCACCGTGTCGCTCTCGCGCAGCATGACATTGGGCGGTTTCAGGTCGCGGTGCACCAGCCCCGCCTCGTGCACCACCTTGAGCGCCGCGGCGATCTCGCCCACGTAGTGCAGCGCCTCCCGCTCACTCACGCCGCGCTGGATGCGCGCCTTCAGGTCCCCGCGCGGCAGGTACTCCATCGCCAGGTACTCGAAGCCGGCATGCACGCCGTAATCGTAGATCTCCACCACCAGCGGGCTCTTCACCGCCATGATGGCCGTGTACTCGCGCTCGAGGAACTGGCGTCCCGCCGCCTCGTCGCGCAGCGTCTTGCTCACCTTAAGCGCCACGTTGTGGCCGCGCAGCGTGCTGGTGGCGAGGTACACCACCGCCTTCTCCGACTCGCCGATCCGCAGGCGCAGCGTGTAGCCGGGGATCACCTCCGGGTTCGACGAAGTCAGCAGCGCCATCACCCCTTTCGGCTGCAGCGCGGCGCTGCCGTCGGCGGCGCGGGCGTTGGCCGGTGGCGAGTCGGCGGTGCTTTCCTGGGCCGCGACCGCATCGCGCGCCCGCAGCGCCGCATCGCGTGACATGTTGGCGAGGCTGGCCAGGCGGCGCGCCACGCGCCGCTCGACGCGCCGCAGCGCGATGCGCACCGCCGTGTTCAGGCGCTCGGGCGTGAGCAGGCGCTTCGGCAGGTAGTCGACCGCGCCGAGCTGCAGTGCGCGCACCGCGGTGAGCTCGTTGCCATCCTCGGCGATGGCGATCACGGCGGGCGATGCGGGCTGCTCGCGCAGCCGGCGCAGCAGCGCGAGCCCCTGCGACTGCGGGTCATCGGGGCTGCTGCCGAACCGCACCGACAGCATCAAGAGATCACAGTCCCGGCCGGAGAACGTGCTGCACCAGCGCTCGAACTCCGCCAGGTTCAGCATGCTGACGCTCGCCTGCGGACACAGCACGTCGAGGTGATGTCGCAGCCACTCGCTGTAACGCGTGTCGTCGGCCACCAGCATGACGCGCGCCTGGGCCGGGGTGCTCGACGCGCTCATTCGTGCACCTTGAAGCGCACGCGCACGCGCGCCTGCTGACTGGCGGCGTGGCCGTCACGGACGAGCGGCTGGTAGCGCCAGCGCCGCACGGCGGCGATGGCCGCCTGCTCGAACGTACCGGGCGGCTGCGCGGCGACCACCGCCACGTCACTCACCGCGCCGTCGGGTCCGACCAGGAACGTGAGGTCCACCCAGCCGCCGATGTTGCGGTTGCGCGCGCTGTCCGGGTACAGCGGCGGTACGTAGCGCGTGCGCGTGAGCGTGCCTTCGGTCTGCGCGGCCGGCGACTGCGCCTCGGGCGATGCGCTGTTCGCATCGGCCGCTGGTGCGGCCATCGCCGCGGCCGGTGCGCTGCCGGGGGCGGCGACCGGCACAGCGGCCGCAGCGACGATCGGCACAGCGACCGGGGCGACGATCGCGGCGGCGTCGTGCGCGTCGCCGCGCAGCTGCTGCGCCTCGCTGCGCAGCGCCGCGACGTGCTCGGGCGCAGCGCCAGCCTCGGCGGCGGCCGCGGTCCACGCTTCCGCCTGCGCGGGGTCGTGTGCGGCGAGTGCCTGGCGCGCCTCGCTCTCCAGGCGCGCAACCAGGTCCAGCATTGCCTCCTGCACGCGCTCGTCCTGGGGGTCGAGCGCGCGCGCCGACTCGAGGTAGAAGCGCGCGTTGTCCTGCTTAGGTTCGATGAACGCGCCGCGGCTCATCGCCGTGGCGGCCCGCTGCAGGAAATCGCTGACCTGCGCGTCCCGCTGCGGCTGCGCGGGCTCCTGGGGCGCTGCGGCGGGCGGCGCAGCCGGCTGGCCGCCCGGGACGCTGGTGGCGGCCGCCGCGGGTCCGCTGGCGACGGGCGCGGCAGGCGGGCTGGCGCCCGGCAGCGCCGGGAGGCCGAAGCCCGGCATGGCGGGGACGTCAGCGCTGGTCGCCGCGGGGCTGGTGCTTACCGCGGGGGCGTTGCCGTTGGACTGCGCCGCGGGGGGCGCGACGACGGAAGAAACAGGCTCGGTTCGCATGGCGAGCCACACGAGCGGCACGGCGGCGGCCGCAAGCGCTGCGAGCACGGCGGCGATGCGCAGCGCACGGTTGGCGGGAGGGCGCGCGGGCGGTCTCATCATCGAGGCCGTCGCGTCGTGCGCCTGGCGGCGCCAGGCGGACTCGACGAATGCCCGCACGCGCTGCTCGGATACCGGCTTGTGCAGGAAGCGGTGCACGGTGCCGTCGGTGATCTGCGCGGCGAGCATGCCCTGCTCGGACGCCCCGCCGGCCACGATCAGCACCAGCTCCGGGAACTGGGCATGCAGGCGTGCGGTGAGGGTAGCGAGCGGGCTGACGATCAGGTTGCAGTCGAGCACTGCGACCCCGGCGTGATGCGCCATCAGCGCGGTGGACAGGTCGAGCTCCGCGCCGATGACGCACACCTCGTGCACCGGGTCGGTGACGTTCCTCAAGGCGGCGAGCAGCTCCTCGTCGCGGGTGAGCGCCATGAGGGGCTTCGCGGCGAGCGCGAAGCGCACGGGCGCTTCCCCAGCGGGCGGCAGGGGCCTCGGGACGGGGGTCGGCATGTGGGGAGCCACGGCTGTCAATGTAAAGGAAGCCCGTCGGGCAAAGGCAGGCCCGACCGCTGGAATTAAGATGACGTAAGACCCCCCGCCTGTCGCTAGCGGGGGGGGATTTCTGTGAAGCTGGTCATCATCTTGTGGCTCATTCCCGCGGCAGGAGAAACTTCTGGCCGTTATAGGACATCACCGCCCCTTCCGGGGTGATGCTGTCCACGCGCACCCCCTCGGGGAGCGACTCGCCTTCGTGCAGCTTGTGCATGTTGATCATCACGAAGCGATCCTGCGGCCGGGAGGCGAACACGTGCAGGTCGAGCCGCAACTGCGGCAGCTGCGTTCCCGGAGTGGCAGTGGCGTCCTGGTAGAGCGGCACGCCGGAAGCGGTGCCGCGCCGCACGTGGCCGCCGAGCGGGCCGCCCGCCGGGGGCTCCTCGGCCGGCGCGTAGTCCTCGGGGTTGGGTTCCCCGGCTGCCGGCAGGGAGGCGGCGCCCTGCGCGGGGCCGGGTGCCGCGGCGGTGGGTGCCGCGGCGGTGGGTGCCGCGGCGGTGGGCGCCGGCGCTGCTGCGGCAGGGGGCGCTGCGACGACGGTTGCGGCTGCAACGGTCGCCGCCGCGGATGGTGGAGCTGAGGCAGGGGGCGGCAGCGCCGCCGCAGTTGCCGCGGCAGCCGGCGGCAGCGCGACCGCGGCGCCTTCGTGCGCCGGCCGCCTGAGCATCATCCACACGACGATGCCCAGATTCACCGCCAGCAGGCACGCGATCGCGATGGCCCAGGCGGGCAGCCGCGTGCGCGGCGGCGCCACCTTGACCTCGAAGAGCGCCGGACCGCTGCGACGCTGGCGGTCGCTCTCGGACTTCTTCAGTGCATCGAGGATGAACGACATGTGTTCAGCCGCCGTGGTGCGCGTCGTCCGCCGAGAGCAGCGGAGAATCGGGACCCGCGACCGCGCTGGCGAGCGCGATCTGCGTCTGCAGGCCGGCAATGCCGTCGACGGTGAGCTGATGCTGGCGCTGGAAATCGCGCACCCAGCCGGTGAGCTCGGCGTCGAACAGGTCGCTCGCCGGCGCATCGGCCGCTGCGCCGTGCAGCCGCTGCAGGCTCTGGCGCAGCCAGCGCACCTCGGTGCCGCGCATCCCCAGCGTCAGCGGCTTCACCGGGGCGCGCGCGGGTGGTCGCCACAACATCACGAAATCTCCCAGCCAGTAACGCGACAGCTCGCCGAGACTGACGCTTTGCGGGCCGCCGAGCTCGAGACGCGCCTGCTCGTCATCGAGGCGGGTGAGCACCACCTGGTAGCTGGTGCCGGCGCCGTCGTTCAACAGCAGGATGGCGGGGTGATTGTACAGCCGCAGCTGCCCGAAGGAGCCGCGCTCGGACACGCACGCCAGGCCCTGCTGCGTAGCCTGGGTGCACGGGTCGATGCCGCTCGGCTGGTACTGCGCGCTCCACAGGCCGAACAGCCGGGCAAAGGCACCGTCGGTGTCGGTGTCGGCGGCGTGCTGCGCGAGCAGCTGCCGCAAGGGTGGCGCAGCGGCCGGCGTCGCCGCCGCCGCGCTCGCCGCTGCGGCCGCGGCCGCCACCGGCGGCTTGGGGTCCGCCGGGGCGCGGGCATGCGCGCCCCAGGGCTCGAAGCGCCACAGTGCGAGCGTGCCGAGCGCGAGCGCCACGGCGATGGCACCCGTCGCGGCCCACGGCAGCCAGTGCGGGGCGAAGCGGCGGCCGAAGACCTCGGCGGCGGCATTGCGCACCAGCGCACCGGTGACGCGGTGACGGTCGAGCGAGTAGGCGCCCAGCAGCGAGCGATCGCAGATGACGTTGATGACGCGCGGCACGCCCTGCGACAGGCGGAACACCGCGTTCAGCGCGCCGGGCGAGAAGTTGTCGCTGGTGGCACCGGCGACGCGCAGGCGGTGGCGCACGTAGGCGATGGTCTCGTCGTGCGACAGCGGATTCAAGTGATAGCGCCCGGTGATGCGCTGCGCCAGCTGGCGCAGCTCGGTGCGCGCCAGCAGCTCGCGCAGCTCCGGCTGGCCGATGAGGATGATCTGCAGCAGCTTCTGCGTGTTGGTCTCGAGGTTGGTGAGCAGGCGCACCTGCTCGAGCACTTCCGGGGACAGGTTCTGCGCCTCGTCCACCACCAGCACCACGCGCTGCCCGGCGGCGTGGGCGCGCAGCAGGTAGCGGCTCAGGATGTCGACCAGGTCCTTGCGGCTGTCGAGCGCCGAGTCGGGCACGCCGATGCCGAGCTCCTCGCAGATGGTGAGCAGAAACTCCGGCGCGGTCATCTTCGGGTTGAGGATCAGTGCAATCTCGGCGTTCTTCGGCGTCTGCGCCAGGAGCGAGCGCACGATGGTGGTCTTGCCGGTGCCGACCTCGCCGGTGAGCTGCACGAAGCCGCCCGCCTCGTTGACGCCGTACAGCAGGTGGGCGAGCGCCTCCGCGTGGCGCTCGCTCAGGTACAGGTAGCGCGGATCGGGCGTGATCGCGAACGGCTTTTCGTTGAGGCCGAAGAACGTCAGGTACATGAAGGGATGCTACTCGATCGTGTTGCCGCGCCGCAGCGCCTGGCGGCCGAAGCGGGCGCGGGCCTCGTCCAGCGTCGCATCGAGCTGGCTCTCGCGGCGCGTCTCCTCGAACAGCCCGAGCTGGGAAGCGGGCGTCAGCTCAGTGAGGACCACCCCCAGCAGACGAAGTTTCGCGCCGCGGTTCGCGGCCAGCCACCGGGTGAGCAGCTCCGCCGCCACCCCCGCGACCGCGCGCGCCTCGCAGGTGGGGGGCGCCACGGCGCGCTGCCGGCTGAAGGTGCTGAAGTCATCGCGCCGGATCTTGACGCCGATGCAGCCGGCCATGAGCTGCCGGGCGCGCAGCCGCGCGGCGGCCAGGTCCGCAAGACCTGCCAGCTGGCGCTGCAGCGTACGGATATCGTCGATGTCGTGCTCGAAGGTGTCCTCGGCGCTCAGGGATTTCTCCTCGACCTCCGGCAGCACCGGGCGCTCGTCGATGCCGGAGGCGCGCTCGCGCATCCACGACGAATAGCGTCCGAACAGCGGCCACAGCACCGCATCGGGTGCGCTGCGCAGCTCGCCCAGGGTGCGGATCCCGGCCGCTTCCACCTTCGCGCCGGTCTTGCTCCCCAGGCCCGGCAGGCGCCGCACCGAGAGCGGATCGAGCACTTCGCGCACGCGCGCCGCCTCCACCAGGGTGAGGCCGTCGGGCTTCATCAGATCGGAGGCGATCTTCGCCACCAGCTTGTTGGGGGCGGCGCCGACGGAAGCAGTCAAACCAGTGAGCGCGCGGATGCGCCGCTTGATGCGGCGTCCGATCTCGAGCGCGTCGCCGAGCAGCTGCAGGCTCGCGGTCACGTCGAGGAACGCCTCATCCAGCGACAGTCCCTGCACCAGCGGCGTCACCTCGCGGAACACGCCGAACACCTGCGCGGAGACTTCCTGGTAGCGCGCCATGCGCGGGCGCACGCACACGGCGTGCGGGCACAGCTGCAGCGCTTTGCGCACCGGCATCGCCGAGTGCACCCCGTAGCGGCGCACCTCGTAGCTCGCCGCGGCCACGACGCCGCGGCCGCCGTCCCAGCCGACGATGAGCGGCCGGCCGGCGAGCGACGGATCATCGTGCTGCTCGACGGAGGCGTAGAACGCATCCATGTCGACGTGCAGCACCGCGCGCGTCATGACCCTTAGCCCTGAAGCGTTGCCGCTGGCGCCGCTAGTGAGGCGAGCGCGTCACGGCGCCACGGTGATGGTGATCTTCCTGGAGATCACCGGCGGGTTGTGGGGTATGTGGTTCAGGTCCGCGAACAGCAGCTGCAGGGTGTGCTTGCCGGGCGTCAGCGTCAGCGTGGTTTCGGTCTGTCCCTTGCCGAAGTGCACGATCTTGTCGGTGGCGGGGAGCGGTGTGCTCAGGTCCGCCGGCGGATCGGTGTCGATCAGCAGATGATGGTGGCCGCTGTTCTCGGCCTTGGTGCCTGCCGGCGCGATAACCATGCCCTTGAGCCCGAACTTCACCACCACCGGGTTGTGCACGGTGGCACCGTTCTTCGGCGTGATGATGAACACCTTGGCGCCGGGCGCTGAGGGGGTGCGCTCCTGCGCCATGGCGAGCGGCAGGGCGGCGAGCAGCAAGGCGCCAATGAACAACGTACGCATCGGGATCTCCTTCACAGCATTAGAGCGCTATAGACGCTGGTGATCGCGAGCAGCAGCGCGGCGAACACCAGATAAAAAAAACCCAGCAACGCGAGCTTGGTCAAGGTGAGCAGCCGCCCCTGCTGGTACACGACCCGCACAGAGCGGTACATGTACCACGCAAAGTACAGGACGATCGCCAGGTCCAGTCCCGGAACGTGCGGCACGAACTTGCCGAGCAGCAGCGCGAGGCTCGCCACCAGGAACACAAAAGCGTGGTTGTGCACGAACAGCAGCAGGTGCTCCACGTAGTAGTGCCGCGGCCGCCAGTACATGAGCATCATCACCCCGGCGAGCAGCGGCAGGAAGATGAACATGGCGCGCGGCACGTTGTGCAGGAACGCGTCCTGCAGGTCGCGGCCGTTGTCCATGACGCTGTTGCGGCAGGCCCGCTGGAATTGCGGCCGCAGCGTGCTCGCCCAGGGGCCGTTGTAGTTCGCATTGGCGCACACCCTCGCGGCGCGCTGCTCGGTGGTTTCTCCGGGCCGCGGCGTGGCAATACCGGCCACGGCATCGTTGACGGTGTTGGCCGGCAGCGGCTTGTTGTGGCTGGGGTGGTCGGCATCGAACGCCAGCACCGTGAAGCGGGTGTGTACCGCGCTCGCGATGAGGAAGAACAACACCGACAGCACCAGGTAGAGGCGCACCGGCGGCAGGTAGCGCGCGCGGCGGCCGGCGAGGAACTCGCGCGTCAGGCGGCCCGGCTTGAAGAGCAGCGCCGTGAGCGTGCGCCACAGCCGCGAATCCGCATGCGTGAGATCTTCCGTGGCCACGCGGGTGAAGTGCCACAGCGAATGCACCGGCGGCTCGAGCCGCTGGCCGCAGGCGCTGCAGTATCTCCCGGGCACGGGGGCGCCGCAGTTGTCGCACAGCACCGGCGCCGTCAGGCTCGGGGCGGTCGGGACCGCCGAGTTCATGCGACGTGCACGGACCTCGCGCTGGGCAGCGCCTGGGTGCCGAGCTCGTGCGACTCGAAGTCATCGACGTTGATCAGGTCCATCACCTTGCGGTCGTAGTCGCGCAGCGCCGCGGCCTCGGTCTCCGAGACGATGCCGGCGGCGAGCGCCTGCTGAATGCGCCCGGGCAGGTCGAGCGCGGTGATCTTGCCGGTCTTCACCCCGTCGACGCGGATGCGCTTCTCGAGCGGCTCCAACTGCACCGCGAGCAGCAGCGCCTCCTGCAGCAGCCCGAACGGATTGCCCGGCTCGAGCGTGCGATAGGTGAACTCGCCGAGCCGCTCGCGCGCCTGGGTGGGATTGGTGACCAGCGCGGCGACCGTCCTGCCGAGGCGGTCGCCGGGGGCGGAGTAGATGCGCCCCCGGGGGAAGATCAATACGCGCATGAGGGCCGCCAGGGAGCGGTTGGGGAAGTTGCGCAGCAAGCCGTGCAGCTGTTCCTGGGCGTAGTAGAGCAGGTGGCGGCAGGCCCACTCGACCACGGGCAGGTCCTCCTGCTGGCGCCCCTGGTTCTCGTGGTGCTTGAGCACCATGGAAGCGAGGTACAGGCACGACAGCACGTCGCCGAGGCGGGCCGACAGGGCTTCCTTCTTTTTCAGGTAGCCGCCGAGCGACAGCATCGCCACGTCGACCGCGAAGGCGAAGGACGCCGAGAAGCGCACCACGTGCTGATAGTAGCGGGCGGTCGGACCGTGCACCGGCGCGCGCGTGAAGCGCGCGTGGGTGAGTGCCATGATGAACGAGCGCACGGCGTTCGAGATCGTGAAGCCGATGTGGCCGAACAGCGCGCGATCGAACTCCTCGATGCCGGCGCTGCGGTCGGGATTGCGCGCCGCGTTCATCTCGCGCAGCACGAACGGATGGCAGCGCACCGCACCCTGGCCGAAGATGATGAGGTTGCGCGTCAGCAGGTTCGCGCCTTCCACCGTGATCGCCACCGGCACGATCTGGTAGCCGCGGCCGAGATAGTTCTTCGGTCCCAGGCAGATGCCCTTGCCGCCGTGCACGTCCATGGCGTCGTTCGCCACCTGGCGGCCCATCTCGGTGACGTGGTACTTGAGCATCGCGGAAGGCACCGAGGGCTTCTCGCCGCCGTCGATGGCGCCGGCCGTGACCGAGCGGGCGGCGTCCATGGTGTAGGTGAGCCCCACCATGCGTGCGATCACCGCCTCGACGCCCTCGAAGCGGCCGACCGGAAGATTGAACTGGGTGCGGATGCGCGCGTACGCGCCGGTCGCCAGCACGGCCGCCTTGGACGCACCGGTGGTGTTGGAGGGCAGCGAGATGCAGCGCCCGACGGACAGCTGCTCGACCAGCATGCGCCAGCCGGCGCCGGCCATGGCCACGCCGCCGATGATGCAGTCGAGCGGCACGAACACGTCCTTGCCCTGGATGGGCCCGTTCTGGAACGGCACGTTGAGCGGAAAGTGCCGCCGCCCGATGCTGACGCCGGGCGTGTTGCGCGGGATCAGCGCACAGGTGATGCCGATGTCCGTCTTGCCACCCAGCAGCCGCTCCGGATCGAACATGCGGAAGGCGAGCCCGATGACGGTGGCGACCGGGGCGAGCGTGATGTAGCGCTTGGAGAAGTTGAGCCTCAGGCCCAGCACCTCGCCTCCCTGCCATGGTCCGCGGCACACGATGCCGGTGTCGGGGATGGAGGCGGCATCCGAGCCGGCGCGCGGGCCGGTGAGCGCGAAGCACGGCACTTCCTCGCCGCGCGCCAGGCGCGGCAGGTAGTAGTCCTTCTGTTCCTCGGTGCCGTAGTGGTTCAGGAGCTCCGCCGGCCCGAGCGAGTTGGGCACCGCGACCGTGGAGGAGGCCGTGGGGCTCCTGCTGGAGATCTTCGCCAGCACACACGAGTGCGCGTAGGCGGAGAACTCCAGCCCGCCGTAGCGCTTCGGGATGATCATCGCGAAGAAGCCGCGCGTCTTCAGAAACTCCCACACCTGCGGCGGCAGATCGCCGCGCTCGTGCGTGATGTGCCATTCATCGAGCATGCGGCACAGTTCCTCGCAGGGACCTGCGAGGAACGCGCTCTCTTGCGCGGAGAGCTGCGGCGGCCTGGCGGCGAGCAGCTTGTCCCAGCGCGGCGCGCCGGTGAACAGCTCCCCGTCCCACCACACGGTGCCCGCCTCGAGCGCCTCCTTCTCGGTCTGCGACATCGAAGGCAGCGCCCGCAGGTAGGTCTTCATGAACGGCCGGGTGATGATCACCTTGCGCAGCGGCCGCACGTTCAGCAGCCACAGTGCGGCGAGCAGCACCCACAGGAAGCCCTTCCACAGGCCCGCCGGGGCGCTGCTCGCGCCGAGCCAGGTGTAGGCGGCGAGCAGCACGGTGAAGGTCGCGGTGAAAGCGAGCAGCGACAGGCGCCGATAGGCGAGGAACAGTACCGCGGCGATGAACAGCAGCGTGATGACGCCGCCGACCTGGGTCACCGCATAGGCGGCCGCCACCAGCAGGATCAGGAAGACGAGTGCGCCCAAGTCAGCTCCTCCGCCGTCGCGCCGCGACGACTATAGCGTGCCGCGCACGCTCGCGCGCATCTCACCCCAACAGGTTCTGCACCCCGGCGCGCTCCTCGCGCAGCTCTGCGAGCGTGGCGTCCATGCGCTTGCGGCTGAACTCGTCGATGGCGAGCCCGGGCACGATGTGGTAATCGCCCGCGCTCACGGTCACCGGGTACGAATAGATGACGCCCGCGCCGATGCCGTAGCTGCCGTCGGCCGGCACCGCCATGCTCACCCAGTCGCCTTCGCGGGTACCGTGCGTCCAGGTATGCACGTGGTCGATCGCGGCGGCCGCGGCCGAGGCTGCCGAAGAAGCGCCGCGCGCCTTGATGACCGCCGCACCGCGCTGCTGCACCACCGGTATGAAGCTCTCCTCGATCCACTTGGCATCCACCAGCGCCTTCGCCGGCCGGCCGTCGACCTGCGCGTGCGACAGGTCCGGGTACTGCGTGGCGGAGTGATTGCCCCAGATGGTCATGCGGCGGATGGCGCTGACGTGCACGCCGGTTCTGGCGGCGAGCTGCGCGAGCGCGCGATTGTGATCGAGGCGCGTCATCGAGGTGAAGTTGCGCGGCTCCAGATCGCGCGCGTTGGCCTGGGCGATGAGCGCATTGGTGTTGGCGGGGTTGCCGACCACGAGCACCTTCACCTTGCGGTCGGCGACCTCGTTGAGCGCCTTGCCCTGCGCGGAGAAGATCTGCGCGTTCGCCTGCAGCAGGTCCTTGCGCTCCATGCCCGGTCCGCGCGGGCGGGCGCCGACCAGCAGCGCCACCTGGCAGTCGCGAAACGCCACGCGCGCATCGTCCGTGGCCGCCACGCGGCCGAGCATCGGGAAGGCACAGTCCTCCAGCTCCATCACCACTCCCTGCAGCGCGGCTAGCGCCGGGGGGATCTCCAGCAGGTGCAGGTTGATGCGGGTGTCGGCACCGAGTGCGTTGCCGGCGGCCACGCGGAAGGCGAGGGCATAACCGATCTGGCCGGCCGCGCCGGTGATCGCAACGTTGACGGTTTTCATGGGCGTTCGCTGTCGCTCGAGGGAAAAAGAGCCGGGAATTCTAGCCTGTCCCTCTCAGGAGGGGGCCGTACCGGCCGCCTGGCGCTCTCCAGGCTCAAACCGTAAGGCCGCGGGCGCTCTCCAATGCGGTGCCAGCTAGTTGGCCCATGGGCCGGTGCACTAGCTTGACACTCAAGTAGTGTTGTAGTAGAGTACAACACCATGGAAGGCAGCCACAGGCTTCCGACCAGACAGACCAGGAACAGGACTCAAGGAGAACGCCATGAACAGCTTCGCTTCAGCCATCTACCGGGACCTCACCTGCGCTACCGCCGCCCTGCTGATCACGCTCGTGCTGAGCCTGGCGTTCGTGCAGTCCACCTCTGCGGCACCCGGCCAGGCCTCGACCCCGAGCGCCGCGCCGTGCGTGCACGTGTAAACGACCAAACCATCCACCCAAAGTACGACCAAGGAGCCACCATGAACACCTTCGCAGCCACTTTCTACCGCGCCTCCACCTGTGCAGCGGCCGCCGTTCTCATCACGCTCATCAGCGGATTCGCCTTCGTGCAGTCGACCTCGCTGCCGCCGGGCGTACACGCCGCCACCCCGGTTGTCGCGGCCACCATGCCGCACTGGTTCGGCCAGCCGCAGCCCGCCGTTTTGGTAGATTAGTTCGCTAATCCTCCGTCACAGGCACCGTGCACACCGTCATGGATCCGCAGTGGGACGACAGCTCGCCGATCTATCGGCAACTGCGGGACCGGGTGGTCGCGATGATCCTCGAAGGGGTGCTCAAGGAAGGCGATCCGCTGCCCTCGGTGCGCAGCGTTGCGGCCGACTTCCGGCTCAATCCCCTCACGGTGCTCAAGGGCTACCAGCAGCTGGTCGACGAGCAACTGGTGGAGAAACGCCGCGGCCGCGGCATGTTCGTGAGCTCCGGCGCGCGCAAGGCGCTGATGAAGGACGAGCGCCAGCGCTTTCTCGAGGACGAGTGGCCGAAGGTTTACGCCACCATCCAGCGCCTGGGGCTGTCGCCCGACGAACTGCAGCGTGTCGGCGCCGCGGCGCCCGCGACCCCATGGCCGACGGCCAACCCGACTGCGGCCGGTGAGAAAAAAGATGACAGCAGTAATTGAAGCGCGCGGGCTGACCAAGAGCTACGGCGCCACGCACGCGCTGGACAACGTGAGTCTCAACGTCGGCGCGGGCCGCATCGTCGGGCTCATCGGCCCGAACGGCGCCGGCAAGACGACCGCGCTCAAGGCGATCCTCGGGCTGACCACCTTCGAGGGCGAGCTGCGCGTGCTCGGCATCGACCCGCGTGCGCAGCGCGACGCGCTCATGAGCGAGGTGTGCTTCATCGCCGATGTGGCGGTGCTGCCGCGCTGGCTGAGGGTGAGCCAGGCGCTCAGCTTCTGCGCCGGCGTGCACCCGCGCTTCGATCGCGCGCGCGCCGAGGATTTCCTGCGCCGCACCGACATTCGCATGACGAGCCGGGTACGCGAGCTCTCCAAGGGCATGGTGACGCAGCTGCACCTGGCGCTGATCATGGCGATCGATGCGCGGCTGCTGGTGCTCGATGAGCCGACGCTCGGGCTGGACCTGCTCTACCGGCGCAAGTTCTACGACACGCTGCTCAACGATTACTTCGACAAGCAGCGCACCATCGTGCTCACCACGCACCAGGTCGAGGAAGTGGAGAATCTCTTCACCGATGTGATCTTCATCAATCACGGCCGCGTGGTGCTCGCCGCCGCCGTCGAGGAGCTCGGCCAGCGCTACCAGCAGCTCACGCTCGCGGGCGAGCAGGCGGCGCGCGGCCGCGCGCTGCGTCCGTTCTACGAACGCGAGGTGTTCGGGCGCGTGGCGATGCTGTTCGAGGACCGCAGCGCGGCCGAGCTCGGCGCGCTCGGCGAGCTGCGCACGCCCTCGATCGCCGACCTGTTCGTCGCCAAGATGCAGGAGACGGGAAGTACATGAACAGCACCTTCGAAGCCGCCGCGGCGGCCGCGCCAAGCGGCGAGCCATCGCCGGCCCACGCCGCCACCGGCCGCACGCTGCTGATGCTGGTGCGGCGCGAGTTCTGGGAGAACCGCTACCTGTGGTGCGCGCCGCTCGCGGTCGCGGTGCTGATTGCTCTGAGCCCGCTGCTCGGTCACGGTGAATTGCACCTGCCGCCGTTTGCAAACGCCGACAGCCGCGTGGCGCTGTCGACGCTGGTGCAGTGGGCGCTGCTGATCCCGCTGTCGCTGGTGATGGTCATCTGCGTCGGCTACTACCTGCTCGACTGCCTGTACACCGAGCGCCGCGACCGCAGCATTCTGTTCTGGAAGTCGCTGCCGGTCTCCGACCGGCTCACCGTCGGCTCCAAGGTGCTGGTGGCGCTGCTGGTTGTGCCGCTCGGAGTCTGCGCGCTCGGCGTGCTGGCCCACGTGGTGTTCTCGGCGCTCATCGATGCGCGCCTGGCGCTGCGCGGCGTCCCGGCGATGCTCGGCTTCAATCTGCTCGAGTGGTTTCGCACCGAGCTCGCGCTGCTGCTCATGATGCTGCTCGCCATGCTGTGGTACGCGCCGCTGTCCGCCTACCTGCTGCTGATATCGGCCTGGGCGCGGCGCAGCCCGTTCCTGTGGGCCGCGCTGCCGCTGGCAGTGGCGCCGCTGCTCGAGCGCATCGTGTTCGGCAGCCATTACCTGTGGAGCTTCCTCAAGTACCGCCAGAACGGCATCTGGCACACGCTCGCGCTGGGACACACCCACATCATCAGCCACGACCGCGTGCTCCCGGTCGGCACGCTGCTCGATGACCTGAACTTCCGCGAGGCCTTCACCGACGTCGACCTGTGGCTCGGGGTCGCGGTCGCCGTGGCGCTGGTGCTGCTCGCGGTGCGCGTGCGCCGCTACCGCGACGACAGCTGAGCCGTCAGCGCTCGCGCTGGCAGGACTGCGACCTCGCAAAAAAATCGAACGGCGGACACGACGTCTGCCGTTCGACCTTGAGCGCTTCTTCTTCAGCGCATCTTCTTCAGCGTGTTATGCGTGTGCGCTGCTTCAGCGTGCCGCGGCGCTCGCCGCGACGCCCGCGGACGTCGACACGGCGGTAGTGGGCGCAGCGCTCGACGCCTTGACGGAGGCTCCGCCGTTGACGGCAGTCGAGGTATTGACCCCGCGCACCTGCGCCGCGGTGTCCTTCACGCCGGCAGTGGCGCCGGCCTGCGTCCGCGCGCCGGCCTGCGTCCGCGCGCCGGCGCTCGTGCCGGCCCGGGTGCCGCCCGCAGCGAGACCGCCGTGCAACGAGCCGCCGAAGCCGCCGTGGACGCCACCGCCCGGGGGTTGGGCGTGAGCGGGAACCGCGGCCAGTACGGTTGCGATCGCGACACTCGCGAAAAGATGGATCGCTTTCATGGTCGTCTCCTCTTCGAGGCCGCGGTCCGTCCGCGACCCTTCAACGAGTACTACGAGCACAGCAGCGTGAATCTTCCCGCGTGTGGCAGTTTTGTTCGTTTTGACTTAATGCCCGCGCGCCGCCGCGAGCGCCGGCTGGTTGCGCAGCTCCGCCCCGACCAGTCCATAGCCATACACGGGATCCAGGCCCGGCGATCCGAGATCGAGCGCGCGCTGCGCGAGCCTGGCAACGGCCGCCTGCGCTGCTGCGATGTCAGGCGCCGGCAGCTCGCGCGCCAGCAGCCCGGCGACGATCGGCGCGGCAAACGAGGTCCCGCGCACCAGGGCATAGCCGTGCGGCAGCGCGGCGGCGGCCAGGTCCGCGCCAGGCGCTGCGAACTTCACCTGCGGACCCCGCTCGGCCTCGACCAGCACGCGCTGACGCGCATCCACCGCGGTCACGCCCACCACTCCCGGCCACGCTGCCGGGTAGAGCGGGGCGGCCGCCGGCCCGTCATTGCCGACCGCCGCGACGATGAGATGGCCGCGCGCCAGCGCGCTGCGCACGACGCTCTCGAGCACCCGATTGGGCGGGCCGACGAGGCTCACGTTGATGACCGCGACGCGCTGCTGCAGCAGCCACTCGAACGCCTCGGCCACCGCGTCCACGGCGCCGCCAGTGGGTTGACCGCAGAAGACATCCGCGGCAAAGAGCGCCGCGCCCGGAGCCGCGCCGTGCAGCGCCGCGGCGCGTCCGACGAGCAGCGACGCGACCGCCGTGCCGTGCGCCGCCGGCACCGGCCGGTCGGCGCAGCCGTGCGGGTGAATGGCGAGCCCGGCAAATACCTCGTGATCAGCGGCCACGCCGCTGTCGATGAGACCGATGCTCCGCGCAGCCTCGTCCGCGGCGGCCGGCGGATCCGCGCCCGCCGGCGCGCGCCGCGCGGCAACGCTGTCCCAGCTGCCGCTGTCGCTGTACACGTGGTTGAAGTCGTAGGCGCCGCCGGGGTCGAGGCCCTGCAGGCGCTTGAGCGCTCGCGCCGTGCCGGAGGGCACATGCAGCACCACGACCTTGAGATCAAGCGCGGGCAGCTTCCACTCGCGCCGCACGGAGAACCCGGCGGCCGCGGCGGCCTCGAGCGACTGCGGCTGCGGGGCGAGCGCCAGCACCTCGCCGCGCACCATGGGTGCACCGTGCGGATCGGCTTCCAGCACATCGCCGTGCGCGCGCAGCAGCGCGCGGATGCGTAGGCTGCGCAGCTGCGCGAGCTCGTGCGGATCGACCTCGGTGGCGAGCTGCGCAGCGGACCTGTCAGGATCGAGGGTGAGCCCCGGGAGGGCCGGCACGGCGGCGCCCGGCAGCTGCGGCACGCGCACGGACGGCAGGCCGAGCTGCGCGTGCGCGAGCGAAGCGCAAAACAGCAGCCCAAGCGGCAGCAGGCGGGCGCGCATGGCGTGCACCATAGTTGAACGTGGCCGCACGGGAAAGAAATGGCAGAAAATGACCCGCATGATCGTAGTAGCAGGAGCGGCCCGGCGTGGACGCGAGCGACGATGACCTGCGCCGGCAGCTGCTCGAGCTGTTACCGCGGCTGCGGCGCTTCGCCCGCGCGCTCGCGCGCAACACGCACGACGCCGACGACCTGGTGCAGGTGGCGCTCGAGCGGGCGCTGACGCGCAGCGCGCAGCTGCACACGGGCGCCCCGCTGGCGCCCTGGATGTTCGGCATCGTGCGCAATGCGTGGACCGATGAGCTGCGCTCGCGCGGCCGCCGCGCGCGGCTGTTCGCGCCGGCCGAGGCCGGCGAGCAGGCGGTGGACGCCTCCGCCGGCCCTCACACGGAGGTTCTCGCGGTGCAGGAGGCGCTGGCGCGGTTGCCCGCGGAGCAGCGCAGCGCGGTCGCGCTGGTGCTGATCGAGGGGCTTTCGTACAAGGAGGCGGCTTACATCATGGACGTGCCGGTCGGCACGCTCACCAGCCGCCTGGCGCGCGGCCGCGAGGCGCTGCAGGCGATGCTCGATGAGACCACGGGAGCGCAAAGATGAGTTTCAGCGACGAGACGCTGATGGCCTACGCCGACGGCGAGCTGGACGCCGCGACGCGTGCACAGATCGAAGCGGCGCTCGCCGGCGACGCTGGCCTCGCGCAGCGCATCGCGCGCCAGCGGCAGTTGCGCGCGCGCCTGCAGGCCGCCTTCGACCCGGTGCTGGACGAGCCGCTGCCGCCGCGGCTGCTCGAGAGCGCGCAGCGCTTCCCCGGGGCGGGGCGTGCCGACAACGTCGTGCCGCTGCGGCGCACGCCGGCGCCGCGCTGGTCGTGGTCGCAGTGGGGCGCGATGGCCGCCAGTCTCCTGTTGGGTGCGCTCGCTGCCGGGCTGCTGCTTGCGCCGACGGGCGGTCCGATCATCACCCGCCACGGTGAGATGCTGGCGGGCGGCACGCTGGCGCGCGCGCTGACCGCGCAGCTTGCCAGCCGCCAGCCGCCCGATGCGCCGGTGCAGATCGGTGTCAGCTTTCGCGCCCGCAGCGGCCTTTACTGCCGCTCGTTCGTGCTGCGCGACAAGACGGCGCTCGCAGGTCTCGCCTGCCGCGATCAGGGAGCCTGGCGGGTGCAGATGCTCGCCGCGGCCGCGGCGCCGCCCGGGACCGGTGCCTACCGTTCGGCGGGCAGCGCGATGCCGCCGCAGCTTGCGCAGGCCATCGACGGGTTGATCGCCGGCGAGCCGCTCGATGCGCAAGCCGAAGCTGCGGCGCGCGAGCGGGGCTGGATGCCTTGAAAACATCGGCATACGCCAACAGGCTGACCGCCGCCATAGATCGCGCTTATCATCCCTACGCGCAGCAGCAGCGCTGAAAGCCATCTGAACGCATGCCCCTCGAGGTCCGCCGCACTGCGAACGGGCTGCAGCTCGACTTGAGCGGCGAGTGGGGCATGCCGCAGTTCGCCTCGCTCGAGTCGCAGCTCGAGACGCTCGATGTCGGCTCGGTACGGGACGTGCGCATCGTCACGCAGGGGCTCACGGCGCTCAACCTCTCGGGCGCCTGGGCGCTGCGGCAGTTCCTGACGCGGGCGGGCGCGGCAGGCGCCGCGGTGAGCTTCGACCCGGCGCCCCCGGATCAGCTGCGCCTGGTGGATGAGACGCTCAAGGCGGCCGAGCCCGCCGCTGCGCCGGCGCCGGCGGCCGGGGAACAGACACCATCCGGGCCGCTCGCCGCCATCGGTCGCTGGACGGTCGACGCAGCCGGTGACCTCACGGGGTGGTTGGCCTTCTTCGGTCGCGTCGCCACCACGTTCCTCGCGAGCCTGCCGCAGCCGCGCCGCCTGCGGCCGATCTCCGTGGCGCGGCACGTGTACGACACCGGCATCACCGCGATGCCGATCGTGGCGCTCATCGCCTTCCTCATCAGCGTGATCCTCGCGTACCTCTCGGCGCAGGAGCTGCGCGGCTACGGTGTCGACATCTACGTGGCCGACCTGGTCACGATCGGCGTGCTGCGCGAGCTCGGCGTGCTGCTCACTGCGATCGTCGTCGCTGGCCGCTCGGGCAGCGCCTTCGCCGCGGAGATCGGCTCGATGCAGCTCAACGAGGAGGTCGATGCGCTCATCGCCAGCGGCGTCGATCCGTTCGAGGTGCTGGTGGTGCCGCGCGTGGTCGGCCTCGTCATAGCCATGCCGCTGCTCACCATCGTCGCCGATCTCATCGGACTTACCGGCGGGGCGCTGCTATGCCGCTACCTGCTCGACATGCCACTCACCCAGTTCGTCCACCGCGTGCAGGAGGCCATTGCCCCCACCACCTTCTGGGTCGGCATGATCAAGGCCCCGGTGTTCGCGCTGCTCATCGCGCTCGCCGGCTGCTCCCGGGGCATGCAGGTGAGCGGCTCGGCGCGCGTGCTCGGCCACATGGTGACGGTCGCCGTGGTGCAGGCGATCTTCCTGGTGATCCTCGCCGACGCGCTGTTCGCCATACTGTTCATGAAGATGAATATCTGATGCAGCCGCCGGTGGTGGAGGTGCGCGGGCTCGTCAACCGCTTCGGTGGCCAGGTGGTGCACGACGGGCTCGACATGCAGGTGGAGCGCGACGAGGTGTTCGGCATCGTCGGCGGCTCCGGCTCCGGCAAGTCGGTGCTGCTGCGGACCATCCTCGGGCTGCAGCGGCCGCAGGCCGGCGTAGTGCGCATCGACGGCCTCGACATCACGCAGCTGACGGAGGCGCAACTACGCCCCGTCAAGGCCCGCTACGGGGTGGCGTTCCAGGAGGGCGCGCTGTACTCGGGCCTGACGCTGTTGCAGAACGTGCAGCAGCCGATGATCGAGTACCTCGAGCTGGAGCGTACGGCGCTCGATGAGCTGGCGCTGCTCAAGATCCGCCTGGTGGGTCTGCCCACGGACGCGGCGGGCAAGTACCCGGCGCAGCTCTCGGGCGGCATGGTGAAGCGTGCCGCCGTTGCCCGCGCCCTGGCGCTCGATCCGGCGCTGTTGTTTCTCGACGAGCCGACTTCGGGCCTCGACCCGGTGTCGGCTGCAGCCTTCGACGACCTGGTGCTGTACCTGCAGAAGCAGTTGCGGCTCACCATCGTCATGATCACCCACGATCTGGACAGCATCTTCCGTACCTGCAATCGTGTCGGGGTGATCGTCGACCACCACATGGAATCGGACACGCTGCAGCGCATCGTCGACCACCCCAACCCGTGGATCCAGGCGTACTTTCACGGCGAGCGGGCCCGGGAGCGTACGGCGGGAGCCCAGCATGGAGCGTGAGGCCAACTACGCCGCGGTCGGGGCGTTCGTGCTGATCGTGGCGCTCGCCGGCGCGCTGTTCGTCTACTGGTATTCCGACAGCCGCGAGCACCGCGTCTACGACCGCTACGAGATCTATTTCACCGGCAGCGTCAGCGGCCTGGAGAAGGGTTCCTCCGTGCGCTACCTCGGCGTCGGCGTCGGCCGGGTCATCGACATACGCATCGATCCGCGCGACTCGAGCCGCGTAGAGGTCATCGCCGACATCGATTCGCGCACGCCGATCTCCACGCACACCGTTGCCCAGCTGCAGCTGCAGGGGGTGACGGGCCTGCTGTACATCGACCTGGGCGAGGACCGCACCGACAAGCCCATGGCGCCCGCCGTCGCCAGCCGCGAGTATCCGGTGATCCGCTCGGCGCCCTCGCGCTTCGACGTGTTCCTGGCGAGCCTGCCGGAGCTGGTAGCGAAGGCCAACGACGTGGTGCAGCAGGCCGACCGGCTGCTGAGCGACGCCAACATCGAGGCGGTGAGCAGTGCGCTCGGCAACTTCCGCCGTGCCAGCACCACCCTGCCGCAGACCCTGGAGAACATGAATTCCCTCATCGAGGAGCTGCGCCACACCAGCGACGAGCTCACCGCCACGGTGCGCACCGCGCACAATGTGCTCGATGCCGTGCAACCCGACGTGAGCGCCGCGGCGCAGCGCCTGCACACCATCGCCGACAACCTGTCCGACGCCAGCAGCCAGCTCGACCAGGTGATCGCCGAGAACCGCCAGGACATCCGCGCGTTCGCGCGCGACGGACTGCCCGAGATCGAGCGCTTCGTGCGCGAAGGAAGAGCAGCCGCCCAGGACATCCGCGCGCTCTCCAGCAGCCTGCGCGAGAATCCCGCGCAGCTGCTCTACGAGCCGACCGCGCGCGGTGTGGAGATTCCCAAGTGACGCTGCGCCCGCAGTTGGGCGCGTTACTGCTGTGCCTGCTGGCGAGCGGCTGCGGGAGCTTGCTGCACAGCACCGCGCGGCCCGAGCAGAGCTACTATCTGCGCGCACCGGCAGCGGCGGCCGTCCACGCATCGGGCGCTGACGCGACGGGCGCTAACGCGACTGCCGCTCACGCAGTGGGCACGGACGCCGCGCCGGCGCCGCTCAGCGGCATGTCGCTGCGTGTCGCGCATCCCAACGCCTCCCCGGGGCTCGAGTCCCCGCACATCATGCTGGTGCAGAGCGATTACCGCATGAACTTCCTTGCCGGCGCTCGCTGGGCGGCGTCCGCCCCGGAGGTGATCGAGTCGCTGGTCGTGCAGACGCTGCGCGCTTCAGGCGAGTGGACCTCGGTCGCGGACCCGAGCAGCCCGTTCCCTTCCGATTTCCTGCTGCAGATCGGCGTGCGGCGTTTCGAGGCCGACTACACCGGCGGCGGCGAGGCGCCGGTGGTGCACGTGGTGCTCGACTGCATCATCGGGCGGCGCGAGGGCCGCGAGGTGATCGCCACCTTCGTCGCTTCCGGCGAGGCCAACGCTGCGGCCAACCGCGTCAGCGCGGTGGTCGGCGCTTTCCAGCAGGCGACGGACGCGGCGCTCGGTTCGCTCGCGCAGCAGGTCGCGCAGGCGGCGCGCGTGGCGCAGCAGCGCGCGGCTCAGAACGGCGAGAATCCCGTCCCTTCCATGAAGCGGTAGAGCCAGTAGTCCGCCTGCGTGGGATCGGCGAACGCCGCGTAGCCGGCGCTGTACTCGATGCCGAGCGCCGCGCGATTGCCCCACAGCGTGTCGAACCAGGTGAGCGCCTGCTGCGCGAGCGGCGCGCTGCGGGAGAGCTCGACGGCGGCGTTCGCCTCGAGGTCGTAGTCCTCGAGGTCGCGCCGCGTGAGCTGCGCCGAGCCTAGCGTCAGCCATACACGGCGCGCGTCGTAGATCATGACGAGCGCGCTGTGGAAGTGCTCGCCGTGCGTTCGATACCAGCGCACGTGAATCGCCCCGGCGCTGCGCGACACCAGCTCGCCCGCCACCGGCTGGTTGGGCAGACCGGACAGCCCGCCGCTCGCGCCGGTCTCATTCGGATCGAGCAGCAGCCGCACGCTCGCGCCGCGCCGCGCCGCCGCCAGCAACCCCTCGACCACGGCGCGATCGGCGAGCCGGTACATGGCGACGTCGATGGCATCGCTCTGCCCGGTCTGCCCGAGACGCGCGAGCAGCTCATCGCGCGTGGCGCCCTCGGTCAGCACCTGCACGGCGGCGAGGTCGGGCGCAGCCTGCGCCGCCGGGCCGCCGGGCGTGCACGCCGAGGCCGCTGCGGCCTCCGGCGCCGCCGCCGGCACAGTGAAGGCGTCCGCGCGGCCGCGCCAGCCGGAGAAGCCGGCCACCGACAGCTCGCTGGCGAGGAGCGTCGGCAGCACAGCGCCGCTCAGGCGCAGCGCGACGTTCGACCAGCCGCTCTGCGTGTCCTTGAGGCTCGCCGAGCCGATGAGCGCCGCCAGTCCGCCGCCGCCGTCATCGGCGATCATCAGCCGGCGGCCGTCGGCCTTGAAGTTCAGGCGGCGCGCGGCGCTCAAGGCCGGCGGCGCGGCGCGCTCCCACCAGCCGAGCGTCAGGCGCCACAGGCTCGAATACGCCGGGTTGGAGTCGCGCAGGCGATCCAGATCTACCGTGACCACCTCGACGCCGGCGGCGCGCAGCAGCGCCAGTTCGCTCGAGCGCACCGTGCCATAGCGCTCGCTCGCCGGGTCGGTGATGAACAGGATCGGCAGCGCCGGCTGCTCGCGCCGCCGCGCCAGCAGCGCATCGGTGAGCTGCGCGGCGACGCCACGCCCGCGCGCCTCGCCGGCGGCGTCGGCGCCGAACGCGCCGTAGTCGAGCACGATGAAGCGGCGCGCGCCGTGAATGAGCGCGAGCACGCCATCGAAGATCCCCCGGCTCACCGCCGGGCGTCCCCAGGCGTCCGCGGCGGTGATGTCCGCGATGAAGGCGGCCTGATTCTCCGGCAGCCGGCAGCTCGGCGATGCCACGTGGGTGCCGGCTGGCAGCGCCTTGCCCGCGTGGTGCCAGGCGACGCCCAGCCAGCCGGCGAGCAGGCCCAGCAGCACCAGGCGCCGCCAGCGCATTCTAGGCTGAGCGGGAGGCGGCCTCGACGGCGTCGCGCAGCAGATGGGCGAAGGGCGGGGCGCCGCCGGCCTGCGTGGCGAGCAGCGCCAGCAGTTCGTCCGCCGTGCACGGCTCGCCGAAGAGGCGCCCCTGCCCGTAGTGGCAGTTGTTGCTGCGCAGGAAATGCAGCTGGGCGCGCGACTCGACGCCCTCGGCGATCACCTCCATGCCGAGGCTGCGCCCCATCTCGATGATGGTACGCACGATGGTGGCATCGCCGGCATCCTCGACGGCGTCGCGCACGAAGGACTGGTCGATCTTCAGCGTGCCGATCGGAAACTGCTGCAGCGCCGACAGCGAGGAGTAGCCGGTGCCGAAATCGTCGATCGACAGGTGCAGGCCCATGGCATACAGCTCATCGAGCAGGCGCACGGTGCGCTGCGGATCGGCCATCAGCGTGGTCTCGGTGATCTCCAGCTCGAAGGCGGTCGGGGAGACGTGGTGGCGGCGGAACACCGAGCGGCAGCGCAGGATGAAGCTCGCCTGGCGCAGCTGCTTCAGCGACAGGTTGAGCGAGATGCGTCCCGGATCGCCGCCCTCGCTCTGCATCTGG
>DATHQM010000069.1:0-4102 GCA_035482695.1 Steroidobacteraceae bacterium | reverse complement strand
TTGTGGATGGGCAGGACCTTGCCGCTGCGCACGTGGGTGAGCTTCATGCCGCGGCGGAAGCGGCCCGAGCAGAGGCGCACGAAGGCGATGCGGTCGCGGTGCTTGGGGTCCATGTTCGCCTGGATCTTGAACACGAAGCCGCTCACCGCCTCCTCGGTCGGGTCGACCAGCCGCGTCTCGGTAGGCTGGCGGCGCGGCGGCGGCGCCAGCTCGACCACGCTGTCGAGCAGGTCGCGCACGCCGAAATTGTTGAGGGCGCTGCCGAAAAAGACCGGCGTCAGGTTGCCGGCGCGGTAGGCCGCGAGGTCGAACGGCGGGCAGAGGCCGCGCGCCATCGCCACGTCGTCGCGCAGCGTGGCGACCGCCGTGTCCGGCAGCAGCTCGTCCAGCCGCGGATCGTCGAGGCCGCGGCAGACCAGGGCGGCGGCGGCGCGGTTGCGGTTGGCGCCCTGGCTGCGGTCGAGCAGCAGCAGGCGATCGTGGAGGAGGTCGTAGCAGCCGAGGAAGCTCTGGCCCATGCCGATCGGCCAGGAGGCCGGGGTCACCGGCAGCGCCAGGGTGCTCTCGATGTCGTCGAGCAGCACCAGCGATTCGCGCGCCTCGCGGTCGAGCTTGTTGATGAAGGTGATGATCGGCACGTCGCGCAGCCGGCAGACCTCGAAGAGCTTGAGTGTCTGCGTCTCGATGCCCCGGGCGGCGTCGAGCACCATGACGGCGCTGTCGACCGCGGTCAGGGTGCGATAGGTGTCCTCGCTGAAGTCCTCGTGGCCCGGCGTGTCCAGCAGGTTGAAGGTGCAGCCGGCGTATTCGAACGTCATCACCGAGGCGGTGACCGAGATGCCGCGCTCCTGCTCGACCTTCATCCAGTCGGAGCGCGCCCGCCGCGCGTCGCCGCGCGCCTTCACCGCGCCGGCCAGCTGGATGGCGCCGCCGAACAGCAGCAGCTTCTCGGTCAGCGTCGTCTTGCCGGCGTCGGGGTGCGAGATGATCGCGAACGTCCGCCGCCGCCGGATCTCGGCAGCCTCATCGTTCATGGCGGGGGATGTATTCAGGCGGAAGGCGCGCCCGGTGCGCGCAGCACGCGCTTGAGCACCGCGGCATCCTCGCGTCCGCCGACCGCCTGGTAATAGCCGCGCCGCATACCGACCTGCTCGAAACCGAGCGCCAGGTACAGGCGGATCGCCGCGGTGTTGGAGGGACGCACCTCGAGGAAGGCTTCCGCCATGCCGGCGGCGGCGGCACGCTCCATGAGCGCGCCGAGCAGCCGCTTGCCCACGCCGCGGCAGCGATAGGCCTCGCTCACGCACAGGTTGAGGATGTGCGCTTCCCCGGCACCGAAGCTCATCACGCCGTAGGCGAGCACCTGCCGGTCCACCGTCACCACGCGGCACAGGTAGCCGACGCGCAGGCAGTCGCGGAAGATCCCCTCGCTCCAGGGAAACTGGTACGCGGCGCGCTCGATCGCGACCACTTCGGCGACGTCGGTCGCGCGCATCGGCCGAATCAGTACCTCCGGCAGCAGCTGTTCAGCCGCGGTGGCCATCGCTAGCCGCTGCTCCCGGTGAGTTGCTGATACACGCTGCGCGCAAACTTTAAGTCCTCCCACGCCTTGCGCTTGTCGCCCGGAGTGCGCAGCAGGTAGGCAGGATGGTAAGTAACCACCAGCGGCGTGCGCTCCTCGCCGAAATGATGCACCTGGCCGCGCAGCCGCCCGAGGGACGCATCCGTGCCGAGCAGGTTCTGCGCCGCTATGCGTCCGACCGCCAGCATGATCTTCGGCCGCAGCAGCGCGATCTGCCGCACCAGGTACGGCAGGCAGGCTTCGACCTCCTCGGGCCGCGGGTCACGGTTGTTGGGCGGGCGGCTCTTCAGCACGTTGGCGATGTAGACGTTGCGCGTGCGATCGAGCCCGATGGCTTTCAGCATCGCATCGAGCAGCTGTCCGGCGGCGCCCACGAACGGCTCGCCGCGCCGATCCTCCTCCGCACCGGGAGCCTCGCCGATCACCAGCCAGTCGGCGCGTTTCGGCCCCACTCCCAGCACGCCCTGGGTGCGCGTCGCGTGCAGCGCACAGCGCGTGCAGCCGCGTACCTCCTGCAGCAGCGTCGCCCACTGCGCCGCAGGATCTGCGCGCTGCGCAGCGTGGGGGTCGGGCGCGGCCGCCGGCATGGGTTCGGCCGCGACGATGGGCTCAACGCTGTCGGCGCTGATACCACGCGGCACCCACACGTCGATGCCGATCGCTTCCAGGTACTGCGCCCGCCGCTTTGTCTGCACGGTCAGCCGCCCCCGGCCGGCGCAGCGCGCACCAGGCGCCGCAGGCGCCGTCCCACCCACAAGAGTGGCGCCGACAGCGCGTAGGTACCGAACATCGACAGCAACATGGTGGGCGGATCGACGGCGATGAGCGCGAAGGCGATGGGCACCAGCAGCAGGTAGACGAAGCGGATGCGCCGGTCGAGATCGAACTGCTTGAAGCTCGGATAGCTGAAGCGGCTCACCATCAGCGCGCCGGCGCTGGCGGTGATCGCGAACGCCGCGATCAGCCCGGGAAGACCCGGCTCGTGCCAGTCGCTGACGAACCAGACGAACGCCGCCACGATCGCGGCCGCGGACGGACTCGGCAGTCCCTCGAAGTAGCGCTTGTCGGCGGTGGCCGGGCGCGCGTTGAAGCGCGCCAGCCGCAACGCCGCCGCCGCCACGTAGAAGAAGCAGGCGAGCCAGCCGAAGCGGTCCCAGTGGTGGCCGTACTCGGCGATGCGCACCACGCCCCACTGGTAGGCGACGATCGCAGGCGCCACGCCGAAGGACAGCATGTCGGCGAGACTGTCGTACTCCTTGCCGAAGGCGCTCTCGGTGCGCGTGAGGCGCGCGATGCGCCCATCGAGCGTGTCGAAGATCATCGCCGCGAATATCCCCATGCCGGCGTGATCGAAGTGCTTGTCGATCGCTGCCACCACCGCGTAGAAGCCCGAGAACAGGCAAGCCGTGGTGAGCAGGTTCGGCAGCAGGTAAATGCCCTTGCCGCGGGGACGCGGATATTCCTGGGTCTCGGTCGCCACGGCGACAATCTTAGCAGGCACCTCCTGCTAAGATGCCTCACGTCAGCGCGCAATGCCAGCGAACCCCAAGCGATGAGGCTCTCCCAGTATCCCGTCAACACCATGAAGGAGACCCCCGCCGAGGCGGAGGTCATCAGTCACCAGCTGATGCTGCGCGCCGGGCTGATCCGGCGCCTCGCCGCCGGGCTCTACAGCTGGCTGCCGCTCGGGCTGCGGGTGCTGCAGAAGGTCGAGCGCATCGTGCGCGAGGAAATGAACCGCGCCGGGGCGCTCGAGCTGGTGATGCCGGTGGTGCAGCCGGCGGAGCTGTGGCAGGAGTCGGGCCGCTGGAACGAGTACGGCCCGGAGCTGCTGCGCCTGAAGGACCGGCACGAGCGCGACTTCGTGCTGGGCCCGACGCACGAGGAAGTGATCACCGATATCGTGCGGCGCGACCTCAAGAGCTACCGCCAGCTGCCGGTCAACTTCTACCAGATCCAGACCAAGTTCCGCGACGAGGTGCGGCCGCGGTTTGGCGTGATGCGCGCGCGCGAGTTCATCATGAAGGACGCCTATTCCTTTCATCTCGATGCCGACTCGCTGCAGGCCGGCTACCGCGCCATGTACGAGGCCTACACGCGCATCTTCACCCGCACCGGCCTCACGTTCCGCGCGGTGCGCGCCGACTCCGGCGCCATCGGCGGGGACGTCTCGCAGGAATTTCACGTGCTCGCGGCCTCCGGCGAGGATGCGATCGTGTTCTCCGACGCAGACGACTATGCCGCCAATCTCGAGGCCGCCGCCGCGCTGCCGCCCGCCGCTGCCCGGCCGCCGCCCGCCGAGCCGCTGCGCAAGGTGGCGACGCCGGGCGCGCGCACCATCACGGAGCTCGCGCGGCAGCTGAACGTCGCGCCGGCGCGCTGCGTGAAGACGCTGATCGTCGCCGGCAACGACGGCGAGGGAGTGGCGCTGGTGGTGCGCGGGGACCACGAGCTGAACGCGGTCAAGGCGCAGAAGCTGCCCGAAGTGGCGAGCCCGCTGCGCCTGGCGAGCCCCGAGCA
>DATHQM010000068.1:0-64310 GCA_035482695.1 Steroidobacteraceae bacterium | reverse complement strand
TCGAACGCCGCCAGTGTGTCCTGCAGACAGGATTCGTCGTGAGCCGCCGAAATGAACCACGGCTCACGTGAATCCGGCTCGCACAGAATACGCTCGTCGTGCAACACCTTGGCAGCGGAATCATAGAACGTGTAATCGCTGCTCTTCCAGTCGCGGTAGGTCCGTGGCGGATCATGAGCGAAGTACAGCCCACTCATGGAGGGATGTCCGACGAAGCTGTGCGCGATGCCGCGCGCCTTCAGGATGGTGCTCATGCCACTGCGCAGCCGCGTCCCGTACAGGGCGATCCGCTCCAGCGCATCAGTCTCCTCGAGAATCTGCAGCGTTCGGTCCGCCGCCGCCAGCGAGACCGGGTGCGCGGTGTAGGTGCCACCGTGGGCCACTCCCTTGCCAAGCTTGCGCATGATGTCCTCGCGCCCGGCGAGCACCGAGATCGGGTAGCCGTTGGCGATCGCCTTGGCGAAGGTGCACAGGTCGGCGCGCACGCCGTAGAGCTCCTGCACGCCGCCGCGCGCGACACGAAAACCAGTCTTCACCTCGTCGATGATCATCACCACGCCGTAGCGGTCGCACAGCTCGCGCGCCGCGCGTACGTAGGCCGGGTCGGTCGCGATCCCCAGGCAGTTGCCCATGATCGGCTCGATCAGCAGGCAGGCAATGCCGTTGCCGTGACGGCGGAACACGTCCTCGAGCTGATTGGCGTCGTTCGCCTGCACGAAGTGCGCGAAACTGCGCGTGGCGAGCGGCACGCCCTCGCTGTAGGGCACCACCACCGGGTCGCCCACCTGCGACCACTTCTCCATCGGCGTGTACCACATGGCCGCATCGAACAGCCCGTGGTAGCTGCCCTCGAGGATGACGTAGTTGTCGCGCTTGGTGTAGGCGCGCGCCAGGCGCAGCGCCGCCATCACCGCCTCGGTGCCGGAGTTGGAGAAGCGCACCAGCTCCGCCGCCGGCACCATCTGCGCGATGCGCTCGGCGACGCGGTATTCGCGCTCGGTCGACAGCGCGAACACCCCCCCGACCTCCATGCCCTCGCGCGCCGCCGCATCCACCCGCGCATCCGCGTAGCCCAGGATCGCCGGCCCGTAGCCCATGCGGTAGTCGACGTAGACGTTGCCGTCGAGGTCGGTGACGCGCGCGCCGCGCCCCTCCTTCACGTAGATCGTGCGCTCCTCGCCCCAGAAGCGGAAATTCGAGGCGACCCCCAGGGGTAGCCGCCCGAGCGCGCGGCGGAAGTGCTCGTGGTTGCGGGTCATGGTTCTGGACATGACGGCCTCCCTCGGGCCTGGAGCGGAAAAAATCTCTTTAGATACGCCACGATACCATCAGGCGTTACTAGCGTCTATATGACCATATAATTTCTGTCACCGGCGCTATACGATCGTATACCAAAGCCCCGGCGGATGCCGAAGCGCTCAGCTCCCGGCCACCTCCACCGCCCGCAGCAGCGCCCCGATCGTGGCGCGAAACTGCGCCAGCAGCGGAGCGAGCGGGCCGCTGTCGGCGGGCTCCTCGACGGCGGCAGCGATGCCCGCCTGCGTCGATTCCGCCAGCTCGATCTGCTGCCGGAGCCACGCCCCCACGCGGCGCTGCCACGCGGCGCGCGCCGCGCGGCCCGCATCCCGGCCGGTGTGGCGGGCGCTGAAATCGAAGCGGCGGATGCGGCTGTGGCCGGGCCCGATGGGTGTGACCTGCAGCACCAGCGCCCCCTGGTCCCGCAGTTCGAGCAGCAGGTTCGGTGCCACGAACTGCTGCTGCGGCTGCAGGCTCTCGAGCCATTGCTCGACCACGATCTTCCAGTCGGCGGCGA
This sequence comes from Steroidobacteraceae bacterium, assembly GCA_035482695.1. GTDB lineage: Bacteria > Pseudomonadota > Gammaproteobacteria > Steroidobacterales > Steroidobacteraceae > 13-2-20CM-66-19. The sequence goes on along the minus strand of DATHQM010000068.1, from coordinate 62,497 downwards.
GGTCGAGGTCGGCGACGCTGCGCGGCACGAGCGTCGCGAACGCCTCCCACGGCGTCCCCGGCACGTCGGCCTGCGGGTAGCCGCCCGCGCGCACGAAGATCAGCGGGCCGCGACGCAGCATCTCGAGCGGCACCAGATCCCCGGGGGTGGCGCCGGCGACCAGCCGACCGTCGAACCGGTAGGTGAGCGAGTGCGAAGTGCAGTGGATGGCGCTGCGCAGGTGTCCCTTGCGCAGCGTGAGCAGTGCGTGCGGTCGCCGCCGGCAGGTATTGCGGAACACGAGGACGCGCCCACGTTCGCCGCGCACCACCATGGCGCGCTCACCGGCCAGGTCGCCGGTGAGAAAATCGCCCGCCGCGCGCAGCTCCGCCTCGTGCCCGAGCAGCTGCCACGCCGGCCGCAGCAGCCGCTCGCGCTCGGCGGCGAGCAGCCGCGCGTCCGCGTAGGCGCTCGGCGGCAGGCGCGCCGCCGCGGCCGTCGTGCCGGCCGGGCGCGATTGCGCCTGCGCCGGTGGGTCGGTGAATTCGCCTGGAAATACCGAGCGCAGGTAGTTGAGCGAGCGGCGCACGGCGACGGCGCGGTCGATGTTCGCCTCGCTCTGGAACGCGAAGCCCTGCCACAGCATCTCGAGCACGCCGAGCAGCCCGAGCGCCACGCCGTCCGCGTCGAGGTGCGCGGCGCCGCGCGCGGCGATCAGCCGCGCGATCAGCTCGCGCACCAGCGCCGCAAACGCATCGTCCTTCTTGCCGCAGATTTCCAGGTACTCCTGGCGCGAGCTCGCCTCGCCCCAGAAGGAGTACCAGACCGAGACCTTGCGCGGGCTGGCGATGTCCGCATCGAGGTACAGCTCCACCAGCAGCCGCAGCGCCTGCAGCGGGGAGTCCTTGAGGCGCGCCACCGGCGCCAGCACCCGCTCCTCGAACTCCGCCGCCAGGTGCGCGAGCGATGCGACCAGCATCGCCGCCTTGGAATCGAAGTAGAAGCGCACGATCCCCGGCGAGAGGTCGGCGAGCGCCACCACCTTCTCCACCGTGGTGCGCGAGGGGCCGTAGATGTGCAGCGCCGAGATACAGGCGTCGATCAGGCGCTGACGCTGGCGCTGGCGGCTGCGCGAGCCGCCGGCGGCTGCCGCCACGGCGACCGCGCCGCCCGTGGTGCGCTGCTCCGGCGTTTCATTCATCGCACACTGCTTCCCTTGGGCCGCCAGCCAGGCGTTGACCTGCGCTGTACTGGCGGCAAGTTTATCCCGCACAATAGTCCGCGAGCACCAGCGATGCGCCCATCATGAAGACAACCTGGCGTCCGGGCCGCTGGCTCATCATCCTGCCGCCGCTGCTCTTCCTGGTTATCTTCTTTCTCATCCCGTTCGCCTTCGCCTTCAAGATCAGCTTCGCGGAAAGTGCACCGCGCGTGCCGCCGTTCACCGACATCATCTCCTTCACCTCCGACCACCACCTGCGCCTGGCGCTGACCCTCGGTAACTACCGCTACCTGCTGACCGACGAAGTGTACGGGGTGGCTTACCTGTATTCGCTGCGCACCGCCTTTTTCTCCACGCTCATCTGCCTGCTGCTCGGCTACCCGATGGCGTACGCCATCGCGCGCGCGCCGAAGTCCGCGCAGGGCCTGTTGCTGCTGGTGATCATGCTGCCGTTCTGGACCAGCTTCCTGCTGCGGGTGTATGCGCTCGAGGGCATCATCCGCGATACAGGTTTTCTCAATACCCTGCTGCTGCACCTCGGACTGATCAGCCACCCGCTGCGCATCATGCGCACCAGCCTCGCGGTGTACCTGGGCATCATCTATTCGTACCTGCCCTTCATGGTGCTGCCGCTGTTCGCCACGCTCGAGAAGCTCGACCCGACGCTGCTCGAGGCGGCGGGCGACCTCGGCAGCAAGCCGTGGCGCGCGTTCCTCGAGGTCACCCTGCCGCTGTCGCTGCCGGGAGTGATCGCCGGCTCCATGCTGGTATTCATACCGGCGGTCGGCGAGTTCGTGATCCCCTCGCTGCTCGGCGGCCCCAATCAGCTCATGATCGGCCGCGTGCTGTGGGACGAGTTCTTCGGCAATCACGACTGGCCGGTGGCCTCCGCGGTCGCCATCGCCTTCCTGCTGCTGCTCGTCGGCCCGATCGCGATCTATCAGTACTACAACGTGCGCCAGCTCGAGGCATGAGCGCGCGCGACGAACGCGGCCTCTCGGCGCTGCTGCTGTCGGCCCTGTTCTTCGGCATCGCCGTGCTCTACCTGCCGATCCTGGTGCTGATCGGCTATTCCTTCAACGCCTCGCCGCTGGTCAACGTCTGGGGCGGCTTCTCCACCACCTGGTATACGCAGCTGCTGCACAACCGCCAGCTGCTCGAGGCGGCGCTGCTGTCGCTGCAGGTGGCGGTGAGCGCCTCGAGCGGCGCGGTGCTGCTCGGCACGCTCGCGGCGATCGCGCTGGTGCGCTTCGCACGCTTTCCGGGGCGGCTGCTGCTCACCGGCATGGTGAATGCCCCGCTGGTCATGCCGGAGATCATCACCGGCATCACGCAGCTGCTGCTGTTCGTCTCGATGATGCAGCTGTTCTCCTGGCCGCACCGCGGTTTCATCACCATCGTGCTGTCGCACGTCACCTTCTGTGCCGCCTACGTGACCATCACCGTGCAGTCGCGGCTGCAGACCGCCGATCGCGCGCTGGAAGAGGCCGCCATGGATCTCGGTGCGAGCCCGGCTGGTGCCTTCGTCGACACCACGCTGCCGATCATCGCGCCGGCGATCATCTCGAGCTGGCTGCTGTGCTTCACGCTGTCGCTCGATGACCTGGTGATCTCCAGCTTCGTCGCCGGCCCCGGCGCCAGCACGCTGCCGATGGTGATCTACTCGAAGGTCAAGCTCGGTGTGAGCCCCGACGTCAACGCGCTCGCGAGCCTCATCGTGTGTGCCGTGGGCGCCTGCATCCTCGTGGCCGGCTGGCTGATGGCGCGCAGCGATCGACGCCGCGCGCTGGAAATGCAGCTCGCCGCCCGCGCCTGAGGCGCCCCGCGCGCCGTCACAGGTCGGTCTTGATGCGCGTCCAGGTACGCGTGCGCAGCCGCTCGAGCGTCGGTCCGGCTTCGGCCGACTCGTACAGCCGCGCCTCGACCTGCGGCGGCGGGTAGATGGCCGGGTCGTTGAGGACCTGCGGGTCGACGTAGGCGTTGGCCGCCAGGTTGTCGTTGCCGTAGTGGATATAGTTGGTGATCTGCGCGATCACGCGCGGCTCGAGGATGTAGTTGAGAAACTCGTGAGCGGCGCGCGGATGCGGCGCGTCGGCGGGAATCAGCAGCGCGTCGTACGAGGCGTTGGCGCCTTCGCGGGGCACGGTGAAGGCGAGGTGCACGTCGACGCCGGCCGCCCGGGCGCGCGCCCGCGAGGTGGCGTAATCGCCCGACCACGACATGGAGATGCAGAATTCACCAGTGGCGAGGCCGTTCATGTACTCGGTCGAGTCGAAGGCCTTGATGTAGGGGCGCACGGCGAGCAGCAGCTTCTCGGCCTGCGCGTAGTCCGCGGGCCGGGTGGAATTCGGATCGAGGTGCAGGTAGTTGAGCGCGAGCTGCAGCACGTCCTCCGGCTGATCGAGGAACGTCACGCCGCAATCGGCGAAGTGGCGGATGATGTCGGGCTTGAAGATCAGGTCGAGGCTGTCGACCGGCGCATCGGCCATGCGCGCGCGGATCATGTCGACATTGTAGGCGAAGCCGTTGACGTGTCGCAGGTACGGCATGGCGTAGCGGTTGCCCGGATCTGCGCCGGCCTCCACGGCGAGCGCGTGCGGATCGAGATTCTTCCAGTTCGGCAGCAGCGCCTTGTCGAGCGGGCGGTAGATGCCGGCCTTGATCTGCCGGCTGAAATAATCGGTCGAGGTGCTGACCACGTCGTAACCGGAGTCGCCGGCCATCATCTTCGCCTCGAGCGTCTCGTCCGCATCGTAGGTGTCGTAGATCACCTTGATGCCGCTGGCCGCCTCGAAGTTCGCCACCGTGTCCTTGCCGATGTAATCGGCCCAGTTGTACACGTGCAGCTCGCGTTTGCCGCTGCCGCCGCACGCGCCGGCCAGCAGCGCCGCGGCCACCACCACGGCGGCGCTGGCTGCCCGTCTGGCCGGCACGGCGCGCACTGCGCAGCCCACCGCGCCTACAGCTTCACCATAACGTGGCGCACCACCGTGTAGTCCTCGAGCGCATAGACCGACAGGTCCTTGCCGTAGCCGGAGCGCTTGAAGCCGCCGTGCGGCATCTCGCTCACCGTGGCGAAGTGGGTGTTGATCCAGGTGGCGCCGTACTGCAACTGCGCCGCCACCTGCATGGCGCGCCCGACGTCCTGGGTCCACACCGAGGAGGCGAGCCCGTACTCCGAATCGTTCGCCCAGCGGATGGCCTCCGCGGTATCGCTGAACGGCGTGACCGATACCACCGGCCCGAACACCTCGCGCTGCACGATCTCGTCGTCCTGGCGCGCGCCGGCGACCACCGTCGGCTCGTAGAAGAAGCCGCTGCCGGCCCGCGCCCGGCCGCCGGTGGTGAGCGTCACGTGGGGACTGGCGGCGGCGCGCGCCACCATGGCGGCGACGCGCTCGCGCTGCGCCGCCGAGATGAGCGGTCCCATCTCGACACCGGCCTCCTGCTGGGTTCCGACGCAAATGCTCTCCACCGCGCTCGTCAGGTCGGCCACCAGGCGCTCGTAGACGCGCTTGCCGGCATACATGCGGCAGGCCGCGGTGCAGTCCTGCCCGGCGTTGTAGTAGCCGAAGGTGCGCACGCCGGCGACCACCGCCTCGAGGTCCGCATCATCGAAGACGATGACCGGCGCCTTGCCACCGAGCTCGAGGTGGGTGCGCTTGAGGTTGCCGGCCGCGGCCGCCAGCACCTTCTGCCCGGTCGCCACCGAGCCGGTCAGCGACACCATGCGCACGCGTGCGTGGTTGATGATCGCGCTGCCCACCGGCTCGCCGCGCCCGCACACGACGTTGACCACGCCCGCCGGCAGGATCTCGGCGAGCGCCGAGCCCAGCTTCAGCAGCGTAAGCGGGGTGAGCTCGGAGGGCTTGAGCACCAGGGTGTTGCCGGCCGCGATCGCCGGCGCGATCTTCCAGGCCGCCATCATCAGCGGGTAGTTCCACGGCGCGATCGAGCCGACCACGCCCACCGGGTCGCGGCGGATCAGGCTGGTGTGGCCGGGGAGGTATTCGCCCGCGGCCAGCCCCTGCGGGCTGCGGCACACGCCGGCGAAGAAGCGGAACACGTCCGCGATGGCCGGCAGCTCGTCGCCGCGCATCGCGGCGAGCGGCTTGCCGGTGTTGCGCGACTCGAGCGCCGCGTAGCCGTCGGCCTCCGCCTCGATGTGCGCCGCGATGCGCAGCAGCAGCGCGGCGCGATCCTTGGGCGCGGTGCGTGCCCAGCCGTCGAAGGCACGCTCGGCCGCAGTGACCGCCGCATCGACCTGTGCGACGGACGCCGCCGGCACCGCCGCGAGCCGCGCGCCGCTGGCCGCGTCCAGCACGTCTTCCGCGTCCGCCTCGCCCGCGACCAGACGGCCGCCGATCAACAACTGCGTCTGCATGGTGCCTCTCCCGAAAGCGCGCCGCGGCCAGGCGGCAGGGCGCGAAGCTTGCCGCGCACTGCCGCCACCTTATATTATTATAGCCATAATATTACGGGCCGCACCTTGGTCCGCAGCGGGAGGGCCGATGAACTCCGACGTCATCATCACCTGCGCCATCACCGGCGACGACACCAAGGTCACCAAGAGTCCCCACTGCCCCATCACCCCGGAGCAGATCGCGAACTCGGCCGTCGAGGCGGCGCGCGCCGGGGCGGCCATCGTGCACATCCACGTGCGCGACCCCGAGACCGGCGAGTTCAGCATGGCCACGCGATACTACCGCGAGGTCGTCAAGCGCATCCGCGACAGCCAGGTCGACGTGCTGGTGAACCTCACCTGCGGCATGGGCGGGTACATCTGCGTCGGCAAGCAGGGGCTCGAGGACACCCCCGCCGCCGGCACCGACTTCGTCAGCCAGGAAGAGCGCATGCGCCACGTGATCGAGCTGTGCGCGGAAGGGTCGTACCGCCCGGACATCGCCACGCTCGATTGCGGCACGCTCAATTTCGGCGATGGCAACCGCGCCTACATCTCCACCCCGGACTACTGCCGCCAGGGGGCCGCCATCCTGCGCGACCTCGGCGTGAAAGTGGAGCTGGAGGTGTTCGATACCGGCAACCTGTGGTTCGTCAAGCAGCTGGTCAAGGAGGGCCTGATCCCGGCGCCCGCCATGATTCAGCTGTGTACCGGCATCGCCTACGGCGTGCCCGCGGACACCGCTCACCTGCTCGCCATGGTGAACAGCCTGCCCGCCGATTGCCTGTGGAGCTCGTTCGCGGTGAGCCGCATGCAGATGCCGTGGGTGGCGCAATCGATCCTGCTCGGCGGTAACGTGCGCGTCGGGCTCGAGGACAACCTCTACCTGTCGCGCGGGGTGTACGCGAGCAACGCGCAGCTGGTGGAGAAGGCGCGCACCATCATCGAAGCCATGGGCGCCCGCATTGTCTCGCCCGCGCAGGCCCGCGAGCGGCTGCGGCTGCACTGAACGTGGCGGGCATTCCGCTCTACGCCACCGCGGTCCTGCCGGAGTGGATCGACTACAACGGCCATCTGCGCGATGCCTACTATGCGCTGATCGTGAGCCTCGCAACCGATGCGCTCATGGACCGCATCGGCCTCGACGCCGAGTACCGCGGACGCACCCACTGCACGCTGTACACCGTCGAGCTGCACATCCACTACCTGCACGAGGTGCGTCAGTCCGACCAGCTGAGCGTCCTGGTGCGCATCGTCGCGGCCGACCACAAGCGCATCCATGCCGCCTTCGAGATCCTGCGCGCCGGGCAGGAGGCACCCGCGGCCGCCGCCGAAGTGATGCTGCTGCACGTGTGTCAGCAGCACGACGGCGCGCGCACCGCGCCGTTTCCGCCGGCGGTAGCGGCGGCGCTTACCGCACTGCAGACCGCGAGCGCCGGCATGCCCGCGGCGGGCCCCGGATCGCGGCGCCTGGAGCTGCGCGGGCACGACCGCTCCGCATGAGCGCTGCGCGCCCATGAGCGCGCCGCACCTGCAGCGGCTGCTGGCGCCGCGCAGCGTGGCGCTGATCGGCGGCGCCTGGGCGGACGCCGCGCAGGCGGCGAGCCGGGTGATCGGTTACCAGGGCGAACTCTGGCGAATCCACCCGACACGCGCTTCCTCCGCGGCGCAGCGCTACTTCCGCTCGGTCGACGAGCTGCCGGCCGCGCCGGACGCGGCGTTCATCGCCGCCCCCAACCGCGAGGTGCCGGCGATCGCCGCGGCGCTCGCGCGGCGCGGCGCCGGGGGCTTCGTGTGCTTCGCCGCAGGGTTTTCCGAGACCGCGAGCGACGAGGGCCAGCGCCTGACGCAGCAGCTGCTCGAGAGCGCCGGCGAGCTGCCGTTCCTCGGACCCAACTGCTACGGCTTCGTCAATTTCTTCGATGCGGCGGCGCTGTGGCCCGACCAGGTGGTCGGCCGGCGCCGCGAGCGCGGCGTGGCGCTCATCTGCCAGAGCGGCACCATCGCGCTCGACCTGCTGTTCAACGACCGCTCGCTGCCGGTCGGCTGTGCGCTCACCGTGGGCAACCAGACCCGCCTCGCCGCCGAGGACCTCATCGAGCTGTTGTGCGCCGATGAGCGCGTCAGCGCCTTCGGGCTGTACCTCGAGGGCGTCAAGGACACGGCACGCTTCGCGCACGCCGTGGCGCAGGCGCGCGCTGCCGGCAAGCCCATCGCGCTCATCAAGGCGGGGCGCACCGCGGCGGCGAGCCGCACGGTGCACACGCACACCGGGGCGCTGGCCGGCGCCGATGCCGCGTTCGACGCCTTCTGCCGGCAGGCCGGTATCGCGCGCTGCGAATCGCTCGCCACCTTGTGCGAAACGCTCAAGATCTTCCACGCCGGCGGGCCGCTGCCCGGCCGGCGCGTGCTCATCATGGGTGCCTCCGGCGGCGACATGGCGATGAGCGCCGATGCCGCGCGTCACCTGGGGCTGGAGTTCGCGCCGATCCCTGCCGAGCCCGCCGCGCGGCTGCGCGCGCTGCTCTCGGAGCGGGTGCAGGTGGCGAACCCGTTCGACTTCCACACCCACGTGTGGTTCGACTATCCGCGCCAGCGCGCGATGTTCGAGGTGGCGCTGCGCGCCGGCTTCGACGCCGTCGGCTTCCTGGTGGACTGCCCACCGCCGGGCTGCGCCGATGACTCCACCTACGTGCGCGTCATCGAGGAATTCGCTGCCGCTCTGCCCGGTGCGGCGAGCCGTGCGGCGGTCGTCTCCTCCCTGCCCGAGTCGCTCTCGCCGGCGACGCGCGAGAAATGCCTCGCGGCGGGCATCGTGCCGCTGCAGGGGCAGCGTGAGGCGCTCGAAGCGCTCGATCTGGCCGGCGCGGTCGGCGAGAGCTGGTCGCGCGGGGCCGCGGTGCAGCTGCGTCGCCCGCACGAGCTGCGCCGCTCGCACGAGCCGCGTCCCGGCGGCCATACGCTCGGCGAGCTCGAGGCGAAGGAAGCGCTCGCCGCCTTCGGCGTGCCGGTGCCACGCGCGCGGCTGGTGCGCGTTGCGGACGCAGCCGCCGCGGCCGAGGCGCTCGGCTTTCCGGTGGTGATCAAGGCCGCCGCCGCGGCCCTCGAGCACAAGTCCGACGTCGGCGGCGTGGTGCTCAACGTGCGCAGCGCCGCCGAGGCCGACAGCGCCGCGCGCCGTCTGGGGCAGCTCGCCCCGAGCGTGCTGGTCGAGGAGATGATCACCGACGGCGTCGCCGAGATCCTGGTGGGCGTCACCGTCGATGCGCAATTCGGCCAGCTGCTGGTGCTCGGGGCCGGCGGCGTGCTGACCGAGCTGCTCAGGGACAGCGTGACGCTGCTGCCGCCCTTCAGCGCCGCGGGGATCGAGGCGGCGCTCGGCAGCTTGCGCGTGGCGCGGCTGCTCGCCGGTTACCGCGGCCGCCCGCCCGGCGACGGTGCGGCGCTGGCGCAGGCGGCGCTGGCGTGCACGCGCTACGCTGCGGCCAATCTCGAGCAGCTCGCCGAGCTCGATCTGAATCCGATCATCGTGCGCCCGCGCGGTAAGGGCGCGGTGGCGGTCGATGCACTGATCCGTCTCACGTAAGGAGCTTAGCGCTATGTCCGACCGTTCAACCCTGACCGATGGCGTCGCCAACGGCATCAGGACGGCGCGCAGCGGCGCGGTGCTCGAGGTGACCATCGACCGGCCCAAGGCCAACGCCATCGATCTCGCCGCCAGCCGCCGCCTGAACGCGGTGTTCAGCGCCTTTCGCGACGACCCGGCGCTGCGCGTGGCGATCGTCACCGGCGCGGGCGAGCGCTTCTTCTCGCCCGGCTGGGACCTCAAGGCGGCCGCCGCCGGCGAGGCATCGGATGAGGACTGGGGCGAGGGTGGCTTCGGCGGCCTCAACTACCCGCGCAACCTCGACAAGCCGCTGATCGCCGCCGTCAACGGCATTGCCTGCGGCGGGGGCTTCGAGATGGTGCTCGGCACCGACATCATCGTGATGGAAGAGCATGCACGCTTCGCGCTGCCGGAGATCAACGTCGGCGTGCTGGCGGATGCCGGCACCATCAAGCTGCGGCGGCGCATTCCCTACCACGTGGCGGTCGAGTTCCTGATGACCGGTCGCTGGATGGACGCCGCGGAGGCCAAGCACTGGGGACTCGCCAACCACGTCGTCGCCAAGGGCCAGGCGCTGGCGAAGGCGCGCGAGACCGCGCAACAGCTGGTGGCCGGGCCGCCGCTGCTGTTCCCGGCCATCAAGCAGCTGCTGCGGCACACCGAGATGGTCGCGGAGCACCCGGCATTCGCGCTGCACGACAGCCTGAGCGGCGTACAGCGGGTAATCGGCTCGCAGGATCTGCGCGAGGGGGCGCAGGCGTTCGCGGAGAAGCGCCCGCCGGTGTGGAAGGGCAAGTAAGCGCGCCGGCGCTCGCGGCCCGCCAGCCCGCTACGCCGGCCCGCCAGCGCGCAGCGGCCTGCCAACCCCGCCAGCCGCTAGCCGCCCAGCGGCCGCAGCAGCGAGCGCGAGATGATGTGACGCTGCACCTCGCTGGTGCCGTCCCAGATGCGCTCGATGCGCGCGTCGCGCCAGATGCGCTCGAGCGGCAAGTCGGTCATCAGCCCCATGCCGCCGTGGATCTGCAGCGCCTCGTCGGCGACCATGGCGAGCATCTCGCTCGCCTTGAGCTTCGCGATCGCCATGTCCGCGTCGGTGGCGCTGTTGCGATCGAGCTTCCAGGCGGCCTCGAGCGTCAGCAGCTCCGCCGCGCGCAGCTCCACCGCCATGTCGGCGAGCTTGAAGGACACGCCCTGGAACTTGCCGATCTGCTGGCCGAACTGCACGCGGTCCACCGCCCATTGCCGCGCCGCTTCGAGCGCGCGCTCGGCGCGCCCCAGGCAGTTGGCCGCCACCTGCAGGCGCGTCGCGCCCAGCCAGGTGTTGGCGACCTCGAACCCGCGGTGCACCTCCCCGAGCACCGCGGACTGCGGCACGCGGCAGTCGCTGAACTGCAGGATGCTGTTGGTGTAGCCGCGATGCGAGACGTTGCGGTAGCCCGGCAGCACCTCGAAGCCCGGCGTGCCCTTGTCTACCAGGAACGCGGTGATCAGCTTGCGCGTGCCGCCCGGCGTACCCTCCTCGCCGCTGGCGGCGAACAGGATCACGAAATCGGCATGGTCGGCGTGACTGATGAAGTGTTTGGTGCCGTTGATGACGAAATCGCCGCCCTGGCGCACCGCGCTGGTCTTCATGCTGCGCAGGTCGGAGCCGGCCTGCGGCTCGGTCATCGCCAGGCACTCGACGCGTTCGCCGCGCACCGCGGGCAGCAGGTAGCGCGCGCGCTGCTCGCCGCTGCACGCCAGCAGGATGTTGGAGGGCCGCGCCACGCAGGCGTACTGCAGCGCGTAGCTGGTGTAGCCCAGCTCCTTCTCGTACAGCACCCAGCTCACCGCGTCGAGGCCGCCGCCGCCGACCTCGGTGGGCATGTTGGCCGCGTACAACCCGGCGCCAAGCGCTTTCTGCTTGAGCTCGCGGCACAGATCATCGCGCAGCACGCCGCTGTCCTCGACCTCGCGCTCGTGCGGTACCAGCTCGTGGCGCACGAAAGCGCGCGTGGTGGCGATGATCAGCTGCTGTTCTTCGGTCAGAGCAAAGTCCACGGCATAACTCCTCAGGCACTCGCTTTGCGGGATTTCCTGTGCGTGCCGGCGGCGGCCGTGGCCCAGGCATGCAGCAGCTCGAGCTGCAAGCGCAGCTGCTCGATCTGCCGCGCGGCCGGCCAGTCGTTGCGGCTGGCGACGGTGCTGGCGGTCAGGCCGTTGAGGAAGGTGATCACCGAGCGCAGCACCTGGTCGCGTGTCGTCGCCGGCCAGTGCCGCCAGGCCGCCCAGCCGTGCGCGAGGCAGCGCTCGAACAGCCGCAGATACTCGCGATGCAGCCAGGCATTGACGCGCTTGAGGCGCCGGTCGGTCCGCATCTGTCCCCAGAAGGCGATATAGAACGCGCACTCGATGTAGCGCGTCTCGTCGACCGGCAGCGCCTCGGTCAGCAGCGCCAGCAGCTCGGGCCGCCCCGGCGCGCTCCCCGGGGTGAGGCGCTGCTCGATGCGCCGCAGGATCAGCCGCAGTGCCGCCACGATGATGTCCTGCTTGGTGTCGAAGTAGTGCGCCACCATGCCGGTGGTGTAACCCGCCTCGCGCGCGATGCGCACGATGGTCGCCTGATCGAAGCCGCACGCCGCCACGACGCGGCAGGCCACCAGCGCGATCTCCTCGCGGCGCTGCTCGTGGTCGACGATCTTCGGCATCGCAGCTCCCGGCGCCCCGCGCGCGGCCCTAGTGGCGCGCGCCGCCGACGCGGCCGGCCTGCGGCGGCAGCGGCAGATGCGCCTGCGCGGCGTGCACGCGCGCGAGGCTCGCGCGCACGCCGGCGTCGATCGCCGCCGCCCTGCCGGCGCTCACGTGCAGGTAGACCTGCTCGGCGGTGGCCACCAGTGCATCGTCACTGCGGCGGTGCAGAGCGTGGAACAGCCGCACGCGCTTATCGTCGAGCTCCAGTACGCGCGAGCTCACGTACAGCCCCTCCAGCGCATGCGCCTCGGCCTGGTGCATGACATGGCTCTCCACGGTGAACAGGGCGCGTCCCGAGTTGCGGTACGCCTCGTCGACGCCGGCGTAGCGCAACAGCGCATCGGTGGCATCGCCGAACACCTGCAGGTAGCGCGAGTCGGTCATGTGGCCGTTGTAGTCGAGCCACTCCGGACGCACTTGCAGCTCCACCAGTCGCAGCAGCGCGCCGCTCCCGACCGCCTGCTCGACCCGGCCCCTGGCGGCCGCGGCGGAATCCTCGTAGAGGCGCTCCTCGAGGGCGCGCAGCGTGGCGCCGGCGCCGATGTTGTATTCCTTGAGGACCTGCTGGACGGCGACCAGGTAGCCGTCGCGCAGCCGTTCGAGCTCGCGAATCGAGCGCCCTGCCGCCTGCGCCTGGGTGCCGGCGACCATCTTGTCGATCAGTGCCTCGGTCAGCTCGGGAGCCTCGAGCTTGGTCCAGGGCCATTTCAGGGCGGGGCCGAACTGGCGCAGCATGTGCCGCATGCCGCTCTCGCCGCCGGCCAGGTGATAGATGAGATTGGTGCCCATCGCCGCCCAGCGCAGCCCTGGCCCGTACACGATGGAGTCATCGAGCTCGCCGGTAGTGGCGACGTCCTCGTTCACCATGTGCAGGATCTCGCGCCACAGCGCCTCCTGCAGGCGATCGGTGAGATGGCCGGGCACCTCGCGCCGCACCTTGAGCGCGTGCATGCCGATATAGGTGAAAAAGCGAGCGGCGGCCTCGATCGCCGCCGGCGCGGTCTCGCGCCCGCCGACGAGCTCGACCAGCGGCAGCAGGTAGACCGGGTTGAAGGGATGCGCGACCAGCAAGCGCTCCGGGTGCTGCATATCCTTCTGCAGATCCGTGGGCATGAGCCCCGAGGTGCTCGAGGCGATGACGACGTCCGCCGGCGCGCAGCGGCTCACCTGCGCAAGGATGCGCTGCTTCAGCTGGAGCTGTTCGGGGATGTTCTCCTGGATGAAATCCACCTGCGCCGCCATGGCATCGAGGTCGGTCGTGAAGCTGAGCGTGCCCTTGGGCGGCAGCGGCGCGAGCGTCAGGCGTGCCAGCGCCCCTTCGGCATTGTCCACCGCGCCGCGAATCCACTGCTCCATCTCCGGCTTCACGTCGGCGGCCACCACGTCGATGCCGAAGTGCAGCGCGCGCGCCGCCCAGCCGCCGCCGATGACTCCCGTACCGAGAAGGCCCAGCGTTCGCACCTGTCTCATGATTCATGTTCCATCCGCCGGCGCGCGGCGCGCACCGGCCGGCGGCGTCCGGGGCGTGCGTCTTTTTAATGTCGTCATAATAATATAATAAAATCCCGCGGTGCGCACCGGCCTTGGCGCCGCGCGGTGCGCCGCAGCTTGCTTCCACGCCGCGCGGGCGCAGAATGGTCCGGCACACAAACCGATCGCGCTGGGGAGGCATCATGGGACTGTTGGATGGACTGTTGGGCGGCGTCGTCGGCGCCGAGATGGCTACGGTGGTGAATTCCCTGATTCAGCAGCACGGCGGCATCCAGGGCGTGGTGAGCCAGCTCGAGCAGCAGGGGCTCGGCGGGGTGGCGCGCTCGTGGATCGGCAGCGGCCCGAACCAGTCGATCTCCCCCGAGCAGTTGCAGCAGGCGTTCGGCGGCGTCATCGGCCAGCTCGCCGCCAAGACCGGGTTGAGCCAGCAGGAGCTGACGCAGAAGCTCGCGCAGCTGCTGCCGGCGGCGATCGACAAGCTCACGCCCGGCGGAAACGTTCCCGCCAGGACCGGCTGAGCGCCGAGTCGCGCGGGGCGCACCGCGCCGCCGCGCCGTTTGTTCAGGACGTGCGCCGGCGCGTGAGCGCCGGCAGATCCTCGGCGCAGAAGCGGCGCAGGCGCTCGCAGGCCGCGTCGAGCGTGGCCTCCTCGGCTGCGAAGCACACGCGCACGCAGCCGGCCGATGCCTGGCCGAACGCGGCGCCGTCCATGACCGAGACGCGCTGCGATACGTACAGCGCGCGCATGAACTCGGCACCGGAAAGACCGCTGGCGCTCACGTCGATCAGCATGAACATCCCGGCTTCGGGAGTGTGCCCGCGCAGCGCGCCGATGCCGCGGATGCCCGCAGCGAAGCGCGCGCCGCGCGCCGCGCAATAGGCACGCATGCGCGCCTCGCTCTGCGGCGCAATCTCCAGCGCGGTGATGGCCGCCTCCTGGATGAATCCGGGCAACCCGAACAGCATGCACATCGCCAGGTGCTCGGCGTGCACTGCCAGCTCGCGCGGACCGATCAGCCAGCCGGCCCGCCAGCCGGTCATGGCGTGCGACTTCGACAGGCTGCCGAGGGTGACGACGCGCTCGGGTAGCCGCGCGGCGAGGCTCGGCACGCGCCCGCCGGGGGCGAGCCCGGCGTACACCTCATCGACAATGAGCCACAGGTCGTGGCGGCGCGCGAGTGCGGCTATACCGTCGAGCTCCGCTTCGTTCAGCACCACGCCGCTCGGGTTGCCGGGACTTGCCCAGAGCAGCGCGCGGCTGCGCGGCGTCACGAGCGTCGCGAGCGCCGCGAGGTCGGGTCGCCAGCCGGCGCCGGCCGGCACGCGCACCAGGCGCGCGCCGGACACCTCGATGGTCGCCGGATAGGTCGGATACAGCGGCTCGAAGGTGAGCACTTCGTCGCCGGGGCCGGCCAGGCACAGCGAGGCGACGAACAGCGCGTTCTGCGCTCCGGCGAAATAGACCACCTGCTCCGCCCTCACCGCCTGGCCGCTGCGCGCCGCATGCGCGCGCGCGATCGACTCGCGCAGCGCCGCGCGCCCGGGGGCCGGCGGGTAGTGCGTGTCGCCGGCGCGCAGCTGCGCGATGGCGCGCTCGACTACCTCCGGCGGAGTGTGCAGATCCGGATCGCCGACGCTGAGGATGATGACGTCTTCGCCGCGCTCGCGCGCCGCGACCGCCTCGTAGTGCGTGAGCCACGCGGCCGCGCCGTCGCCACTGATGCGCTCCACGAGGGGCGAGAACTTCACGCACTTACTGTGCGTGTGCGGTGCTAACATTTCAAGCGCATGAGTGACGCTCCCTGGACGGTCGGCCGCTACGTCGTCGAGACACTCGCCGCCAATGGCATCGACACCGTGTTCGGCATCCCCGGGGTGCACAACCTCGAGCTGTATCGCGGTCTCGAGCTCGCGCGGCTGCGGCACGTGCTGGCGCGCCACGAGCAGAACGCCGGCTTCGCCGCCGATGGCTACGCGCGCGCCACGCGCCATCCGGCCGCCGCATTCGTCATCTCCGGTCCCGGCCTCACCAACGCCCTCACCGCGCTGGCCCAGGCCTTCTCCGACTCGGTGCCGGTACTGCTCGTTGCCAGCGCGCCGCTGCGCGCCTCGCTCGGGCGCGGCTGGGGCGTACTGCACGAGCTCGCCGACCAGCGCGCGCTGGCCGCAGGCGTCAGCGGCTTCGCCGGCAGTGCGCGCTCGGACGCGCAGGTGCGCGAGCACCTGCGCAGCGCGTTCGCCGCGCTGCGCGCGGCGCGCCCGCGACCTGCCTACCTCGACATCCCGCTCGACCTGCTGGCCGCGCCGACCGAGCTGCGGGCGGAAGTTTTCTCGGCCGCGAGCGCATTCCCCGCCGCGCCGCGCGAGGCGATCGAGGCCGCGCAGGCACTGCTCGCTACCGCACAGCAGCCGCTCATCATCGCCGGTGGCGGCGCGCGCGCGGCGGGCGCGGAGCTGCGGCGCCTGGTCGAGGCGCTCGACGCGTACCTCGTCACCACGGTGGCAGGCAAGGGCGTGGTTGCCGAAACCCACGCGGCCAGTCTCGGCGTCAGCCTGCCCTACGCGCCCACGCAGGAGCTGGTCGCCGCCGCCGACGTGGTGCTCGCGGTTGGTACCGAGTTGTCCGAGACGGACATCTACACCACCACGCGCCTGCCGATGCGCGGACGCCTGGTGCGCATCGATGTCGACGAGGGCAAGCTCGCGGACCACTATGACGCCGCCGTGCGCGTGCACGGCGACGCGGCGGCGAGCGTCGCGCTGCTGACGCAGGGGCTGCCGGCACGCAGCGGCTGGCGCAGCCTCGCGGGCGACGGCGCCGCGCATCGCGCACGCATCGAGGCGCAGCTCGATGCCAACGCGCGCGCCGCCTTCGACGCGCTGCGCGCGCTGCGCGCTGCGCTGCCCGCCGATGCTGTGGTGTTCAGCGACATGACGCAGATCGCGTACCTCGGCAACTGGGCATTCACCGCCGAGCGCCCCGGTCTGTGGTTCCACCCGTGCGGCTACGGTACGCTCGGCTACGCCCTGCCGGCGGCGATCGGCGCGCGCATCGCGCAGCCGCAGCGGGCCATCGTCGCGCTCGCCGGGGACTTCGGCGTGCAGTTCACGCTGCAGGAGCTGATGACCGCGGTGGAGCTGGACCTGTCCCTGCCGGTCGTGGTGTGGAACAACGGCGCCCTCGGGCAGATCCGCGACGACATGCGTGCCGCGGGCATTGCGCCGATCGGGGTAGTGGGCCGCAATCCTGATTTCGTCGCGCTGGCGCACGCCTGCGGCGCAACCGCCGTGCGCGTGCGCAGCGGCGCGGCGCTCGCCGCGGCGCTCGCTGCGGCCCTCGTCCGCCCCGGACCGACACTGGTGGAAATAAGCGCGGCGGACTTCGGCGCGCGGTGAGCCGCGGCAGCGCGGCTGCGCCGCGCCCCTTGGCTGCTGCCCCGCAGTCGCGCCACTCCCCGGTTCGCCTTTGAGGGTACGGAGCGCCCCGTGCTGCCGCCAGGTGCGGGATTCCGCCGACACTTGTAGGATAAGGCTTACAGCGAGTCAGCCGGATGGCGTACTCTGCCGTCGCGGCAATACGGGTAAGGTCCGCCTACGGGAAGGCGGACGGGGACGACCCCGAAGTCCGAGTGGAGGAACCATGGCCAGGGTACTGATTGCGGATGATCACGCCATGATCCGGGCGGGGCTGCGGCGCTGGCTCGAGCAGGACCGCTCGATCGAGGCGATCGCCGAGGCCGCCAGCGGGGCGGAAACGCTGCAGCAGCTGCGCGACGGCAACTGGGACCTCGTCGTGCTGGACATCAACATGCCCGACCGCAGCGGCATCGACATCCTGCGTCACATCCGCTCGGGGCATCCGAGCACGCGCGTGCTGGTGATCAGCGCCTATGCCGAGAAACAGTACGCGATCTATGCGCTGCGCGCCGGAGCTGCGGGCTATCTCGCCAAGGATCAGGCGCCCGAGGAGTTCATGCGCGCGGTGCACACGGTGCTCGCCGGCCGGCGCTTCGTGAGCGCTGCCTTGACCGAGCTGCTGGTCAGCGCGCTCGACGAGCCCGCCGATCGGCCGCTGCACGCGGGCCTTTCGCAGCGCGAGTTCCAGATCCTGTGCAAGCTGGCGGTCGGCCGCAGTGTCTCGGAGATCGCCCAGGAGCTGTGCATCAGCGTGAAGACCGTGAGCACCTATCGTGCCCGGGTGCTGGAGAAGATGAAGCTCGATACCAACGCCGACCTGACGACCTACGCGCTGCGCAACGGGCTGGTGCAGTAGCTGCAGCGCTTGCACGGTCAGCGTGCGCTGACACCGGGTGCCGGCAAGTGCCTGCATTTTGCGGTGCGTCAGGGCACTAGACTCAGGACGACAGAGGCAGCGCAGCAGGAGCCCCCTTCTGCCCCTCTCTAGAATGGCGGTGACCAGTCAATCCTTATGGCGACTAATCCATCCTTGCGCGTGCTGCTGGTGGAGGATTCGTCACTGCTCGCTGCCCGCCTCGGGGAGTTGATCAACCACCTCCCCGACATCGACTTGGTCGGCACGGTCGACAGCGAATCGCAGGCCCTGAAGAGCATTGCGACCGCCCCGCCTGACGTGCTGATTCTCGACCTGCACCTGCGCGAGGGCTCTGGTTTCAACGTGCTGCGGGCCCTGTCCCGCGGCCGTGTGCCACGTCCCAAGATCATCATTCTCACCAACTTCGGGCTGCCCGAGTACCGCCGCGAGGCGGAGCTGCTCGGCGTCGAGGCGTTCCTCGACAAGTCGCGCGATTACTTCCAGCTGCCGTCGCTGCTCAGCGGCTTCGCCAGGGGACGCCCGGCGCCGAACGGCGCTCACTGAACGGCGGCGCTGGCGCCCGCCGGCGGCGCTGCCGCGAGTATCTGTGCGAGCGGCAGACGCACTTCGATCTGCGTACCGCCGCCCGGCCGCGGGCCTACCTGCCACTGCCCGCCAAGTACCAGCGCGCGATGGCGCATGGCGGCCAGGCCGTGTGACCCGAGGGCCCGCAGCCGTGCAGGCGGCAGCCCGACGCCGTCATCGCGGATGCGCACCAGCAGCCACTCGCCCTGCGACTGCACGACGATGTCGACACTGCGGGCGCGCGCGTGCTTGAGGATGTTGTTGAGCGCCTCCTGCACGATGCGGAACACGGTGATCGCGGCCTCCGGCGACAGCGGCAGATCTTCCGGCGGGTAATGCTCGAGGCAGCGCAAGCCCGCCCTGCCGCAGGTGTCGGCGACCTGCCAGCGCAGCGCCGCAAACAGCCCGAGATTGTCGAGCAGCGATGGACGCAGGTTCTCCACCACCCGCCGCTTGAGCTCCACACCGGCCTGCAGCGCCTCGTGCACGCGCCGGAAGTGCTCCAGCACCTCCGCATCGCCGCTGCCGACGCGGTCCTCGATCCACGACACGTCCATGCGCGCGGCGATCAGCAGGCCGCCGAGCTCGTCGTGCAGCTCGCGCGACAGCAGCGACTTTTCCTGCTCGGCAATCGACTGCAGATGGGTCGAGAGCTCAGAGAGCTCCTCGGTGCGGCGCGCCACCAGCCGCTCGAGATCGGACTGGCGCCGGGCGAGCTCGGCCGCTTCCCTGTCGCGGGAGCGCACGTGGCGCAGCGCCTGCTGCATCAGCAGGATCATCAGGCCGATGCTCGCGGCGAGCGCCGTGCTGGTGGTCGCAAACGTCACCCAGCGGCTGAGCCGCCACGAGCGGCTCGCCTCGAGAAACTGGCTGGTCTCGCGTGTCTGCACCTGCCGTATCAGCGCTTCGATCTGTCCCATGGTGATGCGGCCGATGTCGCTGCGGATCAGCTCGAGCGCAGCACTCTGCCCGCGGGTGCGATAGAGCTCCAGTGTCTGGCGCATCTCGGCGAATTTCGCCTCGCCGAGGCGGCGCACCTCCGCGATCTCGCTGCGCACCTCAGCCGGGGCAGCCGCAAAGGCCAGCTCCAGGCGCCCGAGCGCCTGCGGCGCCCTCTCGGCCGCCGCGTCAAACGGCTGCAGGTACTGCGGGTTGTCGAGCAGGATATAGCCGCGCTGGCTGCTCTCCGCCTCGCTCAGCAGCTGCGCGACGTCGGCCAGCGTGCCCTGCCGCACGGCGGCCAGCTGCACGCGGGCGCTGGCGTCCTCCAGCCGCCGCTGCCCCACGGCAGCGGCGACGAACAGCCCGACCACGGCGCCGAGCAGCAGCGCGGCCAGGAGTATCTGACGGGCGAAGGAACTCATAGCCGCACGGATGATAGCGTGCCTGTTGCGCGGCAACCCGTCGGCCGGGCCCGGCAGCTGCCGCGGTCCCGGAGCCGCCGGCTGGCGCCGCATGGCGGGAGTTCACCGGCGAAACAACAGCAGCCCGACGACCAGCCCGGCCACCGCGGCCGCGCCGAGCGCCTCCCACGGCTGCTCGTGCACGTAGCTGTCGCTCGCCGCAAACGCCGCGCGCGCCCCCCGCTGCACCTGCGCGGCCCGGTCATTGAGCGCGCGGCGGGCGTTGTCGACGGCGTCCGCTACGCGCGTACACAGGCTGGCCACGGCGGGGTCGCGCGAATCTCCCAGCTGGTTAATCAGCTCCTCGACGTCGGCGATCAGTTTTTCGACCTCGGGGTTACCCGCGGCACGGCGCGCCGCATCGCGCGCCGCATCGCGCAGACTGCGGGCGTCGTGGTCCGCGCTGCGAGTCGGTCCGTTCCTGGGGCTGTTCATTGTGGTGGTCTCCTTGGTACTTGTGGTCCCTTCGTGCCGCGCAACGCTACACCCAAACCGCCCGGGCCATCGGTCGGGCGGCCCCTGAGCGTGCTGTAGGAGTGCGGCTACGCTCCCACCGCGCAAGTGTGCGCGGGTGCTCAAGCCTGCTGCGCCGCAGGATCGGGCTGTAGGAGCTTCCTGACATCACGCACCGCTGTCAGCCGACGCGCAACCGGGTTCTGCACCGGCGCGGTTTACGCCCGCAAGGTGACTATGCTTCGCGCCGTGTTGGTTTGCAGGAGGCGCGGCGTGGAACTGGTAACGGTCTCAAGGTCCCGGCGCGACGGCACGAGCTCGGTGCGCGGACTTGAACTGGCGAGCCGGTTGCGCAGCGCGGCGCTCGAGGGCGACGAGGCGCGCATCGGGCGCGTGCTCGGGGACCTGCTGCGCGTCACGGGGCTGAGCAAGGGCCAGCGCGTCGCCCTGCAGCTGCGGGCACTGTTGCACCTGGTGCATTCGCTGCGCAGCGCGGCGCTCAGCGACGAGGTCACCGGGCTGTACAACCGCCGCGGCTTCGTGCAGACGGCGACACGGCTGCTCGACCTGGCCGCACGCGACCAGAAGAGCGCCCACCTGGTGTATCTGCGCCTCGAGCAGCTGCAGCGGCTGCGCGAGGAAGTCGGGCCGTCCGCCGCCGACGTACTGCTGCGGCAGATGGGTAACTTCATGCGCGACCTGTTTCCCGGTTACGGCGTGTACGACGTGCTCGGGCGCCTGAGCGCCCACGAGTTCGCCGCCGTCACGCTCAGCGCACAGCACGCCTCGCGCAGCGCAGTGCTGCTGCGCGCCGGCCCGCGACGCGGCGGCGAGGCGCCGGCACTGCCGCTGCGCGTCGGTGTTGCGCACTTTCATCCGGCGCGGCCGGCGGCCATCGACGAGCTGCTGGCGAGCGCCGCGCAGGCCGTAAGCCTGAGTGACAATGTGGCACGAATTGCGTCATCCGGTTTTGCCCCCCAATCCGGAGTGACGCTTTGTTAACGGTCTCGGGGCGGTGCGGTGTGATACGAGGATGCAGGCACGGGTGAGCCGATTCCAGGAAGGGTAACTTGCCATGGATGGCAACCTTTTCATCACCGTGTCGGTAAGTCTCGATCACCACGCGCCGCCCCGGAGACCGTTTCTTTTTCCTGGCCCCATTCCTTTCCCAGCCCCCTGGTCGCCGGCGCACCGGGACCCCGCCGTAGCGGGGCCCCGCGCGCTTGAGCGGCTCACAGGTTGATGGTGACGGCCTTGGTGGCCAGATAGTTCTCGAGAACCGCCTCACCCATCTCCCGTCCCCAACCCGACTGCTTGTAGCCGCCGAAGGGCAAGGCCGCATCGAAGATGTTGTAGCAGTTGATCCACACCGTCCCGGCATTGAGGCGGGCGGCCATGCGATGCGCCTTGGACACGTCGCGCGTCCAGATTCCCGCGGCCAGACCGTAGACCGTGTCGTTGGCCGCATGTACCAGCGCATCGTCGGCCTGCTTGAACGGTGCCACGGTCACCACCGGGCCGAAGATCTCCTCCTTCACGATCTTCATGCCGGGCTTGGTGTCCACGAACACCGTGGGCTCGATGAAGTAGCCGGAGCCCTCGCGCGCCTTGCCGCCGGTAATTGCTCTGGCGCCCTCGCCCTTGCCCGCTTCCAGGTAGCCGCACACACGATCGCGCTGGATTTCCGACACCATCGGACCCATCTGCGTGGCCGGGTCAAGGCCCGATCCGAGCTTGATCGCCCTGGCCTGGTCTGCAACTCCCGCGACCACCTTGTCGAACAGCCGCTCCTGCACGAAGAGCCGCGAGCCGGCGCAGCAGCATTGGCCGTGATTGAAGAAGATGGCGCTCGCTGCACCGGGGATCGCCACGTCGAGGTCCGCATCCTCGAGGATGATGTTGGGTGACTTGCCGCCGAGTTCCAGCGAGACGTGCTTCAGGTCGCGCGCGGCCGCCTGTACGATCAGCTTGCCCACCTCGGTCGAACCGGTGAATGCCACCTTGTCCACGCCGGGGTGAGCGGCAAGCGCCGCGCCGGCGGTTTCGCCAAAGCCGGTAACGATGTTGACCACGCCGGGCGGCAGGCCGGCTTCCTGCAGAATCTCGCCGAGCCGCAGCGCGGACAGCGGCGTCTCTTCGGCCACCTTCAGCACCACCGTACAGCCGGTCGCGAGCGCCGGCGCGAGCTTCCAGGCGGCCATGAGCAGCGGGAAGTTCCAGGGGATGATCTGCCCGACGACGCCGATCGGCTCGGGCCGCGTGTAGGAGTGATAGTGCGCACCGGGCGTGTACAGCACCGACAGCGGGATGGTCTTCCCCTCGATCTTGGTACACCAGCCGGCCATGTACTGAAAGATGTCGGCCGAGAGCGGCACGTCCGCCGCCTGCGCCACTGCCATGGGCTTGCCGTTGTCGAGCGACTCGAGCTCCGCGAGCTCCCCTGTGTACTTCGAGATGAGATCGCCGATCCGCCACACCAGCTTGCCGCGTTCGGACGGTGTCATGGCGGGCCACGGTCCGGACTCGAATGCGCGGCGCGCGGCGCGTACCGCCGCGTCGATGTCCTCCTTGTCACCCTCCGCGGCACGGGCGATGGTCGCCCCGGTCGCAGGATTCTTGACCTCGAAGGTCTTGCCGGATGCGGCGGGGACCCACTTGCCGTCGATCAGCAGTTTCTTGGGAGCATCCAGGAACTGCGCGACGGGACGGGATGTCTGGGCTTCTCTGATAACTGCGCTCATCGTGACTCTCCTTACGATGACTGGATTTCATAGGAGTGCGTCCCGCGGGGCAGGCGCGCTCGAAACCGGATGGGTGCCTCGCGGCAGAGCGCTAACGACTATAGGCCGCCCGCCGGCACCTCGCCAGCGTGCACTGCGGCGCGGCTTTTCCGGTCATTTCAGCCGTTTCCACTCGCGCAGAATCTCGCGCGCCGCATTGTGTCCCGGGATGCCCGAGACGCCGCCCCCGGGATGCGTCGAGGAGCCGCACTGGAAGAGGCCGGCGACCGGCGTGCGGTAGTCGGCCCAGTGCGGCGCCGGCCGCTGCCAGAACAGCTGATCGGCGGTGAGCTCGCCGTGAAAGATGTGACCCTGGGGCAAGCCGACGATGCGCTCCAGATCCGGAGGCGTAAGCAGCTCGAAATCGATGATCTGCCGCGAGAAGTCCGGCGCCACGGCATCCAGCGCGGCGAACGCGGCGCGCGCGAGGTTGCCCCGCTCGGCGGCCCAGTCCCCTCCCTTGAGTGTGTAGGGTGCGTGGCCGCCGAACACGTTGATGACGTGCTTGCCGGGCGGCGCGAGGGTGTCGTCGACGATCGTCGGCACCACCGGGGTGAGGAACGGCTGGCGCGAAAACCAGCCGTACTTCGCATCGTCGTAGGCACGCTCCAGGTAGTCGATGTCCGGGGCGATGTGCACGTAGGTCGGATAGCTGAATCCTGCCCGGTGCGGGTCGAAAGCGCGGTACTGCGGCGGGCTCTCGGCCGCGATGTTCATCTTGAAGGCGGTGGAGAAGGTGCGGAACGCATCGATCTCCGCCAGCAGCTCCGCGGGCAGGTGCTGCGGCTGCAGCAGCTGGCGGAACAGCGTCTTGGCACTGGCGTTGGAGGCGACCGCGCGGGCGGTGAACTCCCGCCCGTCGACGGTGCGCACGCCGGTAGCGCGGCCGTCCCTGACGAGCACCTCGGCCACCGCGGCGTTGGTGAGAACCTGCATGCCGAAACGCGCGCCCGATTGCGCGATGCCCTGGGTAATCGCACCCATGCCGCCGCGGATGAATCCCCAGCCGCCGGCGCCGGCGTGCTCGCCCATGAGGTGATGCAGGATGACGTAGGCGGTGCCCGGCGAGCGCGGCCCGGCGAACGTGCCGATGCAGGCGTAGTAGCCGAGCACCGCCTTGATCACGTCGCTCTCGAACCACACCGACAGGTAGTCGTAGGCGCTCTGGGTGAGCAGGTCGATCAGCCGGTACATGCGCTCGCCAACGGTGCGCTGCCGCCACAGCAGTGCCGCCGACTCGCGGAAATTCTTCCAGCGCCGGCGCGTCGGGTCGACGGGCGTTTCGAACAGCAGGCCGCGCACCAGCCGCGCCGCCTCATCGAGGTGGCGGGCGAATTGCGGATAGACCTGCGCATCGTGCCGCGAGAAGCGCGCGAACTCCGCCTGCGTGCGGGCGACGTCGTCACTGAAAACGATGTAGTCGTCGCCGCCGAGCGGACAGAACAGGTCGTTCGCCGGCAGCACCTGCAGCCCGAACGCCGGCAACTCCAGGTCGCGTATCACCCGCGGATGCAGCAGGCTCATGACGTAGGAGAAGCGCGAGGCGCGAAAGCCGGGGGTGAATTCCTCGGTGACCGCCGCGCCGCCGACGATCTCGCGCCGCTCCAGCACCAGGGTCTTCAGGCCCGCCCGGGCGAGGTACGCCCCGCACACCAGTCCGTTGTGCCCGGACCCGATCACGATCACGTCATAGTCCGCCGCCATGTCGTCCGCCGCATCGGCAAGCTGGGGGGTGCCGACATCTTAGGCGTTGCGACCCGGTGCCGCACCGCCCGGCACGCTCAGGTGAGCAGGTGCTGCGGCCTGCCGGCGACGTAGGCCTCGATGTTGTCGATCAGCTGATCGGCGAGAAACTGCATCGCCCCCTCGCTCGCCCAGGCGATGTGCGGGGTGAGGATGAAGTTGGGGATGCGCAGCTCCAGCAGCGGATTGCCCTGCTTCGGCGGCTCGGTGGTGAGCACATCGAAGCCGGCGCCTGCGATCCAGCCCTCGCGCAGCGCGCGCACCAGCGCCGCCTCATCCACCAGGCCGCCACGCGAGGTATTGATCAGCAGCGCGCTGCGCTTCATCCTGCGCAGCTGCTCGCTGCCGATCAGGTTACGGGTCGAGTCGCTCAGCGGCACGTGCAGCGATATCACGTCGCTGTCGGTGAGCACCTGCTCGAACGGCGTGAAAGTGACGCCCGCGGCCTTCGGCGGCGGGTGATCGGCGAACAGCACCTGCATGCCGAAGCCGCGCGCAATATGCGCGGTCGCCTGTCCGAGCACCCCCTCACCGACGATGCCGAGCGTGGCCCCATGCAGATCGCGGATCGGGTGATCGAAGAAGCAGAACTGGTCCACCTGCTGCCACCGGCCGCGCTCGACGTCGGCGCGATAGGCGAGCAGGTTGCGGCGCAGCGCGGTGATCAGCGCAAAGGCGTGTTCCGGCACGGTGTGCACCGCGTAGTTGCGGATGTTGGCCACCGCGACACCGTGCGCCTGGCACCAGGGGACATCGACCACGTCATAACCGGTGGCCGCGATGGCGATCATCTTCAGCTGCGGCAGGCGCTGCAGGACCTGCGCCCGCAGCGGCACCTTGTTGGTGATGGCGATGGTGGCCGCCGCCAGCCGCTGCGGCAGCTCGTCCGGCGCCGTGACCGGGTACTCCTGCCAGGTGTGCGCGAACGCCGGCCGGCGCACGTTGGCCTGCAGCGTCGAGCGATCGAGAAACACGACGTGCTGCGTCATGCGGGCGCGTTCGCGTCCTTCAGCCCTGGATCGAACCGGTCGAGTGCGCGGCGTAGAACTGCTGGTCCTGGCTCACCTTCTTCTTCGGAATCGGGTCGTGTGAGCGCCAGTAGTTGGAGGCGGCGGCCACGCCGCTGCCCGGCGCGAGCTTGACGCCGACGTCGAGCATGGACATTTCGGCCCCGGCGAGCGCGCCCATCAGCATGAGCTCGTTCAGATCCCCGAGATGCCCGATGCGGAAGACCTTGCCGGCCACCTTCGACAGGCCGGCGCCGAGGGCGAGGTTGTAGCGGCGAAATGCCACGTCGATGACGTGCGCGCCGTTGATGCCCGCGGGTACCACGATGGCGCTCACCGTATCGGAATACCACTTCGGCTCGCGGGCACACAGCTGCAGGCCCCAACCCTGCAGCACCGCCGCGCGTACGCCTTCGGCCAGGTAGTGGTGGCGGAAGAAGATCGCCTCCAGGCCCTCCTCGAAGATCATGTCGAGCGCTGCGCGCAGCCCGTAGAGCATCGGCAGTGACGGGGTGTACGGGAAGTAGCCGCTCGCGTTGGCCTTGATCATGTCGGCAAGATCGAAGTAACAGCGCCGCGACTTGGCGCCGGGCATGGCCTTGAGCGCCTTCTGGCTCACGCCGAGGATCCCTAGGCCCGCCGGCAGCATCAGCCCCTTTTGCGAGCCGCACACGGCGAGATCCACCTGCCACTCGTCCATGCGAAAATCGATGCTGGCGAGCGAACTGACTGTATCGACGAACAGCAGCGCCGGGTGACGCAGGTCATCGAGCAGCGCGCGCACTCCGGCGATGTCGCTGGTGACGCCGGTGGTCGTCTCGTTGTGGCACGCCAGCACGCCCTTGATCTCGTGACGCTTGTCGGCACGCAGCACCTGCTCGTAGCGATCGAGCGGTACGCCCTCGCCCCACTCGACCTCCAGCGCCTCCACGTCGTAGCCGAGCCGCTGCGCCATGTCGATCCACAGGTGGCTGAACTGGCCGAAGCTCGACGCCAATATCCGCTCGCCCGGCGACAGCGTGTTGGTCAGGGCTGCCTCCCAGGCACCGGTCCCCGAAGACGGGAATATGAATACCTGGCCGGTGGCGGTCTTGAAGACCTTCTTCAGGTCGCCCAGCACGCTCAGCGAGAGCTCGGGAAACTTCGAGGAGCGGTGGTCCTCCATCGCCACCACCATCGCCCGCTGCACGCGGTCGGGGATGTTGGTGGGTCCGGGGACGAAGAGAAAATTTCGGCCGGGCATACGCGTGGGCATCACGGGCTCCTTGGGCATTCGGTTCACGGCTGGCGGGGCCGCGCATCGTGCGCACGGCAGCCGGGCGCGACGCCGATCGCTTCATCGCCATCCGTGCCGCCATCCTGCCAATTCCGCAAGCCATGCAAAAGGCGGAAAATTGCGATGGCAGGGTTCAGGATCTCTTATCGTCGGGCGCCCGAAGCCGATGCGCATTCGGGCAGCCGGGCAATCCAGTCGTCAAGTGATTGAAATGATTGTACTTTGAGCCATGTCCGCCGGGGGTACAGCTGAGGTGGAAACCAAACCAGGCGCGCAGGTGCCGTATCGCGTGGCCGAATGGCTGCCGTCCGACCAGGCCTTCCTCGAGAGATGGCTCGCGGCGATGAGCGCGAAGTCGCACGCCGAGGCGAAGGATCTGCACCCGGTGATCGCGGATTTCCGCGACCTGATCGAAGCGGATGCCGGGATCTTCATGCTGTTCAGTCAGATGTTCACGCAGGTGCCGCGGCGGCCACCGTACGACAAGGATCCGGCTGGCCGGCCGCAGGTGCGCGACTATCAGCACATGCTGCAGCTGCTGAACACCATCATGACGCACGCGCCCGAGTTCGATCAGACCGGTCTGGTCGGCTGCCCCATCAACGCGATCCTCGACTGGTCGATGGGTACGGCGGCGGGCATGGCGGCGTTCCTCAACGAGCGCGTGAATGCCGCGCTGAAGCAGGTGCTGAACGCCTGGGGGCGCTTCCTGGGCTGCGCTGATTCCGCCGCCGTGCTCAACGAGCATCCGCGCAGCGGTTGGTTCGGCGCGGACGCCCGCCAGGCGATGCCGAACTTCGCGCGCGACTTCCTCTGCGAGCCGGACCGGCCCCATTGGGGATTTCGCTCCTGGGACGATTTCTTCACGCGGGCATTGCGCCCGGGAGCCCGCCCGGTCGCGAAACCCGACGATGACCGGGTCATCGTCAACGCCTGCGAGTCGGCCCCGTACCGCCTGGTGCGTCACGTGAGCCTGCGCGACACCTTCTGGATCAAGGCCCAGCCGTACTCGATCGTGCACATGCTGGCAAACGACCGCCTGGCGCCGGCGTTCGCGGGGGCGACGGTCTATCAGGCGTACCTCAGCCCGTTGAGTTACCACCGTTGGCACAGCCCGGTGAGCGGCACGGTCACCAGAGCGTACGTGAAGGACGGCACTTACTTTGCGGAAGCCGCTTCGCACGGCTTCGATCCGGCGGGGCCCAATGATTCACAGGCCTACATCACCGAGCTCGCGACGCGGGCGCTGATCTTCATCGAAGCCGACAACCCGGCCATTGGACTGATGTGTGTGCTGGCGGTGGGAATGTGCGAGGTCTCCAGCTGCGAGGTGACCGTGTACGAGGGACAGCATGTCGGCAAGGGCGAGCAGCTCGGCATGTTTCATTACGGCGGCTCGACGCATTGCCTCATCTTCCGTCCCGGTGTGGAGCTCGAGTTCGATCATCACGGCCAGAAGCCCGGACTGACGGCCGGCAACATTCCGGTCAACGCGAGAATCGCGGTCGTGAAAAATGCAGCATGACGGCGCGGCGCTGCGCTTCGTTGTGCCCGGGCATGTCCGCGCTGCGCAACCCGCACCGCGGCCGACGCGGGACCTGAGTGGGTCCCGCGTCGCGCGGCCTTATTCCGCTTTAGGTTATTCCGCTTTAGGCAAGCGCGTCAGCTTCGCGCCCTCGATCGAGGCGTCCGCGATCAAGCCCTTCTCGCCGAACACGAACGCCACGACCGGCTTCTGCAGCGTCTCAGTGTCGTAGTCGCGTCCGGCACCGGTCTTCGCGACCGCCACGCCGAGGTCGGCGCCGATCGTCCAGTCTTTCTTGCTGATGAACTTGTCGCGCGCCTCAGCGGTCTTGAACACGATCACTTCGCTGTGCCGCGCGGCCCCGAGCGTCGCACCGATCGAGGCACCGGTCACCTTGTAGTAGCCGGCCGTCTCGGTACCCACCCTGAGCTCCCCTTTGCCGTATTCGCCGCCGACGCCGGCGCCGGCCTTGGTCACGCTCGGGAACACGAGCACCGCGGCCGCCTTCGACACCAGATCGCGGTTCTGCCCGTTCTGGGCATAGAAGTGATTAAGCGTGTCCTCAACGCGCGTGTTGAGGTCCTCCGCGGGCGCCGCGAGCGCCACGGCGCTGAACGTGATGGCGGCGGCTGCGAAGATTCCCGTTATCAATCCGTGCAAGTACCGACCCATTGATGAGTCCTCCTAAGGTCTGAACGACTACTCCCTGCCAAGCGCTGCAAGGTTGGCACCGGCGGGCCGAAGAGCGCAGTCGCTGCAGGCTGTCACAGGGTGTAATCCGCGGCCTACGCCGCCCCCTTTTTGGGCTGCAGAACCCGCCGAGCGCGCAGTTCCGGAACCCTGGGTCGTCAATCGCTGACAGGACGTCGGTCTGCACCTACAGACGGTCAGCCGGATGACGTACGCGGCGGTTAACGGTCGCGGCGGCATGAGCGCCGCGCCGGTGGATAGCCCGCCGATCGCAGTCCTGACGTCGACGGATCGCACAGATCGAAAAAGCGGTACTGGGACGCAAGTCACGCACTGCAAAATCATTTGCGAGCGACATTACAGAATGTGACGCCGGTGCAGGCGTCCAGCCCGCTGTACTCCAGTATGCAAGTCACCGGATTTAACGCGGCCGCGGCGCTCACAGCCGCATTGGTCGCTCTCCCATGACTAAAAGGTACTCCCTCATGCGTCGCTGGCAGCCCCGTCGTCTCGTCGCATCCCTGGTGCTGCCGCTGGCCGCTCTGGGGCTTGTCTGCTGCAGTTCGAGCGATCCGAGCGTTCACGGCGTCTCCGGCGCCGTCGCAGGGCTCGCACCCGGCGAGAGCGTCCGGCTCGAGTTGAACGGAGGAAACGCGATTACGGTGAACTCGACCGGTACGTTCAACTTCCCGGTCGCCGTGAGCACCACTGCCGCCTCCTCGGTCACGGTCGTTACCCAGCCGTACGGTCAGGTGTGCACAGTGACCAACGGCAATAGCGCGGCGATCACGAGCAATGTGACCAACGTGCAGGTCACCTGCGCGGCGCAACCCTTCACGGTCTCCGGCATGCTCACCGGCCTTGCCGCAGGCTCGCAGGTCGTGCTCGAGGACAACGCCGCCGACACCCTCACACGCACTGCTGACGGGTCATTCAGCTTCCGAACGCCAGTCGCCTTCAACGGTACGTATGCCGTGACGGTCGCGACTCAACCCGCGGGCGCCATCTGCACCGTGCAGCACGGCACCGGTGCCGGCGTGACGGCAAACGTCACCTCCATTGCGGTGATCTGCTCGCCCAGCACCTTCACGCTCAGCGGCACGCTCAACGGCCTTGCGAGCGGGATGCAGGTCACTCTCAAAAACAACTCGGCAGATCCGCTGACATTGAGCGCCAACGGCAAGTTCACTTTCTCCACTCCGCTGGCTTACCTCGGCGCGTACAACGTCACCGTAGGCACTCAACCCGCTGAGCAGACCTGCTCGGTCACCAACGGCCAGGGCACGCAGGTGACGGCGAACGTCGCGAACATCACGGTCACCTGTTCCACGAATACCTACACCATCGGTGGCTCGGTCTCAGGCCTTGGCGCCGGCCAGCAAGTCACCCTGGAGAACAACGGCGGTAATGCGCTCACCGTCACCGCCAACGGCTCATTCACCTTCACGACCCCCGTGGTCTATGGCGGCGCGTATACCGTTACCGTCGGCACCCAGCCGACGGGACTCGTGTGCCTCGTGAGCAACGGGGCAGGCTCATCGGTCTCCGCTGACGTAAACAACGTGGGCATCGACTGCGTGACCAACACCGTGAGCTTCACCACGCCCGGAAGTTACACCTGGATAGTGCCGGACGGCTTCACCTCCATCTCGATCGTCGCGACGGGCGGCGGCGGCGGTGGCGGCGGCACGACCGGTCCCTTCATGGTCCCTGCGGGCGGCGCCGGGGCAGTCGTCACCAGCACCCTCAGCGTCACGCCGGGTCAGGTGCTGAGCCTCGCGGTGGGCGGCGGTGGCGGCGCTGGCGCCAACGGGATCTCCTTCGGCGGCGGTAGCTACTATACCGGCGCCGGCGGTGGTGGTGGGGGATCGAGCAACGTGGATGCCGGCAGCAATCACCAGATAATCGCCGGGGGCGGTGGCGGCGCTGGCAACACCAACGGTGGCGCCGGGGGCAACGCTGGCGGACCGGGGGGCGCCGGCGGCAACGGTGGCGGGAGTCCTTTCGGGCCTGGAGGCGGTGGGGGCAGTGGCGGGACTGGCGGCTCCGGCTCCGGCGCTAGCGGCAGCACCGGCAACGGCGGTGCCGGTGGCACGGGCGGAAACAACGGTACCAACATCCCGGGCGGCAGCGGCGGCAGCGGTGCCGGTGCCGGCGGCGGCGCCAGCAATCCGAACCTCGGCGTCATCGATGGTGGCGGGGGCGGAGGGTATGGCGGCGGGGGCAGCGGCGGCGAACTAACCGGCGGTGGTGCAGGCGGCAGCACAGGGCCCGCAGGCACGACCTACGCGCCTGCGAGCAACGGCGGCGGCTCTGCGACCAACGGTGGTGACGGGTCGATCGTCATCACGCTGCAGTGAGTTTTATATGGTCGAACCGTCGAGCTTCGCGGCTGCAGGCGCTCACTCACATCAGCAAAAACCTCGACGCTTGTTTCGGGCAGTTCCTGATGCGCGTGAGTTGCCCGTGCAGCGCCGCGTGTAAAATCGAACCCGCAGCGCCGGGTTAGCCCGAACCTTAGTCGTCACAGCAGCGACCAGAGTTTCGAACCGCCTCGCGGCGGTGTTATCTTTGCGCTTCGGCAACCTAACTCAAGGGGATTAGCAATGAAGAAAGTTGTGTTCGTAGGTTCGCTGCTGTCAGTTCTCTTGGCAACGGTCGCTTATACGTACGACATACGTCATCCAAATCTTCGAGATGCGTATGGCGCAGCTGAGCAGGGAATCAAGCACATTCATGAGGCGCAGCAAGCAAACAAAGGAGTTGAGTTTGGGGGACACGCCGAGAAGGCCCTGGATCTTCTCAAGCAGGCGCAGACTGAATTGGTCGAGGGCGACAAGTACAACGACGCTCACCATAGATAACGCGGTTGTAACCGGCCGCCTCGTCGCCCTGCCGCCCGACACCGACGACAGCAGCCGAAACGGCAAGTAGGCCTTAGCGCCAACTTCCACGGGGCCCGTCGAGGGCCCCGTTTCTTTAGGCCGGCACGGTCTGAAGACGGCTACAAGTCCTTCCGCACTAAATGATCGATTTGCATCAGCTCCACCGGCGCTCCGTTCACTTCAATCATCGCAACCAGCACGCCAGTACTCGGACTGTTAGGCGCAACGATCACCTTCTGACCGCGGATCGCCTCCGCCAGGTCGTCGACCTGTTTTTAAGGTATGGGGCGTGACGGGATCGAACCGTCGACCAGCGGATTAAAAGTCCGATGCTCTACCGACTGAGCTAACGCCCCCCGGCGGGAAACTCGCCGTCCGGCCCTGCCTGTGGCGGGGTCGGTGCGTGCGGGCGCGGGATGATACTACAGCCCCTGGTAGCGGGTCGGGTCCGGGGCTGCCGCGGCGGCGAAGCCTTCGCGGCGCAGGCGGCACGCGTCACAGCGGCCGCAGGCGCGTCCCGCGGCATCGGCCTGATAGCAGGACACCGTTTGCCCGTAGTCGACGCCGAGTCGCAGACCGGCGCGGATGATCTGCGCCTTGGTCCAGGCGATGAGCGGTGCGTGTATGCGACACGGATTACCCTCGACACCGGCCTTGGTCGCGAGCGCTGCGAGCGCCGCGAACGCGGCGATGAACTCCGGCCGGCAATCCGGGTAGCCGCTCGAATCGAGCACGTTGACGCCGATGAACAGGTCGCGCGCGCCGAGCACTTCCGCCCAGGCGAGCGCGAGCGCCAGCATGATGGTGTTTCGCGCCGGCACGTACGTGACCGGTATGCCGGCGCTCGGCTGCTCGGGAACGGCAATCGACGCATCCGTGAGCGCCGAGCCGCCGATGCCGGCGAGGTCGATTCGCATGACGCGGTGCTGCGCGGCACCGCCGCACGCCGCGACACGGGCTGCGGCCGCCAGCTCCGCCGCATGACGTTGTCCGTAGTCGACCGACAGGGCGTGGCAGGCGAAGCCCTGCTCGCGCGCGATCGCCAGCGCGGTCGCCGAATCGAGTCCTCCGGAAAGCAGCACCACCGCCGGAATCTCCGCCATACGCGCGCTCATTTTCCGGGTACGTCGCCCCACAGGTACTTATGCAGCTGGATCTGGAAGCGCACCGGCAGGCGATCGGCGAGAATCCAGTCGGCGAGCTCGCGCGCCGGCAGCTGCGCGTGGCTCGGCGAGAACAGCACGGTGCAGCGCCGCGGCAACCCGAGCTCCTGCAGGCGGTTGCGGCTCCACTCGTAGTCGCGGCGGTCGCAGATCACGAACTTCACCAGGTCCTGCGAGGTAAGCTGCGCCAGCTCCTCGTAGCGGTTGCGACGCTCCTCGCCGGAGGCCGGCGTCTTCACGTCGACGACCTTCACCACCCGCGCATCGACCTCCGCGAGCGCCATGGCACCGCTGGTCTCAAGCGACACGCGCAGCCCCGCATCGCACAAGAGCGTCAGCAGCGTCGTGCAGGCCTTCTGCGCCAGCGGCTCGCCCCCGGTCACGCAGACGTAACGCGTGGCGAATTCGCGCACCCGCTTCAGGATGTCCCCGACCTCCCACCATTGCCCGCCGTGAAAGGCATAGGTGGTGTCGCAGTACTGGCACCGCAGCGGACAGCCGGTGAGTCGCACGAACACGGTCGGCACGCCAACGGTGTCGGCCTCGCCCTGCAGCGAGTGGAAGATCTCGGTGATTTTCAGGCGCGTCATGCGCGCGGTGTACTCCAGCCGCTTGCGGTTACGCGTCGCGCCGGATGCGCGCCTCGGCGCCTAGTGGGCCGCTGATGCCGGCGGCTGCGCGGGTATGCGCTTCAGGCGATCGGCCGCCAGCCGTGCCGAGTCGGTGCCCGGATACTTCTTCGTCACTTCCTGCAGCGTCGCGCGCGCGGCCGCGAATTGCTTCTGCTCGAACTGGGTGTAGCCGAGCTTGAGCAGCGCGTCGGGCGCCTTGCGTGAATCGGGCCACTTCCTCATGACGGTGCGGAAGGCGCCGGCCGCGGCGTCGTAGTCCCGGTTCACGTAGTACGCCTCGCCGAGCCAGTACTGCGCATTTTCTGCCAGCGGGCTCGTCGGGTAGGTGCCGAGGAAGTCCTTGAAGCCGGTGATCGCCACCGAGTAGCTGCCGGCCTTCAGCGCATCGAAGGCCTGGCTGTAGACGGCCTGCTCGACCGAAGAAGGCGTGTTCGCGGCGGCCGCGCCGCCGCCCCCGTTGTCGGAACCGCCCGCGCCAGGCGTCGGCGCGGCTGCGGCAGCCCCTGTGCTCGCCGCTCCCGTCGGGCCTGGCGCAGCCGACCCGGCCGGCCCGGTGGCGCCCGCGCCGCCCGCGCCGCCCGCCGCGCTGATGCGCTTCTCGAGATCGGCATACAGGTCGCGCTGCTGCTTACGCAGCTCGTCGTTGCTGTGCTCGAGCTCGTCGATGCGCCCGCGCAGCTCGCGCAGGCTCGCCTGCGCCTCATCGAGCCGCTGCGACAGCTCGACCTGGTTGCCGCTGGCATGCTCCATGCGCGCCACGCGCGCATCGAGCTCGGCCAGCTTCAGCTGCACCGGATCCTGCCCGGGCGGCGTACTCGCGCAGCCGGCCGCGAGCAGCGTCAGCAGCATCCCGAACATCCTCAGCATGGCGGCAGCCCGTCAGTGCGGCGGCGGCGGCGCCGGCGCCGGCCCTGCCGCCAGGTAGACGATCTCGACACGACGGTTCTTGGCCCAGGCGGCCTCGTCATGTCCTGGCACCGCCGGGCGCTCTTCGCCGTAGCTCACGGTCGAGATCTGTGCGTCGGCCGCTCCCTGCAGCAGCAGCGCCCGGCGCACCGACTGCGCGCGCCGCTCGCCGAGGCCGATGTTGTACTCGCGCGAGCCGCGCTCGTCGGTGTGCCCCTCGAGCCGCACGCGCGTAGCGGGGTTCGCCGCCAGGAACTTGGCGTGTGCCCCGACGACATCGGTGCCGCCGCCCTTGATCTCGCTGCTGTCGAAATCGAAGTACACCACACGCGTGGCGAGCAACCCCGCCTGCGGGCCGGCGATCTCCTGATCCATGCCGCGTGAGGCGTCGGCGCCCAGCGCGCCGCCGGCCTGGGCCCCGTTGCCCTCGGCACTGTTGGCCGGCGCGGCCGGCGCCTCCTTCGGGCGCTTGCTTGCGCAGCCGGCGAGACTCAGCGTCGCCGCCAGCAGCAGTACCACCATCGCTCGATGCATACACAGCCTTTCGCTCATGCCACTACCCCTACGCCGTAGCCCCCTCAGGGGTTGCTGAACGGACCCCAGGCCGGTTCGCGCACCTCACCCTGCGACGCCTTGAGACGCAGTCCCGTCAGTCCGTCGGTCGAGACCGTCCCCAGCGACCCGCGCTCGGACTCGCGCTCCGAATAGATAAGTGTAGCCCCATTGGGCGCAAAACTCGGCGATTCATCGAGGTGACCGCGCGACAGCACCCGCACCGCCCCACTCGCCAGGTCCTGCACCGCGATGCGGTAGTTGCCGTTGTCGAGCGTCACCGTGGCGAGCTGTGTGCCGTCCGGCGACACCCGCGGCCGGGCGTTGTAGGCGCCGCCGAAGGTGATGCGCTTGGGGCGCGCGCCGGCGGTGACGCCGATCTGGTAGATCTGCGGTGAGCCGGCGCGGTCCGAAGTGAAGTACAGCGAGCGCCCGTCCGGCGCCCATTCCGGCTCGGTGTCGATCGCCGGGTCGTCGGTGATGCGTGTCAGGGTCTGCGTGTCGAGCTCGAGCACGTAGATGTCCGGGTTGCCGCCGCTGCCGCTTAAGGTGAGCGCCAGCTTGTGTCCGTTCGGCGACCAGGCCGGCGCGCCGTTGATGCCGGCGCGGGCCGAGACCTGCCGGCGCTCGCCGCTGCGCACCAGTTGCACGTACACCGCCGCGTGCTTGCTCTCGAACGAGACGTACGCGAGCCACTGCCCGTCGGGCGACCAGGCGGGCGACATGAGTGGAAAGCGCGACTCGAGCACCAGGTGTGTGTTCTCGCCGTCCGCATCGGCGACGATGAGCTGATAGTGCTGCGCGGGAGCGGTGCCGTCGACGGCCACGTAAGCGATGCGGGTGGCGAAGGCGCCGCGCACCCCGAGTATCTTCTGGTAGATGGCGTCGCTCACGCGATGCGCGGCGTTGCGCAGAGCGCTGGCGTCGCCGACGAAACGTTGCGAGGCAAGCCGCGTGCCGGTGAGCGTGCTGATCAGGTCGAAGTCCACGGCCAGGTTGCCGCCGTCGAGCCCGCTGACGCGGCCGACCGCGACGTAGTCGCTGCCGCTCGCCTTCCAGGCTGGTGCGGCGACCTCGTCGGCGCGGGTGGGCATTGCCGGCATGCGCTCGCGCGGCAGTGCGCGGAAACGCCCGCTGCCTTCCAGGTCATGCTGGATCACGGCAGCGACATCGAGCCCGCCGTCAGCCGCCGCCGCGTGCGCAAACGGCACGATGGCGATCGGCACCGGATCGCGCACCCCCGAGGTGATCTCGATCTGCAGCTCCGCGTGCGCCGCCGGCAGCGCCAGCAGCGCCAGCGTCAGCCACAGCGGCGCCAGCCTGCGTCGGAGTCGGGGGCCAATAGCGCCTGGCGAGTTCATGTTGGTCAATCCGGCTTGAAGTTGATGCGCAGATTGCGGTCGAACAGCGCCGGATCAGGCGGTGGCGGCAGCGGCGAGGCGCGGTACACCGCCGCCTCGATCGACTCGCGCACCGCCTGGTCGCCGTTGCATTGCCCGATGCGCACCTGTGTCACTTCGCCTCCCGGCACTTGGGTCACGTATAACATGCATTCTATTCCCGGCCGCGCCGTCGGCGGCCGCAGCCACGCGCGCGTGATCTTCGCGGCGATCTGCGACTGCCAGTTGGCAAGCGCCGGACCCGAGCGCGCGCTGTCGGTATGCTCCTCGGCGGCGAGGCTGCGCTTCAGGTCTGCTTCCGCGGCCTGCGCATCGGCCTGCTGCCGGCGCGCGTCCGCGGCGCGTTGCTGGGCCTCCGCCTCACGTGCCTTGCGCTCCTCGGCAGCCTTCACCTCCGCGGCGCGCTGCTCGGCCTCGGCAGCCGCTTCGGCCTGGTGGCGCTGCTGCTCGCGCTGCGCCAGCTCCGCGGCAGTCGGCTGCGGCGGCCCTTCGGATTCGGTCGGCGGCGCGGGCGGCGCCGGCGGCGGGGGCTGCGGCAGCGCCGGCCGCGGCACCCCGCGCACTGCGCGTGCATCCACTACGGTCGCCTCGATCGCCAGTGTCGGCGCCGGGCGCGGCGGCCGCCGGTAGAGCAGCCAGCCATACACCAGCGCCGCGAGCAGCGCCCCGTGCAGCAGCACGGACAGGCCAATCGACACCCAGCGATCACTCTCCCGTTGCATCCGCACGGCGCTGAGGTCAGCTCCCACGACCCGGGCTCTGCGGCAGCGGGTCGGTGATGAAGCCTACCTTGCGCGCCCCCGCGCGCTGCAGAATGACCATCACTTGCACGACGCGCCCGTAAGCAACCGCGCTGTCGGCCTTGAGCAGCACCGGCGTGTCCGGGTGACGCCCGAGCATCGCCGCGGCGCGCACGGCCACCGTCTGCTCATCGAGCGCCGCCGCGGGATTGCCGCCGACGTTCAGGTACAGCCGACCGGCGCGATCCACGGACAACACGAGGGGTTGGAGCTGCTGTGCCTCCAGAGGTTCCGCACCGGCCTTGGGCAGATCGACCTTGACACCCTGAGTCAACAGCGGCGCGGTGATCATGAAGATGATCAGCAACACCAGCATGACATCGATATAGGGGACGACGTTGATCTCGCCCATCAGCCGCCGCCCGCGTGAGGTCTGCGCCATGGCCTAGCGCGCCGCGCTGGCGCCGGCGTTGCTGCTGGCGCCGGCGTTGCTGGCGGCGCCGCGCGTCGCGTGCCGCTGCAGGATCGTCGAGAACTCCTCGATGAAGGCATCGAAGCGCATCTCCAGGCGCGTCACCTGGTCGGCGAAGCGGTTGTAGGCGACCACCGCCGGAATGGCGGCGAACAGGCCGAAGGCGGTCGCCACGAGGGCCTCGGAGATTCCCGGGGCGACCTGTGCGAGCGTGGCCTGCTGCACGTTACCGAGCGACGAGAAGGCGCTCATGATGCCCCACACGGTGCCGAACAGCCCGACGTAGGGGCTGGTGCTGCCCACCGTCGCGAGCGTCGCCAGGTTGTGCTCGAGGCGATCGATCTCCTTCAGCTGCGCGACGCGCATCGCACGCCGCGAGCCTTCCAGCAGCTGATCGGTGGCGCCCGCGCTCTGGCGCTGGCGCGCAAACTCGCGAAAGCCGAATTCGAAGATGCCCGCCATGCCGGTGGCGCCGCCGTGCGCTTCGATGGCGCGGTACAGCTGCGCCAGGTCGTCGCCCGACCAGAAGCGCCCCTCGAAGCGGTCGGCTTCGCGGCGCGCACGGTTGATGATGCGGCGCTTGCGGAAGATGATCGCCCACGAAGTGAGCGAGGCGAGCAGCAGGATGGCGATCACGATCTGCACCGGCACGCTCGCCTGCGCGATCAGCCTGACGATCGACAGCGGCTCACCCATGGGCCGGATCCTGCGCCGCCACCGCCGCGAGCAGGAACTGCGGCAGCCGGCGCGGCTTGAGGCTGCGGGCGTCGACGCACGCCACGCGTAGCTGCGCCTCCAGCAGCAGCCCGGCAGGCGCCGCGCCATCGCGTGCCTTGCGGTAGATGCGCTGCACGAAGTGCAGCGAGGCCGCGCCCTGCGCGCGCGGTTCGCAGGTGATCTCCAGCTCGTCGTCGAGCCGCGCCGGCGCGCGGTACTCCACCTGCAGGCTCACTACCGCGAACAGGATCCCCGGGGTGTGTGCCAGCTGCTGCTGCGAGTGGCCGTGCGCGCGCAGCCACTCGGTGCGCGAGCGCTCAAGAAAGCGCAGGTAGTTTGCGTAGTAGACGATGGCGCCCCCGTCGGTGTCCTCCCAGTAGACGCGCGCCGGCCAGCAGAAGGCGCTCATCGCTCACCTTCGAACAGCGACAGCGTCGCGGCGCGCTCCGGCGGCTTGAGCCCGAGGTGCAGGTAGGAGGCGCGGGTCGCCACCCGCCCGCGCGCCGTGCGCACCAGGTAGCCCTGCTGGATGAGGAACGGCTCGGTGACGTCCTCGAGCGTGCCACGCTCCTCGCCGAGCGCGGCTGCCAGGCTGTCGATACCTACCGGACCGCCGTCGAAGCGCTCGATGATCGCACACAGCAGCTTGCGGTCGAGCGTATCGAATCCGAGCACATCGACCTCGAGCATATCGAGGGCGGCGTCCGCCACTGCCTCGCCGATGCGCCCGTCGGCGCGCACCTGCGCATAGTCACGCACCCGGCGCAGCAGGCGGTTGGCGATGCGCGGCGTGCCACGCGAGCGCTGCGCGATGCGCAGCGCCCCGCCGGCGTCGATGCTCACCCCGAGAATGGCGGCGGAGCGGCACACGATGCGCTCCAGGTCCTCCACCGCGTAGAACTCGAGCCGCTGCACGATTCCGAAGCGGTCGCGCAACGGCGAGGTGAGCAGCCCCGCGCGCGTGGTGGCGCCGACCAGGGTGAACGGCGGCAGGTTGAGCTTGATCGAGCGCGCCCCGGGCCCCTCGCCGATCATGAGGTCGAGCTGGTAATCCTCCATGGCCGGGTACAACACCTCCTCCACCACCGGCGCCAGACGATGGATCTCGTCGACGAACAGCACGTCGCGCGCCTGCAGGTTGGTGAGCAGTGCCGCGAGATCGCCGGGCCGCTCGAGCACCGGCCCGGAAGTCTGCCGCAGGTTGACGCCGAGCTCCGCGGCGATGATGTGCGCCAGGGTCGTCTTGCCCAGACCCGGCGGTCCGAAGATCAGCACGTGATCGAGCGCCTCGCCGCGCGCGCGCGCCGCGCTGATGAAGATCTCCAGTTGCGTCTTGACCGGCGTCTGGCCGACGTACTCCGCGAGTCTGCGCGGGCGGATGGCCCGCTCGACGGCCTCCTCCTCGGAGCTCGCCACGGCGCTGATGATGTTTTCGGACGTCACGGACTTGCGACCTACTCCCGTGCCGCGCCCTGCAGGGCCCGGCGGATCAGTTCCTCGGTGGAATGTGTACCGGGACCGACCGCTTTGAGCAAGCGCGCGGCCTCCGCCGGACGATAGCCGAGCGCCACCAGCGCCCCGTAGGCCTCGCTCTCGGCGCTCGCCCCGGCCTCAGGCGCGCCGCCGCCCGCCGCCACCGGCGGGGCCGCCACGCGGTCGCGCATCTCCACGATCAGCCGCTCGGCGGTCTTGCGGCCGACGCCCGGCACGCGCGTCAGCGCCGCCACGTCCTCGCGCTGCACGCACTCGGCGAACGCGCTCACGCTGATCCCGGACAACAGCGCCAGGGCGATCTTCGGGCCGACGCCCGACACCTTTATCAGGCTGCGAAACAGCCGCCGCTCCTCCCCGGTGGCGAACGCGTACAGCACGTGCGCATCCTCGCGCACCACCAGGTGAGTGAGCAGGTGCACCTCGGCGCCAACCGCCGGCAGGTGAAAGAACGTCGACATCGGGGCCTCGATCTCGTAGCCGAGGCCGCCGACCTCGACCGTCAGTTGCGGCGGGGACTTGGCGGTGATCCGGCCGCGCAGCGAGCCGATCATCGCCGTGCGCCCGCGAGCGGCGCGGCCTGCTGCGCCAGCAGCGCCACGCGGCGCGCGTGCGCGTGGCACACCGCCACGGCGAGCGCATCGGCCGCATCCGCACCAGGACGCTCGGTGAGCGCCAGCAGCACGCGCATCATGTGCGCCACCTGGAATTTCTCCGCGGCGCCCGAGCCGACCACCGCCAGCTTGACGGCGCGCGCGGCGTACTCGAACACCGGCACGCCCGCGGGAATGGCGCACAGCGCAGCGCCGCGCGCCTGCCCGAGCTTGAGCGCGCTGTCGGGGTTGCGGCTGACGAACACGCGCTCCACCGCCACTTCCGCCGGCGCATGCTCGCACACGAGCGCCTTGAGACCTTCGAAGATCAGGCGCAGCCGCCGCGTCGGGGCCGCCGCGGCGACGTTGAGGCAGCCGTGCGCCACGACCCGCAGCTCCTGGCCACGGCATTCGATCACGCCGAACCCGGTGCGCCGCGAGCCGGGGTCGAGGCCGAGAATGCGGACCGTGAGCGCCACGGCTACCGGGGCGGCGGTGGCCGCCGGATCAAACGCGCGCCAGGACCTCGTCCGATATCTCGACATTCGAGTACACGTCCCGTACCTCGTCCAGCCTTTCGAGCGCCTCGAGCAGGTGCACCATCGCCTCGCCAGTCTCGCCTGAGAGCTCGAGCGAGGTGGCGGCACGCTGCGTCACTTCGGCCGTGGCCGGGGTGAAGCCGCGGTGCGCGAGCACCGCGCATACGGTGGCAAATTCCAGCGGATCGGCCAGCACTTCCACCGAGGTATCCGCGCTCGGCACCACGTCCTCGGCGCCCGCCTCGAGCGCCACCTGCATGAGCTGGTCCTCGTCCGTGCCGGGGGGAAACGTCATGAGACCCACGGTATTGAACAGGTAACTGACCGAGCCGTCCGCGCCGAGCTGCCCGCCGTGCTGCGCGAAGGCGCGGCGCACCGCGGCACGCGCCCGGCTGCAGTCGGCCGTCACGCACTCGACCATCACCGCTGCGCCGCCCGGACCATAGCCCTCGTAGCGCACGCTCTGCAGTCCTTCGCGGGCACGGGCCGCCGGCGGCGTGGCGTGCTTGCGCGCCAGCGCGCCGGCGCGGCGCTGAACGTTAGCCCACTTGCTGTGTCCTGCCATGCATACACCGGGCGCGCCACGCGCCGACCGCCTGCAAACACAGGCGGTATGATAACGGCAAAGCCCCGGCGGCGACATGCCGGGCGCCCCCTGCCATCCGCCGCAACACTCCCCGCCGCAGTGGAAACCAGTCAACTCTGCCCACCGCATGTCCGCGAGGCCATCGCCGCGGCGCGCGACGCGCTCGCAGCGGCCAGCCCGCGCGGGCCTGCGGATCTGGCGTTGCCCGCGGAAGCCGCCGAGATCATCGGCGCACTCACCGACAGCGCCGAGCTCGCCGCGGCACTGCTGGTGCGCGCGCTGCTCGCCAATGACGCTCTGAGCGCCGAGGCGGCCGGCCGCATCGTCGGTCAGGCGGCCGCCGCGACCGCAGTCGCGCTGCAGCGGCTCGGCACGCTCGGGCTGCCGCGGGACTGGTCGCCGGCGCACGGCCTCGACACGCGCCAGACCGAGACGCTGCGCAAGATGCTGCTCGCGGTGGTGAGCGATCCGCGGCTGGTGCTCGCCCGGCTCGCCGAAGAGCTGGTGGCGCTGCGCCACGCGCGCACCCTGACGGCTGCCGAGCGCGAGCGGCGCGCGCTCGAAGCGCGCGCCATCTACGCGCCGTTGGCCAACCGCCTCGGCGTCTGGCAGCTGAAGTGGGAGCTGGAGGACCTGGCGTTCCGCTACCTCGAGCCCGAGGAGTACCGCCACATCGCCGCCGCACTCAACGAGCGGCGCGCGGACCGCGAGCGCTACATCGAGGCGTTGTGCGCGCAGCTGCGCGCACAGCTGCAGGGCGCCGGCATCGAGGCGCAGGTGCAAGGCCGGCCAAAGCACATCTACAGCATCTACCGCAAGATGCAGCGCAAGCAGCTCGCTTTCGAAGAGCTGTTCGACGTACGCGCCGTACGCGTCGTGGTGGACTCGCTCGCCGCCTGCTATGCGGCGCTCGGCGTGGTGCACGGCCGCTGGCCGTACGTG
The DNA here is from genome assembly GCA_035482695.1 of Steroidobacteraceae bacterium. Taxonomy (GTDB): domain Bacteria; phylum Pseudomonadota; class Gammaproteobacteria; order Steroidobacterales; family Steroidobacteraceae; genus 13-2-20CM-66-19. The sequence continues at coordinate 19,713 of DATHQM010000068.1, read as the reverse complement.
CCGGGGGAGTTCGATGACTACATCGCGACGCCCAAGGGCAACGGCTACCGCTCGATCCACACGGCGGTCATCGGACCGCAGGCACGCAGCGTCGAGGTGCAGATCCGCACCCGCGAGATGCACGAGCACGCCGAGCTCGGGGTGGCCGCTCACTGGACCTACAAGGAAGGCGGCCCCGTCGACGCGCAGTACCAGCGCCGCATCGAGTGGGTGCGCCGGCTGCTCGAGCCCGAGGACGGCACGCGCAGCGCCGCGGACGCGGATCGCGATCTCATCGAGGGCATGCGCAGCGAGCTGTTCGAGGACCGCGTCTACGTGCTCACCCCCAAGGGCGAGGTGATCGATCTGCCGCGCGGCGCCACCCCGCTCGACTTCGCCTACAGCGTGCACACCTCGCTCGGACACCGCTGCCGTGGCGCCAAGGCCAACGGCCGCATCGTGCCCTTGACGCAGGTACTTGCCAGCGGCGAGGTGGTGGAGATCATTACCGGCAAGCAGGAAGCACCGAGCCGCGACTGGCTGGCGCCCGAGCAGGGCTTCCTCGCCTCGGCACGCAATCGCGGCAAGGTGCGCGCCTGGTTCCGCCGCCAGGACGTGGGCGAGAACCGCAGCGCCGGCGCGCGTCTCGCCGAGCGCGAGCTGGCGCGCATCGGCGTGCTGCCCGGACAGCTCGCGGCGCTGGCCGCGCAGCTCGAGGCGCGCGACGTCGACCACCTCCACCAGCTGCTCGGCGAGGGCGAGATCACGCTGACGCAGCTGATGCACGCGGCGAACCGGCTGTTCGAGCGGCCACGGGTGCCGCGGGTCCACCGGCCGGCGGCAGCGCGCCGCGGCGGTACCGCGGTGGAGATCGAAGGGGTGGGCGATCTGCCGACGACGCTGGCGCGCTGCTGCGCGCCGCTGCGGCCGCAGCCGATCACCGGCTACGTCACGCTCGGCCGCGGCGTGACCGTGCATCGCAGCGATTGCCCGAGCCTGGCGCGTATGGCGGCGCTCAAACCCGATCGCGTGCTGCAGGTCGAATGGAGTGCCGCCGCATCCGCAGCGCTCAACGTCGTCGAGCTCAGCGTGAGCGCCTATGACCGGCGCGGACTGCTGCGCGACCTGACCGACGTGCTGGCCGTCGAGCGGCTGAGCATCGACGCGGTGACCTCGCGGACCGACCACGGCAGCGGCATCGCCTATTTCGTGCTGGTGGTGGCGGTCGCGGGCCTGGAGCAGCTGTCGCGGGTGCTGCGCCGGCTGGCGGCCGTGCCGAACGTCATCGAGGCGCGGCGGCGCCGCTGACTGCGGCGGCGTTGCGGACGCCGCGCCCGCGCACCGCACGCGCGCCGCACAGCGCCTTTAGCGATTGATCGAGTCGATGGAGCGCTTGTCGACGGCGAGCGCCGCCTCGTGCACTGCCTCGGCGAGGGTCGGATGAGCGTGGATGGTGCGCTGCAGGTCCTCGCTGCTCGCCGCGTACTCCATGGCGAGCACCGCTTCGGCGATCAGCTCCCCGGCAAGCGGACCGATGATGTGCACGCCGAGGATCTCATCGTCGTCGCGTGCGGCGATGAGCTTGGCGAACCCGCTCGCCTGCTCCATGGCCCGTGCGCGGCCGCTGGCGAGAAACGGGAACACGCCGCTCTTGTACGCGCGGCCGCTCGCCTTGACCTGCTCCTCGGTGAGACCCACCCAGGCGATCTCGGGTGCGGTGTAAATGACCGACGGGATTACCTTGTAGTTCATCTCGCCGTAGCGCCCGGCGATCAGGTCCGCGACCATCACCCCTTCCTCCTTGCCCTTGTGCGCGAGCATCGGTCCGCGCACGCAGTCGCCGATCGCCCACACGCCATCCGTCCCGGTGCGGCAGTGCTCGTCCACCTTGACGAAGCCGCGCTCATCGAGCTGCACGCCGGCGTCCGCGCTGAACAGGTCCTGGGTGTAGGGGCGGCGGCCGACCGCGACGATGAGCCGCTCGACGCGCACCACCTGCTCGCCCTGCGCATCGGTGTACTTGACCTCGACCGCGCCACCGGCCAGCGTGGCGGCGCTCACCTTCGCGCCGAGACGGATGTCGAGCCCCTGCTTGCGCAAATGGCGCAGCGCTTCCTTGGCGAGCTGCTGGTCGGCGAAGGCGAGGAACTCGGGCAGCGCTTCGAGCACCACTACCTCCGCGCCGAGCCGGCGCCACACACTACCGAGCTCGAGCCCGATCACGCCGGCGCCGATCACACCGAGGCGCTTCGGTACCGCGTCCAGCTCGAGAGCGCCCCAGGAGTCGACGATCTGCGGCGCCTTGAACGGCGCGGAGCGCAGCTCGATGGGCGCAGATCCGGAGGCGAGCACCACGTGACGCGCGCTCAGCGTGCGCCGTGCACCGTCGTGCGCGGTGAATTCGACCTTGCGAGCGGCGAGCAGGCGGCCGTGGCCCTGTAGCGGCGTGACGCCTGCGGCCTTGAACAGCGCGAGGATGCCCTGGGTCATCGTGCGCACGATGCCGCCCTTGCGCTTCTGCATCTGCGCGACGTCGAACTGCGCGCCTGACACGCGGATGCCGTGCAGCGCGAACTCCTCCTGCAACCGGTGGTAGAGCTCGGTGGACTCGAGCAACGCCTTGGAGGGGATGCAGCCTGCGTTGAGGCAGGTGCCGCCGAAGGCGGCGGTGCCGTCGTGGTTCTTCCACTCATCTATACAGGCCACGGTCAGCTTGTTCTGCGCGGCGCGCAGCGCCGCGGGGTAACCGGCCGGTCCGCCGCCGATCACCACCACGTCGAAGGAATCGCCCGGGCCCGCAGCGCGCTTTTCGTCGTTCGTCATTGGCAAGTCCCCGTGACCGGCGTGCAAATGTCATTGAAAAGTAACACAAAGAGGAAAGGCGAGCGCTCCTCCAATCGGCCTGTCACAAATCGGGAACATTACTGTCATAGACTGCCCGCCTTTCCATCGACGAGCACCGCCCATGAGCAGCGTCGCCGCCGACACCGTCGGCGCAAACCCCGCATCGCGTCCGGCGCTGGACCGCAAGCCCAGCCGCATCACCATTGCGGGGTTCGTCGTGCTGCTGCTGATCGGCATCGGCTACAGCGGCTACAGCCTGGTGAGCGACATCAGCGGGGTCAACGCGCCAGGCCTGACGATCCTGCCGTACCTGCTGCTGGGCCTCGCGCTGCTGATCGCGCTCGGGTTCGAGTTCGTGAACGGCTTCCACGACACGGCCAACGCCGTGGCGACGGTGATCTACACCCATTCCCTGCCGCCGCACTTCGCGGTGGCGTACTCGGGCGCACTGAACTTTCTCGGCGTGCTGGTCTCCAGCGGCGCAGTGGCCTTCGGCATCATCACGCTGCTGCCGGTCGAGCTGATCCTGCAGGTCGGCAGCAGCGCCGGCTTCGCCATGGTGTTCGCACTGCTGATCGCCGCGATCATCTGGAATCTGGGCACCTGGTGGCTCGGGCTGCCCGCTTCCTCCTCCCATACGCTGATCGGCTCGATCATCGGCGTCGGCGTCGCCAACGCGCTGATGCACGGCCGCGATGGCACCAGCGGCGTCGACTGGGGCCAGGCGGCCAAGGTCGGCTATTCGCTGCTGCTCTCGCCGCTGGTCGGATTCGTGTTCTCGGCGCTGCTGTTGCTGGTGCTCAAGGCGTTGGTGAAGAATCGCGAGCTCTATCGCGAGCCCAAGGGCAACAAGGCCCCGCCGTGGTGGATCCGCGGCATCCTGATCCTCACCTGCGGCGGGGTGTCGTTCGCGCACGGCTCGAACGACGGCCAGAAAGGCATGGGCCTCATCATGCTGATCCTGATCGGCACCGTGCCCATGGCCTACGCGCTCAACCGTGCCATGCCCGTCGCGCAGATGACGCCATTCATCGCCATGGCCACGACCACGCAGCACTCGCTCAGCCAGTACGCCGGCAGCTCACTGCCCGCCGATGCGAGCGCGCGCGGCGCGCTCTCCACCTACATCCGCACCCACACCTACAACGACAGCGTGCTGCCGGCGCTGACCGCGCTCACCGGCAGCATCGCCGCGCAGATCAAGTCGAGCGGCACGTTCGCCAACGTGCCGGCGCAGAGCGTCACCAACGTGCGCAACGACATGTACCTCACCTCCGAAGCAGTGCGCGTCTTCGACAAGGACCCGCACCGCCCGGCGCTCGATCCCGAGACACGCGCCAATCTCGACGCGTTCAAGGTGCAGATCGACGGGGCGACGAAGTTCATCCCGTTGTGGGTGAAGGTGGCGGTGGCGATCGCGCTGGGACTGGGCACGATGGTCGGGTGGAAACGCATCGTCGTGACCATCGGCGAGAAGATCGGCAAGACCCATCTCACCTACGCACAGGGCGCCTGCGCGGAGCTGGTGGCCATGGCCACTATCGGCGCGGCCGACATTTTCGGCCTGCCGGTCTCGACGACCCACGTGCTGTCCTCGGGGGTGGCCGGCACAATGGCGGCCAACCATTCGGGATTGCAGATGGCAACGCTGCGCAACCTGCTGATGGCCTGGGTGCTGACACTGCCCGTGGCGATCCTGCTGTCCGGCGGTCTGTACTGGTTCTTCCGCCAGGTGTTCTGAAAGGAGCGCGCGGCCCGCAGGGCCGCCCGGCAGCTCAGATGCCGAGCAGCATCCGCCCCGGGTCTTCGAGCGCCTCCTTGATCGCCACCAGAAACTGTACCGCCTCGCGCCCGTCGATGATGCGGTGATCGTAGGTCACCGCCAGGTACATCATCGGCCGCACCACGATCTGGCCGTTGACCACCATCGGGCGGTCCTGGATCTTGTGCATGCCGAGGATCGCGCTCTGTGGCGCGTTGACGATCGGCGTTGACATGAGCGAGCCGAACACCCCGCCGTTGGTGATGGTGAAGGTTCCGCCGGTCAGGTCCTCGATGGTGATGGAGCCCTCGCGCGCGCGCCGGGCGTAGTCGGCCACCTGCTTCTCGAGCATCGCAAAGCTCTTGCTGTCCGCATCGCGCACGACCGGCACGATCAGCCCGCGCTCGGTCGAGACCGCCACGCCGATGTCGTAGTACTCGTGGTAGAGGATGTCGTTGCCGTCGACGGACGCATTCACCACCGGAAACTTCTTCAGCGCATCGATCGCGGCCCTGACGAAAAACGACATGAAGCCGAGCTTGACGCCGTGCTCCTTCTCGAAGCGCTCGCGGTAGCGCGCGCGCAGCTCCTGCGTGGCGGTGAGGTCGACCTCGTTGAACGTCGTGAGCAGCGCCTGGGTCGACTGCGCCTCGATCAGGCGCTGCGCGATGCGCGCCCGCAGCCGCGTCATCGGCACGCGCTGCTCGGCGCGCGCCCCCACCGCGGGCGGCCGGGACTCGGGCGGCCGGGCAAGGGCGCCGGCGGCAGCCGCCCCCGGCGGCGGAGTGGCGGACGGAGCCGACTGCACGGGTGGCGCAGACGGCGCTTCCACCGGCTGGCGGCCGAGATAATCGACGACGTCCGACTTGGTGAGCCGGCCGTCGCGTCCGGAAGCCGGAATGCGCCCCGGATCGAGCTGGTTCTCTTCCACCAGCCGCCGCACCGACGGGCTGAGCCTGCCGGCGTCGGTAGCGGCGACCGGGGCAGCGCCCGGCGCGGACTTCGGCGCCTGCACCCCGCCTGCCGCCCCAGCGTTCACCGCGGCGGCCGGCGCGGACACCGCGGCCGCCGGCGCGGATGCCGCCGCCGGGGCTCGCTTGCCGTCGACCGCGCCTTCCTCGATGACGGCGAGCACCTGGCCGCTCTTCACCACGGTGCCGCTCTTCACGCGCAGCTCGCGCACCACGCCGTTGGCCGGCGCCGGCACCTCCAGCACGACCTTGTCGGTCTCGAGATCGGCCAGATTCTCGTCGCGCTGGATGGCATCCCCGGGCTGCTTGTGCCAGGTCACGAGCGTCGCATCGGCGATGGACTCGGGGAGTTGTGGAACGCGGATCTCGGTGCTCATGAGCGCTTTCTTATCGGCGCCGGCGATGGTGAGGCGGCCGGCAGGGCCGCGGGCGCCGGGTTCGCGGCCGCAGCCGGCAATGCGGTGAGGCGCGTGGTCTCGCGACCTGACTCCTCGGTGATATTCGAGTGCAGCGCCGCGGCGACCAGCGCCTGCTGCTCGATCTCGTGAATCTTGGTGATGCCGGTGGCCGGCGCGGCGGCGGGTGCGCGTCCGGCGTACAGAACCGGGCGGCGTCCCAGCACCAGCTCCTGCAGGCGATGGCGGATCTGGTACCAGGCGCCCTGGTTCTGCGGCTCCTCCTGGCACCACACGACCTCGCGTGCGTCGGGGTAGCGGTTGAGCAGGGCCTGGTACTCCTCGTTCGGGAATGGGTAGAGCTGCTCGATGCGCAGCAGCGCCACATCGCGCAGTCCCTCCTTGCGCCGCGCCTTCAGCAGGTCGAAGTACACCTTGCCGCTGCAGAACACCACGCGGCGAACCTCCTCCGGTGGCAGCTCGTCGAGCTCGCCGATCACGCGCGCGAAGCCGCCGCGCGTCAACTCCTCGAGTGCCGAAACCGACAGCTCGTGACGCAGCAGGCTCTTCGGGGTCATCACGATCAGCGGCTTGCGAAACGGCTGCCGCATCTGGCGGCGCAGCATGTGAAACATCTGCGCCGGCGTGGAGGGCACGCACACCTGCATGTTGTTCTCGGCGCACAGTTGCAGGAAGCGCTCGAGGCGCGCCGAGGAGTGCTCGGGTCCGGCCCCCTCGTAGCCGTGCGGCAGGAACAGCGCGATCCCGCAGAAGCGCTCCCACTTCGCCTCGCCCGAGCTGATGAACTGGTCGATGATCACCTGGGCGCCGTTGGCGAAATCGCCGTACTGAGCCTCCCACACCACCAGTGAGCCGGGCTCGGTGGTCGAGTAGCCGTACTCGAAGCCGAGCACCGCCTCTTCCGACAGCACCGAATCGATGATCTGCACGCGCGGCTGCGTCGCCGCGACGTGCTGCAGCGGGATCCAGGTGGCGTCGGACTGCTGGTCGTGCAGCACCGCGTGGCGATGAAAGAACGTGCCGCGGCCGCTGTCCTGGCCGCAGATACGCACCGCGAAACCGTCCTCGAGAAGCGCCGCGTAGGCGAGCGTCTCGGCGCAGCCCCAGTCGAGCGGCAACTCCCCCTGCACCATCCTGCGGCGGTTGGCCATGAGCTGCGCCACGCGCGGGTGCAGCGTGAAGCCCTGCGGCAGTGTGGTAATACGCTCGCCGAGCGCGCGCAGGCGCGCCAGCTCGACACCGGTCGACACGCGCTCGGTCCAGTCGACCTGCGCGTAGGCGCTCCAGTCGACCGTGTACTTGTTGCCGATCATGCCGAGGGAGGCGCGCGCCTGCGGACGGCCCTCGTCGAGCCCCGCGCGGTACTGCTCGAACATCGCCTGCGCGTCCGCCTCGCCCAGGACCCGTTCCGCCAGCAGGCGGTCGGCGTACAGGCGGCGCGCGGTCGGATGCTCGCGAATGATGCGGTACATGAGCGGCTGCGTGGCTGCCGGCTCATCGGCCTCGTTGTGGCCGTGCCGGCGATAGCCCACCAGGTCGATCACCACGTCCTTGTGAAAGCGCATGCGGTACTTGAGCGCCAGGCGGGTCACGAACACCACCGCTTCCGGATCGTCGGCGTTGACGTGGAAGATCGGCACCTCCAGCATCTTCGCCACGTCGCTGCAGTACATGGTGGAGCGCGCATCGGCCGGCGCCGAGGTCGTGAAGCCCACCTGGTTGTTGATGATGACGTGCACCGTGCCGCCGGTGAAGAAGCCGCGCGCCTGGCTGAGCTGCAGCGTCTCCATCACCACGCCCTGGCCGGTAAACGAAGCATCTCCGTGCAACAACAGCGGCAGCACGCGCTCGGCGCGCTCGTCGCCGCGCCGCTCCTGCCGGGCGCGTACCGAGCCCTCGACGACCGGATCGACGACCTCGAGGTGCGAGGGGTTGAAGGCCAGCACGGTGTGCACGTTGCCGTGCGCGGTGCGCAGGTCCGCCGAGAAACCCTTGTGGTACTTGACGTCGCCCGAGCCCTTGATGCGGCTCGGGTCGTAGGCGCCCTCGAACTCGGAGAACAGCTCCGCGGGGGACTTGCCGAGCAGATTCACCAGTACGTTGAGGCGCCCGCGATGCGCCATGCCGATGACCACCTCCTCCATGCCGACCTCCCCGGCGAGCTGGATCAAGTCATCGAGCAGCGGAATGAGCGCATCCTCGCCCTCGAGCGAGAAGCGCTTCTGCCCGACGTAGCGGGTGTGCAGGTAGCGCTCGAGCCCCTCGGCGGCGGTCAGCTGCCAGAGGATGTTGCGCCGCTCCTCGGCACTGAAGCGATGGCGCAGGCGGCCTTCCTGGAACTCGTCCTGCAGCCACAGCCGCTCCTCGGAGTCGGACATGTGCGCGAATTCCGCTCCGACGGTGCCGGCGTAGATGTACTGCAGCTGCGCCAGGATGTCCCTGAGCGGCAAGCGCGCCGGCACCGCCGCGGTGCGGCTGCCGGTAAAGAACTCGGTGTCGAGATCGGCGGCGGACAGGCCGAAGTACTCGAGGTCTAGCACCTGCGGGCGCGGGCGCGGCATGAGGCCGAGCGGATCGATGTTGGCCAGCAGGTGTCCGCGGTTGATCCACACCTGGATGAGCCGTGACACGGCGGCCTGCCTGGCGCTGCTCGCCACGCTCCCCGGCAGGGCACCGGAGGCCGCAGCCGCCGCGGCGCGCTGCGCGATGGCGGCACGCAGCGGGCCGTGCGCGCGCTCGCCGCCCGCGGGCATCAGCTGGGCGAAATAACGGCGCCAGCCCTCCGCCACGCGCGCCGGGTCCGTGAGGTAGTCCTCGTAGAGCGCGTCGAGAAATTCGGCGTTACCGCCGTAGAGGGGCGTTGGTTCGAGCATAACGGGCAGCGGGGCGAGCCGTTAGTCTAGCGGAAAAGCCGCGGCGCGGCGCTGTCCTCCCCGGCTGCGGCCTACGGGACCCCGAGCAGGTGGAACTCGTAGAACATCAGCGCGCTGTAGAGCGCGAGCAGCAGGTAGAGCGCCACCCCCACCGGAATGCGGCCGAAGGCGCGGATGCGAGCGAGCTGCGTGAGCAGCACCACCCCTGCAGCGGTCAGCGCAATCTTCACCCCGGCGAACGTGGCCGCCGATCCGGCGACCAGCGGTGCCATCAGCGGGTTCACTTCCCGCGCGCCGCGCTCCACCAGCAGCAGCGTGAGGAACGAATCGCCGCAGGAGAACAGCACGATGAGCAGGGCGATCGCCAGCCACTGTGCGTGGTGCCAGTCGACCGCGCTCAGGGCGCGGTCATCGGCGCGGCGCGGTGCGTGCCGGCGCGGGCGCAAGCTGCCGTGCACCAGCGCGCGCAGCCCCTGTTGGCGCCGCTCGCTGCGGCGCCGTTCGGCGCGGGCGCGGTGCTGCCCGCGCGGTTGTTGTTCTTGTGAGGGCCGGTACACGAGGGTTCCGTCGCTGAGGTGCAATCCGCGTGCTGTGCGATCGATTGTAGCAGCGCGGCGCGCGCCGCGCCGCCGCCGGGCGCCACCGTGTTATGACAAGCTTCCGCCGCGCTGCGCGGCCTATATGATGCGCGCCATGAGCGCCTCGGGTGCCGTTCCGCAGCTCCCCGCCGTGCACGCCGATGGCCTGCCGGTGCCGCGGCGCTACTGGGCAATGGCCGCGATTGCGCTGGCGATTGCGATGTCGGTGCTCGACAGCAGCATCGCCAACGTGGCGCTGCCCACCATCGCGCGCGATTTCGGCGCCACGCCGGCGGCGTCGATCTGGGTCATCAATGCCTACCAGCTGGCGATCCTGGTGCTGCTGCTGCCGCTCGCCTCGCTCGGCGAGATCGTCGGCTACCGGCGCGTGTCGCAGACCGGGCTGGCGGTGTTCACGCTCGCCTCGCTCGGCTGCGCGTTCGCCCCGACGCTTGCGGCGCTGAGCATCGCGCGCGTCGTGCAGGGATTTGGCGCGGCCGGCATCATGAGTGTGGGTCCGGCGCTGGTGCGCTTCACCTACCCGCACCGCCACCTCGGCCGCGCGATCGGCATCAACGCCTTTGTGATCGCCACCTCGGCCGCGCTCGGCCCCACCATCGCCGCGGCAGTGCTGGCGGTGGCGCACTGGCGCTGGCTGTTCGGCATCAACGTCCCGCTCGGGCTGATCACGCTCTGCATTGCGTTCGCGTCGCTGCCGGAAACCGAGCGTGCCCGGCGCCCGCTCAACTACGCCGGCGCTGCGCTGTGTGCCGGGGCGTTCGGCCTGCTCGTGAGCGGCCTGCAGTCGCTCGCCCACCAGGGCTCGCGCGCCCTGGCGCTGCCGCAACTGGCGTGCGGGGCCGCACTGGCGTGGTTCCTGGTGCAGCACGAGCGGCCGCGCGTCGCACCACTCATCCCCTTCGACCTGCTGCGCATCCGCATCCTGTCGCTGTCGCTGCTGACCTCGGTGTGCGCGTTCATGGCGCAGACCGCCGCTCTGGTTGCGCTGCCCTTCGAGATCCAGCGACTCGGCCACAGTGCGGTGGCCACCGGACTGCTGATGACGCCCTGGCCGCTGGCGCTCGCCGTGGCGGCGCCGCTGGCCGGACACCTGGCGGACCGCTATGCCGCCGGCGCACTCGGGGCGTGCGGCCTGCTGGTGCTGACAGCGGGACTGGCGCTGCTCGCATTGCTGCCGGCGCATGCCGCGGCGGGGACCGTCGTCTGGCGCATGATGCTGTGCGGGCTGGGATTCGGCTTCTTCCAGGCGCCGAACAATCGCACCATACTCGGGTCTGCGCCGCGCCAGCGCAGCGGCGCGGCCGGCGGGTTGCTGGGCGTCGCACGGTTGCTCGGGCAGGCACTCGGCGCCGCCGCGGTCGCGATCCTGTTCGGCGCGTATGCCGCGGCGGGATCCAACATCGCGCTGTGGGCTGGGGCGCTGCTGGCGCTCGCCGCTGCGGGATTCAGCGCCGGGCGACTGAGCCGCGGCAGCGAGGCACACGCATGACCGGAAACGACAACCCCGTTGCCGCAGCGCCGGCGCCCATCCGCCCGCCCTTCACAGCGACGAGCGCGGTTGCCAAGGTGCGCATGGCCGAGGACGCCTGGAACAGCCGCGACCCGCAGCGCGTAGCGCTCGCCTACAGCGAGGATTCCGAATGGCGCAACCGAGCCGAGTTCCTGCGCGGCCGCCAGGCCATCCGTGAGTTCCTGCAGCGCAAGTGGAACCGCGAGCTCGACTACCGCCTCGTCAAGGAGATCTGGGCCTTCGGGTCCGAGCGCATCGCGGTGCGCTTTGCTTACGAGTGGCACGATGATTCCGGTCACTGGTTCCGCTCTTACGGGAACGAGAACTGGGAGTTCGACGCGGGCGGGCTGATGCGCCGCCGCTTCGCCTCGATCAACGATGTGCCGATCAGCGCCGCCGAGCGCAAGTACCACTGGAGCGCGCCCGGACCGCGGCCCGCCACTCATCCCGGCCTGAGCGACCTCGGCCTGTAGCGCGCCGCCGCCCCTTATCGCGGCGGCCGCCCGGCGCGCTCCTAGACCAGCGCGCTCTTGAACAGCACCAGCATGCGGCTCCAGGCCTTCTCGGCCTGCTCGGGGTTGTAGACCTGCGAGTCCGGCGGACACCACCCGTGCATAGTGCCGGCATACACCTCGATCTCCGCCGGCAGGTGCGCCTTGGCAAACGCCGCGCGCAGTACGTCCTTCGCTTCCGGCTGGCGCTCATCGTCGTTGGCGGCGATGGCGATGAGGTAGTGCGCCTTCATCTGCGGGATGAGCAGGTGCGGGCTGTCGGGCTTGTCGGTCACCAGGCCCCCGCCGTGAAAGGAGCCACCGGCGCCCACGCGCTGCGGCGCGGCGGCCGCGGTACGCATCGTGAGCGGACCGCCCATGCAGTAACCGGTCGTGCCCATCCTGCGTTTCCGGTCGACAGCCGGCTGGCTGTCGAGCCAGGCGATGAAGGCGTGCGCGTCGGTGACGGTCGTCGCCGGTGTCAGCGTGTGCATCAGGTCCATCAGTGCGCTGCGGGTGGCGGGGTCGTTGAAGTCGGGATGCTCCGGAGCGGTAGGCGCTCGCTGCGTGCGGTAGAAGGGATTCACGACGAGGACCGCATACCCTGACTCCGCGAGTCGTTTGCCCATCTGCCGGAACGCCGGGCGCAGTCCGAAGATATCCGGCCAGATGAGCACCGCCGGGCGCGCCGCGCCGACGGGGTGCACAAAATAGGCATCCGCCGTGCCATCGGGGGTCTTGATGTCGACCTCGGTCTCCTGCACCTCGGCCGCCCCCGCCACCGGCGGCAGCGCAGCGACGAGTCCTGCACCGAGCGTCAGCGCCCCGAACTGCCGCCGCGACAAGCCCGACCTGAGCCGGTACTCGAGCGCATCATCCATCGTGTCGTTATCGCACATGGTCACTCCTGCGATGCCTGGCCGCGCGCCATGCTGCGACAAGGGGTGCACCGCCCGCAAGCACGCCACCTCCCCTTGTGCGTCCTGCCGGACTAGACTGCGCGCGTAATCCGCAGCTTGGCCGGCGGAGCGCTGCGCGCGGCGCCCGTTGCCTTTTCAGGGGAGAGAAGAAAAATGCGACATCAGGGGAGCGTTCCGCGGCTGCTCGCAGGACTCAGCATCGCGGGGCTCACCGCGAGTGCAGCCGTTGCGGACGTCACCATCCAGCAGCAGACCAGCTTCGACTTCAGCCTGTTCAAGGCGCACGGCACGGCAAGCGAATACACCGCGAGCGACAAGCAGCGCCGCGACAGCGAGCTGCAATGTGAAGGTTTCATGTCGATGCTGTGCGGCAATGCGCAGAGCGGCGAGATCATCCGTCTCGATCGCGACGTTCGCTGGACGCTGGAGCCGAAGAAGAGGGAGTACCGCGAGACCGCCTTCCCGACCGAGGCGCAGCGCCTGGTGGCGCAGCAACAGGCGCAGGCGATGCTGCAGAAGATGCAGCAGTGCCCGGCGATGCAGGGCACCTCATCCGCGCCGGATACCTCGAAGTGCCAGATGAGCGCGCCGCGCTTCGACGTGAAACAGCCGGGCAGCCACGCGAGCTTCGCCGGTCACGACGCGCAACTGACGCAGATCGCCTTGACGCAGAGCTGCACCAACCCACAGACGGGTGATGTCTGCGACTTCATGTTCGCCTTCGACGCCTGGGTCACGCAGGACCAGATCGACGGCCTGGCCGACCGCCAGGCGTTCCAGGTCGCCTACGCACACAAGATGGGACTGGATGCAGCGGACGCGGGCCTGCAGAAGCAGATGCGCCAGTTTCTTGCACCCTACGCCGACAGCCTGAAGCAGCTGTCGGGCAAGGCCGCGGATCTCAAGGGCTACCCGCTCAAGACGACGATGCGCATCGCCTTCGGTGGTCCGCGTTGTGGCGCGGCGAAGTCGCAGCCCCAAAGTGCGGGCAGCGACAACGTGGTCGCCGGCGCCGGGCAGGCCGCCGGCGATGCCGCGGCCGGCTCCGCATCGGGCGCCGCGGGATCCGCGGCGGGCAATGCCGCGGCCAACGCCGCCGGCAACAACGCCGGCGGCTCAGTGCTCAGCTCGGCCGCCAGCGCCTTCGGCAGCAAGCTGGTCGGCGGGCTGTTTCAGAAGAAGAAACAGGACAATCCACCGGCCGCCTCGCCTGCCGACGCGTCCGCAAACGCACTGCCGCCCGGCATGGTGCAGGCCGCGCAGATCACCATCGAGACCACCGCGATCACACCAGGCGCGGTGCCGGCGGCGCAGTTCGACATCCCGGCCGGCTGGAAGCTCGCCCAGCCCGAAGCTACCAGGGCAGGACAGAAGGAGTTCACCTGTCCGAGCAAAGCGGGAAGCTGACGGTGAAGCTTCTGGGGCGCCTGGTGCCACGTGGCGAACGACGAACTGCACAAGACAGTCGCGCGGCAGAATCGACAGGTCAGAGCGTCGCGGTCTACCGGCGCGGGCGCGGCGGCACTAACTGGCGGCTCAAATTTGACATATTCGCCAGGCGGGGATTAGTGTAATAGCTAGCAAAAACAACAAAAAGGGGTTTTGTCGTGAGAGAACACATCACCAACCCTGGCAACCCGCCACTGAACCGACGAGCAGGCCTGCAAGTCCCGCAACCAGAAACGGCGACCGACAGCGGGATAGAAGTCCACGAAGAGAGGTTGTGTAAGGTCACCGTGCAGCGCCTGTACAAGATGCGCTGCGAATGCGGCCGCTTATGGCTCGCGGTTCTGCTCCCGAAGTTCGTCAAGTGCCCTGCCTGCCAAAAGCTCGGCATCGTTTTCAAGTAACAGACCGGTGCGCCTTCGTCGATGGGCGCTTTTCAACGGGTCACCTGGTCGTCGACGCCGAGGATATCAAATGAAAAAGGTCTTACCGACCAGTCTCCTCGCAGCGAGCTGGATCGTATCCGCCGCGGCGTGGGCAGGGCACCCGCTTCCGAAGTATGCACTCATCGAAATCCCATCGATTGTTGCCGCTGGTGGGAGCATGTCGGCTGCCGCCATCAACGATCGCGACGAGGTGGTGGGGAACGCAACTCAGCCCGATGGCGCTCCGTTCTTCGGAGCGGCTCTCGCGTTTTTCTACCAGCACCGCAGCGGCGCAGTGAACCAGCTGACATTTGGCTCCGAACAGAACAGCTTTGCGTTTGGTATAAACGACAAGGGAATCATTGCAGGCTACGCAGAGACTCCCGATCTGCCGCAAGCTGTTCTCTGGTCGAGGGTGGGCGGAGCCGAGAGTTTGGGCCCTGCCACCATCGCGATGGCCGTTAACGAACACGGCACTGTGGTGGGGAACTTTGATTGTGACGTGGCGGACTGCGCTGCGGTGTGGAGTGGCACCGCCCACGTGTTCGCTTCGCTCCCAGGTCTTTCTCCTCCACCACCACCGCCGTACTGTTTCGCGCCGCCGCCGCAAAGTAACGCGCTCGCGATCAATGACAAGGGGCACGTCGTTGGCTGGGCCGAAGCTGTCGGGGAATGCGCGGGTGGTGCTGTGGAGTGGCGGGACGGAAACATAACGTTGCTCGTTCCGGACGTAGCCAGTGGATCGAGCGTAGCCAATGGATTGAACGATCAGGATGACGTCGTCGGCGTGTCTGGTGATCACGCATTCCTTTATCACCGGGGGAGACTGTCCGATCTGGGCACGCTGCCGGGAGATGCGAGTAGTTCAGCGAATGCGATCAATGACAACGGAGAGATCGTCGGCGTATCACAGGATGTGAACGGGAACTCGCGAGCCTTTGTCTACGTGGATGGCCGGATGTACGACCTCAACTCCCTGGCGGATACAGGGTCTGTGACACTCCAGGAAGCGGCCGGCATCAACTCCCAGGGATGGATCGCCGCGAGTGGCACTCGGGGCGGCCAACAGTACGCGTACTTGCTCAAGAGAGTCAGATAAGCGGCGCGCGCCCAGCAGTCAATCAAACAGGCTCTCAGCGAGATTGCTGCGCCGTTACAGCGTGCCGCTTTTCGGGAATGTCTGGGCGCGGATCCGCAGTGAAACCGTTGCGATTTGGCATGCGGATGAGCGGAAGCGTGTGTTGGTCGACCATCTGCCGTTCGCCGACGATCTTGTTGAGGTACAGCAAATACGCGGTGAGTGCATAGACTTGCTGCGAGGTCAGCGTGCCGGGGTTCTGGTACGGCATCGCACGGTTGAGGTAGTCCCACACTGTCGTCGCATATGGCCAATAGCTTCCGATCGTTAAGATCGGGTGCGCACTCGTAAGCGTATTCTGGCCGCCGGTGAGCGCGGGATAGGTGCCATTGCCCTGACCGCGCAGCCCATGGCAGCTGGCGCAGATAGATTGATAGAGCGGCCGACCGTCGCGCGCCGTCGCACCTCCGGCCGGCAAACCACTTCCATCGGGCCCGACCGAAATCCCGGCGGCGGCAATGTCGGCGTCAGTTGCGGGTCGCCCGAGGTGATAGCGAAACGAGTCGGACCCCGGCGTATCGGCGCAGACCAGTCTCCAGACGGCGGCAACAGCCAGAATGAGCGCGAGCCGCGCCTTACGCATGGCGCACCTCGCCGTTGGCATGCACGAACCACGTCTTGATGCCGTTGTAGTGATCGAGTCCATCGCCACCTTCGTGCAGTCCGCGGACCGCGACCAGCTCCTCACGGGTTGGTTGCCGGTACCCGGTCTCATCGGTACAGCGCGATTGCAGAACTGCCTCGCGACCATCCCAGACCCACGGGGTCGCAAATCGTGTCAGCGCTTTGGGCAGTACCGGATCGTTCAGAACTGCGTCGGTCCAAGTCCTGCCGCCATCTGCCGAGACCTCCACGCGCGTGACCCGACCGCGGCCCGACCAGGCCAGCCCAGTGATCTCATAAGCACCGGGCCCGGGGAGCGACTGGCCGCCGGCAGGACGTGTGATGACAGACTTGGCTTCCATGACAAACGAGAACTGCCACGACGTGCCATCCGGCATCAAATCAACGTACTTAGCCGTTTCCGAGCGCGACATCGCTGGCCTGTCGACGACCCGGATCTGCGCGAGCCACTTGACGTTGACGTTTCCCTCCCAGCCTGGGACCAGGAGTCGTACGGGATAGCCTTGTTCCGGGCGCACCGCCTCGCCGTTTTGGCCGTAGGCGACCAAGACATCGTCCAGGGCTTTGTCGATCGGGATGCTGCGAGTGTGACGCGAGGCATCCGCACCTTCCGCCACGATCCAGCGAGCGGATGATTTCACACCCGCTTCGTCGAGCAGCACGTTCAACGGCACTCCGGTCCACTCGCTGCAGCTTAGAAGTCCGTGGCTCTGTTGAGGTGTCTCCCCGGGTCGTCCTTGTTGCTCTCGCCCGCTATTGCCAGCGCATTCGATGAAGTGCATCCGCGACACGGCCGGAAATCGCAGTAGGTCTTCGAATGTAAAGACCAATGGTCGATCGACCAGTCCATGTACGAGCAGGCCATAGTCGCGCGGGTTCAATGCCGGCACGCCGGCATGGTGTGCCTCGTAGTGCAACGCAGACGGGGTGATCGTGCCGTACAGGTCCTGCAGGGGTGTTCGGCTCGACCGCGATGCCGGCGTCAGGGAATCGGCGCGAAAAGTGCGCGCCGACTTTTCCCAAGGGGAGCGATCCCCGTACGCACTCGAGCCCGGTCCGAGCTCGCCCGCCGCGCCGAGTCGCGGGGTCTGGGCGGCCACCCCGGCTCCTGCACTCAGCGCAAGAAACAACCGTCGATCAATGGTCGTGCGTGTTGTCATAAAATTCATTTTCCGGGTGGACAACAACTGGGTTTGGATGGTCCACAACAACTGGAGTCGGTTGTGGCCCCCCTGCCGATGCCAAACTGGCTCTCAGCAGCACGGGTCAGGCGTGTGATGACTTCGATCGCCGCTCGGCGGACGTCGGGTACCAGGTCCTCAATCATCTGCGCTTGCTGTCGGACCAGGCCGTCATGAATACGGCTGTATAGCCGCTGCCCTTTGGCGGTAATTCGGACACTGATCGCCCGTCCGTCGGTCAAGTCCACGAGCCGCTCGGCGTAGCCTTTGCGTACTAGCGCACCGAGCACCCTGCTTGACGTGCTCTTATCCAGAAATAGCCGCTCCGCCAGATCATTGAGACGCATAGGTCCATCACGCTTAAGCGCTTCCAGGGCGTAACACTGCGTAACGGAGATGTCGTGGCAACAAATGCGGTCGCGATCCCGAAACTGGTAAGCGCGTACCAGGTCCGCAAGCGCCTCATGCAACGCGAGGCTGTCTGCCTGTAACTGATCCGGAAGCGTTGAGGTGCGGTCGGCAGCAAATAGTTGCATATGACAACTATAGTGCGCCCGCGAGTAACGGGCAATCGCTACGCAATTTCCCGTAGGGTTGTCGTCAGAAATGTTTCCGGCTAGGGAGAGCTCGAGTTCACCGCAGGCTTTACTCGGTCTACGCCCGACAGAGACCTCCCCACCAGGAGCCCCAGCAGCGCCCCTACGAGCTGCGCGACGATGAAGGCCGGCACGTCAGCGGGTCGGATGCCGGAGAACGTATCCGAGAGCGAACGGGCGATGGTGATTGCCGGATTGGCGAAGGATGTCGAGGCGGTGAACCAATAAGCACCGCCGATCCACGCGGCGATCATCCAGGGAGCATCCTCCGCTCGTCGATATCCAACGACGACCAGGAGCAACCCGAATGTTGCGACCGCCTCCGCCAGCCACTGTGCCATACCGGTGCGCACGTGAACGGACGACTGCAGCCAGCGAAGGTCAAACATCGCATGAGCGAGGATCGCCCCGAGGCAGCAGCCGAGTACCTGGACGAGCGCGTAGGCGCTTGCATCGCGCCAGCCGAGCACACCGCGTATCGCCTGGATCAGCGAGACCGCAGGATTGAAATGCGCGCCGCTGATGGGACCCAACAGTGCGATCAGGGTTGCCAGCACGGCGACTGTGGCTCCGGTGTTCGCCAGAAGCGCAACGGCGGCGTTGCCACCGGCCAGCCGCTCCGCCATGACCCCTGAGCCTACGACGGCAGCAGCCAGGAGCAGCGAGCCGGTTCCCTCAGCGCCAAGTCGCCTGGCGAGACTCATTCGCTGGCCTTGGGAGCTGCGGTTCTGCCGATCGCATCGAGGCGTTCCTGCACCTTGATCCGATCGAGCGTGGCGAGTGGGAGACTGGTGAAGATCTTGATGCGGTTGTCGAGCAACCTGAAGGTCTCCCGGAAAGCCACCCATTTGTCGGCGTCCGTGCCTTCGACGGCCGCTGGATCGGGTACTCCCCAGTGGGCAGTCATCGGCTGCCCGGGCCAATAGGGACAGACCTCACCCGCCGCGTTGTCGCAAACCGTGAACACGAAATCTAGCGGAGCTGCGCCCGGAACGGCGAATTCGTCCCAGCTCTTGCTGCGCAGGCCTTCGGTCGGAAGATTCATGCGCTGAAGCAGTTGCAGCGCAATGGGGTGCACGGCGCCCTTGGGATGGCTGCCCGCACTAAGCCCTCGGAATTTTCCGCGTCCCCATTGGTTAATCAGAGCCTCCGCGAGGATGCTGCGCGCGGAGTTGCCGGTACACAGGAAGAGCACGTTGTAAGGTCGGTCTGTCACGCTGTGCGCTACGGTGAATCGGACAGTACTTTAGTCATGCAGGTCGCAGACGTCGGACACAGCGAGCGAAACTCCTCGCTCCCCTGGACATCCTGGGGTGCTTCGTTTCGTTCGATCACGTGATAGCCCTGATGCGCAAAGAATTCCCGAGCGGTTTGGGTAAGAAGAAACAGCTGGCGGACCCGCACGGCACTCGCGACCTTCTCGAGCTCGTGCACGATGATCGCGCCCAGTCCGGCTCCGCGGCGATCTGGCGCGACTACGACCGAACGCAGCAGCGCCAATGAGCCGAGGCGCTGCAACGCCCCAGCGGCCACGATCGCACCGTGTTCGCGAAGCAGGGTGAAGTTCGGCTTCGTGGCCTCGAGATCGGTCGTCGGCAGCCCCGCTTTCTCAAGAAGCCCGCGTATGGCTGCCAGGTCTGCGTCGTTAGCGGCACGTAACTCGGCCACGGGGCCCGCTTGGGGGTCAGGTCGCGCCTGGCGAACAGCAGGTCGGTGCACAACAAGGTGCATCGACTTGTCCCTTTTCCTGGACCGACCGTATCTGGTCCGTGCCGTACTCGGTGCTTTCGCCCGTCGTGAGGAAGCTCTCCCACGGCACGCCCTGCGGGTCGTCGATCCAGCTCTTCTCACTGCGCGCGTAGCAGCAGGTGGTCGCCCCCTCCTCGATCATCGGGCCTTCGGCTAGCCGTAGCCGCGCATAGACCGCTGCGAGCTCCG
>DATHQM010000067.1:0-2259 GCA_035482695.1 Steroidobacteraceae bacterium | reverse complement strand
GCGCGACGGCAGCCTGCGTTCCAATCGCGTGCTGTGCCAGCTCGCCGGCCAGTACGGCGTTGACCTCTTCATCGGCTCCACCTTGCAAATGGACGCCGACGCCAATTCTTCCACGGTCACCCTCGGCCGTCTCGCCGGCTTCGGCGGCGCACCAAATATGGGCCACGACCCGAAAGGCCGCCGCCACAGCAGTCCGGCGTGGCTCAGCCTCATCACCGCGGAAACACCGGTGGTGCGCGGCCGCAAGCTGGTGGTGCAACTGGTCGAAACGTTCAAGAAAGGCGGCACCCCAACCATCGTCGAAACGCTCGATGCGGTCGAGGTCGGCCGCAGCAGCGGCATGCCGATTGCCCCAGTGATGATCTATGGGGACGATGTCAGCCACGTCGTCACGGAGGAAGGCATCGCCTATCTCTATAAGACCGACAGCGGCGAGGAACGCCGCGCCGCGGTCGCCGCCGTGGCCGGCGCCACGCCCGTCGGCCTGCGCGCAGAACCCAAGCGCAGCGCGAGCCTGCGCGCCCGCGGCATCATCGCCTATCCGGAAGACCTGGGGGTGTCGCCGCTGACCGCACGGCGCTCGCTACTGGCGGCGCGCAGCATCGAAGATCTGGTCGCCTGGTCGGATGGACTCTACCAGCCGCCGGCGCAGTTCCGCAGCTGGTGACCCGCATGTCGTCCCCTCTCAGCTTACGACGCACCCCGCTTGCCGATGCGACTTCGCACCGGCGGCCGCTGCAGAACCGCGCCCGGCAACTGGCCGATCGCGCAGTCGACGCGCTGATTGTCGAGGCCTTGCTCACTCCCAAGCCCGCGCTGGTGGACCGGCGCGGGCCGGGCGCGCATCGCGATTTGGATCTCCCTCGGCTGCTGCGTTCCGCCCGCTCTCTGCGCGGCGCGTTCCTGCAGATGGCAGTGTGTGCCGCGGACCGAGAGCCCGATCAGACGTTGCGCGAACGGCTCGCGCTGATCGGCCGCGCGGGCGAGTGCGACATGCTTGCCGCCACCGGCGGCAGCAATGCGCACCGCGGCGCCATTTGGGTCATTGGTCTCCTGGTGGCGGCGAGCGCGGGCAGCGACAACGCCGGCGCTCGCGAAGTCGCGGCGCGGGCGGGCCGCCTCGCGGCTTTTCCCGATCGCTATGCCCCGCCGCAGGATTCGCATGGCGCGCGAGCGTGCCGGCGCTACGGCGTGGCGGGGGCGCGCGGCGAGGCCTGCGCCGGCTTTCCACACGTGGTGAACGTCGGTTTGCCGGCGCTGTGGTCGGCGCGTACGAAGGGTGCGGATGAGACTTGCGCCCGGCTCGATGCGCTGATGGCAATCATGGCGAGCCTGGACGACACCTGCCTGCTGCATCGGGGCGGCCGGCCGGCGCTCGAGGCCGCGCAACGCGGCGCTCGCATCGTGCTCGCGGCGGGCGGCAGCTCCGCCGCTGCCGGCCGGGATGCCCTGCTGCGCCTGGACGCGGACCTGCTGGCACTGAACGCCTCTCCTGGCGGCTGCGCCGACCTGCTGGCGGCCTGTTTGTTTCTCGACCGCGCGCAAGGTGGGTCTGCCGCGCGCCACTTCCGCTCGATGAGGTGATCGCATGGAAACCATTCGACTCGATTATCCCGCCCAGCACACCGTACCGCGCCGAGTGCATGTCGGGGTGGTGGGCTCCGGGGACCTCGAAGTGCTGCTCGAGCCATCCCAAGATAATCAAGCGCACGTGTGGGTGAACACCAGCGTCGATGGATTCGGCGTCGCCTGGAAGAACGTGCTCGACCGTTTTTTCGCGCGTTTCCAGTGCGCGGTGTCGATCGAGATCAACGATTTCGGCGCGACGCCGGGCACGGTGATGCTGCGCCTCGAGCAGGCCGCGGAGGCGGCGCGCGCATGACTATCGAGGCAACGCCGGCTGCGCCGCGCGACTACAGCCGCTTTCTCGAGCGCCGCAGCTTCATCGAGATGCGTGCTCGGGAGCGCGCACGCGCGCTGCTCGACCCGGGCAGTTTTCGCGAACTGCTCGGACCCTTCGATCGCATCAAATCACCGTGGTTGCCTCTGCAGGGGATCATCGCCCAGGCCGACGATGGCGTGGTGCTGGCGCGCGGCACCCTCGACGGCAGGCCGGCGCTGGTCGCCGCGATCGAGAGCGCCTTTCAGGGCGGCAGCACGGGAGAGGTATCCGGGGCGAAGATCGCCGGCGCGTTGGAGCTCGCCTGCCGCGATTGCGAGCAGGGCCGACCCGTGCTGCCGGTGTTGCTGCTGGAAACC